>CAZBPG010000014.1:0-58776 GCA_964493695.1 uncultured Chitinophaga sp. | reverse complement strand
ATTGGTTACAAAATTGTTTTTACAATTTTGTCCAAGCCTTTAGGGGGTTAGTACAATGGTATTCAATGCTTGATAAATATTTTTTAAGTAATCGAGATGAAGTATTAATTGTTTGCGACAAACGGCAAAACATTTTTGAACGAGAATTAGATTGGCTTGACAAACGTGTAACTAAATCAGGTCTTGAAAAATTCAAAGAACCTTACATTGACTTAACTGTAACATTCAGACTTCCAAAAAAAGTAGCAGTAATGTCAAATGATTTTAGTGAAGTATTTGAATTAAACCAAGAACTTAAAGTCGGCAAGATAGAAGATAATCCAGTTTTACTTCATTCGCATCACATAGTTTGGCTAAACATAAATGAAGATGACTGGAAAGATTACATATTCAATTCATTTCTGCGTTTAAAAAAAGAAGGATATAGTCCTTCTGACATTGTTATACTTTTACCCAATCATAAATTGGGAAAATTGGCAGTTGAACTATTTAAAGAAAAAAATATTGAAGTCAATCACGTTTTTGAAGAAGACACAGAATCAAGTTATCACCCACATAAAAAGGCATTTTGGATGGGCGACAGCCGATTAAAAATGTCAACTATTCATAGTTTTAAAGGGTGGGAGCTATTAAATATCGTTTTATTCATACCTGCTAAAGCACCTGAAAGCAACACTAAGCTTGACGCAATAGTTTATACTGCATTGACTCGGACAAGAGAGAATTTAATAATTTTGAATGCAAACAAACGATATGAAAAGTTTGGAGAAAAACTGCCTAAAAAATGGAACGAACAATAATAACAGCCGGTAACAGACATTTTAAAAACAACTCAACAACAAAATTTATTGACAATGACAAAAGAAACAGTTAGAAAAATCCTTTCAGAAGTTGTGAACGCAAATCGTGAAAGTGACGGTTGGACAAATTTGGTTAAAGTTGGGAATCCTCTTAAAAATAAAGGGGTTGACTTCAGAGCTTTGGGGTATGATAAACTATTTGAACTAATAAAGGACCATCGTGACACATTTAATTGGAACATTGACAAAGAAACTAATCCAGGTTTCTTTATAGTATTCGTCAGAGAAAAAACTGAGACTGAAAAGAAAAAATACGAAGCTCTTTTAAGAGCTAAAAACAACCCAAATCCAAGCCTTGTCAATGACCCGAAAAATGCACTCATTCAATGGGCATCATTGGGTGACTTCTTAACTTCAATAGAATCATTAAAAGAAATCGCATTACCTGAACGCTGGTATTACAGTAATCAAAATCCTAAAAATCCGTATCCAATCCTTACAAATTATATTAAATACACTTATTACAGACTTTCACGTGAGAAAGGAAAGATTCTAATCAAGGATAATGTAGCGGCCTTTAATACTGGTTTAGTTGACAAGCGATATGAACCCATTTATGCAATGTTTACTAAGACGCCAAATGCTTTAAGAAATTGGAGACTTGAAAGCTTTTGTATCGCAGGTGAAGATGAAGGAAAAGAACTTGCCAAACGTTTTAGCCCTTTACCCTCAAGAGCTCATTATTTTGATAAAGTTTCAGATATGTTATACGATACTCTTGCGCCCAAACCAATATTAGATTGGAATCATATTATTATAGAGAACATTGATAGGTTGCCATATTATTTTTTGGAAGAAAATCAGCCCAAAGGTTTTGAGTTGAAAAAAGTAGACTCTATGACTTTTCAAGATAGAGAGCAATATTACATAGACCTCGCAGCAGCAATACAAGCAGACAATAAAGTATATAGAAGTATGACCAACAGATTTAAGGATGCTTTAGAGTTGTCTTTAAAAAGAGTAGAATGGAATTTTAAAACAGCAATCCCAACTTACTTTCCAACTCACAATAAAATGTCATTACTTCTGCCTCTCTCATTAGTTGACGATGAAAAGGTTGACATTGCATTAGTGGTAGAAAAAACTGAAAGTGGGAATTACTTAGGTCATACAATTCTTCCTTTAGAATGGGCTTATAGTAATTCCAGACTTGTATGTAGGCCAGACAGTGACTGGTTAGTAGCAGACGCAATACAACAAGAAATTGATGAGAGCTTACTGGATGACGAAGAATAGAAAAACGGCTGGTAACAGGCGTTTGGCTCAATGGCGGGTGACGTGGTTAATTGAACATTCTACCTCGCATCAACTTTTGTGGTGTATTGACAGTTTTGTGCTCCGAAATCCGCCCCCGCTATCCTGAGTCTGAAGCCAAGCCCGAGCGAAGGGACTCAGGACAGGACAGCAATCATCCCTTTTATTTTGCGCTGATGCGCAAACAGCCGCCCTTGATTTGCCAACCTATTTTTTACAAGAGCCTGAGCCATGGTTGTATCTCATGGAATTAAAACCCAATATTATACCATGAAACAACTTCTTGTCCTTCCTCTACTTTTATTTTACTGCATCGTTTATGCACAAGAGTATAACCCCGTAGCCAATGATAGAGCAATCGTCATCAGCGGCAAAGCGCGGTTTACTGTACTTACGGATGGTTTGATACGAATGGAATACTCGCCCGATTCGGTTTTTTGTAATCAGGCATCGCTTACGTTCGTGAATAGAAATTTACCGGTGCCTTCGTTTCAGGTAAAGCATGAAAATGGGAAACTCATCATCATCACTTCGCTGCTGAATTTAAATTATACTGAAAACAGCGGAGCCTTTACTTCAAAAAATCTGCGCATAGATTATAAAGATGCTGCTCGCAGTTTTAGTTGGAAACCCGGAATGAAAGACCACAAAAATCTGCAAGGCACCACACGCACGCTCGATGGTGTTACCGGTAAGTTCAGCTTTCATACCATGAAAAAACTAAAGCTGGATGACGGAATAATTTCGCGCAGCGGCTGGGCAATGATTAACGATTCGGAAAAACCTTTGTTTGATAACAGCGAATGGCCCTGGGTAGAAGCTCGTAAAAACACAGAGCAGGATTTTTATTTTTTCGGTTACGGCAGCAACTACAAAAAAGCACTGTTTGATTTCACACAAGTAGCAGGCAAAATCTCTCTGCCGCCTGAATATGCTTTCGGTGTTTGGTATTCGCGCTATTGGAACTACACCGAGCAGGAATTGAAAGACATTGTAAACGGCTACCAGAAAAACGATTTGCCGCTCGATGTGCTGGTGGTAGATATGGACTGGCACCTGACCGAAAAATCGAGCCCCGAAATTTTCAACAATATAAATCCGAAACCCTCCGGCTGGACGGGTTATACATGGGAGAAGAAATATTTTCCCGATTACAAAGGGTTTTTGAAATGGACAGATGACAACCGCTTGCAAACCTGTTTGAACCTTCATCCTGCTGACGGTGTACAGGCACATGAAGCTGCGTATGCTGCTTTTGCAAAAGCAATGAACGCTGATACTTCCACACACGCTGCCATACCTTTCGACATTACGAACAAAAATTTTGCGAAAAACTATTTCGATGTGTTGCTGCATCCTTACGAAAAAGCGGGCGTAGATTTTTGGTGGCTCGACTGGCAGCAGTGGGGCAGCACCAACATCAAAGGCGTGAACCCTACTTTTTATTTAAACTATGTGCACTATAGCGATATGCAGCGGCAGGGCAAACGTCCGCTTATTTTTCACCGTTGGGGTGGCTTGGGGAATCATCGTTATCAAATCGGTTTTAGTGGCGATTACTTTATTAATTGGAAAGGGCTTTCGTATCAACCGGAGTTTACAGCTACAGCCGCAAACGTTGGCTTTGGTTTTTGGAGCCACGACATTGGCGCGCACATGGGCGTTTCGAAAAAAGATAAGCAAGATGCCGAATTGTTTACCCGCTGGGTGCAATGGGGTGCGTTCAGTCCTGTCTTTCGCACACATGCCACCAACGATAAAGAAATTGAAAGGCGCATGTGGATGTATCCGAAAGAAAATCTGGATGCTATGCGAAACGCGTTACAGTTGCGCTACTCGCTCCTGCCGTATATCTATACTTATTCGCGCATGGCGTATGACAGTGGCGTGTCGCTCATTCGCCCGATGTATTACGAATATCCTGACAATGAAAAAGCATACAATGTTCCGCATCAATATTTTTTCGGCAGCAATATGATTGCTGCACCGGTTTATAAAAATATGAATGGAAATACCACAGCAACACAAACGGTCTGGCTGCCCGAAGGCAACTGGTACGATTACACCACACACGAATTAATTAAAGGCGGAAGAAATTTCACCGCCACCTATTCCTTGAATCAAATTCCGTTGTTTGTAAAAGAAGGAAGCATTATACCCACGCAAACAAAAAAGCACCGTATTATCGGCAGCGTGATGGATACCCTTACGCTCACCGTTTATGCGGATGCTTCCGCTGCATTTAACTTATATGAAGATGATGGAACCACAGAAGGTTACAAACGCAATGAATTTTCGTTCACTGCTTTTCGTTACAATACAACTTCCTCAGAAACCACTTTTACTATTCAGCCCGATGGCAAACAATACAGCGGCATGATGACCGAAAGGTGTTACGAAATAAAATTACCGTGCAGCGCAAAACCAAATTCAGTTACCGGCAATGGAGAAAACATAAACTGGAATTACGATGAAGCAGCAAGGCGACTCAGCGTTCATTTAGCTAAAGACCGATTGAAACAAATCGCAGTTCGTATAAACTGATTGTTGAGCACTGAAAGCGTTTCGGAATATTGAAGTCTTTTTTAAGTTCAATTCTATTATACAACTTACGACCATGAAAAATCTTACATTTCTTTCACTAATGCTTCTGTTGGCTGTTTCCTGCAAAAAGGAGGCGGTTGAACAAGACGTTTTGCCTACAGATACATCTTCGTTCCACGGAGTTAACTGGGCTGATGCTCGCGATAACTTTGTGGATGGTCCTTTAGTGTTAAGTGGTTTTGATTTGGCTAGCGATAGAAATTATATCCGGCAACGTTCGCAAATTATTATCAGCGGGTTTAAAAACAATCTTCAGGCAAATACAGTACGCATACCGGTAAATCCGCAAACTGTGCTGGATGCGTGGTGGCAAAATTACAACGCTGCCATAGAGGTTGCTCTTAACAACAACATGAGAGTGATACTTGCCTGCTGGGAAGGTTCATTACACCGCGATGGATTTATTGATGACACCACTCAGTTTTATAATATGTGGAATCAACTAATCAGCGAATACAAAAATAACAGTAAGGTGTATTTTGAAGTGATGAACGAACCCTATGGTTACAGTGCAGAACAGTGGAAAGATATATGCAAGCAGTGGCTCCAGAATTTTCCTGATGTTCCAAGAGTGCGTATTTTGATTGGCGGCTCAGGTTATTGTCAATTTGTAAATGCAGTTGCGTCAGATAGCGCTTTTGACGGGTGTTTTTTTTCGCAACACGCCTATGCATTTTGGTTCCCTTCTGTAAATACAGTTGAAAATTGGAAGGGCCTGGCTGATTTTGTGGTTAACCCGTATCAAAGCCGAACCATACTCACAGAATTTGGAGTTCCAATGACTACCGGCATTGATTATAGCCAGACGGCAAATGGAAACGGAGAGGTTGCCTTCTTGCAGGCGATGAGTCAGTATTGCGATTCATTACACATGGGTAGTTGTTACTGGCCAGGATTACGCAATGGCGACTCTTACAGCTTACAAATCCTTCAGAATGATTCTATGTTAACCACAAATGCCACCGGAGCTGATTTAATTATGCAGGGATGGGGAATCAGATGAATGACCCAGCTGTCCTTAGTCTTAAGCTCGGCCCGGGCAAGGGAACTAAGGACAATTGAGGCATTTCCGGCTAAACCGCAACGCGCTTTGTTTTTTTACTTTAGCCCCACTAACCTAACTGCATGAAAAAACTTCTCTTCGTTGTATTGTCTTGTGTCTTGTGTCTTGTGTCTATCGTCCTTCCCTCCTGTAACTCCTGCAGCAACTCTTCCAACACCGGCAACAAAAAATTCTTCCGCTATAACCAAAGCAGCGGCATTGCCTCGCTCGACCCTGCTTTCAGCAAAGACCAAAGCACCATCTGGAGTTGTAACCAGTTGTATAATTCGCTGGTGCAATTAGATGATAACCTCAACACACAGCCCTCTATTGCCAAAAGCTGGGAGATTTCGGAAGACGGAAAAACCTACACCTTTCATTTGCGCAACGATGTAAAGTTTCACGACAACGAATGCTTTGAAGGCGGCAAAGGGCGACCGGTGAACGCCAGCGATGTGGTGTTCAGTTTTAAAAGAATTACCGATAAAAAAATTGCCAGCCCCGGTGCCTGGATTTTTAATAACAGTGTAGATACCCTTGAACCCTTCAAAGCCCTTGATGATTCTACTTTTCAGTTGAAGCTGCTCAGGCCCTTCCGCCCCATGCTCGGTATTATCAGTATGCAATACTGCTCGGTTATTCCCGAAGAAGCGATTAAGAAATACGGAACAGAGTTTCGTTCGCATCCGGTGGGCACCGGTCCCTTTGTTTTTAAAAACTGGAAAGAAGGCACTGCTTTAATTTTAGTAAAGAACGAAAACTACTTTGAGCGCGATGAGCAGGGAAATGCCTTGCCATATCTCGATGGCATCAAGATTTCTTTTATCGACAACAAGAAGACAGAATACTTATCGTTCAAACAAAAAGAACTCGATTTCATCAACAGTATTGATGCCAGCTATATTGACGAAGTGCTGGACGAAGACGGCAGCATGAAAGCCGAATTGAAAGACAAATTCAATTTGCTTAAAACGCCTTACCTTAATACCGAGTATCTCGGCTTCCTCACCACCGGTAAAAACGAAAGCGAAAACCCTTATCTCAACAAAAAACTCCGTCAGGCAATTAACTATGGCTTTGACAGAAGAGAGATGTTGAAGTATCTGCGCAACGGAGTTGGTAAACCGGCAGAGAGCGGCTTTACTCCTTTCGGTCTGCCGAGTTTTGATGCAGAGAAAATAAAAGGATACACTTACGATGTAGAAAAAGCAAAACAGCTTTTAAAGGAATCGGGTTTTGACAGAAGTAAACAGTTAACTCTTTACACCAACGAAACCTACAAGGAATACGCGCTCTTTATCACCAAGCAGTTAGAGCAAATCGGTTTGAACATGCGCGTAGAAATTTCTCAGCCCTCCATTCTCCGCGAGTGGATGAGCCAGGGAAAAGTGCAATTCTTCCGCGGAAGTTGGCTGGCCGATTACCCGGATGCAGAAAACTATTTTGCTGTTTTCTACAGCAAGAACGGCTCCCCTCCTAACTACACGCGTTTCAACAACAAACAATTTGATGCCTTGTATGAAAAGACTCTGATTGAAAATGATGATGCAAAGCGTTTCGAACTTTATCATGAAATGGAGAAAATAATTATTGAAGAAGCACCGGTGGTTCCTTTGTATTACGATGAGGTGCTGCGCTTTTCACAAAAAAACATTGAAGGCTTAACTGCCAACGGGTTAAATCTTTTGAATTTGAAGAGAGTAAGGATACAATAGGACGCTTATTATCATGATTATCATTATAAACACTGATTTCAAATCATTCTTATCACCACAATAATGAAAATCAGCGTTCTATTATTTTAATGCAAAATGAAACAACTCCGCACCGTTCTCGATTTCCTACTTTATTCCAACATTTTTATAGGGGTATGTGCGGTGGCGCTTACATTCACCAATCAACTCACCGTAGAAGGTGAAATCAAGTTCGACAACAGTTGCTGGTTTGTGTTTTTTGCTACCATCTTTACCTATTCCTATCTTAAGTTCCGGAATGCCGAAACAATTGCGCCTTCCACCGGGCATGGTAAATGGGCAGCGGAAAACAGCCAGCTTTCAAAAAACATACTGCTGCTTTCACTTTTAGCCTCAGCCGGTTTCTTTTGGCTCCTCAACACCAATACCAAAATAATTGTTCTGATACTGGCTGCCGTTACAGCCTTGTATGGTTTTGTGGAGCTGCCTTTTCTTAAAACAAAGAAAAAGCTGCGCGACTTCGGTTTGCTCAAAACTGTTTTTGTAGCTATCGTGTGGTCGGTTACTACGGTTATTGTTCCGTTAGAGAATAGTTTCGTGGAGCCGTCTATGTTAGTGTTTCTTCTCCTGCGCAGGTTTCTCTTTGTCCTCGCGCTTACTTTAGTTTTTGAGATAAAAGATATGAAGGGCGATGAAGTGCACGGATTGAAAACCCTGCCGCTCCTGTTTGGTGTAGCGAACACAAAACTGATTGCACAACTCACGCTGTTCGCGCTCCTGCTTATCAATCTTGTTCAGTATTTTTTCTTCGATATATCACTTACGAATATGCTGGCGGTAAATCTTTCGTTGCTTGTTTCCATCTTTTGCATACACCCGCTTAAAGAAGAAACTTCAGAATTGTGGTATTACTTTGTTCTTGATGGCATGATGATTCTGCAATTTGTGTTTGTTTTTGTGGCTACTAAGTATTTAGGATGAAGAAGATTCTGATAAATATTCTCACAGTTATCATTGTGCTGGTTGTCATTGAAATCGGCAGTTACTTTATTCTTCATAAAGTTTACAATCGCAGTTTTGATTCCGCTCTGCTGGTTGACAATAAATATTTCTCTTCCTCAGGGTTAAAGGAAAATGCAAGTGGAGTTGTATGGGGCAAAGCATTTTCTACTGATGAAACAGGAAGAAGAAAGAATAAAGCGGCTTATGACTCAAAGAAAAAGAAATGGCTTTTTATTGGCGATTCGGTGACTGAAGGAGTTGGTGTAGATGACACTTCCACGTTTGCGAGTCTTTATGCCGAAGAGTTTAAAGACTATAATATCTGCAACTATTCGCTCATCGGCTATTCAACTGCCGATTATGTGAACGTGCTTTCAACGGTTTTGGAAAGTGATTCATCTACAGAGTTAGTCACTCTTTTCTATTGTTTGAACGATGTGTATGGCAATACAAAAACGAAAGACCTGCCGGTAATGGCTAAGCAGAACATCATCGGCAAATTGAATGGCTTATTGCAAAACACCTGCAATACTTACAAACTGATTAAGTTGTTTTTCTATCAGAACTCGAACCGTTATTTTACTTACGACTTGCAGTTTTACAAAAAAGAGAATGAACATTTTAGCCGGGCTATGAATGATTTAAGCACCTGCGATTCGCTGTGTAAAACCAGGAACATTTATTTCAATGTGGTTATGCTGCCTTACCGGTCACAGTTAACAGATAAGGACTTTAGCCCTCAGCAATTGGCAAAAGAGTATTGCAAAAGGGATTCAATCGAATTTTCAGATGCTTCCGAATACCTCGCAAAGCAAAGCGACATTAGTTCGCTCTATCTTTTTGCCGATGAAATTCATTTCTCCGTAGAAGGTCATCGCGCCATAGCCGATTTTTTGTCGCAGTAATTAAATCCCGCAATTATATTTGTCGGGCTAAGCAATAATTATATGAATACAGAAATTAGAAACAACTGGACGCTTGATGAAATCCGTGAAATTTATTTTTCACCTGTTCTTGAATTAATCAACCGTGCAGCTGTAGTACATGCAAAAAATAATGCCACTTGTGAAGTGCAGGTTTGCACCTTGCTTTCTGTAAAGACAGGAGGCTGTTCGGAAGATTGCTCTTACTGTCCTCAGGCTGCCCGTTATGATACCGGTGTTGAAGCACAAAAGTTAATGACTTATGAAGATGTTATCGTAAAAGCACTGGATGCAAAGAATGGTGGGTCTACACGCTTTTGCATGGGTGCAGCCTGGCGCAACGTGCGTGATAATACCGATTTCGACAAAGTGATTGACATGGTAAAGGGAGTAAATGCCATTGGCTTAGAAGTGTGTTGCACGCTGGGAATGTTGACCGAGCAACAAGCGCAACGTTTAAAAGATGCCGGTTTATATGCCTACAATCACAACCTCGATACCAGTGATGAGCATTACAGTGAGATTATTTCTACCCGCACATACAAAGACCGTTTAGAGACATTGGATAACGTAGAAAAGGCAGGCCTGAGTGTTTGTTGCGGAGGAATAATAGGCTTAGGCGAAAACGATGATGACAGAATTAAATTATTGCACACATTAGCAACACGCGAACAACATCCGGAGAGCGTACCGGTAAATGCTTTAGTTAGTGTAAAAGGAACTCCACTGGAAGGCAGGGAACGTGTGCAAGTATGGGATATGGTAAAGATGATTGCGACTGCAAGAATTCTGATGCCGAAAGCTATGGTTCGTTTAAGTGCGGGAAGAAACGAAATGAGCTATGAGCAGCAGGCGCTTTGCTTCCTTGCGGGAGCCAATTCAATTTTTACAGGCGAAAAACTGCTGACTACTCCAAACCCCGGCATTGATGCCGATAAAGAAATGTTTGATTTGCTCGGCTTAAAACCGCGCGAATCTTTCAAAGCAGAAAAGGAAAAAGAAGTTGCTACTGTTTAAGCTTTTTGTCTTTGTGCCTTTGTGTAACTTATCATGAGCAATTCTATTAGCAATTACATTTTCTCCAAGCTTCAACAGCGCAGGGATGAAAACAACTTTCGCTCCCTTAAAATCACAAATAACTTAGTTGACTTCTACTCTAACGATTATCTCGGCTTTGCGCGAGATAAAAACCTGCGCCAAAAAGTTCAGGAAGAAATAAACGGACACAAGGGTTCGTCTTTAGGCAGTACCGGTTCGCGGTTACTTTCCGGTAACAGTGAGTATGCTGAATCTTTAGAGAAGCAACAGGCAGAATTTCATCAGGCAGAGGCAGCTCTCATTTTCAACTCCGGTTTCGCTGCCAATTACGGTTTGCTTTCCACGCTTCCATATAGAGGTGATACTATTATTTACGATGAATTAGTTCACGCTTCGTTCCACGATGGAATAAGAAACAGCAAAGCGGATTCAGTTTCTTTTGCCCACAACAATCTGACGGATCTGGAAGAGAAGTTAAAATCTGCAACCGGTCTGAAATATGTGGTCATTGAATCTATCTATTCTATGGATGGTGATTTTGCACCTCTCAAAAAAATAAGTGAGTTGTGTGAAAGGTATCAAGCCGGTTTAATTATTGATGAAGCACATGCCACCGGTGTGTTTGGAACAGGAAGAGTGGCTGAAGAAATTCCTGATTCAAAAATTCTTGCGCGGGTTCATACATTCAGTAAAGCTTTAGGCGTGCATGGAGCAGTAGTACTTTGCTCCAACGAACTCAAAGAATTTCTCATCAATTTTTGTCGCCCTTTTATTTACTCCACTGCATTACCATTTCATTCTTTAGCGGCCATTAAATGCTCCTATGAGTACCTAAAAGAGGCTGAAGGGAAGCGAAAGAAACTGTTCTCAATGATTGAACTGTTCAAAAAACAAGTGCTTTCAAAAGAAAACTTCCGGCTCATTACCAGCGATTCACCGGTTCAGTCAGTAGTAATTTCTGGAAACAAAAGCGTAAAAGAGTTTGCTTCAAAAATTCAGGAAAAAGGTTTGGATGTTCGGCCTATACTTTACCCGACAGTGCCTAAAGGGAAAGAGCGCGTAAGAATTTGTCTGCATAGCTTTAATACCGAAGAAGAAGTAAGTAAACTTGTGGAAACCATAAACTCGCTTTAATGCGTCAGTTGCCCAAAAGAATTTTTATTGCAGGAACCAGCACCGGAGTAGGTAAAACCGTTGTATCAGCAATACTTGCCGATGCTTTGCATGCTGATTACTGGAAACCGGTGCAATGCGGGAACCTGGAAAACACGGATACGCATATTGTCCAATCGCTGGTTTCCAATCATGTTTCCAATTTCTATCCAGAATCGTACCTTTTAAGAACCGCATCATCGCCACACTACGCTGCACAATTAGAGAATGTTGAAATTACTCCCGACCGCCTTCATGTCCCGTCTTCCGAAATTCGTTTATTGATTGAGGGTGCTGGTGGCTTAATGGTTCCTTTAAGCAGAGATTACCTTGTTATTGATTTGATAAAGTATCTGGAAGCATCTGTGATTCTTGTTTCAAAAAACTATCTGGGCAGCATCAATCACACTTTACTCAGCATTGAAGCATTAAAACAGAGGGGCATTGATGTTTTAGGAGTTGTTTTCAATGGGAAAAATTATTTCGATAATGAAGAGATAATTCAGCACTTTACACAAGCCACATTGCTTGGAGAAATTGACAAAACAGGGAACTTGGATAAAGAGTTTGTAAGAACACAAGCAGAGAAATTGAAACAATCTTTGCTGCAACACTTTGAATTGTGAGTGAGCTGCTGCCAACTGCCAACCGCCAACTGCGAAATGATTTAGTCTGGCATCCATATACTCAAATGCAAAGTGCAGAGATCATTCCCATAGTCCGCGGAGAAGGAACTTACCTGTATAGCGAAAAAGAAGAGCAATACATAGATGCAGTTTCCAGCTGGTGGACGAATATTCACGGACACTCTCATCCATACATTGCTAATGCCATTGCTGAACAGGCAAAAAAACTGGAGCATGTAATATTTGCAGGCTTTACTCATGAACCGGCTGAGCAACTTGCTAAAAAATTACTTCAGCGAATTCCTTTTCATCAAAAAATCTTCTACTCCGATAACGGAAGCACGGCTGTTGAAGTAGCTATTAAAATGGCACTTCAGTATTGGAGTAACAAAGGAGAAAGCCGCAAGAAGATAGTTTGCTTTCGCGATGCGTATCATGGCGATACTTTCGGAAGTATGAGCATCAGCGCACGCGGAGTTTTCACACAGCCTTTTCAGAATTTACTTTTTGATGTTGTGTTTATTGATACGCCAAATTCAGAAAACGAATCGCAGGTAATTGAACAACTCAATTCTCAATTTCTCAGATTCTCAAATTCTCAAATTGCAGCCTTTATTTTCGAACCGCTGATTTTGGGCAGCGCAGGAATGCTGATGTATTCCGAAAAGGTTTTAGATGAACTGATTTCTATTTGCAAGAAAAATAACATCATTTCGATTGCCGATGAGGTGATGACTGGCTTCGGAAGAACGGGGAAATTTCTGGCAACAGATTACTGCAAAAACAAGCCGGATATCGCTTGTCTGTCAAAAGGTATCACTGGTGGCTTTCTTCCGTTTGCTGCTACAACCTGCACACAGGAAATTTATGATGCATTTCTTTCTGAGGAAAAATCTAAAGTGTTTTTCCATGGGCACAGTTATACGGCAAACCCTCTTGGCTGCGCAGCTGCTATAGCAAGCTTAGAACTGTTTGAATCTGAAAACACACTTGAAAAGATTTCAAGAATTGCATCTCATCATTCAAAATTTGCCGAGAATCTGAAAGACCATCCTAAGGTTAAAGAAATTCGCCAGCGCGGAACTATTCTTGCCATTGAGTTAAAAACAGATGAAGTCAGTGGCTACCTCAACAACATAAGAGATAAGGCATATCGGTTTTTTATTGATAGAAAAATAGTTCTTCGCCCGCTTGGCAATGTAGTTTATGTTCTTCCTCCCTACTGCATTTCCGCAGACGATTTACAAAAAGTGTACGCTGCAATTGAGGATTTTCTTAAAGAAACATAAAAACAATCCCATACTATTCGTTAAGAGTCTGCGTTACTGTTCTCAGTTGTTCACTTAATTATATTCGCCTCATGAGGATTGCGATAAGCATTTCAGTTTTTTCTTTTTTGCTCATTGCTGTTAATACGTTCGCTCAAACCGATACTGTAAGAATAAAAGGCAGTATAGCCGACAGCTACACCAAACGTGCAGTTTCAGGAGTGAGTATTATCAATCCCAAATCAAGTGCATCAGTAGCCACTGACAGCAAAGGCTATTTTGAAGCAACCATTAACCGAACCGATACCCTTTTCCTGTTTCTTCCGGGTTACCGCACCACTAAATTTTCTGTGACAGATTCTGTAAACAAGGACATTTACATTTTGCACCTCGTCATAGAACCTATGTCAACCGGCCTTAACCGCGATGTGGTGATTAAAGCTCCCAAAACCTTAGAGCAGATTGAAGAGGATAGAAAAAAACTTGGTTTAACTCCTAAAGAGTTAGACCGACCGGATTTAGTCATTACCAGCCCTATCAGTGCTCTTTATGAAATGTTTAGCGGGCATGCACGGCAACGGGAAAAACTAAAAGGACAGATAAAAGAAGCTGACAGACGGAAAATTTTCAAAGAGTTGCTCAACTACTACAACGCAAACGGGTTAATTGATTTGCCGGAGAAAAATTATGAAGAGTTTATTGATTTCTGCGACCTTCCGATTGAGTTTCTGAAGTACAATTCCGATTACGAGATAACGAAAACCATCATTTCGCAATACAACAAATATGGCAGGCAAAGCGGTTTGATAAAGTAGAACCGGTCAATACCACAACACAAAGTTTTCCTTAGCTAACTTCTCCTTCCTGAAAAAGCAAATACCGAACTGATACAAATCAATAGTGAGTGTTATATGCGGGTGACTCTTAATCTCTTCCCATGCCCCGGTCATTTCTTCACTCCAATAAATATCATCTAACACAAACACAGAGTTATCGTTTGCTTTTGTCAAACATTGAGAAAAGTAATCGAGGGTTGCCTGCCGGGAGTGGTTACCATCAAAGAATACTACATCAACAGTTGGAAACTGTTTAAGTGAAGCAGGAAGTGTTTGACAGAAATTACCCGTAACAACTTCCACATTTTTTATTTGCAGCAAAGCGTGATGCTGTTTTGCTGTTTCGGCTAGCTCCTGTGAACCTTCGAGCGAAGTAACTCTTACATCAGAGTTTACCAGCGCCATATAGGAGGAACTTAACCCAATAGAAGTTCCGATTTCAAGCACGTTCTTTGGTTTAAAATACCTTACCAATCTGTACAGCAGCACTCCATACTTATCACGCACAGATACCTTCCTTTCAATATCACTTAGCTTTTTACTCTTCAAGTCTCCGGTTCCAAAATCTTCAATTTTCAATGCGGTATCACTGTTCTTCAATTTTGTTCGCAGTAAACGAATAGCCTGAAACAGTGTTTCATCCTCTCCCTCAAGCACATTCAGATAAAACTGATAAACAAAGGGAGAATGCAGATAGTACTTTGTTTTTGCATTTGCCAGGTAGCTCAAATATTTTTTAAGCCGGAAAAGTATATTCATTGATAGTTCTGTAACTTTTTGGAACTTCGCAACATAAAGTAAAAATATGAAGAAGAACTTTCTGCTCGTTTTTGTTTTGTTTATCGCTGTTTCATTACTAGCACAAGAGGGGTTCCATATTGGCGCTAACGGAAGTTTCAATACTACGTGGATTTTAAACCAGAATAACTATGGCACATTAGCTGCCTTTTCTACGCCCATAGTAAAGCAATCAGAAATGGATTACAAACCTACCTGGGGCGGTAATGGAGGAATTGTTTTGGGCTACAACGGAGATAAGAACTGGGGCGTTCAAATGGAAGTGCAATACAACGCTACCGGACAAAAGTATGAAGATAACTTTCAGGGACCGGCCACTATTCCTGAAGGGACATTCGGCTCTGGTGGCGGCAGAGTGAACGTAAAGCGCGATGTAAAGCTCTCTTACATTCAGATTCCGGTGATGGCAAAATTTACCAGCAATAAGGGATATGTTGCGAAGGCATACGTAATGCTTGGTCCGCAGTTTGGAATAAGACTTACTGCCAGCGAAGAAGTTAAGGTAGCCGGTTACGTTTACTCGACCGAACCATTAGCGTATACCTCAAAAGAAAAATTTCAAACCTTTGATGTAGGTCTTGTTGTTCAAACCGGTGCCGATATTTATGCCACGGACAATTTATACTTCAATGCGGGCATTACTATTTACGGAGGATTGTATGATATAAACGGTGCTGTATTAAAAAACTGGTTCAGCAAGAACGACCCGAGTTACCAGAAAAGCTACAATTTCCGCGCGGGAATTACGGCAGGGGTGCATTATATTTTCGGAGAGGGGCGTATTGACTATTAAAGAAGTTTTTAGCCTAAATAATCTTTTCCAGAATATGCACTCCGGCTTTTTCCAGTTGGCTGTGTATGCCGGGTGTTTTAAGCAGGTTCTGTAAATCGGCTTTTGCCTGATCTTCCTTTTCCTTTGAATGCAGATACTTTTTCCTGTAGTCTTCAATAATATCTATGGCACTTACATCATTCACGCTATCAACCGTGGCCTTTATTTTTTCTATGTCGTTTATCTGTGTTCTTTCTTTAATGAACGCCAGTTCTTCTTTCGATAAGGGATAATTCATTTCTGCTGCATACACCAACAGGAAAGCTAAAAATTCGTTGTAAGACCAGTTGTCGTGGTTGATAGTCATTCCGGTTATTTATAGGGTAAATGTAGAATTATACAGTAAACAAACAAGCCGCTGTTCAATTGCCCAAAAACCAGATGATAGCAGATGCGAAGAAATTTTTCGCTCGGTAAGAAAATCAGGAATTCCCTTTCAGTGCATGCGTATGCACCATTCCCTTATCGGCATCGGTGCGCACGGCATCAGGGTCAATGGGGTAACCGTGTTCAGCGGCTAAGGCGTGGGTAAACTCGGCACCAAAAAAAATAATCTGTGAAGAGTAAAATACCCAGATGAGCAACAGCACCATGGCACCGGCAGCACCATAATTACTGTCAATGTTAAAGTTGGTAAGATAAATGCTCATCAGGTACTTGCCCAACATGAACAACACCGCGGTAAACAAAGCACCAGGAAACACAATACGCCATTTGGGCTGCGCATCGCTCATGTATTTATAAAGCATAGCAAACAGCAGGGTAGTAAAGCCATACGAAATGAGAAACTCTGAAGTGCGCAAAATAAACACCGATGTATCGGGCAAATGCGAATTGAGGTAATTGGAAAACACAGCCAGTGCTGTATGAACAATAAACGAAACCAGCAGCAGGAACGAAAGTGAAACAATCATGGCGAGTGAAAACATCCGCTGCATAAAGAAGCGCAGAATGGGCTGCTTCACATTCCCTTTTACGTTCCAGATAAGATTGAGCGAAGAATGAATCTGAGCGAAAACACTGGTAGCTCCGAAAAGCAAGAGAAAAACAGCAATACCGGTGGCAAACTTATTATGTGCAGGCAGGTTACTTTAATAATGTCTTCCAGTTCCTTGGCACCATGCTCTCCTAAAAAATTTTCAAGCAGTATTTTTATTTCACTCTCTACGGTTTGTGAACCTACCAATGTGCCCGCAATCGAAAGCACTATTACAATAATGGGGATAAGTGAAAAACCGGTGTAATACGAAAGAGCCGCACCCAGCGTAAGCGTATCGTGCTTTTTAAACAAGCGGAAACTGTTGCGGAAACTGTTCCAAAAAGCAATAAAGTGTGTGAGTATGAATTTCATTTATGTGTTTTTGCTCCGTTGTAATGGCAGATTACTAACCAAGCGCAACTTTATCAACAAAACTACTTTTAAAATTCTACCGCACCTAAAATAGAATCAAGCCAAAACCAAACCGGTTTGTTTATTTTGATTTTTGTCATGTATTAACTTGACATCGGTCACTATTGATATTTTGCAATAACTTACATTTGTTCAAATTCAATTATGGAGAAAAAAAGTGAACCGGCTATGCCCCGAAAAAAACCAAATGAACCGGGCTGGGTTGCAATTTTACCCGAAGGTTTCCGCGATTTTTTGAATGAAGCTGGCGAGATATCGCGTTTTGTAACAAGGTTTTTCCGCGAGGTTTGGTTTCCGCCTTATGAGTTCAAAGAAATTTTGCATCAGAGCTACGAAATAGGCAACCGGTCGCTGCCACTAGTGGGCTTAACGGCTTTTATCATCGGCTTGGTACTTACACTTCAATCGCGCCCCACGCTGGCCCGCTTTGGTGCAGAATCCTGGCTGCCTGCAATGGTGGGCATCAGTATTATCCGCGAGATAGGACCGGTTATAATTGCGCTGGTTTGTGCAGGCAAAATAGGTTCCAGCATTGGTGCCGAGTTAGGTTCTATGAAAGTAACCGAGCAGATAGATGCCATGGAAGTAAGCGGCACTAACCCGTTCAAATACATTGTGGTTTCGCGCATCATCAGCACCACTTTTATGATTCCTATACTTGTTGTAATGGGCGATGCTATTGCCTTAATCGGCTCTTATCTGGCAGTTAAGGTTACCGGTGCCATCAGTTTAACACTGTTCTTTAATCAGGTTTTCGAAAGCACCGACTTCAGCGATTTTGTTCCGGCTTTTATCAAAACTTTCTTCTTTGGTTTTGCTATTGGTTTAGTTGGTTGCTACAAAGGCTATAATTCGAAAAAAGGAACAGAAGGAGTCGGAGAATCTGCCAACTCATCAGTGGTGGTGGCTTCGCTGCTGGTGTTTGTTATTGACCTGGTAGCTGTTCAAATTACTCAATTCTTTGGCTATTTATGATGGAACCGGTTACATCTCCTGCAGGAAAAAGCACAGCCCGCGAATACGGGGAACCAATTATTGAGATTACCCACCTCTACAAATCGTTTGGCGATAATCATGTGCTCAACGATTTTAACCTCACAGTCCGTAGGGGCGAGAATGTAGTGGTGCTGGGCAAATCGGGCTGCGGCAAATCGGTGCTCATTAAATGTATAGTTGGTTTGCTGAAATATGACGAAGGCTCGCTGAAGGTTTTTGGGAAAGAAATAAAGGAACTGAAGCAAAAGGAGTTAGACGAAATGCGCGCACGCATCGGTTTTGTTTTTCAAAGCAGTGCACTTTACGACAGCATGACCGTAAAGGAGAATCTCGAATTTTCTTTGCGCAGGCATGGTAAAGACAAATCGAAACAGGAAGTTGACCGGCTGGTGGAAGAGATGCTGGAGAACGTAGGTTTACTAAACGCCATTAACCTGATGCCCTCTGAACTTTCAGGCGGTATGCGGAAAAGAATCGGGTTGGCGCGCTCGGTTATTCTGAAACCGGAACTGGTTTTGTATGACGAACCCACTACCGGCCTTGACCCTATTACAGCCGAAGAAATAAGCAACCTGATGCTGGCCATGCAGCATAAATACAATACCTCCTCCATCATCATTTCGCACGATATGCACTGCGCACGCCTCACTGCGAACCGGTTGGCGGTAATGATTGACGGAGTTAACTATGCCGAGGGAACTTTCGAAGAGCTGGTTGAAGTAACCGACCCGAAGGTGCATGCCTTTTTTAAAAACAGTAAACTATGAACAAAGAATTAATCAAAAACATCCGCCTTGGCTTTTTTGTCATCACCGGTACGGTGCTGCTCATCATGGCACTGTACTTCATTGGCAGCAACAGCAATCTGTTCAGCAAAACCTTTAAGCTTTACGCCACCTTCGAAAATGTAAACGGGCTGAAAGAAGGAAACAACGTGCGCTATGCCGGCATAGATGTAGGCACCATAAAAAAAATTGAGATAATAAACGACACTGCCATCCGAGTGGAAATGCTGGTAGAAGCCGATTTGAAAAAAGTAATCCGCAAAAATTCAACTGTAAGCATAGGAACAGACGGACTGATGGGCAACAAGCTCCTAAACATTGCCCCCGGAACACCGGATATTGACTTGGTACAGGAAGGAGATACACTCATCAGCATGGCTTCTATCAATACAGATGAAATGTTGCGAACACTCGACAAAACCAACCAAAACATTCTGGTCATCTCTGCCAATCTGAAAGAAATTACACAAAACATTACCGACAGCCGCGGCACACTTTATACGGTGCTTATGGACACTACCATCGCCTTGCAGTTAAAACACACCCTCGGCAATATTGACGTGGTGAGCAATAACATCCTGCAAATTTCTGCCGATTTAAACGATGTGGTTTCAGATGCTAAAAACGGTAACGGCTTACTTGGAACCCTGATAAAAGATACTGTAATGGCAGATGATTTGAGCAAGGCAGTAAAAGAAGTAAGAACTGCCGGTGAGCAAATCAACTCTTCGGCAGGAGAATTAAAAGTTATATTGAACAAAGTGAACACCGGTGATGGCACCCTCTCTACTTTGATAAACGATACCGCTTCTGCCAACAGCTTAAAACGCAGTTTAGTAAACATTGATGCCAGTGCTAAAAAACTCCCCGCACTTATGGAGGCGTTGAAACATAATTTTCTGTTCAAAGCTTACTTTAAAAAACAGGAAAAGAAAAAGTAACGGAACTATTCATTGCTCCTCTGTATTAAGGGTTTGGGGATTCTTTCACTCAACAATAATCTCATCGGCATACAGCCATCCGGTCTTTCCTTTCGCATAATGCCATTCGGGCAATACACTGGTATTCTTTGCTACAATTTTCAGGTAGCGGCACTTAACTCCTTTGAGAGGAATAATATAATCATGTGTAGAGCGCGCTTCGGTGTTTGGCTCAATTGTGTTTACTTCTGTTTTTATTAAGGTATAATTACTGCCGTCCGGTGAAGTGCTCACTTCAATCTGTTGAGGATACAATATGCCATAACGCATCAGTTGTGCAAAACCCATGGTAATTTTCGATACGGGAGTTACTTTGCCAAAATCCAGTTCAATATCTATATCGCCACCAAAGTAAGCCTGCCAGCGGCCATCGTTAAAAAAGTATTTGCTTCCTCTGCGTCCGTCTAACAAACCAAGTTCACCGTGCGCTGCATAAACCGGGTTATCCGTGTTCCATTTCCCATTAAGCCGATGAAGCGCCCCTATGCCTTCATGAAAAACAAAACTGTCAGCCGTCACATCATACCTCCGGTCATTATCAATCACTCTTGCCCGGATAAGGGTGTTACTATCTGTATAAACCGGTCGGGTATACTTTGCTGAGCTATCAGTGGGTATTGATCCATCGGTGGTGTAATAAACCGGTAGATCATTAAACGCAGACCGCAAATGTATTTCGCGCTTACCGTTCACCGGCTTACCCGAAGCCCTGATGAAACAAACTCCTTTCAGGTCATTCAGCTTTTGTGGAAACGAATCGTAGTAAGAATAAATGGTGTCGAGCCACCAGTTTCTGTTTTCCATATCCCATAACTTTCCGTAAGCGGTCTTTAGTTCTCGGATCGTGTCGGCCAGAATTTTGAAATCTCTTTCGAAATAACTGATATCCTTTACAGTATCACTCTTGATGTAATTTTTGAGCTTGATGCCTAACAGATTCTTATTGGCTACCAGCTTTGCCTGCCGAAGAGCAAACTGTAGTGAAGCGAGTTCCGGTGCATTGCTTTTTAAAAACGAGTTTAGACTGTCTGCCCCGGCATATAGACTATCAATTGTTTTAATCAGGTTTAAGTTATCCTGTTCAAAGTTTTCAGAAACGATATTGTAGTCAGGTAAAAGTGCATTCCAGATACTTCCGTTCGAAAGACAGTTTTTTACCGGACCGTATTTCAAACCGGATACACTTTGCAAAAGCGAAGTGATGTCTTTGTTGGTGTTAAAATACAGGCGGTTATACGACCGGTTGAAAGCAGCCACCCTGCTTTTCCTTATCACCTCGCTTTCTTTCACCGGTTCGTTGGGTGGAGCATTCCATCCGCAATCGGCTCCCCAAACTAAACTGTACCAATTGTTATTAAACAGGTTCTGTCCATCGTCATCCCAAGTGGTATTTATAAAACCAATCGCCTTGTTCTTATGCCCATCCCGCAGATAGTTATAAATATTAATGCTCGATCTTTCGATGTCAGGATAAATTCGCATCCAACAATTCACTCCCGGTGCCACTATAAACTCAAACCCCGATTTAGTAAAGGGCAATATCTCTTCATCCATGCTCTCCATTTCTGCATAACCCCACGAAACTATAATCATATCTTTCGGCAACCGATTGATAATTTCCGGATTATTCACCGCAATGTCACCCCACATCATGATCTTTTTACGGTACGGTTTCAGCAGAGAGTCAATTCGGTTAATGTGGTAAGCATAGACACCATCTACGCCAATAGAATCAATCATACTCTTAGAAGGTCCATCACCAAGGCTTACTTCATCGCAATTGATGTGAAAGTATTTGTTGGAGTAAGCCGGTACTACTTCGCGATAAACATCTTCAAGAAACTTATACGACTCTTCCTTAGCTGGCGATATAGTATGCTCGTTTTCCCCAAGATATTCATAACCCGGTGTCTTGAGAATATTTTTGAAATGCCCGAACGACTGAAAATTGCCGATGATATCTACGTGATAATTTGCAGCAAAATCTGTAAGTTCCTTTACTTCTTCCTCGGTAATACCATCCGCTGGCGCAATGCCGGGATGTTTACGCAGTTTAAACACATGCTCGGTATAAAGAGTAAACGTGTTTAACTTAAACGATGCCATTCTTCGTATTTCTTCTTTCAGAAAACTCATGGTAGGTATTGGCCCCCGGCTGATATCATCCTGCCAGCCACGCATAGGCATATCCGGTTTATCGTAAATCACCACACATGGTATGGTGCTGCCGTTTACGTTGGCATTGAATAATTGAAGCAGCGTTTGCACTCCGTAAAAAATTCCCGCATTTCCATTCGCAATAATCAATATGCTTTCAGATGAAACAGAAAGGATGTAACCTTCTTCGCCTAAAGCAAAAGGTGGTAAAAACTTTTCCGTTTGTATGAGGTGGTCAAAATCTGTACTATCAGCCTTTATCAGCTTTATTTTATTGACCGCTGCTGCGGGATTAGTTCTGAACTTTTTTGTAATTACATCTTCCAGTTGTTGCGAATAAGAGGACGCGACATTAACGCTGGTTACATTATAAGGATTGCTGAAGTTGTAGGTATTGCTTCTCAATTCAATCTTCTTGGGTTGAGGTATCAGAAATAAGGAAGAATCTGAATTGACTGCTTTAACGGTGATGCAGACGATAAGTAAAACAAAAGCTACCGGATACCTTTTCATATCAGGTAAATGTAAGTTATAGCTTCAGACTTTAAACAAGAAGTAGAACTCTATAATCATATCTATAGAGAACTCCATTTTTAGCTTTTAGCTACTAATACCATGGAGTTCCTTCCCCAGTCATACGTGAACACAACCTTCAAAGATGTTGTACCTATGTTATACCACAAGTTCACATTAAACAAATCACTATAAATAAAAAACCCTTGAAAGCTAATGCTGACAAGGGTTTCGGTGTGTTGCGAGACCTCTTGAATTATCGAACCTATTTGTTGATGATTTACTTGCTATCATTGACGCCCAGCGGTTTTGCCAATACCAGAAAAACCTTGATTTCGAGTATCAGGAGGCATAATTACTACTATTTATAGAGAAGTTTACTTAAACCTCTTACAATTAGGGGAAAAAGATGCCAACAAATGTGTACAATAAAACTAAGTTTTCACTACCTCTTTTTCCTCCGCTGGCTTTGCTTTTCTTCCCACTCGACTAATAATTCATCGGTTGTCTTTCGTTTGTTTTGAGAAAGCCATTCCAGAAGTTCTTCCCGCTTAAAGTAAATTTTCTTACCGCGTTTATAATGCGGAATTGTTCTCGATGAAGTGTGCTTGTATAAAGAGGACGTAGATAAATTGAGAAAGGCACTCGCGTCCTTCATTCCCATTACTTCATTCGCTGATTTTATAATACCAGAATCTCCTTTGATTAGAAGCGGCTGCAATACCTCGTTTAAAACGCGCTTTAAAAGTAATTCCAGTTCTTCTTCGGTGGTAACGATAACTTTACTCATGGCATATAATTTTTGTGCCGCAAATCTGATAATAACCAGCATGAAACTTTCTGGCTGCTTTCAAAAAATCCTCCCAAATAAGTTTTTTACTTTGCGCACCCATGAACACCAAAGAAGCCCACGCCCGAATTAAAATCAACAAACTCCTTGAAGATGCGGGCTGGCGCTTTTTCGATAATGAAAAGGGCAAGGCAAATATTCATCTTGAATCAAAAACCAAACTCGAAGATTTAGGTGATGATTTCGAGAAGTCGAAGAATGGTTTTATTGATTTTCTACTGACCGATAACAGCGGCAGACCTATTGTTGTTTTAGAAGCCAAGAGGGAAAACATTCACCCGCTTACAGGCAAAGAGCAAGCCCGCGCTTATGCCATTGGGCAAAAGACAAAGTATATCATTCTAAGCAATGGCAACTTACATTACCTCTGGAATACCGAGCAAGGCAATCCAGAACCGATTTCCGCCTTCCCTACGATGGAATCGTTGAAGCAATACGAAACCTATAAGCCCGAACCGAACAAAATTGTAAGCGAAGTTGTTGCCGATGATTATGTGGTGCTTACCCAGTTGCCGAATTACAAAGACATTCCAGAATACAAAGATGAAACCAAGCGTAAGGAACTTGTTTTTAACCTCAAATTACGATTCCTCCGCTACTATCAGGTAAATGCCATTGCCGCTATTCAAAACGCGGTAAAACAAGGCAAGAAACGCTTTCTGCTTGAAATGGCGACAGGAACAGGCAAAACACTTACTGCTGCTGCTCTAATCAAGTTGTTTTACAAAACAGGAAATGCCAGACGAATACTTTTCCTTGTTGATAGATTAGAACTGGAAGAACAAGCGCGAAAGGATTTCACCAACTACTTGAAGAACGACCTAACCACACTCGTTTACAAAGAAAACAAAGACGACTGGCGCAAAGCCGATATAGTTGTTACCACTATTCAATCGCTGATGGTGAACAACAAATACAAAACAAAATTCTCTCCCACCGATTTTGATTTGGTTATCTCCGATGAATCGCACCGCATACTCGGAGGCGGGAACAGCCGCGCACTGTTTGAATATTTTCTGGGCTATAAACTCGGCTTAACCGCCACACCAAAAGATTATCTCAAAAACTTAAGCACCGAAAACATTGACGACCCGCGTGAAATGGAGCGTAGAATTTTGCTTGACACCTACGCTACATTTGGATGCGAAAGCGGTATTCCAACTTTCCGTTACACACTCTCGGAGGGAGCAACGGATGGTTACTTGGTGCAGCCAGTGGTAGTTGATGCCAGAACCGATGTAACAACCAAACTACTTTCCGAGCAGGGATATAGTGTGCTGGTTACGGTAGCAACTTCCGAAATGGAAGATGTGCTGGAAGAAATTGCTTACAAGCAAAGTCATTTTGAGCGCAAGTTCTTTTCGGAGGAAACAAACCGTGTGTTGGTGAAAACATTTATGGATAACGCCCAGCGCGACCCAATAAGCGGAGAACTTGGAAAGAGTTTAGTGTTTGCGGTAAGCCAGAATCATGCAGCGCGTTTAACGCAATACCTGAATGAGTATGCCGACAAACTTTTTCCGAATAGATACAAAAGTGATTTTGCTGTGCAGGTAACATCGCGTGTAACCAACAGCCAGCAAATGACGGTTGATTTCAGCAACGATAAACTGCTTGGTCATAGCGCATGGACGAAAGGTGATGAAGTGTTGCAAGGATATAAAACAAGCAAGGCGAGAGTTTGTGTTACTGTGGGAATGATGACCACAGGCTGGGATTGTCCAAACATTTTAAATCTCGCTTTGATGCGCCCGATTTTTTCACCTACCGAGTTCATCCAGATAAAAGGACGCGGCACACGCATCAACAAATTTGAACACCGTTTCAAAAACGAATTGGGAGAAGAAGAAATTATTTCGGTGGAGAAGAAAAATTTTAAACTGTTCGACTTCTTTGCCGTGTGCGAATACTTCGAGGAGAAATATCAATACGACCAAGTATTGAAATTGCCGCTGCACGAAAAAGGTGATGACGTTGTTCCTCCGCATGAAGTAATTCCAAAGCCGAAACGCGATGGCTACGAATACACCGATGAAGATAAACTGGCAATGGTGCGCGAACAGCAGATTGACCTTGCGGGAATGAAAGTAGATAGAATGTTTTTTCAGCAGTTTGAACAGAAGATGAAAGACGATGTAGAACTGGTGGCGCTTGTAGAAGCGGGCAATATGGAGAACGCAACCAGTTTAGCACTCGAAAAATATTTAGACAAGCCAGAGGAATATTTCACGCTGGAAAAATTACGCAAGGCATTGAAGATTGACCGCAAGATTACCATGCGCGAATTGCTTGAACTTATCTTTTACAACAACACGATAAAAGGCAAGAACGATTTGCTCGAAGATGAGTTCAATAAATTCATTGCTACCGTAGATATTTCAGAAGTGCGCGACATTAACGCATTGCGCTATTTCTTCTACGCCTATATTTCAGATGCTACGGTTAGGCAAGTGATAGAGCAGCAGGACTACACCGAACTATATCACAACCCAACTTTCAGTATTGAAGATTTTAGTAGAGTAGATAATAAAATGCGAGAACACATACCTACTTATGTCAAGACGTATATCGCTATTTCAAAATTTAACTAATTAGCAATGAATGGGCAGGATATTAAAACACTAATTGCTGCACTCGAAACGAATTTTTTGGGTGAATTCCGAGACATCAAACTACACGACCTCTTGGATAATCCTAAAGCTGATAATGAGAAAATAGCAGCATGGGGGGTATATAATTTAGCTATGAGAATTGACCAACAAGGTATAGGCTGTGCCACAGTTATGGAAGTAGGTATTTTAAAAGCATTTCACGATAAGTATGTTAGATAATATCACCAAGAAAAATATTGACGACTGCCGCGATGTTTTGGTTGGTAAAGTGCCAGACCCAAAAAGCCAGATTGAACAAATAACCCTCGCACTCATTTACAAGTTCATGGACGACATGGATAGAGAGGCGGTAGAGAAATTTAAAGGCAAAGCAAAATTCTTTACGGGCGATTATTCAAAATACGGTTGGCGCAAATTGTTCGACCCATCGTTGAGCGGAAAAGACATGCTCGACCTGTATAGCGATGCGTTGGACAAACTGCAAACGAATCCGAACATTCCCGAACTGTTCCGCAATATTTTTAAGAACGCTTACCTACCCTACCGCGACCCGTCCACGCTCAAATTATTTTTGAAATACATCAACGAGTTTGAATACAGCCACAGCGAAAAATTAGGTGATGCGTTTGAGTATCTGTTGAGCGTAATGGGAAGTCAAGGCGATGCAGGGCAGTTCCGCACACCGCGCCACATTATTGATTTTATGACGGCTTGCGTAAACCCGCAGAAAAATGAAACCGTTGCAGACCCCAGCTGCGGAACGAGCGGATTTTTGTTGAGTGCCTACAAACACATACTGAAACAAAACACCGATAAACGCTCTGGCGATAAACTAACGCCCGACCAACGCAAAAAATTAGCCACCAACTTTGTGGGTTACGACATTAGCCCCGATATGGTGCGCCTCTCGCTGGCAAATATGTATCTGCATGGTTTTACAACACCACAGATTTACGAATACGATACACTAAGCAGCGAAGACAGATGGAACGAAACTTTTGATGTGGTGCTTGCCAACCCTCCGTTTATGACACCGAAAGGCGGCATACGCCCGCACAAAAAATTTGGTGTGCAGGCAAACAAAGCAGAGGTGCTGTTTACTGATTACATTGCCGAACACCTGAACAACAATGGACGCGCTGGTATAGTAGTGCCTAACGGCATTGTAGCCACCACACAAACTGCCTACAAGTTGTTGCGCAAATTGCTTGTGAACGATTCGCTTATTGCCGTAGTATCGTTGCCTGCGGGTTGCTTTAACCCTTATAGCGGTGTAAAAACAAGTATTCTGCTTTTAGATAAAGCATTGGCAAAACACAGTAATCATATTTTGTTTTTAAAAGTAGAAAACGATGGTTTTGATTTAGGCGCACAGCGTAGAGAAATTGATAAAAACGATTTGCCGTTGGCACTCGAAGCATTTACCGAATACAAACAAAGCATTGCCGAAGGCAAACCTTTTGAGCAAGAAAAATACAGCAGCATCTCTTTATTGGTAGAAAAAGAAAGAGTGTTGGCGAATAAGGACGTGGTGTTGAGTGGGGATAGGTATGTTCTAAAAGGGGAGTTGGAAAGCCAGATATATGACTTTGTAAAGTTGGAAGATGTTTGTGAGGTTAAAAGTGGCGGAACACCTTCAAAAGAAGTTGATGAGTATTGGAAAAATGGAACAGTAGCTTGGGTAGGTTCAGGTGTCTGTAAAAATGAGGTCGTGAATTCAACCGAAACATTTATTACAGAGTTGGGGCTAAAGAAATCAAGTGCTAAACTTTTTCAGAAAGGAACAACACTTATTGCCCTTGTCGGTGCAACAATAGGCAAAACAGGTTATTTGGATTTTGAAACTTCTACGAATCAAAACGTGGCAGGTTTATATCCAAAGGATACTGAACAAGTAAACACTAAATATCTATTTTATACAGCAAGAAATCTATACAACGATTTCTATAAATTAGGTGATGGCAAGTTTAGAATGGCTTCGTTAGCATTTGTAAAGGAACTCGAAATCCCCCTCCCTCCGCTCGAAATACAAGAGCAGATTGTAAAAGAAATAGAGGGCTACCAAAAAATAATTGACGGTGCAAAAATGGTAGTAGAAAACTACAAGCCAACTATTGTAATTAAACCCGAGTGGGAGATGGTGGAGTTGGGGAATGCTGATGTTGAGATAGTTGATGGAGATAGAGGTGTGAATTATCCTAAAAAAGAAGATTTTTCAGATGAAGGATATTGTCTTTTCCTTAGCACAAAAAATGTTCGAGATAATGGATTTCTATTTGATGAATTAAGTTTCATAACAAAGGAAAAGGATGAAATTCTTAGAAAAGGGAAACTGAAAAGAGGCGATGTAGTGTTGACTACCAGAGGAACGATTGGCAACATGGCATATTACAGCGATAAAGTAAAATTCAATAATATTCGTATCAATTCTGGGATGCTTCTTTTGAGAGCGAACCCCGAAAAAATAACTCCTGAATATTTATACATCCTTATACAGTCTGAATTTATACAGCAGCAGTTTAGAGAAATTACATCTGGGGCAGCACAACCACAACTTCCAATTCATTCCTTAATCTCTACAACAGTTCCAATCCCTACAATCGAAGAACAAAACGAAATAGTTGAGCGCATAGAACAAGAGCAACAATTAGTAGCCGCCAACAAAAAACTAATTGCACTATTTGAGCAAAAAATAAAAGAGAAAATAAATGCGGTGTGGGGAGTGAAAGAATAAACAGATAATCATTATGCAAAATCTATTAACGCTTATCAAGGATTACCTAAATCAAAAGGATACGGACTTTGCAATCCTCATTAACGGACAATGGGGAAGTGGGAAAACGCATTTCTGGAAACACTCGGTTATCAGCGAGATTGAGAAGATTAAGCATAGTGAGGACAAGGAAGGCAAACCGATTATGTATGAACCCGTTTATGTAAGCCTGTTCGGTGTTTCATCTGTGGGAGAGATGCTAAGTAAACTCTCACTCGAAGTAATGCCATTTAAAGGATTTGCAAAAAGCAAGGCAGGAAAAATCGGAGGCTATTTGGTTAAAACTGTTTTGAGTAGAGCAGGTAACATTCTCGGTGCAGGTGGTATAGAGGAAAATGACCAGAGAGAGTTCTTTGAAGCTATGTCCAACTTTAAGTCAAACAAAGTTTTGTGCTTTGACGATTTAGAGAGAATTGAGCCAGAGGCTATCAATGATATTTTAGGATATATCAATCAGTTTGTTGAACATGATAAACTCAAAGTTATTCTCCTTGCAGATGAAAAAGAGTTAGTAGCTACTGGAAATCCATTGTTCCCGAAAATTAAAGAGAAACTTATTCGCTTCACTTTTCTATTCAAACCTGAATTAGAAACCGTGTTCCCTGATTTCTTGGAAAGTTATGAGGATGAAGACTATTCTGAATTCATTCTGAAACACAAAGCAATGATTGTTGCAGCGTTTGTAAATGGAAAACACACCAACCTGCGGACATTGAAGTTTATTCTTGACCTATTTAAGAAGGTGTATGATGCGGTAAAAGGTTTTGCAGGAGTTAAGAAAGAAGATTGGGAACATATTCTTTGCAGGTTGTTATTGTTTTTGGTTAGCTACTCTATTGAATATAAGAAGGCGGGGAATAAAGAATATCTGGATAAAACGAAGGATATGAACTCTGACTGGTTACTTCAAGAAGACCTTCTTGAAAGAATGTTAGCACCAGCAGGAACTTACGATGAAAAAAAGGTGGAAGAAAAATCAGAAGAAGAAGAATTCATTAAGGAATTTAAAAACAACTATCTGAATATTGAAGGGTATCGTTTCTTCCAATACTTCCAGTCAATAAGCGATTACATACACACTGGCTCTTTAGATAAAGAATGTTTTGAGAAAGAACTCATTGAATTACAAGCGGAAGTTGAAAAACAAAAAGTATCAAGAGAGCAATATCTCGTAAACCAATTAAATCAAGGATTACTTCTTGATGATGGAACTTATCATAAGTGTCTGGATGAAACTATTGACAAGATGAGAGGTGGAGAATTTGCGATACAATCCTACCCAACTTTAATAGGCATTCTGCTTAACGTTGAAAGAAGTGGTCTTTATGATTTTAAACTGTCAGAAGAATTGATGGCTCAAATCAGTGCAGGAATGGAAGCAAGCGTAAAAATAAGCCGCTATGATGAACGGTTCTCGTATCACGGAACTATGATTCGAGATGAAGACAAGAGATTTAATGACATATTGAAGTTAGCACAAACGTTGAATGATTCGATTGAGGAAAACACCCTAAAGGCAACTGCCCCCGACTTGATAGATGCTATTAAAAAGAATGACCTTGACCGAATTAAAGAAATTCTCATAGGCGATGCTTTAATTCAAACGCCCTTTCTTCATTATCTATCTGGTAAGGATGTAATGGAAGCGATAGTAGGCGCAGAGAACAAAACGAAACATCATTTCGAGTTGTGCTTGCAAAGAAGATACCCGCATAAATTCATCCACGAAGCATTGCTTTTTGAATATGTTTTTGTAGAAGAACTCGACCACCTATTAAAAGAGCATATAGCCAAGATAAATCCAACAAACATTGATAAGCTGAATCTGATGGGGATTCAAAAAATTGCGGGAATGCTTGTAACACCAAGAAAGTAAAAACGGCAAGTCGAAATGCTCCGCGTATATCTTGATACAAATGTTTTAAACGAACTCCGCACAAGCCAAGATGCGGCAGTAATACGTTTTAAGGATTCTGTTGTAAAACATAAAGAAAACTTCCTTTACTGTTATTCCACTCCACACCTTCTCGATTTACTAAGAGATACAAGCAATAACAAGTATGATGATTTAGCATTCATGGAAGAATTAGTGAATGATAATTACATCCGATTGGACAAGGATAGTGAGCATAGAGTTACCTGTTACCGATACACCCCAGTTGAAGCGTTTAACGAAGATGTAAACCATGAATACTATGGAAACATTCAGGATTCACTAAAAGTGTTGAATGACCCTGAACTGCTATCAGAAAATCCGCAGATAGCAGATATGCTGAATAAGAAAATGGATTTCGGCTTACCAGATTTTGATACGTTGCCAGAGGCTTCGAGAAAAATGCTGGAAATGTTTTTTCCCAATTCAAAAGATGGCATTTCAGTGAATGATATGCTCGGCAAGTTTTCGGGCTTTTACAATAACTGGATGAGTAAAGGGAGCGATACTTATCGTGATATGAGGAGAACCATACAAGAAACTTTGCCATTGGCGCAATACGATTTAGATATTACTGAATTAAGTTTTGACCATGACTTTAAAGAAACTCCTGTTGGCAAAACCTTTATGGAACTTGTCGAGCAAACCGTAGCAAACCAAAGCGAGGAGAAAACTTTCTACAAAAAATTTACAACTGCTTATCTATCGTTGAATATTCTTGGGCTGGATAATGAGAAGAATAAGAAGGCACGATTCAGCAACACACTACATGATGCACAGCATGTTTTTTTCGGTGGGCATTGCGATATTCTCGTTACACAAGAGAAGGGAATGATTACAAAAGCGAAGGCGCTTTATAATCTTTTCAAATCTGACACACAGGTTTATAGTATGGAGGAGTTCATGGATTCCATAAACATCATTGGTGATACTACTGAACCATCATCAGAAAAATTCTGGGAGTTATTTATTCAGCAGTATAAGAACGGTATGGTATTAGACCGAATGCCCGACATTAAAGCAGGAGAAAAATATGACATCTTAAAAACACAAAACAGATTTCTCGGCTACTTTAATCGTCTGCAAAAACCATCTGACGGCTACAACGGAAACATAGTTCTAACCAATAACCCACGCAATTTTTCTGTATTTACATTCTTCGATGAAATTCGAGCGGTTGTAAATAAAGCAGCAAAGTTGTTTGGAGCAGATTGTCAATTTAAAGAAGAGTTTGCCGATGCAGAGGAAGATGAAATTAGAAACAAAACATGGCAAGGTCGCCACTGGGATTACGGTAAGGAAATGAATTTCTCTCTATCGTTTTTATTTGATAGAGGACGACTTGCTTTTATTGTCCGCATAAACACGGCAGAACATTCATCACACTAAAAATGGGTTTAAGTTTTCATTACAGTGGTAGTTTCAAAAATGGCGCATCGTTGCAAGAAATGGTGGACGAGGTGGAAGATATTGCCCGTATCTACAAGTGGAAATATCATGTTTACGAAACGGAATTGCCCGAAGCGGGTTTTACAAAAGCAAGACACAACGGCAAAATTTATGGTATCAGTTTTTCACCTCCCGAATGCGAACCAGTATGGCTTTGCTTTTTGAGCAACGGCAAATTGAGCAGCCCTGTTCATCTGCAATTTTACGGCACTGCCACTACAAAAACCGAGAAGGAATATTTACACATGCTCTCGGTAAAAACGCAATATGCAGGTATGCAAACACACATGCTTGTTATCGGTGTATTGAAACACATCAGCAAAAAATATTTCGGACAATTTGAATTACAAGACGAAGGACTGTATTGGGAAACAGGTGATGAAAAATTGCTGAAAGAAACTTTTGAACGCTATGGAAATTTAATTGACAGCGTAGTTAATGCGTTTGAAACATTCCCCCTGCTCGAAGGCGAAACAATAGAAGAATATCTCGAACGGGTAATAAAGTTTAAAGAGAGGAAATAGTTTCGAGCTATTTCAGTAAATCGTGTAGCGCAAAAAGAAACAAAGCCCGTTGAGTTAGAAAGTCAATTTTTTCATCCAGTATGGTTTCCTTCCCAAAATAACTTGCGTCCAGTTTATCTACTTGTTTAAAGTGCGCATCTTTAAATTTATTCCAACTGGCTTGGTCGGCAATCATTGCCGATTTATCTGGCTCGGACATGGCTGAAATAACTGCCGTGTAATTTCCTTCTACTACTTCATCCCATGAGTTCAATGCTTCCCATCCGCAACTTACGGCATCTGATGATTTAAGACATTTCTCAAATTTTTTGTCTATCCATTCTCCGTTAGATGCCACCGCAGAAACAGCCGATGCAGTATCTTGTGCATAGCTGGCAATGAAAAATGTGGTTAATGCGAAAGCGATAATTATTCTTTTCATGTTGTTTATTTTATTGGTTTACTGATGAAGCATTTGAGATTGAAACGATGTAGTTATTTGTTCCCTCTGGTGGATGAACCTTAAATTCATAATCTAAACTTGAATTTGGCTGGGCAGTTTTTTGAAGTGTAAAATTTTCAGACAGAATCTCACTTCCATCTTCACCTTTGTAACTTATTTCAAAGACTAAATTTTTGAACGCTGCTAAGGATGCTGTATTCTTCACAGTGCCGCTTACGATGTAACCATCATCGGCATATTCGGCATCATGTAAAAAACTTTCTTCGCTTACTTTAACTTCATTCTTGTTAGTAAATACAGTAGCGACAACGAGGTATGTCTTTGGATTTTGCCACTCCTGCAAAAGAAGTTCGTGCTTTAATTCTTCCGCTGATTTTTCTTTCGGTTGATTGTTACAGCTACTTAATGCGATAGTGAGCAGCGCAACAGAAAATAGATTTTTCATTGTATCATGTTTTCGTGGCTCAACACAAAAACAAAGGGTGCAAACCCACCACTCATCTAAGACAGGAACGCCAGTCCCCAGATAGAATAAGTAAATGAGAAGCACCCCGATTGGGGCGTCCTCTATACTCTTTTCTATCTTTTGACTTCTGGCGTTTCGTCTTAGTAGAGAATATAGCAACGCTATATATTTTTGGATTAGCGATTAACCTCTGTTATTTCATGCTGTTGTTTTTGATTTACGTTGCAATATAGAGAGAAGGTAGGGAAGTTCAAACAAGAGCGAGTAAACAGAGAAGCATATCACTCAAAGTGGAGTGCCATTACTTACAAAAAAGTAAAGCGTTCACCAACTTTTCCTCTGCTAATATTTTCACTAAATTTTTGCAACACGCAGATTAGTTAAGTGCATCCAGATATATCTTAGCACTTCACCAAACAATTTACTATGCAAGAAAAATTCGTTGTAAAACTTACATCGGGAGAAGATGTTTCACGCCTAAAGGATGACCTTTACATTATTCCGATGGGATGGAAGTTACTGACAGGCATCGCTCACAGCACACCTGAAAAAGCGAAAGAAGAAATTGATGCTTACATGCAAAAGCAGCCGATGGAAACCACCGTTTTTAAAGTAGATAGCTATTTCGTTCACGATAACATCTGCTAATGCCAGATGAAGAATTTTTTAACCAACTGAACAAAGGCGATAAAGTTTGGTTGGTTACTTATAGGTTACAGGTTGTCGAAGATACTGTAATGACTGCCGCTAAAAATGAAGCCAAGCAAAGGAATGAATTCATTCACCTTCGGAAAAGTAAGCAAGTGATTTTCTGGAAAGACCGCCACTACATTTACCAAACCCACCAACTCGTAAAACTTAGAAGTGCTGTTCAAAGCATTTTACATTCAGACCTAATCATCTGGGATGCCGAACTCAAAAAGCTGATGGCTGATACCAACACACCAGCAGTGCCGCCAGTTCCGAAATCTGTTTAGCAGTTAAACCACCTACCAAATAATCGTCCGTTTATTTATGTAGCTAATAACAGGGGAGGTTAGTGCGTAAAACGGATGTATTTCTGACACCTAACTTATTTGGGGGAGTATTATTTAGTTCGGGTAAAAATGTAGTCCGCAACTGGCTTGTTTACGCCAGCCTGCTCGTCCACCTTTTTTCTCTTACCCGCTTCGCGGAGGATATAACCGCTGGTTCTTCTTTTTTTACTGTCCTTGCGTCCTTTCGGTCTGCCCATCTGCTTGCCTTGACTTTTAGCCCTCCGCAAACCTTCCATCGTTCTTTCGCGAATCAGTTCACGTTCAAATTCCGCAAAGGCGCTAAGTATCTGGAAATGCAGTTTGCCAGTCGCAGTAGAAAAGTCAAGGTTATCGCTTACCGATATAAATGCGATGTTCTTTTCGAGTAGTTCTTTTGTTTCCAAAATCAACTCTGTGGAACTTCTCGCCCAGCGGTCAAGTTTATATACCACAACAGCATCGTAATCACCCGCCCGTAACTTCGCCAGTAATTCCTGCTTTACAGGTCGTGTCTTTCGGCTGCTCATTACTTCCCTATAAATATCATGCTGCCACTCCTTACTTTGCGCAAACTCCACTAAACGAAGTATCTGGTTCTCGTTGGTTTGCTCCTGTGTGGATACTCTGACGTAAATCGCTACTTTCTTTATCATCCCTTTATGGATTTGTTCATGCCGTTATACGATGTAGCCATTTTTGCAATAAGGTTCATCACAAAAATGGAGGCGTAGCACAAAACTACTGCACCGCCAGCCACTAAAGCAACTTTTACTACTGGGTGCTTTACTACTGTCTTTGCGGCAGATTCAATTTCGCGCTTAGTATTTTCGATTTCTTTTGGTGTCATGATTTTTTATTTAATGATGGTTGAATACGAGTATTTTGTAAATGCTTGTCGAGAAGCCATAAGCCCGTTATAACGCCTGCTATTACCGCAAAGACAATTACCCCTGTTTTAAGGTTACTGTTCTTTTGCCGCAAAGAGTTTAACTCGGCTGGTATATCTACATCCAGACGTAAATCGGCACATTCCACACAATCTGTCATAGCCGCAATAATTTATATTCTCCATCTGGAAGTTTGTAATAAGCTACATCATATATGCCCACCAGATTGGAACCATTATCCAAGATGCGGGCGTGTGTCATTATGGAGAAGTCGAAACCAGCACCAAGCAAGAATTCTTTTGTTTTGGTGGCTACTGTGGAAGTGCCCAAAATCTGTGTAATGATTTTGCGGTTTTTGTCCAGCGACTTGCTCATGGCTTCTTTTTTCTTTCGCTCCTGAAATGCAAGTTTGTTGTAATAGTCATTTCTTGCTTTAGCTGTCGCAAATACTTGATTACTTCTCTTAGGATAGAATTCTTGCCCCGATTCAAGGCAAACTCGTTGTTGTAATGCCATACAGATTTAGTTTAATGCAAAACTACTGAAAAAATATATTTATCCAAATGCTATGATAAATATAGATTTAATTAAGTTTGCTGTATAAAATTTTAACGTGCTTGAACAGCACTTCTAAAAATCTATTATGAAACATTCTATACTGAATACCCGCGCGCTTGAAAATTTAATGAATGAAGATGCCATCAAAGAGTTAATTGACTTTCGATTAGAGATAAGAAAGGAATGCTTTACCCTAAAAGAGTGTGGCTTTTCTTCAAGCGCTTACGATTATTACAAGAAACTTGGATTGACTCTTGCGCCAACTGATGCGGAAGCCGATGGTAAACGAAAATGGGTTCGTCCAAGTATCGTTGAGTTTATGTGGTTAAAAACATTAGAGCGTTGTCGGAAGTTCGGTTTGGAGCGGGAGGCGCTACTTGTGATAAAGAACGGGCTTTTCGGAGTTCTTGACATCAATCTCTTTACTACTACCAAATCAGCCATCAAACTAATCGATTACATGAAGCCCGTAATTGATAAAGCATTCGGGGAAGAAACGCATAAGATGGTTCTTGATTATATTAAAGAAAACGGAGTAGGTAAAGTAAATGAAATGCTTGGGCTTACACTTATGGATTTGATGTTGTTTATAGGATTGAAATACAGGCGTAACGTAGGCTTTATGTTATCAGAGGAAGTAAAGTTCATTCCATTTTTTGACCTTCTTCATTTAAGCGTAACAGAAAGATTAGATATGTATGAGGATGTATTCAAGATGCACTTTACTTACATAAATTATTGGGATTTCCTCCGTCAAATTCCTCAAATGGGAAACGCCCCGCAGCTAACTAAGGGGTTTATAACTGGCAATGATTCTAATGAAATATTCAATGCCGCAATGGAGCAATTTGCGAAAGAAATCAGCGGCACGAATATCATTTATGGTAAAGAATCTTACGAAGTTATCAAGGAAGAAAATATTGCTTCAATGCAAGTAAATATTGAAAAAACGCTGCATGAGTTCCCTTACCAAAACTTAGAAATAATAATAAGGGATGATAAAAAGGTTTCAATTAAACGAACCGTATATGGAAAGGCAGCTAAGAAATAAACACATTTTTAATAGTATCAGCACTGTTCTCACTGTAAACCTGACTCATGACGAGAGGGGAAGCGCAGTTGAAATCAAATGCTCCCCTTAAAGAAAGATTTAGCAAAAAAAGCGTATGACGATTTTATTGAACCAGAGCAAACCAAAATCAGCAAATCTGAACTACGGAAATTCAAAAAGTATAAAAATTTGAATGATGAAGAACTGGATGTTGTTGCAAATACTTTCTACGAATTGGCACTTTCACTTTTTGAAATGATTGAACATCCCGATAAGAGTATTAAAAACATCAAAATATAATTACCACAACATGAACAAAACGCAACTGGCATTTTTTCAGCAACAAATGTCTAAGCATATTCCAAATGTTACAAAAAACAATATCGTCTGGATATACACCCGCGTAAGTAGTAAAGATCAGTTTTCCAATCGTTCTCTTGCCGAACAGAAAAAGGCAGCTAAAAAGTATGCAGCCGAACAAGGTTATATTATTCCCGATGATGGCGAGTTTGGTCATACTTACGAGAGTGCGAAGAACGATTTCTCTCGCGAGGAATTTTCAAGATTGATTGACCGTATTAAAAAGGCTAAGCATAAACCTCATGCTATTCTGGTTTATATCATTAGCAGATTCTCGCGCACCGTAAAGTCAATCAGTATCGTAGAGAACCTTGTGGAGCATTATGGTGTTCATCTAATAGAAACCCAGTCTGGAATAAGCACCGAAACAGAAGATGGACGTATCAGGATTTACGAGAAACTGCTTGAAGCACGAAAAGAAAATATTTCCCGTTTAAAATCAACAAAGCCAAGTTTGATAGCTTTCCTTCAAGATGGTTACTGGTTGGGCAATGTTCCAATAGGATATACCAGAAGTGGCAAACGGACAAAGAATAACTATTCGGATGAGCAGATAATTAAGCTAAACGAGGTTGGGATATTGCTTAAACAGGCTTGGAAATGGAAGCTATTGGGTGTAAGGGACTACGTTATTATTTCAAAGTTATCTGCATCGGGTTTAAACATAAGTAAACAGAAGTTGTCGGGCATGTGGCGTAATCCTTTCTATTGCGGCATAAACTGCAACAAAATGCTGAACGAGCCAGTTGCAGGCAAGTGGGAAAAGATGGTTACGGTGGATGATTTCATGGCGGTGCAAACATTAACAGGAAAATTCAAGTCTGGCTATAAACAGGAAAAAGAGCATCCAGACCATTGTTTAGCTAACGTAATATTATGCCCTGTGTGCGAACAGCACTTGCTGGTTCCCTACTACCGCAAAAAGCGTAACAAAAAGGACGGGCGGGAATATAGTTTGGCATATTACAAGTGCAACTATTGTAAGGGCGGTAATTGTAATGCAAATACCACTCCGCGTTCTAAGGATAAAGGGGTTCATAATTATTTTGAGAATCTGTTGAATTACTTTGAATTAAAAAGTGATGATTTGGATATATTAAGACTGCAAATCGATAAACTGGTTTCCGCATATTTCGATAGCTCTATTGTTGATGAGAATAGGTTAAACCAAGATTTATCTAAGGTTGAGGATAATCTAAAGACCGTCCGTATCCGCTGGGCATTAAAGGAAATTGAGAAAGACGTTTATGACGTAGCTATACAGAATTTGGAGATGACGAAAAACGAGATACTGGTTAATTTGAATAAAACAGGAGTTAAATTATCGAACCAAGAGAAAGAAATAAAAAAAATATTGAAGTTTATACAGAACCTACAACAGGCTTGGGTTTCAGGCTCTCTTAGCATTAAAAGGACAGTTCAAAAACTCATGTTTCCAGAAGGGTTAGTCATAGACCGAAAAAATGACTGTTATCGAACCAATCGAATCAATAAAGTATTCGAGTTAATTGCTTCAAAATCCGTGTATTGCGAGCAAAAAATAAAGGGACTCAATTTGAAAATTCAAAATGAGTCCCTTGTAGTTGCGGGGGTAGGACTCGAACCTACGACCTTTGGGTTATGAGCCCAAGCCACTAAGGACTTTAGCGAATTTTGATGAACTTTAAAAAACATATTTTATTGATTATCAATATAAAAATGGTCGTTAAAATTTAGTTGTATTCATTTTAGGTCGCAAAATGTTTAAACTATGTTTAAACCAGGATTTGTATATTTGCCAATGAAAAACAGGCATATGGCAAATGTTAAAAAGCTGATTTACGACTCTAAAATATTAAAAAACGGGAAGTCCCCTCTGGGAGTGCGTTTAATCAAGGACCGGAAAATCAAGTATTTCTTCATCAAGCACGCCATTCATCCCGATGACTGGGATGCAAAAACAGAGATGGTTAAGCCAACGGTAAAGAACCACCGGAGGTTGAATTTTTTGATGGAACAACAATACGTCGCTGCGGAAAGACACTTGATGGATATGGAGGGCTACCAGCAGGAATTTACGATTGAACAGCTCACAAAAAAAATCAAGCGGAATAACAAAGCAGTCTCGTTTACCGAGTTTGCTACCGCGTACCTGGATGGTGTTTTGAAAGAAGGTAAAATCAATGTGGCCAAGTCAGACCAGTCGCGATTGAAAAATATTATCGCCTTCAACAAAGAGCGTCCCCTCTATTTTCATGAAATCAATGTAGCCTTCCTGAATAATTTTATCACCTATCTGCGGTCCAAACCAATTAAAGGAAAAAAGAAAAAGAAGATGAGCGAAAAGACAGTCAACAACCACTTGCTGATGGTCCGCACCATTTTTAACCGGGCTATCCGGGAAGAGATAATAAGCCGGGATATCTACCCATTTGGAGACAAGGATAAAATTCAGGTTAAGCAGGTAGAAACGCATAAAGTAGGGCTGGATCAGTCTGAACTCAATGAACTGGAAAATGTAACTCTGGAAGAAGGTTCTGAATTCTGGCATGCGCGCAATGCGTTTCTTCTCTCTTTTAATTTTGCCGGTGTGCGCATCAGTGATTTACTGCAACTGACCTGGTCAGAAATTCAGGGGGGACGATTGCATTATCAAATGGGGAAAACAAATGCCAGCGTCAGTATACCGGTACCGGTGAAGGCAAAAGAAATTCTGGCAAAATACAAAACCGGGAAAGAGGCACCGACCGGTTACGTCCTCCCCTATTTACACGATGTCGACCCGGAAGACCCGGAGGATTTACAACGAAAAATAAATTCAGCGATTTCGAAGATCAATAAAAAGTTGAAGAAGGTGGCGAAAGAAGCCGGGATTGACAAGAATCTCTCTACGCATATTTCAAGACATACTTTCGGAAATCTGGCCGGTGATAAAATTCCGATTCCCCTGCTGCAAAAACTCTACCGGCATAAATCCATGTTGACTACCGCAGTGTATCAAGGGAATTTTATGCATAAGGATACGGATGATGCCTTACTGAAAGTGGTCGGCAACCGGTAGCAATTTCAAGCCTTCATAATCTCATCTTTATTAAATCCATCAAGTAACTCATCCGGTGCATTGATGAAAGGATCGAACCAGTCAGCTTTTTTTCTTATCCATTCTATTTTATTTACTATTTCTTCCGGTGCGGAACTTTGTGCTATATCTTTTTCCAATTCATCGGCATAGTCACGAATTACTTTTGCCTGCCGGTACCTTTCAACTTCTTTGAACAATTCCCGGAATGCCTCAAGCTCATCCGTCTTTCTTTTTTTTATTTCTGCTTTGGTTTGTTGCTCTTTCTCCATTTTTGCCCAATGTATCCGCAAGCTTTGCATATACTCCTGTTCAGCCCGGGCTTTGGATTCTAGACTGGTGATGATTTTTGACAATTGATTTTCGAGACTGGATTTGCCTTCCGTCCACTCAGTAACCCGGTAAGAAACTCGCGCCTGAAAAACCAGGAGACCGCTTGGGTGATATTCCGCAGTTTGCCAGGAATATTTTCCTTTTATCAGTTCGCGTTTTTGCTTCTCTCGAAGACTGATTTCCATTTCAGTCTCTCCGATAGTCAACAGGGTTTTCGAATGCTCTGTGCGTATTTTATATCCACGGCTTCGAAAAATTTTAAGGATAGTATCCATCAGGCGCAGCGACCGTGGTATTAAGCCGGATGAAACCCGGATATTGAGCGCCTTATTTGCTGTAACAGTATTAAGCGCATCCCAGTTTCTACTTTCCCGGATCGTAAGGACCTTTTTCGTCAGTTCAATCAACGGGTCAGGATTGGCCAACCTTTCGGGGACTACCATAATTTCCTGCTTCTTAGGTTGTTCTTCATCCGGTAATACGATTTCTTTTTGCAAAACCTCTTGCTTTGCTGGAGTAGCGGGCTTCTCTTTTTGTTTCTGTTGCTTCTCTTCTTTTCGCAGGACAATGTTTTGCTCTGCATTCGGGTTATCAGGTAATGGGTCGCGCTTTACTTCTAAACCGAATTTCACTTTCATCCAGTGGCCTGATTTAGGCAAAGGTATTTCATGCCGTTTACAAATACTGCGGATTTCGTTGGCCGGGATATCATATATTTTTTCGAGTGTTGTAAGTGGTGTTGACCACACCAATTCGTATAATTTCTTTCGGGTAAAACGGTTATCATTCATAAATCTTTGTTTGAATAAAAGAATGAATGAAAATAAAACATCAGCTACAATCCTGAATCAGGTATTGTTTATTAAAGCCAGGAAACAAAGGTTCTGTATTTCAGTAATCACAAAGTATACGTTTCACTTTAAAGCGAAACTTTGCCCTTTTCTGAAAATAATTCTTGCTTCAGAAATTCTGCGGTCAAAAAATATACTGCATATGGAGTTTACGCGTATACGCATGAATACGAACGTAAATAAACGTATACGGACGCAAACGGATGTCTACGTTCGTTTACATCCGTATACAAACCCAAGTTCAAATCTTTAAGCTGGTGGTTGTTTATAGTATATTCATGCTATTTTGCTTCGTATATTTTTTGCTGTTACATACCCCCTAGAACCCTCTTTTTCAAGTGTATTTCTATTACATTTTTACTTTGTGTTTCTCATAAAATTTAATCGTTCAATGAAAATTCAAATGCCCTATGTCGCCATCTTCTGAACTAAACCGCTTTCTGAAAGCCCAGGAAAGTACCTGGCAAGAGGCCTTAACGGAAATTAAAAACGGAGAAAAACAATCGCATTGGATGTGGTTTATTTTCCCTCAAATTGCGGGGCTTGGGTTCAGCGAGTTTTCCCGGTTTTATGCTATCCGGGATTTAGAAGAAGCAGAAAAGTATCTTGCTCATCCGGTGTTGGGGAAAAGGCTAATTGAAATTTCGGAAGCTCTTTTAAAAATAGAAAATCTAACCGCGCGCGAAATTTTCGGAAGTCCGGATGATATGAAATTGCAGTCTTCGATGACGTTATTCAATTCCGTACCGGAAACGCATACGGTATTCCAACAGGTCCTCGACAAATATTTTTTCGGGAAGGCAGATTCCAAAACTTTGCAAGTGCTTATCTGAAAACATCTACTGACTCAAAGAGTCAAACTATTTTCCGTGAAATAAATCTGTATTCCATTTTACGCAAGCAAGTCCTTTCATTTTAGAAATTGTTTTTAATCTTCGCTCAATACATTAAGAATGGAACAGATTAAAAATCGTGTATTAGAGGTGTTAAAAAATTTCTCGTTTTATCAATTCAATGAAAAACAAATTGAAATCCTTTGTTCCAAGGTTAATGCAAAGGGAGTTATTTCTTACTATGAGGAAGGTTTCATAACCAGCAAAGAAGCTGATAATATGATTCTTCATATTGCATCGGAGTTGGCAAATTCATTTCCCAATAAAGGGAGCTTTCCAAAGCCACCCAAACGTAATTAACCAAAGATTATAAGCGACAAACCAAAGGTTGATATCAAACTCTCTGACAGCTTTATTAAAAGTGTATGTGACCGGGCAGAACAACTGATAAACGAGGGGAAAACACAAGGTGTTCTTTAGGAACAACACTTTGGACCGCTCTGTGTTTATATAGACATTCAACCCAAGAGCATTTTCTTTCGTTTCCTGCCGAGTTGCTTAACGAGACTTTTAAAGGTAAAACAATCTACATAGGTGCTTAAATTATTGCTCCCTAACAACATCACTGAACTACAACCGGGAAGATGCAGATGCACAAACTTTACAAGTATTGACTTGCAAACTGAGGTTTAGTCAGGCAAAAATCCGGTAGAAACCCAGAATCATAATTTTTTCTATTTTCATTAAAACTTCATCCTGAATTATCATTGAACAAAAAAGTATGTCTAACCAGATAGATTTAAAATTTTACAACCACCTTTATCAGCAAATCGAAACCTTTATTCTGAAAGAATCAAAGAAGATTATCAGTACCTATTCGAAGAATACCGGGCAGAGAAATTATCCTATCGTAGGGACCATTAAATACAATCGGTTTAAAGACGAGTTTTGGACGACAGTTGAAATCAGTTGGTATGCTAAAAAGTTCGCCAATCCGCTGGAAGAATTTAAGCGGTGCGTTATTAAGGGAATAGTAATTTGCAATAGAGAGGGGAATAATTTTCGTTTTGAGGTTGTCTATCAGAACAAACATGCTTTGGATTGTAAAGACTCGCATTGGGCCAATGGTTTATACCGAGTGCCTTTTATTGGACCAATTTTTACGCGACTGAAAAAATGATACAATTTTTGCTGATTACATTTAGTTTTATGGCTATTACATCAACCGGGGTATCGCAAAGCATGAATGAAATCCGGGCTTCACTGTCTCACATAAAATATGTTCATTACGATGTTCCCGCTGTTTTCACTAAAGACAGTTGTCCTTCTGAACCTTTTGTTTTTCCCGAAGGTTTGGAGATTCCCGAAAAGTACAGGTGCCAGTTTGGATTAGCTTTCAAGTATTATCCTGAATTAAGAAACGCAAAAATCGAATTCCAGTTTAAGCACGTCTCCACAACCCTGCAAGCTCAGCCGATCATAGCTTCTTTGTTCGGCAAACAAGTACGCTATAAAATCATTGTAAATGATGACCCCGAATTTGAGGGGATTTTATTTGATAGTATACCCTTCAACGGACAGGTAGGAATTATTGCTCATGAATTAGCGCATATATTGGATTATACAAATAAGACTCGGTGCGGAATTATCTCTACAGGCTTCAAATATCTTTTTAAAGGCTACAAGCGGAGATATGAAAAGTCAATTGACTACCTTGTAATTTTGAAAGGACTAGGTTGGCAATTGTATGATTGGGCTCACTTTGCTATGATTGATTCCAAGGCAACGAAAGAATACAAACAGTTTAAGATGGATTATTATCTGGAGTCTGAAGAAATTGAGCAAATTATAGCACAAGAAAAGAAGAATAAATGACCCAGAACAAATCACTTTTTTATTACAACCTACTCACTTTTGCCGCCTTTGTAATTGCTGTCAGCGGGCTTTTTTTCTACGTCAGGATTGTGCTTTTGAATAACCAATATGTACTGGGGTTTGATTTGAAAACATTATCCCCCGATTCTCTAGGAAGTTTTGTGGATGGTATTATTGGTACCGTTCTATCCTTTACCGGTGTGGTACTCTTTTTTGTTTCATTGCAGTTACAGCGTAAGGAACTGATAAATCAGCGAGAAGAGTTAACCAATCACCGGATTGAATTCAGGGTAAATAACATTTTAACCATTTTATTCAGGCAACAGGAGTACATTAACGGCTTGTATAAATCTGATATTTATCCGGCTTTGGATAAAAATTTCCTGACTTTCTTAAGAGATTTTACCTTCGGTATAAGAGCTTACATTCCATTCACAAAGGATGAAATTCTGAACATGCCGTATTTAGAAAAAATGGTTCCGCTCTTCTCAAAAATAAACGCTTCAATTTTCACTATTGAAAAGATGTCAGAAGGCTTAGATGAATCAGAAGTCATAAGAATAAAGAAAGTTTTTTTTCAAAATATTGATACCAATGCATTCAAATTAGCGGAGATTTTCTACGAGGGTTTATTTGATTGTTATTATCTCGATTACGTTTCAAGTCCGGAGAAAAATTACGGAATTGGCATTGAACTGTTTGAACATATTCTGGATTTTAAGGAATATTTAGCTGCTCATCATTTAGAAATTGATGATTATTCTGAAGGTATGTTTGCATGAAAACTGCGATATTTACTTTACACTTTAAACTCTGATTTTGAAGTTATTTCTTGATACCGAATTTACGGGGTTGCATCAAGCCACCACGCTCATTTCAATTGCGCTTTATGCGGATGAAAACAACTATTTTTATGCCGAGCTGAATGATTATGATAAAGGACAAGTAACACCATGGATTGAGGAAAATGTTATTTCAAAATTGGAATTCAATGATATAATTGGTGCGGTTGAAATTTCGGGTACCTGCATCAAAATTAAAGCGAACAAAGCTACCATAGCTTTAAGATTATCCTTTTGGCTGAAACAGTTTGATACCGTTGAAATATGGGCTGATGTATTGGCATACGACTGGGTGTTATTTTGTGATTTGTTTGGAGGAGCATTAGGAATTCCCGAAAACATCTTTTATGCACCATTTGATTTGGCCACCGCGTTCCGGTTAAAGGGGCTTATTGAGCCACATAGTAAGTATGAGCAAGATGTTAAACGCCTTGATTTTATTGGCTTAAAGTCGTCTAAACAACATCATGCTTTAGAGGATGCTAAAGTAGATAAGTTGTGTTTCGAAAAATTAATGACATATGACAAACCCCATTAGTACTCACACCTTTTTATTTCCCTTTTGCTGGAAAGAGTCGGTTTCGGGCGATAGCCTGAATAAAACGTTGAGAACCGAACAGCTAAAGAAGATAGGATGGAAGGAATCTAAGTATGAGAAGTTTGAATCCACTATAGACTATAATGAGTATCAGTATTTCTACCCCTTTGTAAGGGATATACTTTATGGAAAGGGAGAAAATTCGGATGCTATCTTTCATCACTTTTCATTTATGGCCAATGAAAAAATGAAATATTTAATCGAGGTAAACCCTAAAGCACTAAGACTTGATCAGAGTGAAAACAAGGTATTCGAATTGGATGTTCAGGATATCATGCTGAATGTATATGATTTCAATGTAGGGGTTCTTTCTATACATTGCCATAACACCAAAAATAATTCTGAAGCGGATGTTCTTGCCATCAATCAATTTGGCCGACGGATTTTCCCTCCTTTTATAAGTGAAAAAACATTCACCTCCGAAATGCCGGAAAAGATCGGGTTAGTTCAAGATGGGGTAATAATTGCGGAAGAAAATTTTAACGAGTTTAGAGAGTTGAAAGGTAATTTGCCAATTGTTTTAGCCACATGGCTGCCGGATCATATAAAGAAATTACTACCGGTAGCAGAACATGACATCCAGGAAATTTTAGATGACAGGCTATTCGTTATTAGCTGGTACGGAGCTTCAGAAAAAAAATTGCAGGATTTGTCCAAATACAATGAACCAGTAAAACAATTCGGTTTTCAGCAGGACGATTTTTGGAGTAAATTTATTTATGTTGATGCAAATGAAAGATCTCTATGGAACAGAGAAAAGCAATCCGCTTTACTAAACGAGCAAACCTATTCCAGGTGGGTTGATTACTCCTACCCGAATCCATACTTGCCGGAACAGGGAAATTGCTCCCCTACCTTATATGGTGTATCAAGATACTCATTTGTATCCGTATCCTCTTCCGAAACATCTTTGCCAAGGAATAATGTCACCGGAGTTTATTACAAAATGCTTGAATTATGCTTGGTCCAACGAGCAGCTGTAATCAAATTTTCAGAAGAAGTTTCTGCCGTTTCTAAACAATTGTTAGGGAAGACATTTGAATCAGACAAAGAGGATAGAGATTACCGGAGGATAAAAAGTTTGTATGCAGAATATATTCTCTTTATAAACAAAGTTTATTTTCGTGAAGTTACAGCTCAGGAGCAAGGGATTGAATTATATGAATTAATTCAAAAGACCATGAATATTCCAAAGAGTGTCGGGGATTTGGATAATGAAATACAGGAATTAAATACTTATATGAGTATGTTAGAACAATATGCACAGACAGAAAAGGCGAACAGGCTTAATATACTGGCCACCCTGTTCCTGCCGGCATCGTTTTTTGCAGCAATCCTGGGCATTACAACTTTTGATGACAATATTTATCCTAATGGTACCAGTGTATGGCTACCTGTTGTCATTGTTGTAATTGCATTGGTTGTTTCTGGTTTTTTTGTAAGAAAGGACTTGGTAAATATTATTTCTAGGTACAAAAAAGTACACGATTAAAATGTAGCAATAAACTTAACAACACCCCATTATGACTAACCCCTACCAACTCACCTTTACCCTCAAACAACACACTCCGATTATTCATTTTCAACATGATCAGGAAGGAGCAACGTTGCGTGCGAGCGAAGTAAAGCCCAAGTTGGACAAATTTATTATTGAAGAATTGCCTTTGGTCGCTCCTGAGATAGTAAAGAAATTCGAGAGGGGTTATAATGAACTAAAAAACGCAAGAGATAACAAATCCAACTCTGGTTATCGGATGAATGTTGTTTCGAATCAACATACAAATAGATTTTATTTGTTTTTACCAGAGAAAAAATTACGGGCTGTTGAGGACAGCGATAAAAGAGCAATATGTGAAACGCTCAATATTGAAGATCCTAAATTATTGACTATTGTAGGAGATAGTCCTTTTTTTGCTAATTCAGATAAACTCAAACAGGATAAAGAAACTAAAAAGTTTAAAGTGTCCTCCGACATCAGAATTGCAATGTTTAATCAGAGCCCTATTTCAGTATACTTTGTTTTTAATTCTACAAGAAGTGGGTTACACGAACTTGTTAAGTATTCCTTTCCTAAACTGTTAGCTTGTGAGAATTTTGGGACACGACAAAGTAAAGGGTTCGGATCTTTTGGTATCGTAGGATGTAACATTAATAGTTTCATGGAGGACTTTAAATTAAAACATACTCCATGTTATGACTGGGGTAATTTTGTAAAATGGGAAGAAGCATTAAAAGAAGTTAATCGGTTATGGAAAAGAGTGAAAAATGATTCGGCTTCTAAGGAATCTTTGATCCGCGATTATTACCTTAAAAAAGGAATAGAATGGGAGAAAAAAATAGTTAGAGAAAAATTAATATTAAACAACAATTCAATAGATGAAAAATTGCCCGATGAATTCAAATACGTGCGCGCGTTGCTTGGGCTTGCCGAACTTATGGATTATCCGTTTGATAATAAACAGAAGATCAAGATAAGCGATAGTCATGAACAAATATCAAGATTTAGGTCACCAGTTCAGTTTAAATATTTTGAAAATTCGTTGTTTATAGGTGTCAGTAAAATACCTTCAGAAATGTTAAATAGGGAATTTGTTTTTTTCAAGGGAAGTAATGCAAAGAACTCAAAACAAAAAATAAAAATTAAAACTCCCAGTGACATTAATATTGAAAATATTTTAGATATGTTGTTTTAAGAATTAAACTATATGCCACGCTACCTCGCCCTCACCATCGGTCCCATCTACAAAACATTCACCAACGTTCGCAAAACCCGTGAAGTTTGGGCCGCCAGTTATATGTTTTCGTATTTGCTGCGATTAGTTATTGAGGAGTTGTTAAATCATGGGATTGACCCCCAAAGTTTTGTAGTTCCTTTTGTTGATGCGTCAATGCTGAAAGAGAATAATGGCAAGAAGAGTTTTGATGAAAGTAAACTTGCGAAAGGAACTGGTCTGTTTCCTGACCGGTTAATACTTCTGTCCAACGAAGGTGATTATAAAAAATTGGAAAGTGCATTAAAGAATGCGGCTACCAGTTTCTCAACTATTATGAAACCCGGTGGCAAGGAGTTTTTGGATGAATATTTACGGTTCTGCTACTTAGAAAAGGAATTACCGGCTGGCACTGATTTGATCACAGAAATGTTTAATCATTTAGATACACTTGAACTTCAAAGTAAACCGTTGTTCAGTTTTGCTGAATCTCAGATATTAGCTGACTTTTTCCATGATATTAATCGCAACAAGTTTTTTAAACAGCACGCATTAAATAATGATGTAAACGGGAACAACCGGTTTCAATCAGTGGTTGAAATTGCTACTAAAGGATTACAGGGAGCAACAAAGTTTTCCAAGAAGACTTACAAAAACCTGGTAAATGAATTTTTGTGGGAAGATAATACAGGGGATAAGGATAATGACCAGCAATTTATTGAAGCGTTAAAAGAATCATTACCGGAAACGTTTAAGCCCTATCACAAGTACATGGCTGTGATAAAAGCAGATGGAGATAAGATCGGCAGTGCTATTAAATCAATGAACGGTGACGTGAATAAACTGAGGGCTTTCTCGAAGTCGCTTTATGAGTGGGCTAACATAACTGACAAAAAAGTTAGGGATTACGGAGGAGTACCTATTTATATTGGGGGTGATGATGTGTTGTTATTTGCCCCAGTGGCAAAAGACAATGAGACTATTGTTGATTTAGTTAAAAATATTGATGATGCGTTTAAAGAAACCGCGGGTAAACACAAATTCATTAACGAAACAGATAACAAGGAAATGTTCGCCACTTTAAGCTACGGAATTTCTATCAACTATTACAAGTTTCCGCTTTTTGAAGCTATGGGCAAAGTGGATGAACTATTGCATGAAGCGAAAAATTTTTCAAGCGAACGAAACGCTATTTGCATAAGGGTTTTAAAACACAGCGGAAGCGAATTAAAAACTACTCTTAGTAAAAAGGAGAAAGGCTCGTTCGGGCATTTAAAGGAGATTTTGAAACATATGGATGATGATAAGAGTTTCCTTAATTCAGTAATGTATAACCTGCGCGATAATGAAGCAGTACTGCATATTATTGGCGATGATAAAGTTCGGTTTGAAAATTTCCTGAGAAATAGTTTTGACGAATATAAACAGGATAATAATCCTAAGTCCGGATATCTAAAGTCGGTTAAAGAATTTCTTCCTTATGAATTCGAAGCCGCAAAACTTAACAGCCCCGCGCTGGAAAATGAAACCAACCAGGAAAGAGACAAACGTCTAAACTCAATTACTACCAGTGCCCTCAACAACGTTTATTCAACATTGCGCATTGCGCGTTTCATTAAAGGATTAGAAGATGACAAGTAAAAAATATCTCATAACACTAAAACCTGTAGGCAACTTCTTTTTTGGAGGTGAGCGTGGCTTTGGCGATACTACCGGAAAGAACGAAGACGAAAAGCAAAATGTACCCTCAAATTATTTGGTTAAGGGGAATTGCTTTCCGCAGCAAACTTCTTTATTGGGTATGTTGCGCTACGAGTTGCTGAGCAAAGCAAACTTACTTGCTCCCAACCATAAAAGCGAAACGGCAATAAATCTTATTGGTGAATCAGGATTTGACGGAACAGTTAAAGAGAAGTATGGAGTGATAAAAAAACTCTCTCCCGTTTTTTTAACCTATAAGGGACTGCCTGTTTATAAGCTGAATAAAATGTATCAGGCGGAGAATAAGGAAGGCAAGAAAGAATTGAGTTACACCTATCCCAATATCCTTTCCGGGAATAGTTCATTAGTTATTAACTACGATGCTAAACATTTTTTAAATAGTGATTATAATGTGGCTGATAAAGGAGTAGTGGAAGTTCCTAAAACGCCTTTTACTACCCATCAGCAAGTTGGCATCAAAAAGAACTACCAGGGAAATACAGATGACGATGCTTTTTTTAAGCAGACCTTTGTTCGTCTCGATACACATTTTGTTTTCTCCTTTTACTTGGAAACCTCTGTTGAACTAGAAGAAAAATTAAGCGATGACATTGTAACCATTGGTGGTGACCAGTCGCTGTTTAGATTAGAAATATCTGCACCAGTTGAAAAAACTCTTTTTGATGAAATAATTGCGGCTAACAAAGAGTTTATTAATAGTGCGGGTGAGCAAGATGAATTTGATATCATCTTGTTGAGCGATTGCAAAGTGAGTAGGGAGATCTTTGAAGGGAAACATCTGCAACACAGCATAAACGACATTGCAGAATTCAGACATTTAAAAACAAAAAGCAATACCCAAAATTTTAATGCGGTGAACGGTACTAATGGTTTGGAAAGAACCTCCAAATTGGAATTTTTAACCCGCAACTCGGTATTGTTTGTAAAAGGTACAGCCGCATTGCAGGAAGTTTGTAAGCAAATAGATTCAGAACCGGCATATCAAGCTATAGGATATAACTACTATCAAATTCAAAAACGTAATAATTCTTAAACCATGAAAGGACAACTTTACCTCATAACTGCAAAAACACACTTGCATGCGGGCAGCGGAAATACCAATGCAGGTGTAATTGATAACCTGGTTCAGCGCGACCCCGCTGATAACCTACCTTGCATTTATGCATCCAGTTTAAAAGGAGCATTCAGAGAATATTTTGAAGAGCATCCGGATGTTAAAGACGCGGTGCTTGCTGACAAAATATTCGGTAAAGGCGATAACAAGGAAAGAACAAAAGGTGAAAATGCTAAAGGAACACATGTTTTTCATCAGGCAAGTTTGCTCACTATACCCGTTCGCAGCAATCAGAAACTTTTTTACAATGCCAGTGCACCTGCAGTGCTTCAAAAATTTTTAGATGAATTCAAACTTTTTACCGGAGCCGAGCATGTCTTATCTGCAAAAATCAAATCTGTTATCGATGCCGGAGCCGAGAAAGAGAAACCAAGAGTATATCATACAGTAACACAGAACCTGAAGATTGAAGATTTCAAGAATTTCGATTTTGCGGATTCAATTAATGAACTTAAGGGATTGCTTGGTGAAAACTTTGTGTTGTTTAATGATGGAGATTTCGTTTACCAATGCAGCGATTTAAGTTTACCGGTAATAGCACGCAATAATCTGGAAAATGGAAAAAGTAACAACTTGTGGTATGAGCAGATAGTGCCGCGCGAAGCTCGCTTTTGGTTTTATTCTATTGCTAATACGGGGAATGAAGGCGATAAATTTACCGATAAAGTGAACGGTAAACAGGTCCAAATAGGCGCTAATGCCAGCATTGGATACGGTGCATGTGAAATTAAAAAACAATAGCAATGAAAGCAGTGAATAAACTATTAGCAAAAGCTGATAAAGCCTTAACCGGTAGCGGTATTGTTGAAAATGGTAAAATAATAAAGTCCGTATTTAAAGGATATGTTTCGTCATTTGGGGCGATGGTAATTCAAAATGGCTTGCCTGCTGCGGTAGCCATAAATATGCGTACCGAAGGGGAGGGAAAAGAGAGGGTAAAAGTGATCAAAGCGATAGCTGCTGTATTAGAACGAGAAAATGTCGATGAGTTATTGAAAGAATGTTGCGATGCAGAAAGCCACTTATCAAAGAGCCGATTGCTGAAAGAAGAAGTGATGAATGCCAGTGTTGGGCTCAAGTTAATGATGCGAACCTACGAATTTTACGAACCCGAAAACTAAAACAGTTTACCTATGAATATCGGATGGTTTTATCAAAAGGAATATTTTAAGGGTATTGATTTTGTTGCACAAACAAAAAAGAAAGACGATTTCAGAAACAATGATGGCGCAGTAAGAGACTGGGAACGTTTAATTAAACAAAACAATACTTTAATTGCAGAGCGTAATTCAATATTGTTAGGTAGCCACACACCCGACACCACGCCTTTTTATTCAAATAAAGTGTCTTTTTTTCAGGCTAAAAGCATTTACCCGGGTATTGCAACCGGCATAGGGATGAAACATGAAGCTGGAGTGGAAGGGGAACTAAAACTGGGAATGTATTTCGACTATACTAACGGAATGCCCTGCATACCGGCTGCTTCGGTAAAAGGAGCGTTACGCAGTGCTTTCCCTCAGTATGAAAAGCACCGTAAAACGCCTAAAGAGATTAAACAGGCAAAAGCGTATTTGATATACTGCGGATTGAATGCTATTGATTCACAAAGATTCCCTGATAAGGGAGTTGATTTAGCTGCTTACGAAACAGATTTCGGCAAAATCTCAGAACTTGAGTATGAGATTTTTGACGGCAAAAATTTTGACTCAAACAAAAAGGACAAAAAAGGTAACAAACGTGATTTGTTAACTGTTTATGAAAAGGATATTTTTCACGATGCTTTTATTACAAAAGGCGATACAAAAAAGAGGATTATAGGCAACGATGCCATTACCCACCACCCCAGCCCGCTTAAAAACCCCAACCCTGTTCTGTTTTTAAAAATTATGCCCGGTGTTAACCTTCAGTTCAATTTCGACCTGAAAGATGGAAGCATTTTAACCAAAGAGCAAAAACTCAGTTTGTTTAAATATATTCTGTTCATCAACGGAATAGGCGCAAAAACCAATGTGGGTTATGGACAATTAGAAGGGGCTTAGACCAATACTTATGCCTCCTAACTTCGACTCATTTTATCTTCATCATTACATTATTCGCTACCGGATTAGCGGAGTAAAACAAATCACCCGTTTACCCGAAGATTATCTAAAATCAGTTTTGAGTAGTGCCATAAAAATAACGTATGGTGATAACAGCTCTTTAGGCAACGTCTTGTTTGCAACAAAATACAAAGACCCTTTTAATAACTCCACCGGTTACCGCGATGCACCTCCTCCTTACATTATTCGTAATGCACAGCCCCGTAAAAAAAGCTATACCGATGGTGAGGTATTCAGTTTTGAACTGATATTGATGGGCGATACCAACAAAAAACTACAACAGATTTTTGATGCATTGAAAGTGATGGCAGTTGAAATGAGCGATGCAAAAGCTAACCGGTTTGAATGGATGAGTATGCACGAGATGGATGAACGCGGGCTTACATATCTGCTCGCGGATGCAAAGAGCAAAAAAGTAACAAAGCCCACTCACCCCATCAGCTTATCGAGCTTTAGTAAAAGTATACTCAAACAAGAACAACTCACTTTCCAATACCTTTCTCCCACCCGTTTAAGCACCGACTATGACGACCTGCGCGGGTTCAACTTCTTTCAAATAGTATTTCAGTTGACGGTACGTGCTCAATTGCTGGCACATATTTACACTGGTGCGCCTGTAAAACCGCTTGACGAAATAAGCGAGTGGTGCCAGCCTGCCATGAAAGTGAAGCCACTTTCTATAGAACTTAAAAACCATTCTTATTTACGCAAAGGCGGACATATTGTAGATGGTTTTACCGGAGCAATTACCTATAGCGGTAAATTCAATTACTATTTACCGCTGTTGCTTATGGGGCAGTGGTTGCATGTTGGCAAAAATGCCTCGCTGGGTTGCGGACAATACAAATTGGAGTTTACATAAATTTATTTCTGTAGTTTTAGTTGGCTTTTCAAATTCCCAATATGAAAAGTAGTCCGTCCTATACTTCGCTACTGCGTTTAGATTTACTTGACCACTCGTGGCAACAGGTAAAGGCAAAACAAAGCATGGGTGGTATTGACGAAATTTCGATTGCCTCCTTTGCAGAAAATGCCGTTGAAAATATTCAGGAACTATTAAACGAATTGACTACCGGCAGCTTTCTTCCGCTACCGTATCGAAAAATTGAAATTCCGAAATCGGATAATGAAAAGCGTGTGCTGGGCATGTTGGCAGTGCGCGATAAAATTGTGCAACATGCCATTAAGCAATTGCTGGAACCGGAACTGGAAAACAATTTTTTAGATGTGAGTTATGCTTATCGCGAAGGCAAAGGCGCACTGAAAGCCATTGCACGGGTTAAGCACATTTTGAAAGTTGATAAAGCCGACTGGTTGGTTTCGCTTGACCTCGATAATTTTTTTGATACCATTCCTCATCCTCTTCTTTTTTCCAAACTGCGAAAGATTATTACAGATGAACAACTGGTATCGCTGATTGAACTTTGCATTAAAATGGGTAAGGTTGATAAAGGCATGCACTGGCACGAACATACCGAAGGCGTACCACAAGGCGCGATTCTTTCTCCACTCTTAGCCAATTTGTATCTGCATGAGTTAGACGAATGGATGGTGCAAAAAGGATTGGGTTACGTACGTTATGCCGATGACTTCATTATTCTTTGCAAAGAAAAAACACAAGCGGAGAGCGCACTCAAAAAAACATTGAATGTGCTTAAGCAATTACAACTTTCGGTTAATACCGGATATAAAGTGGAGCATGTAAATACAGGGTTTAATTTTCTGGGTATTCGTTTTAAAGGCACTGAAATATCGTTAAGCGAAAAGAAACAGAGCCGGCTGAAAGAAAAATTAGAACAGGCAATAGGTGCTGACAATTTTATACCCGGCAAACATTTCGATGATTGTTTAAAGGGTATAAAAAATTACTACGCCAAATTGTTGCCTGCCGAAATGCTTCGATTTGCCGATGAACACCTGATAAATTATTTAAGCCGGACCTTACATTTTAATACAAAAAAAGAGGCGAAAGAGAAATTAGCCAACCTGCACTTTATTACCCGCGAATTTCAGGATAAACTGGGGTACACTATTAAACAGATTATTGCTTTTGCAGAAAAACGAGATAAGCCACTACATACCACCAACGAGTTAGTAAATAAACGCAAACGCGAGTACCAGGCACTGGAAGGTGAAATGAGTGAATTACTGGTAACCACCTTTGGCAGTTTTATAGGCAAAAACACCAAAGGCATAGTAGTTAAAAAGGCCGGTAAAACTTTGGCACAGGCACAAGATAATTTGCAACACATTACCATCATGAGTAGCGGTGTAACCATTTCCAGCGATGCAGTACAGTACTGTGCTAACAAAAACATTGCCGTTGATTTTTTTACTCATAAAGGTGAGCACTATTCCTCTTTACATTCTGCAACCGAGCCCGATAATGAACTATGGCTGCAACAACTTACCGCTATTGATAACGGTAAGGCAACCATACTTGCCAAACAAATTGTATTGGCAAAAATCAACAACCAGCATAATCTTATCAAATATTTTCATAAATATCATAAGAGCAACGACAGCACATTTGAAAAACACTATGCGGAGAACCATGAAAAATTTACACAAATTGAAAACGAAATAGAACTTTTGAACCAAACTTCAATTGTGCCCCTCCGGCAACAACTAATGGCTGCCGAAGGCAGGGCGGCTGCACTTTATTGGGATATGGTTACCGAGCTGATAAACGATGATACCACTTTTGAAGGGCGCGAACGAAAAGGCGCACGCGATTTGGTAAACAGCATGCTCAACTATGGCTATTCAATTTTATATGCCCGAGTGTGGGTGGCGGTAGCGCAAGCCCGGCTTAACCCCTGCATCAGTTATCTACATACTCCGCAGCAGGGTAAGCCCACTTTAGTTTACGACCTGGTAGAATTTTTCCGGCAACAGACAGTGGACCGGGTAGTTATTTCACTCATTCAAAAACACGAAAAACTGGGTATGAAAGAACATCTGCTCGATGACCTGACCAGGAACAAATTAGTGGAAAATATTTACGAGCGAATGCATCGTTACGAAAGCTACAGGAGTGAACAACGCAAACTGTTGCAAATTTTTGGCTTGCAAGCTAAAGAGTACGCAGCTTACCTTATGGGTAAGAGCAAAAAATTTAAACCCTACGCAGCAAAATGGTAAAACAAAATTGTAGTTTCGGCTATGCCTTTTAAAGCACGCAAAAAATTTACCGTAGTTTGTTACGATGTGGCAAAAACCAAATTGCGCAACAAGGTGGCTGACGAATTGGAGAAGTGTGGCGAGCGGGCAAATTACAGCGTGTTTGAATGTATGATTACCGATAGCCAGTTAAAACAATTGAAGGAGCGATTGGCAAAAATAATTGACCCGAGAACCGACAAAATTTTATACTATCATATATGTGTTGACTGCTTTATAAAAATGCAAAGGCAGCCCCAAGTAAATGATAAAGCAGAATTGGTGCTGGTTGCATAGATTAATGAACAAAAACACTTGCGAAATATCTTGAAAATGTAAATGGCTAATATTGAAGGAATTTTACCCTAATGCAACAAAACCAACCCTTGTATATTTTCTAAAATGAGCTACAAAAGCCGTTTGCGGAAAAGAGTTGCGAAAAGTTGAAAAGTTCATTGACATATTGTATTGAAAAACAAGCTTTGCGAAACAGCAGTTTTCGCGAAACTGAATTTTAGCGGAATTTGAAAAACACTTGCGAAAAAGGACTGTGGTTAAAAGTGTTGATTTTGAATAGAATAAATACTTACGACAGCCTATTTAACATGAGGAAAGGGTGAAAAACAATAGCATTTGCGAAAGCCTGTATATGCACTATTTACAATGCCTAATACTTTATTGGTAAAAGACCATATAACTTCTTTTATCAATAAAGTATTGGTGTGTTTAACTGGTTGATTATGTTTGTATTCTCTTAGGTGAGTTCAAAGCTCATATCGAAACGTTTCTTCTCCCGTGTTCGGATTTTTGAACCAAATTCTCTTAGGTGAGTTCAAAGCTCATATCGAAACATTGAATGTATTTGAAACATTCAGGATATTCAAATTCTCTTAGGTGAGTTCAAAGCTCATATCGAAACTCTCCATTCTCATCAACAACTCCGCCTTTGGTATTCTCTTAGGTGAGTTCAAAGCTCATATCGAAACTTCTCCTCCTTCGGCAATAAAGACACTCTCGTAACCATTCTCTTAGGTGAGTTCAAAGCTCATATCGAAACGCAATCGAGCGATTTACTTTAGAGGCGTTTTCACATTCTCTTAGGTGAGTTCAAAGCTCATATCGAAACACTTCTTTTGCTAATCCGTCATCACTGTTTACCATTGCTATTCTCTTAGGTGAGTTCAAAGCTCATATCGAAACGTTTTGGAACGTTTTAACGCAAAATGATTTGGCCATTCTCTTAGGTGAGTTCAAAGCTCATATCGAAACAAGAATTTGAACAGTAACACCAAATTTTTTATTCAATTCTCTTAGGTGAGTTCAAAGCTCATATCGAAACTTAATGTTATAACAGTTTCAAATGTTTAATTACTATTCTCTTAGGTGAGTTCAAAGCTCATATCGAAACGAATCAATCACAACTTCAACTCCCATTTTTTTTGGCTATTCTCTTAGGTGAGTTCAAAGCTCATATCGAAACAATCCGCCCTTTAACTGGTGCAAGATGCCTTTCCAAATTCTCTTAGGTGAGTTCAAAGCTCATATCGAAACTTGAAAGTAGAGTGCAGCTACCATAATAGTAGCTATAAATAATTCTCTTAGGTGAGTTCAAAGCTCATATCGAAACCTCTACCCTGGATTTTTCACCAGACCACCGGCAAATTCTCTTAGGTGAGTTCAAAGCTCATATCGAAACGCTATCATCATACTCTTTAATACCTGTGTCTTTGGCAATTCTCTTAGGTGAGTTCAAAGCTCATATCGAAACAAATGAGCTTTTGGAAGAATGTATACATATATATAATTCTCTTAGGTGAGTTCAAAGCTCATATGTAAGTTGTCAGCATAAAGTGGACTAAATAGTTCGTACATTTAATGTGGGATTG
>CAZBPG010000013.1:7917-59157 GCA_964493695.1 uncultured Chitinophaga sp. | reverse complement strand
CATTCAGCATGACAATGTAACCTTGTGTCTTTAGGTATGGATACGGACACTCATTAAAAAAACCTTATAAACCCTGCCTGACCGGCAGGCAGGCTTATTGCACAGTTAATGCAACGATTATTGAATTCAATTTTCATAAGGTTTATAAGGTTGGTTTAGAGTAACCAAATTTATACTACTAAGGTTTAATACAAAAGCGCAATAACCGGCAAAGCGGATACAAGTCTATTTTGTTCTTCTCACACGATTAACCACTGAACGCAAAAAAAACTGCCACCCCGTCTACGGTTTATGGTCGGGTGGCTGCAAATCAAAATCTACCTTGCTAAAATAATCCAGCGTTAGCGGGGTAAGGCGGAAACTGCTTTTACCGCTGCGCTCTACCAGCCCTCTCTTTTTGAGCGAGGCAATAAGTTTAGCCATGCCGCCTGCCGAGCGCTGGGTAAGTTTGCCCAAAGCAGCATAGCTGCAATTTTGTTTGTTGTATGCCTGAATAAGAATTTGACTCATAGCCCAGCGGGCATCCTGCTTTACCCTGAACCAAAAACCCGCCCCCATGCTATTTTGCACCAGGGCAATGTTTTTACCGGTTAAGGGAATAAAATACGGAAGCGGCCTCAACAACGGCTCTTTGCCTATCTCATTTTGCCGGCTGCCCAAAAATAGTTCTTCTCTTCCTATCTCCTTTTTTGGGCTATCCGAAAATAGTTCGTTTTCTCCTGACTCCTTTTTGGGGCTACCCGAAAATAGTTGATTTTCCCCTGTCTCCTTTTCCGGCAAGTGGCTCCAGAACTCTTTTCCCCCTGCCATCTTTTCAAGATAGGAAGGAAACGCTTCTTCCGAGGCTGCCCCTTTTTCCAGATAGGCAATCTTAGCTTTTAAAGTGTCGTTCTGTTCAATTAAAATAGTTATCAGCTTGTTCAGCCGAAGGTTTTCGCTTTCGAGATAGGCAAGTTTCTGTTCTTCCATACCCTGTTAGGTTTGTTCAAAGGTATAAAAATAATTTTGGGGCGGTAGCAGAAAAAAGATAAAGCTTAATAGACGAACAGGTCTAAGGCACAAAGGCAGTTTCTGCCAGTTCGTAGAAGGCGGGCGAAGGCACTTTTATTTTGCGCAGTACGGTTAAGTAATTATCCGACTCTGAATATTTAATCCTCTTCAGAAAAACGTAATAGTTTTCAGCGGGGTTTTTATAGTGCCGGCCCTGCCAGCGCTTGTAGTATTCAACCGATTCTTTCCAGCTGGCAAACTTCATGTATTCTTCGGTAATGCGGAAGGCAAACAGGTTGTTGCGCTTCATTAAGTAAGGCGACTTTAGGTGCCCGGTTTCGAGCAGGCACTGCCTCATCACCACTTCGGGGTGCTGAATGCCGCACTCTAATATATAGGCATACACCTCTTCCTTGCTTTGCGCACCGGCAACCGGAACGTAAAACAGGGACGCAGAAAAAACAACCGCTTGTAGAAACTTTTTAATAGCCCGGGGCTTTGGTTCGGAGGCAAACCTACCCCGAAAGCGCCCCGCAAGTCTTCACTTTTCCACCCCTGTCAAATCGTCTGTGATGCTATGTAGGCAGTAGTCCATGCCGCCTGAAAGTTGAACCCTCCGGTAATAGCGTCAACATCAAGCACTTCGCCCGCAAAATACAGGTTAGGAACCTTTTTGCTTTGCATGGTGCGAAAGTCCACATCAGCCAAATCTACCCCTCCGCTGGTTACAAATTCATCCTTGTAAGTGCTTTTTCCGCTCACTAAAAAGCGCGAAGCGGTCAGTTCGCGGGCAAGAGAGTCTATTTGTGTGTTCGGCAGGTCGGCAAAGTTCGAAATTTTGGATTTTGGATTTTGGATTTTGGATTGAAAGGCAATCAGACTTTCCCATAGTCTTTTCGGGATACCAAAAAGCGGAGTGGTCGATACACCTTTCTTTGCATGGTTTTGTTTGAAGTGTTTGAGCGCATCTTTCACTTCATTAAAATCTTTATTCACCCAGTTTACTTCAATTTCGAACCGGTGATTAAGCGCAGCCAATTCGCGCGCACCCCAGGCACTTAACCGGAGTATAGCCGGCCCGCTCAGGCCCCAGTGGGTAATGAGTAATGGCGCAGGTGAATTTGGAATTTGAGATTTGGAATTTGGAATTTGAACAACCGCTTGTGGCATCGACAGCCCCTCTAATCCCTTTATTCTTGCATCTTTTACATTAAAGGTAAACAGCGAAGGCACCGGTGGTACAATCCTGTGTCCCGGTGCTTCCAGCATTTTCCAAACCTGCTGGCTTGAACCGGTGGTAACAATCACCGCATCGGCCTTTATTGTTTCGTTGGTGCTTGTATTAATTCTGAATTCTGAATTCTGAATTCTGAATTCTTCCGCCCCGCATTGCATTCGCACCTTCACCCCTAACCGGTTGGCTTCATTTAAAAAGCAATCAATAATAGTTTGCGAAGAATCGGTTACCGGAAACATCCGTCCGTCTTCTTCTCTCTTTATCTCTACACCTCTTGCTTTAAACCAATCAATGGTATTAGATGGATTGAACTTGGTAAACGGACCGAGCAGTTGTTTTTCGCCCCGTGGGTAAAACTTTACCAGTTCCCTGGCATCGAAACAGGCATGGGTAACGTTACATCTTCCGCCTCCGCTTATTTTTACTTTGTTAAGCAGCGAAGAAGATTTTTCGAGGATGGTAATTTTGTAACCGGGGTTCTTTTCAGCGCAGTTGATGGCCGCAAAAAAACCGGCAGCTCCTCCGCCTATAATTACAACATGTTTCAATGTATTTGTCATTAAGCCCCTTCGGGGGTTTGGGGGCTATTCCTCCGCTACCTGATAAATATCGCGGAGGTTCCTGCCCAGTCCATCGTAATCTAAACCATAACCCACAATAAACTCATTCGGAATTTCCATGCCTACATAATCTACCTTCAGGTCAACCTGCAAAGCCAGCGGCTTTAAAAGCAGCGAAGCAATTTTTACAGATGCCGGATTTTTTTCCTGAAACAAAGGCAGAATTTTGGCGAGCGTATGTCCGGTGTCTACAATATCTTCTATAATAATGATGTGCCTTCCCTCAATCTCCTGATTCAGCCCTATAACAGTTGTTACCTTGCCCGTAGAGGTGGTTCCTTCGTAAGAAGACGCTTTGACAAAACACAGTTCGCAGTCCAGCATCAGCTCCTTAATTAAATCAGAAGCAAACATGAAAGAACCATTCAGCACAGGAACCAGCAGGGGGCGCTTGCCTATATAGTCTTCGTTAATGCGATGGGCTACATTCCTAACGGCTGTTAGTATTTCGTTTTCGCTTTTATACAGCCTGAAATCTTTGTCGTTCAGCCGGACGATTTTTTCCATTCATCTAGGTTTCGCCAAATATAGGAAAGACAAGTGAATAGTAAATACCGGGCCCGATTAGCAGCGGTATCTTATAGCCCGCTACTTCTTCAGCTTGTCGGCAAAGTATTTTTCAAACTTCTCCACCTTAGGCACAATCACATACGCGCAGTATTGGTTTTTGTCCTTATTCTGGTTGTAATAGTTCTGGTGGTAGTCTTCTGCTTTGTAGAAAATATCGAAGGCCGCAATCTCGGTAACAATCGGGTCGGTGAAGGCACCGCTTTGGTCTAACCCGGTTTTAATTTCTTCGGCTGTTTTCTTTTGTTCCTCGTTGCGGTAAAATATCACCGACCGGTATTGAGTGCCCTCATCACCGCCTTGCCGGTTTAAAGTTGTGGGGTCGTGCGTTTTAAAAAACACCTGGAGTATTTCGGCTAACGAAATTTTGTTGGCATCATAAACTATCTGGGTGCACTCCGCGTGCCCGGTCATACCCGAACAGACTTCTTTATAAGTGGGGTTCTTTATCTTACCACCGCTGTAGCCCGATTCAACAGATATAACTCCGTTCAGCCTTTGAAAAATTGCCTCAGTACACCAGAAGCATCCGCCCCCGAAAGTGATAGTCTCTGACTTTATAGTTGTATCCATAGCAGTTGAAATATTTTTTGCGGTTTTGCTTTTTTGTCCGCACGAATTAAGCGAAGCAAGAATAAAAATTGCCACTAAGAAATTCGAAACAGAATCGCGCATATTTTCTTTCTTCAGTCGTAAGACTAAACAATTCCTTACATAAAAAGTTCTCGGCTGTTAAACCCTTCTCCTTTAGGAGAAGGTGCCCGTAGGGCGGATGAGGCTGTATTTTACTCTTCCGAAACCACCAGCGTTTGTCCCGCTTTAAGCTCACTGGTTTCCAGGTTGTTTATCTCTTTCAGTTGTTCAACAGAGGTATTGAATTTTCTTGCAATCGAATAAAGCGTATCGCTGCGCTGCACCTGATACTCACCCGAATTATTTTCTTTAGTCAGATTAGGTATATCGTTGTTTAGAGAAGCAGAGGCGTTAACCGCTGTGCTGTGCCTCGATTGCTCTGTTTTACTTTGCGCTTTCAGATACTCATAGTAAGTCATGGTAAGCGGGGCATCACTTCTTTTCTCCTGCAGGTTAAGCGTTTCGCCCGCATGTGCCTGGTCGTTCATCTTCATGGAATTTTTCAGGTAAAGGTCGCGCAGTTTCACACCGGTCTTCTGCGACACATCGCGCATGCTTTCACCGGTCTTCACCGTGTAAGTGGCATCAGCTCCTCTTGCCCGTTTGCTTTGCAGAAAAATGAACTCGCCTTCTTTAAAGCGGTCACCGGTCGTCAAATCGTTGTACGACATGATGTTCGAATAGTCAATACCATACTCGTAAGCCACCTTAAACGGGTCTTCGTTTGGCATTGCCTTAACCGCCCGTATTCCGTTAACCACCAGTTCCTCTCTGCCTGTTTGAGCATTCTTCACTTCGGTTACAATCTGTTTGTGCGGCTCGTTGTTGTTTACCTCTGTCACTACCACCTTCGAGGTAACATGAGCGGTCATCGGTTCTGTTGCAGGAGGCCGTTTCATCAGCTTTTCTTTTTCCTCAATCATCGCTACACCAAGTTTATCAAACTCATCAAGTTTATAACCTTCAATGTACGAAATCACGATGGAAGCATATTTCGGGTTGGTGGCGTAACCGGCTTCTTTTAAACCAAGTGCCCAATACTTGTAGGCGGTAATCGGCAACTGAAACAAAGGCGCATAGCGCGGACGGGTCAGTAAGAAATCCGAATGGTCAGCAAACGATTCTCTTACGCTGTTGTAAACCCGGAAACACTCCTGCGGACGGTCATCATCATGGTAATACTTTTTACCGGTCCACTCGTCCTTACATTTTATACCGAAATGGTTGTTCGAGTTACGTGAAAGCACCGAGGTACCCGCAGCAGATTCAAGAATACCCTGCGCGAGTGTTATACTTGCAGGAACTTTTGAGCGCACCATTTCATCAACAGCAGCCTGCTTGTACTGTTCAATGTAATTCACTATTTCCTGTTTCTGTTGTGCCCCAGCACTCAGAAATATCAGGCTCGCAAAAAGGGGAAGCAGTTTTTTCGTCATAGCGCAGTTTTTACCAACTACGAACTTATTCACAAGCTGTCCACAATTTAACGTAAGCCGCTAACAAAATGTTGTGTGTTATCTAAGTTTTTGGACAATGTTTAATCCATCGCGCAGGGGCAGAATAAAGTTCTTTACGCGTTTGTCCGCAGAAACCTTCTCATTGTATTGGTGAATCGCCAAGGTGTCTTTATCTTTTTTCTCTTCCAGCACCCTACCGCTCCACAGCACATTATCGGCAATAATGAGCCCTCCCGCTCTTACCTTATCGAACACTAAATCATAGTAATTCGCATAGTTCACTTTATCGGCATCAATAAAAACCAAATCGAAGGTCTCGTTCAGTTCGGGAATTATTTTCCGCGCATCACCAATCAGGTGTTTTATTTTAGAAGTAAGGCCCGCCTTCTCAAAGTACCGCGCACACATCGGCTGCAATTCTTCGTTTACATCAATGGTATAAAGCAAGCCGTCATCAGTTAATCCTTTGGCTAATGCAATAGCAGAGTAACCGGTAAAGGTTCCTATCTCCAGAACCCTCTTTGGCCGAATCAAACCCGAAATCATTTCCAGAAACTGTCCCTGAATGTTTCCCGAAACCATTTGCGGCATCTGTACTTTCAAATGTGTTTCGCGCGAAAGCTCGCTCAGCACTTCATCTTCTTTCGAAGAAAACTGCTCTATGTATTTTTCTATTTCAGCAGATACTAAATGCATAATTAAAGCGTCCCCCGTTTTTTCATTTCGTTTAAAATAGTTCTGAACCAAAAGGAATACTGTTCCGGATTTGTCTCAATATCTCTTTCCAACTCTTCTGTTTTCATCCAGCGCACAGCCGCCACTTCATCTTTGTTGAACTCAAACTCATCATCAAACACACCGGTGAAGACTGTATCGTATTCCCATTCGGTTAGCCCGCTTTTTTCATCATGAACTTTGTAAATGAAATTGAATTCTTCCTTCAGCGGAGTTTTAATTCCAAGCTCTTCAAACAGCCTGCGCTCGGCCGCTTGTAGAAACGATTCATCCTTTCTCGGGTGACTGCAACAGGTATTGCTCCATACGCCCGCAAAATGATATTTGTTCCGGGCGCGTTGCTGAACCAATTGTTCGCCTTTGCTGTTGAAGATGATAACGCTGATGGCCCGGTGCAGCATGGCCTTTTTATGCGCCTCCAGTTTACCCATGTAACCAAGCACATTGTTCTCCTCGTCCACCAGCACCACTTCTTCTTCTTTGTTCAAATCTTCCATATTATTTAAACCAGGTTGAATACATCACATAATTATTGCCGATGCGCTCTATCAAATCTTTAAAATTTTCCTTGTCCACTTCTTTTACCTTTTTAGCTGGAACACCCGCATAAATACTTCCCGGTTCTACTATCGTGTTTTCTAGAACAATGGCACCGGCTGCAATAATAGAGTTCTCTCCTATCACCGCATGGTCCATCACTATGGCTCCCATGCCTATCAGCACATTGTCCTGCACCGTGCAGCCATGCACAATGGCGCGGTGGCCTATGCTTACGTTGTTGCCTATGTTCAAAGGGGCTTTCTGATACGTGCAATGCAAAATCGCACCGTCCTGCACATTTACCTTATTGCCCATGCGTATGTAATGCACATCGCCCCGCACCACTGCCTGAAACCAGATACTGCAATCATCACCGATTATTACATCACCAACCACGGTGGCGTTCTCTGCAATAAAATTGTTGTTGCCGAATTTTGGAGAAACTCCTTTAACGGGTAGTATAAGTGCCATAACCCCTGAATCCCCTAAAGGGGATTAATAAGTTTTTGTTGATGAAATTGTTCTCGCGAAAGTAACATGGTAAACAGGAATACAAAGCAACGATTTGCAAGAGTACTTCAAAGTCCCCTTTAGGGGATTTAGGGGTCAGAACTTTACTTCTACATCTAAATCCCAGCCTCCTTTCAATTGATAAGTATCTTTGTAAGGATAGGTCTTCTCGGGCTGAATTTTGTTTTTGAAATCACCGGTGTCCCACACTCCGTTTTTATTCGTGTCATCAATCACCACAAACTTGTAAGTGCCCGCCAGTATATTATCTACCGAAACTTTTCTTTCACCGTTACCGGTGAAGAAAAATTCTTTCACCGTTTCATTCGAGGAGTTCAATAGCTTAATCACATAATAATTCTCCGGATGCTCTGTGCTTAGCTTGATATGCAGGTTGCCGTAAGAGGCTTTGTTATTGGTGTTGAACCGGTGAATTATTTTCGTGTTCCACATCCCGAAAATATCCCTCACCGTTGAATCTGGAATTTCGAGAACGTATTTCGTATTTTCCTTTTTCTCAAAATCAACCAGCAAAAACATTTTTGTCTTTTCGTCCACTGCAAATTTCGGTTCCGTGAAATTGGTGTCCGGTTCGGCACTTATCCGAAGGCGTTTACTTTCGTTTATTCCGGTGATTGGCCGGGAGAAAATTATTTTAACCGGTTTATTCAGCTCTTGTAAAGCCTTACTGCTGGTGTCAAGCTTCGTTTTATTCGATTGATTTGCAACCGTTAAGGCGTATTTGTTCCCTGCAAAAAGCGAATCTTTTTTAATCGCTTTCAAAGCCAACCTCACGGTGTCTGAAAGGGTATCGTTGGCTGTCAGATAAAATGTATCTTTTTCTATATAGTAATTTGAAAACCAGTAAGTTATAGTGTCATTGGTGGAGTATATGTAGGCAAAGTCCTCCGTGGAATAGCCCTTCCAGTCCAGTTTAAAGGTCTTAATGGGCTTGCTGTAGTTGATTTGCAGTTGACCGGGTGCCACAGACCGCACTTCGTCCAAACGCAGCTTTCTTTTGTTCTCATCGAACAGAAATATTTTAACATTTGCCGGAATCGAATCGCTGAGGTTAATAACTGTGTCCGAAAATGCGATTAACTCATTCGGCTGGTCGTAAAGGTAGTTGTAGTTCTGGTCTTTCAGTCCGTAGATGTGATACTTTCCCGCTTTAATGTTTTCAATTTTGAATTGTCCGCCCTTATCTGTTTTGGCAAAGTAAAACGGCTTCGATTTTAAGATACCGTCCACCGAATCTTTCGGATAAAGCGACACTACAATTCCGTCTGCGGGCGTATTATCTTTCGCCAGCATCACCGTTCCGCTTATTTTCTGTGAATCTATATAGCTGCCGGTCGAGAAAACGTAAGTAAAGTTGGGCAGGATGTTGCCTTCATTCAAATCCTGTATGTCATCCCCGAAATTGATGGTGTAAGTGGTGCTGTCGCGGAGCTGACTTTTCAGTTTTATGGTCAGTGTTCTGCCTTCTACCTTAAAGTCAGGGCGCTTTTCGAGCGGAGGCGACACCAGGGTTTGCGCAAAACCGCCTTGCTTCAGAAACTCATTGAATTTTATCTCAATTTTAACGCCCTTAAAGTGCAGCGTCTTATCAGCAGGCGTCACCTTCTTCACCTTTGGCGGCTCCTTATCCTGCGCCCCTCCCTGCGGTACGCTTTCGTTGGCACAGCCAAACTGAACAACCGTTGCCAACAACAACACAACCCATCTAAGAGCTATCTTGTATTTCAATCCGCATTCTAAAATCCGCATTCCGCAATTCATAGATTACCTTCCCATATGCACCAGCAGCACCGATACATCGGCCGGAGAAACCCCGCTGATACGGCTTGCCTGACCTAAGGAAGTAGGTTTAATTTTCGATAGCTTTTGCCGCGCTTCTATGCTCAGCGATTTCAGCTTGCTGTAATCATAATCAGCCTGCAGCTTTATATCCTCCAGCTTGCCCATCTTCTGCACCAGTTCCATCTCCTTCTCAATGTAGGCATCGTATTTCATTACAATTTCAGCCGACTCAATAAAGTCTTTATCGTATTTGCTCAGGAACTCATCCACCGCCTTTACCTTGCGCAATATCTCCATACTTATCTGCGGGCGCATCAGCACCTTGTCCAGCTTTATTTTTTGGTTCAGAGGGGCAGTGCTTGCCTCTTCAAGAGCAGCGTTTACTTCATTTGGCTCCACTCCCGTCTCGGTAAAGAAGGCTCTTATTTCTTTCAGCGCCTGCTTCTTTTCTTTCACCCTTTCGTAGCGGTCGCTATCGGCCAGCCCTATGCTGTAACCCAGTTCGGTCAGGCGAAGGTCGGCATTGTCCTGCCTCAGCAGAATACGATACTCGGCACGGCTCGTAAACATGCGATACGGCTCCTCCGTGCCCTTGGTAATTAAATCATCTATCAGCACCCCTATATAGGCCTCAGATCGCTTTAAAACAAGCGCCTCTTCATCTTTGGCCGAGCGGTGGGCATTGATACCCGCCATTAAACCCTGACAGGCCGCTTCCTCATATCCCGTAGTGCCGTTTATCTGCCCGGCAAAGAACAGGCCCTTCACCAGTTTTGTTTCGAGCGACAAGCCCAACTGGGTAGGCGGAAAGTAATCATACTCTATGGCATACCCGGGGCGGAACATCTTCATGTTCTCAAAGCCCGGCACTTCGCGTAAAGCCTTGTATTGAACATCCTCGGGCAGCGAGGTAGAGAATCCGTTCACGTAAATCTCCACTGTGTTCCAGCCCTCGGGCTCTACAAACAACTGATGCCTTTCTTTATCCGCAAAGCGGTCAATCTTATCTTCCACCGAGGGACAATAACGCGGCCCCAAACCTTTTATTCTCCCGCTGAACATCGGGCTTTTATCAAACCCCATCCTCAGCAAATCATGCACCTTCTGATTGGTATAAGTTATATGGCAACTCAGTTGCTTCCGCGGCATGTCACCCTGAGCGGAGTCGAAGGGTCTCTCAAACGGATTCATTCCCTTCTTGAAGGAAAACCCGCTCACCTCTTCATCCCCGAACTGCTCCTCCATCTTCGAGTAATCAAGGCTTCTGCCGTCTAAGCGCGGAGGAGTTCCCGTCTTCATTCTACCCGATTCAAACCCCAGTTCTACCAACTGCTCGGTTATACCGTGAGCTGCCTTCTCTCCTGCCCTGCCTCCTCCAAAGTTCTTCTCCCCTATGTGTATCAACCCGTTCAGGAAGGTCCCGTTGGTCAAAACCACCGCTTTTGCCGGTATCTCTATCCCCATCGAAGTGCGTATTCCGCACACCTTTCCGCCCTTTGCTAACAGCCCGCCAACCATTTCCTGCCAGAAATCCACATTTTTGGTCTCTTCCAACATGCTTCTCCACACACTTGCAAACATCATCCGGTCGTTCTGGGTGCGCGGGCTCCACATAGCCGGACCCTTGCTGCGGTTTAACATCCTGAACTGCACCATGCTCTTATCGCTCACAATTCCCGAGTAACCTCCGAGGGCATCAATCTCCCGCACTATCTGTCCTTTGGCTATGCCGCCCATGGCGGGGTTGCAGCTCATTTGGGCTATGGTCTGCATGTTCATAGTTACCAGCAGCACATTGCTGCCCATATTGGCTGCTGCGGCTGCCGCCTCGCAACCCGCATGACCGGCCCCTACCACTATAACATCATACTCTTTGAACATCGCGCAAAAATATCATTTTGAATGGAACGCCAATTGTGCCACGTGGAACAGAAATCAGTGGCAGTGGCAGTAGCAGTCGGATTGTTCCACATGGAACATTTTCGCCTTTTGTGTTTTTTGCTCTTACTTTTTTGCCTTCTGGGCTTTGCCTTTTGCCTTTTCTGCCCACTGCTACTGCTACTGCTTACCGAACAGCTTCAGCCACGCCTCTTCCATCTTCCTCATTTCCAGCTTATTAGCCCTTGTTTTATCCTTATAACCCAGCAAATGCAGCACCCCGTGAAACATAACCCGCAACAGTTCCTGACGGAAATCCTGCTCCATTTTGGATTTTGGATTTTGGATTTTGGATTTAACAGCCGTTGTCCGTTGTCCGTTGTCTGTAAACTTGAGTGCATTCTCCCTCACCCTCTCTACACTTATATATATTTCTGCTTCTATGTGTTCTTTGGTCTCATTTAGCGGAAACGTAATAATGTCCGTATAATAATCGTGCTTCAGAAACTGCCGGTTAATGTTCAGCAAATACTCATCGCTGCAAAACACAAACGACAGGTTAATTCGGGAATTTGGAAATTTGGAAATTTGGAAATTCGGAGTTTTCCGAATTTGTTTCTCTATAAACTTTTTGAGCGCAGAGCGATTGCGCAGTGAAAATTTTATATCGGCACAATAAAAGCGAACGCCCATTGAGTGAGTACGTGTTTAGTCGGTTCAAAAATATGGTTTTTGTCTATAAATGGTTTAATCAGCCGTATTGGTGACTAACATCATGGCTGCGCATGCTTATTACATGGTACAAATTTCTAAACTTGCCGGGCAAAAATAAAACTATGAAAAAAATAATTTGGATAGGTCTGCTCGCTTTAGTGGTGGTATTCTCCTCGGGCTGCAAAAAAGAAACCACTCCCGATACACTCGCTATTTATGGCTTATGGCAGGTGACACAATCGCAGTTGGAAACCCTGAAATACATCCGGCTCAACACCGACAAAACGATGATAATTTACTCCGAAACCCCGACCCTCTTCAGAGGTTACGGGATAAAAAATTTTTCTCCGGGTACCGACCAGATAATTGCCAGCTTTTTTGAAGACAGCTATTATCCAGCGCAAATTTATAACTACACAATAGTTGGCGATGTGCTTACCGTTGTTGGCGATAACGGAATAATTTTTCTCACTGCCACCCGCACCACTTCTGCGGTGCCCGATACCTGGGTAACACCGGTAACGTCCTCTTACAGTATTACCGGTCTTTTTGATGATAACAGCCACGGCATTGGTTTCGATGGCACCAACCTGCTTTTTGTAGAATACAACCCCGGTAAAATTTACAAAGTGAGCACCGTTACCGATACTATTGTGGGCGAAATATCCACCTCTGTAAGTTCGCTGAACACGGTAGAGTCTGACGGCATTAACTTCTGGGTATCGAGCAACGGTCACGATAAAGTATATAAACTGGATGCCACCGGTAACCAGACGTTTGTATCTACCCCCAGTTTGGGCGCATGGATATACGGCATTGCTTACCTTAACTCCGGCTTTTTAGCCTGCTACTCCAACAACGAAGAATCACTCTTCGGCTATAACCCTGCTACCGATGCCATAGTAAGCGGACGCTGGGTTCCCGAGCCCGACCTTTATGATATGGCTGCTGCCAACGGCAAGTTATATATCTGCAGCAGAACCCTAGTTTACCGGTTGAATGCCACCACGTTTGAAGTAGAAAAAACATACCGCATTACCGGTGCCACCGATATTAGAGGCATTGCCGCAGTGGGCAGCAATACCTTTTGGCTGAACACCAACAGCGGTACCGAAATACTGAAAGTAACATTAGACTAAACCGCGCCTCTTCGGGCATTTCGGATAATTCCATAGCCGACAACTAAGCCGCCACCGGAGGGCAGGTTTCACAAATGAACACTAATTAGTATTTCCCCTTTCGTGATAATTCGTGTAATCCGTGGCTACGTATTTTAAAAATAAAAAAGGGCCGCCCTGCTACCCACAGAAACGGCCCACCACAAACACCCCAAATTTTACGCTACCTTAATTTCTTTGGTAGCCGTTACCTGAACGTTGCTTTTTGGTAAATTAAGTTGAAGGATACCATTATCGTATTTAGCCGATATAGCATCGTCTTTTACATTATCGGGCAGGCGGAACGACCGCGCAAAACTGCTGTAGTTATACTCCTTGCGCGTATACTCCTTGCCCTTGTCGCTGGTTTCGCTTTTGGTTTCGGCACTAATGGTAAGCATATCCTTATCCACCTTTACTTTAAAATCTTCTTTCTTATAACCCGGCACCGCCAGTTCTATCGAAAAACTTTTGTCGGTTTCGGCAATGTTGGCTGCCGGTAGTGTTTCCCGGTTTCTTGTGCTGAAGAAACTGTCGTCAAACACATCGCTGAAAAACGGGCTCATAAAGCTGCGCTCGCTGAATTTGCTTAAGTTGCTCATAGTATTTTTTGTTTTTTTTTGTTGATGCAAATATACACCGGTGGCCGGTTCAGGTAAATGACAATCGTCAACCGGGGGCTTGATGTTTCTCATTGGTTAAACTAACGGAATAGAATAACTTACTGGGGGTGTTTTTGGTTTTAAAACCCCCAACAACAAAACTAAATTAGCGCACCTATGGATGTGCACACCAAACAGCAGCGCAGTTATAATATGAGCCGCATTAAGGGTAAGAGATAATAATGATTACGAATTAGAATTATTATTGAGTAATGAAGCGCTTTTACTATTCTGCTACTATTTCAAAATTTATTAAATCCACCTCACAGGAAATATTAGGTGCGCTTGCCGAACGAAATGAATTTGCCTTAGAGCAAACACAAAAAGATGCTTGGCTTATTCAAATCAAAATTCTAAAACAGGTTCTAAAAAATTACGAGGGAGAAATCTTTTTTGAATATGCCATTCCCAGAATGGGCAAAAGAATAGATGTGCTGTTAATCATTGAGCACGTCATTTTCATTTTAGAATTTAAGGTTGGCGAAAAGGAATTTTTATTGAGCGCCTTAGAACAAGTTTGGGATTATGCTCTTGACTTAAAAAACTTTCATGAAACAAGCCATGAACATTTAATAGCACCGGTGCTTGTTGCGACTTCGGCAAAAAGTGTTTTGTCAACCATTGAACTTACTCCACATAACGACCAGGTTCTATTTCCAATAAAAACAAACGAAGAAGATTTAGACGGCATCATTAAAAATGTTCTTCAATTTTTGAAAGGCAAAAAAATTAATGCCTCTGAATGGAGCGAAGGTCGTTACTCTCCCACACCTACAATTATTGAAGCAGCAATGGCTTTGTATAATAAGCACTCGGTTGCCGAAATATCAAGAAGCGATGCTTCTGCAAAAAACTTAAGCCATACAAGCAGCGCAGTTTCAGAAATAATTCAAAAGGCAAAAGAGAAAAATGAGAAGGCAATATGTTTTGTGACCGGTGTGCCAGGTGCGGGAAAAACTCTAGTAGGATTAGATGTTGCTACCAAACATCTTGAAAAGGAAAATGGTTTAACCAGCGTGTTTCTTTCGGGCAACGGTCCGTTGGTTGCAATACTTCGCGAAGCCTTAACTCGCGATAAAGTGAAAAGGGAAAAAGCGAGAGGAAAGAAAATGAAGAAGGGAGAGGTGATGAGTCAAGTTAAACTATTCATTCAAAATGTGCACCACTACCGCGATGAATACTTGTTGGATGAAAAAGCGCCCTTTGACCATGTTGCAATTTTTGATGAAGCGCAACGAGCATGGAACTTGACACAGACGGCCAATTTTATGCAGCGCAAAAAGGGCAGAGCAAATTTTGCGCAATCAGAACCCGAGTTTTTGATCTCTTGTTTAGATAGACATAAAGACTGGGCCGTTGTCGTATGCTTAGTTGGTGGCGGACAGGAGATAAATACCGGTGAAGCAGGAATCAGCGAGTGGATTGATTCATTGAATCGTTCGTTTCCGAAATGGCATGTTTATGTTTCCTCAAAACTAAATGATAGCGAATATGCTTCCGGCAGAGCTTTACAAGAATTACAAAACCGAAAAGATGTTTTTCAAAAAGATGATTTGCATCTTTCTGTTTCGTTGCGCTCTTTCCGAGCAGAACATGTTTCTTCTTTGATAAAAAATTTGTTAGACCTTAATGTTGTTGATGCGCGAAAAGATTTTGAGAAAATAAAAAAGAAATATCCAATTGTAATTACTCGTGATTTATCAAAGGCCAAGCAGTGGCTTAAGGAAAAAGCTCGTGGTAGCGAACGCTACGGCATTGTAGTTTCTTCTCAAGCCCAGCGCCTCAAGCCACATGCTATTGATGTAAAAAGTCCAATGGACCCAATACATTGGTTTTTGGATGGGAGGGAAGATGTTCGTTCTTCTTACTATTTAGAAGATGTAGCTACAGAGTTTCATGTTCAAGGGCTTGAATTAGATTGGAGTTGCGTTACTTGGGATGGAGATTTTCGGTACTCTCCAAATGGTTGGAAATGTTTTTCGTTCGTGGGCAGCAAGTGGAACAACATCAAAAAAGAGGAACGACAATTGTATTTGAAAAATGCCTACCGAGTATTGCTTACAAGAGCGCGTCAAGGAATGGTAATTGTTGTTCCCAATGGCGACAGTGAAGACCCAACAAGAAACCCAGAATATTATGATGATACTTTTGATTATCTGAAAAGTATAGGATTGCCAGTTGTTTAAAACGTGCCGTAAAAGCAAATTGCGTTTCAGAATCTTTCTCGATTCTTGTTTTCAAAAAAATGAAAACAAAGAGTAGCTCTACTAATCAAGCACTATACGCTGTTTACAAGAACGAAATTCATAAAGGAAACGTTAGGGCCGTGTCATTGAAAGCTGCAATCAACAATTACATACTGCAATCAGGTTATTCAATAAAATGCTTGCGCGATAACGAATTGCTAAAACAATACAACGCACAAATTGCGTTGAAAGATATTCACTATTAACGCTCCACTTTCTGCAAACCCTCTAACCCATCCTCACCACCCCCCACCCCTTACCATCCGGTGTTTTGCCCCGTTCAAATTTACGGCCGCTTCGTTTGGCAAACCGGTCAATAGACTGATAGGGCGGGTTTTTTGAGGGCCAGTCCTGCCGGGTTATAATCAGGCCTTCGCCCACCAGCAGGGTAGACACTTCGGCTATTACCTTACTGGTTCTGCCGTGGGTAATCAGCTCTAAATTTTTTGCTTCTTCTACACTCAGTTTTTTCATAACCGCTTGTTTTTTGTGTTTTTAAGGCATTTATTACCGTTTATGCGGCACCGGTAAGGTATTTAAGCGAACCGGTTCACTTAAAAAGCAAGTTAGTTCACCTCATAAGTGTATTCACTTGCTTTAAGACCACACCGCTTTGCTTTTAAAGTGTATTGCTTCGCATCAAAAGCGTATTACATTACCTTGAACCCGCACTACCTCACATTAAACTAACACTACCTTGCATTGAACTTGCATTACCTCACCTTAACATAGCACTGCCTTGCATTGAACCTGTATTACCTCACTCAGGAACTAAGCTGAACCGGCAATGCAGGCTTAAAAAATACCGCCCTTGCGGGCGGTAAAGTTTTTTCGGGCTTTTGCAAAAACCGCTTACGGATTGTCAACCGGTTCCGGTTGCTCGCCCTGCCCTTCAAACAAAGGAGCCAGTGCTTCTACCACCGTATCGGCACCCGGTGTGTTTACCGCCTGTGCGCGTTTAGCCACATCATAAAGCTCGCGCATGTACTGGTAAGCAAAATGCTCGCTGGCCATAGCAAAATCAATCATCCGGTCGTTTACCTCGTTGCGCTTAGCGTTAAAGTCGCGCAGTGTTATCGAGGCGCTTAAATCTAACGTGGCCTCGGCCAGCGGTAAAAAACCGGGTTGCAGGTTAGGGAAAGAAGGCGCCAGTACCTGAATAGCATTTTGGGTATAAGGCAACCGTTTTTCGCTTACGCTTTGTGCGGCCTGCCGCTCTTTAGGCGTAAGCTGCACTACTTTTTTGGCGTTCATAATAGCGAGAATAGCATCGAAGTGTGTGGTCAGGTCTGTAATTTCAACGGCTGTGAAGTCGAGACCCATTTTGTCGGGCATTGGCATAGCGTGTAAAATTTAGAGGTTAATTAATGGCGCTATGTTACAAAGGGGGGTAGGGGTTTTGCAAGAGCAACACCAAATTTTTTTTCGGACGCGGCAGAAATCAGGCTAAAAGCGATTCAATTTTTTGCACATCGCGCTCCAGGCTCAGCAATTTTTTCAGCGTGGCTGTCATCAGCTGCTTGCTAATGCCAATAAGGGTTTCGGACTGTGTGGCAGTAAGTTTTTCGTGTTGCAGAAGCCGGAAAATACGCAGGTTTAAATCGGTGCTGATGATTTCGGGAAAAAATTTTTCAAGCACTTTTTTTAAGCCGCCATAAACCGACCGAAGCTGGCAGTATACCTCCTGCGGAGTTCGCTTTTCGCGCATCATTTTTTTTGCCTTTGTGGCATTTCCTATAGCGTACTGAATGCGGTTTTCTAACTTTCTGCACAACCGTTTATCTGAATACATATTCAAACAAGGGGGTTTTGTTAAAAAATAGCCGCTAAAAGAAAGGAATGAAAATGAAAGAAGAAAGAGAGCAACCCTCTGCCACAATTGCCGATTAACTATTCTTCACAAGCCCCCAAGAACCTGCGGCACGCTATTCGCGTTATGTTACACGGTGGTTTTGGTGTGTTAAGAAAGCGGTTAACAGCCGTTAGTATTGGCGGGGCAGTATGGGTAATACTGTCCCGTTTTTTTTTGTACAGCCGTCTGCTAAAACTGAAACTTCATGGCAAACGAACCGTTTGTAATCGGTATTACATCAGACGGATTGGTTTGGTTCACTACCGTACCGGTGTAAGTGCCCTCTATCCACATATTATCATCATCGCGCTTGGTCCAGTTAATAGAAGCCGCCCCACCGGCCATGTTCGATGAATAGTTCACTCCGCCTTTCGACAGGCTGATATAACTCGGGTCCGAAAAACTTCCCACACCGGTATACGTGCCGGTAGAAGTTCCGTTCATGTGCAGATACATATCGGTGGTTTCGGCCGGCAGGTGCAGTTCAAGGTCCGTTACGTTACCGGCAATAAACACGTAGGCAACATAACTGGCGAAAACATGGTTGCCGCTCAAGTAGAATGCCTGCACTAAGGCTATCAGGTCTTTCTTTTTACAAGCGGTGGTTCCTGCTATAATACCTGCCAGCAGTATGCAGGTTAGAATGACAATTTTTCTTTTCATAATAAGTAATTTTAAGGTTAGTAATTTGTGTGCCGGTGCTAAAAGTAAACTTTATAACAAATGCAAAGAATTTTTTTTTCAGCAAATAATAACCGGCCGGCCGCACAAAGCAGGAGCGGTGCTTTGGCTTTTTATTAAGAGGGAAGAAAAAAAATGCACATTTATGCCTATAATTTACTAAAACATATATTTTTACCTCGTTTTAAATATACAACACACTAATATTTACAACGCACACATTGTCTGTTTTGCCTGTAATCTTCTAACTAAACCAAGCGCGTATGACCAAAATCGCTACTCTCCCTAAAAAATTTCTGGCTCTAACTGTTCTGCTGGCAACTTATGTAATAAGCGCACAGGCGCAACAGGCGGCCACCGGTACAAAAACACAACCCGCCAAGGCAGCCACTTATCAAATTGTAAATGTTGCCGAAGTAAGCGAGCCGGCCGACAGCAAAGAAAACGCTGGCGAGGTGTACTATCGCTATAAAGGAATTGCCAATATAGAAGAAGCCAAACTGGCGTGGATTAAAGACAATCCCGAAACCTACCGGAAAATGACCGAAGAGGGCGCACGTCCTGCTTCGCCCAAAGCCGGCAGCCGCACTACCGGTACAAAATAATTCCGGAAACACTTTAAGCAAACCCGTTCTTTAATTAGAGTATAACTTTCTGTTACAATAATTTTTATTTATGAGAAACGTATCCCTGACAACCGGCCAAAAGGCAAACAACAAATTAAGCGCAGTAACCAAAGGTCTGAAGAAGTTAACCCTGGCAGCCTCGGTAGTGTTGTGTACTCTGTCTGCACAGGCGCAAACCTTACCTGCTTTCGAAGCTGAACCAAACGGCAGTACGGCACTCGCAACACCCATTACCACCAACCCCGCAAAGGTTCGCGGCTATATTTACACCAATGGCGATATTGATTTTTATTCCTTTGCCGCTACAGCCGGTGACAAGGTATATGCTGCACTGCAAACTTCCTTTTCGTCCAATGCCAGCACCGATGCTCAGTTGAGAATAATAGCTTCAGACGGAAGCACCGTTCTTGAGTTTGATGATGATGAGGGTCAGTTAGGCAGCCTTTCCTCTTCTATAGCAGGTACAGTTATTCCAAGTACAGGAACTTACTACATTCAGGTTAATCACTTTTCGGCTACCAACCAGTTGCGCCCTTACGATTTGTACTTAAGATTACAAAGCGGTTCGCCAACTGCCGAGGTAGAACCAAATGATGTTCCGGCATCGGCTAACACATTGGCAGCAGGCGGCTGGATGAGCGGCACCCGCGACCCTGCATTGTCTACCGAGATGGACTTTTTTGCGGTTACACTGGCAGCCGGCGAGTCCGTGTTTTTAAGTTTAGACTTAGACCCTGAGCGCGATGGTGTTAACTGGAACGGGCGTTTGGGCTTTGCACTTTTTGGCGATGCCTCTAACCAGATATTGGTAGTAGATGATGCCAATGCAGCGCCAACCTTACCGGCCGGTAACTCCGAAGCGTTTTTCTATACCGTTAAAGATGCGGGAACCTATTATGTGTTTGTAGATGCCGCCAGTGCCGCCACCGGTGGCCCCACAGCTACTTACAATGTTTCCGTATCTACCTTTGCAGCAGACCCCGGTTATGCAAATTATCCTTACACCGGTGCCGCCACCGGCATTACCAACCCGGGCAGCATTACTTCAACCATCACCATACCCGACAGCAAAATAATTAAAGACCTTTCGGTGCGTCTTAACATCAGCCACCCGCTCATGGCCGATTTAGATGCTACGCTTACATCACCCGGTGGCAACATCATGCAGTTGTTTACCGATATTGGCGCTGCCGCTACCGGTGGCCAGGCACAAATGGATTTAGTGCTGAACGACAACAATGCTGTTCCTCCTGCTTTTACGGTTATGAAGGGAGTAGCCATACAGCCCGAACTTCAGGGCCACTTCGACTATTTTAAAGGAATGAACAGTGCCGGAACCTGGACCTTAACTTTGCATGATGACGGCTCCAACGTAAGTGCCGGAACACTCAACGGCTGGTCAATAGATGTACTGGAAGATGCCACCATCACTCAGCTGCAAACAGGCCCTAATGTTGTAACTATATACAGTCAGGATTTTGAAGCCAATGACGGAAGCTATACCCACTCTGGCACACAGGATGAATGGGCTTGGGGAACTCCGGCAACTCCCGGAACTACCACCCTTGCGCCTATCACTACAGCCAACAGTGGTGTAAATGCCTGGAAAACCGATTTAACCGGTTCATATAATGCCAGCAGCGACCAAATTTTAGAATCACCTAACATAGACCTAACCACTTATTTGAGTACTGACTTGTTTGTTACCTGGGCCATGAAATATCAGATGGAATCCGCAAGCTTCGATAGATTGGAAGTTACCATTGAAGAAGTGGGCGGAAGCGGCCTTGTGCAAACAGCTTTTGTTTGGTACGGAGCCACACAAACAACCTCTGGAGGAAGCCCTTCTGTATCGGTACCTCAGTCATCAGGTTGGGGAACATACAGCGTAAATGTAGGCGCATTTGCCGGTAAAATTATACGTGTAAAAGTACGGGTTATTTCCGACTCCTCCATTCATTACTCAGGTGTTGCTATAGACGATGTACGGGTATATTTGCTTTGCCCTACCATTACACTGTCTCCGGCAACTTTACCCGATGCCGCTATAGGGGCGGCCTATAACCAAACAATCACACAAACCGGAGGAGCGGACCCTGTAACTTATGCCGTAACTTCGGGCACCTTGCCGGCTGGTCTTTCGCTTTCTTCAGGGGGCGCTTTAACCGGCACTCCTACAGCATTAGGTACTTCTAATTTCACTGTTACCGCCACCGATGCAAACGGTTGCACAGGTGATTTAGCTTACAGCATTGCTGTAGTTTGCTCAACCGTAGTAGTTAATTTGGGCGGGCCTTACGTACAATGCGAAGGCACTGTAACATTAGATGCAGGCGGCACGGGCGCAGCAAGCAGCTTCACCGAAGGTCTGGATGCAGGCACAGCAGGACTCGCTTATACACCAACCGGTTGGTTTCAGCAGAATAATAGTACCATTCCCGGGTCTACACAATGGTTTACAGGAAACAATACGGTTTTCGCCTCTCAGAGTGGCACAGGCTACATAGCCGCTAACTTCAATAACACCACCGGTAACAACACTATCAGCAACTGGTTGCTTACTCCGAATGTAACCTTGAGAAACGGAGATGTATTCTCGTTCTGGACAAGAACGGTAACCTCTCCGGCATTCCCTGACCGCTTACAGGTACGTATGAGCACCAACGGAGCCAGCACCAATGTGGGCGTTACTTCGACAGATGAAGGCGATTTTACTAACCTGCTTTTGGATATTAATCCAACGCTTACCACCGGTGGCTATCCTAACGTATGGACACAGTACTCTGTAACCATCTCCGGCTTGGGAGGTCCTACTTCCGGTCGTCTGGCGTTCCGTTACTTTGTAACCAGCGGTGGCCCTTCAGGAGCCAACTCTGACTATATTGGAGTAGATGAAGTGGTATATACATCAGTAGGCGGCAGCACTTACGCCTGGAGCGATGGTATTACTACCACACAAACCTTAACGGTTAGTTCATCGGGCAGCTATTCAGTAACCGTAACCGATGAAATCGGTTGCACCGGCACCGGTTCTGCATCGGTCACCATCAATACCAATCCGGTAGTAAACTTAGGTGGTCCTTATGTTCAATGTCAGGGTTCAGTATTGTTAGATGCTGGCAATGCAGGCAGCTCTTATGCCTGGAGCGATGGCGCTACCACTACACAAACTTTATCAGCCGGTGTCACGGGCGTTTATTCGGTAACTGTTACCGATGCTAACACCTGTTCGTCTACGGCTTCGGCCAGCGTTACTATCAACGAACCGCCAACCAGTACCGACCCTTACGCTGTGTGTGTAGGAACATTTGTTCCTGTAGGCGAAGGCTTACTGGCATCCGGTTGCGGCTCAGGCCAGTCAGCGGTGTCGTCATTCACCGGCACTACCACTTTGGCAGATCCTGTATTTAACAGGGGTTTAACCGGCACTACCTATACGGCATCCGGTGTAGGCACTGCGGTGCACTATCAAACACATAACTTTACGGTATCCGCAACCGGTTCTTATACCTTTACGTTATGCGGAACATTCGATACGTATTTGCATATTTATACCGATCCGTTCAATCCGGCTTCACCGGCCACTAACTTCTTAGTAGCAGATGATGATGCAGCTCTTTGCGGTTCAGGTTCTGAAGCTACCATCACTTTAACAGCAGGAACAAACTATGTATTTGTGGTTACCGGCTTTGGCAATACAGATGTGGGTGATTATACAGTAACTTTTACTGGTGCGGGCTCTGTTTTACAGGGCACACCAAATACTATAGAGTGGTATGATGTGGCCAGCGGAGGGGTGGTAATGGGTAGCGGCTCACCGTTTGATCCGGTAGGAACACTTGCTTTGCCAAACACCAATACACCGGGTACGTATACCTTCTATGCGGCATGTTCACTTAATCCTGATTGCAGAGTGCCGGTAGATTTTGTAGTAAATGCCAATCCGGTTATTGATTTGGGCGGACCTTATGTTCAGTGCGGAGGCTCTGTAACTTTAGATCCGGGTAACTTCCAGGGCTCTTATGCCTGGAGTGATGGAGTAACAACCACACAAACACTTACAGTTAGTTCAACCGGCACCTATTCGGTAACTGTAACTGACGAAGCGGGTTGTACTGGCGTAGGTACTGCAAGCGTTACCATTAATTCAGCCCTCGTTGTAAGCATAACCGGCACTACCGGCCTATGTGCCGGAGCAACCGGAACACTTACCGCAACAAGCACTTCAACAAACTTTGCGTGGAGCACCGGTGAAACTACTGCGGCTATTACCGTAAGTTCTCCGGGTAATTATTCTGTAACGGTAACAGATGGTGGCTGTACTGCGAGCGCAAGCCATTCGGTAGCAGCCTTGAGCGACTTTACCGTAAACGGAAGTTTACAGAGCGGAGATCCTTTGATAACCAGCCCCAGATTATTCCGCGATGGCATTCCTAAGACCTGTGGTGTAGTTGCGTGTCCGGGAGTATTGGGTTCGAGTGGCTACTTTTATGATAGTTATAGCGTAGTGAATAATGGCAATACCGCGATATGTGCATCAGCTAACGTAACAACAGGTTGCGGAACAGAATTTTTTGCTGCCGCATATTTGGGAAGTTTTGACCCATCCAATGTTTGCACCAACTACAGCCAGGATATCGGTTCATCATTAACCGGTAGCTTTACATTTGACATTCCTGCTTTATCAACGGTAACCGTAGTGATAAGCGGAGTGAATCCCGGGGTATCCTGCGGAGCATATACTTTAGAGGTTACAGGTATTACACAGCCGGTAGTAATTACGCCATCCGGTCCCACCACTTTCTGTTCTTACGAAAGTGTTGATTTAACTGCCAACGGAGCAGTAGGCTATGTATGGAGCACCACAGAGACTACTCCAACCATCACAGTAAACACTGCGGCTACTTATACCGTTACCGGTACTGACTTTAACGGATGCACTACAACCGACAGCGAAGACATAACCGTAAACCCGGCACCGGTAGTAGATTTAGGGGGTCCTTATGTGCAATGTTCGGGCACTGTTACGCTCGATGCCGGCAATGCAGGCGGTGGAGGTAGTTTTACGGAAGGTCTTGATGCAGGAGGCGCAGGAGTAACGTATACTCCGGCCGGTTGGTTCCAGCAAAATAACAGCACTACTCTCGGTCTTACAGAATGGTTTGGAGGAAATAACGGAGTATTCGCTCCGCAAAGCGGTGCCGGCTATATAGCAGCCAACTTTAATAATACAACCGGTGGAGACGATATCAGCAACTGGTTGCTTACTCCGAATATTACTATGAATGACGGAGATGTGTTTACTTTCTGGACAAGAACGGTAAGCTTCCCGGCATTCCCCGATAGATTACAGGTGCGCATGAGTACCAGTGGAGCAAGCACTAACGTGGGTGTTGGTTCAGCGGCCGTTGGAGATTTCACAACCCTTTTACTGGACATTAATCCTACGCTCACTACAGTTGATTATCCTACAACCTGGACCCAGTATTCAGTTACTATTTCAGGTCTTGGCGCACCAACTTCGGGTCGCCTGGCATTCAGATATTTTGTTCCGAATGGAGGACCCGCAGGCGCTAACTCAGATTATATAGGTATAGACGAGATTCAATACTCTTCTGTATTGGCCAGCACATATATCTGGAGCGATGGAGTTACTACTACACAAACGCTAACAGTTGGAACAAGCGGTACTTATTCGGTAACCGTGACCGATGTTAACGGTTGCACCGGCACCGGTTCAGCAGATGTAACTATCAACCCGCTTCCGGTAATTGATTTGGGCGGTCCTTACATTCAGTGTGAAGGCTCCGTAACCTTAGATGCAGGCAATCCGGGAAGCACTTATCTGTGGAGCGTAGGTGCCGCATCGGGACAGACAATTACGGTAACCACTTCCGGAATATACTCGGTAACTGTAACCGATGGAAATGGCTGCTCGGCTAGCGCTTCGGTTAGCGTTACCATTAATTTGCCACCGGCAGTGACCTTGGGAGATACGGTTTGTCAGTATGAAATACTTACACCGGGCGAAGGGTTGTTTGCTACCGGCTGCGGCAATGTATTGTCTTCGTTTAGTGGAACGACTACCCTGTCAGACCCTGTATTTGTGAGAAGTGTAGGCGGAACAACATATAACCCCTCAGGTATTGGTAATGCGGTACACTATGCAACGCATAACTTTACGGTAAGTGCAACCGGTTCCTATACCTTTACATTGTGCGGCTATGATACCTATCTGCATATCTATACTAGTCCATTCAATCCGGCTTCACCGGCCACCAACTTCCTCATAGCTGATGATGACGGTGCCGGCTCTTGCACTTTTGGTTCTGAAACCACTATTACACTTACAGCGGGAACCATCTACACTTTTGTTGTAACCGGATTTGGCAACAATGATGTCGGTCCTTACACAGTGAATTTTACCGGTCCCGGCTTTGTATTGGAAGATGGAAGCGGAGGTGTTTTGTGGTTTGATGCATTAACAGGCGGCACACAGGTAGGCAGCGGTTCACCCTTTAATCCGGTTGGAACATCTGTATTGCCTAATACAAATACTCCGGGCACATATACATTTTATGTAGCCTGTGCCAGTACTTCTGATTGCAGAACACCGGTAGATTTTTTAGTTTTTCCTACACCAACAGTTAATATAGGCGGTCCTTATACTCAGTGTGGTGAAAATGTAGTTTTGGATGCAGGTAATACAGGTAGCGCATATACCTGGTCAGATGGAACTTCTAATCAAACAACCGTGGCGAGTACCAGCGGCAATTATTCGGTGACGGTAACCAATACGGATAACTGCAGCGCTTCAGCAGAAGCTAACGTTTATATTCAACCGGTTCCGGTAGTTAACTTAGGATTAGATGTAACGCAATGCGGAGACAGTGTAACGTTAGATGCCGGCACTCCTGGCAGCACATATCTGTGGTCTGATAATTCCACCAATCAAACCCTTACGGTAAACACAACGGGCACTTATAGTGTTACCGTAAGCGACATTAACAGCAGCTGCACAGCGAGCGATAATGTGGATGTAACAATAAATGAAATACCGGTAGTAGACCTTGGCTCTGACGTGGAACAATGCGGAGGCTCGGTCACTTTAAATGCCGGCAACCCGGGTGCTGCATACTTATGGTCTACGGGCGAAACAACTCAAACTATTACCGTAAGCACAACAGGTATATATCGTGTAACGGTTACCAGCGGTGACGGCTGTTCCGGTACGGGTACAATTAATCTAACTATCAATACCGTTCCTTCTCTTGGTCCGGACAAAACAGATAGTGTATGTCCCGGTTATACCGTTGACCTGAATCTGTATTATCCAAACACCGGTTATGCAAGCTATGTTTGGGATACTCCAAATCCATCAGTTGCAGGAGCGGGAGCATATAAGCTTGTAGTCATTACAGCAGCAGGGTGTTCAGATACCGCTGTTGTTACTATTCTCAATCGTCAGCAACCTAATCTGGGACCTGATATAGCAGATAGCATTTGTATCGGTTACACATACGATCTGTGGGCTGTATATCCTAACAGCGGTGCGTATGTGACATATATTTGGGATACACCTACGCCATCAGAAGTTACAGCAGGAACATATACCCTGATTGTAACAAATGCCAGCGGATGCAGCGATACGGTAGTTGCCGTAATAACCATACGTCAGCAACCGGACTTAGGCCCCGACAAAGCCGACAGTGTATGTATAGGCTATACCCTTGATTTGACAACCTATTATCCCGATAACGGTTATGCCACTTACGTGTGGGACACACAAACGCCATCAGCCGTAGGAGCAGGAACGTACACTTTAATTGTTTCGAATGCCAGCGGTTGTTATGATACGGCTACAATTGTTATCACTAATCGTCAGCAACCGGTTGTTACGCTGGATATGGCAAACGAAATGTGTTATACCGAACCTGCATTTACGCTTACAGGCGGTCTTCCGGTTGGCGGAACTTATGTAGTGGGTGACAGTGTAGGCGTGGTCATTTTTGATCCGGTTGCACAAGGAGTCGGAGTGCATCATATCACCTACATTTATACCAATGCATCCGGTTGTACCGATTCTGCTAGCATTGACTTCATTGTCCGTCCGCAACCAAACATTACCACTATTGCTCCTCCGGACTTATGCACCGGCTCGGCACCAATGAACCTGAATGATTACTTCTCACCAACCGGTGGAGTATTCACCGGCTTTGGTGTTAGTCAGAATTATTTCTATCCGGCACTTACCGGTGCAGGCAACGACACGATTATCTACTACTACACCGACTTGTTTGGTTGTAAGGACACGGCCGTATACCCGCTGTCGGTTAAAAACTCTGTTGATGTTTCTTTAGTTGCTTCGGAAGTGGACTTCACTATCTGCCGCGGAGACAGCGTGATTTTTACAGCATCAGGAGCCGAGTTCTATGAGTTCTTTGTGAACGGGGTTTCTCAGGGGGAGGCTACAACTACAGATGTTTTCGTTACAACTTCATTAGGCAGTCACGATGAGGTTTATGTGGTGGGAAGCAACAGTTGTTCTACTGACACCAGCGAATCAATAATTATAGATGTAATTACTTCACCAACAGTAACAGCCGGGTCAGATACCACAATCGAGTTAGGGCAGATGGTGGTATTGGAAACCAGCGCTACCGGTACCGGTTCATTGGTTTATCAGTGGGCTCCGGATTTCTGGTTGAACTTCACGAATGTTCCGAACCCGACCTACTCGGGACCGGACACGGTAACGTTTGTAGTGAGAGTAACAGATACTTACGGCTGTTTCGGTACCGACTCTATCACGATAAATGTTTATGTGCCGGACAACGTCCTGTTGCCGAATATTTTGACTACCAACGATGACGGAAAGAATGACCTCTGGATACTGAATTCAAAAATAAATCTGGACGGTGCAGAGCTTGTCATCTTTAACCGTTGGGGTGAACTTGTTTATGAGTCAGAAAGCTATACCAACGACTGGGATGGCACATTTAAGGATACCGGCAAGAAATTACCGGACGACACGTACTACTATGTGCTGAAGGTGCCGATGCAAAACAATCATGTCTATAAAGGCGCTATCAACATATTAAACAGTAATGCCAAATAAGAAATAAGGAAACGGTTTAACCAATGACAAAATCAAACACGATGAAAAAAATTATAACCCTGTCAGCATTCGCCTTCTTATTCGCTTTGCAGATGAAGGCGCAACAGATTCCTTTATACAGCCAGATGTATTTTATGCGTCAGCTGTATAATCCGGCTCTTACCGCTTATAACGGCAGCACAAACCTTTATGGTTTTTACCGTGAGCAATGGACCGGTATGCCGGGCCATCCTGTTACACGGGGTGTAGTGGGCGATATCAGCCTTTGGAAGGATAGAATAGGTGCCGGCTTCCATTTGTATAACGACAATACAGATATTATACACCGCGTTAATGCACAGTTGTATTATGCCCAGAAAGTGCGCTTTGCCAAAGACCATCAGATATCACTTGGGTTAACGCTGGGCGTTATGCAAACCCGCGTTGATTTCAATAATGCTGTAGCAAACGATCTGGATGATGCAACCTTGCTCTCCTCGGGCAAGAGCGGGGTTGGGTTTGACATGAATGTAGGTCTCGCCTACCAATGGAAAAAGCTCACCGTTAGTTTCTCTATACCGCAAGTGGTAAATACCAATGCCCGCATTACTTCGCAATTAAAAGAAACGAAGTATTCAATGAAGCGTCATTTTATTATTGGGGCAAGCTATGAGGTAAGCATCAAACAGGAAACGTGGAATATTGAACCTAGCGTCTTGGTAAAGAAGGGGGCGGCCCAGCCATGGCAAGTAGATGCAAACATCATGGCGAACTATAAAAGAATTGCGTTTCTGGGAGTAGGATACCGGTTAGATTACGGTGTTACGATGCAGGCGGCTGTTCGCATTGCCAAAGCGGTAACCATAGGCTACTCTTATGATTATCCTATTATGAAGAAAGTGCAGTATTCATCAACCCAGGGAACGCATGAAGTTATCCTGGGCCTCAATTTCGACCGTTGGCTGAAGAAGAAACCACAACCGGCTTATGCCAAGCAGTCTGATTACGACAGCTTAGTAAATAGGGTAAACACAGTAACCGAAAAGCTTGACAGCACTAAACAGGCGGCCGATTCTTTACAGGCGCAGAACGATGAGCAGGAAGTGATAATTAAAGAGCTTAAAGACCGCGTAGAAAGTATGGAAGTGGCTGTGGCGGAATACAAAAAACAAGTCGCAGCGCATCCGGTAACAGATTTCCCGTCAAATGTTGATGGCAGCACTACGGCAGCAACCGGAGATGTATTGAGATTGAACAGTGTAAATTTTGAACGAAACAGCAGTACGCTTGATGCAGGTTCTTATACAGAACTGGATAAGGTGGTTACGTTCCTGAAGAACAATAAAGGTATGCATATCCGTATTTTGGGACATACCGACTTTAAGGCTTCAGACGAATATAACGACTGGTTATCGAGAAGTCGTGCCGCTTCTGTCTACGATTATTTAAAAAGCAAAGGAATTCAGGGCAACAGAATGGTTACAATTGGTATGGGTAAACGCGCACCTATAGCGGACAATGAAACTGATGAAGGCCGCGCGAAAAACCGTAGAGTTGAAATCGAAATCGGAAAGAAGGAATAATCAGAAATAAGGTCTGTAAGGGAAAAGGGATGGTGCTGATAAGCATCATCCCTTTTCTAATTTCAGCTATACAGAAACGCTGTTTTTTTACAACAAACTTCCCCCATAAAGTTCCTGCATGTCGCGCGCTATTACCATGACAAAATTCATTGTTGAGCATGAGAGCGATTAGTAACAAAATATTCGCGGTGCAATACGTTTGCCGCATTAATTAATCATTAAAAAATACAAACTATGAGCACAAAAAAATTTACACTGCTGATGGCGCTGATGGCGTTCATCTCAACGGCATTCGCGGGTGGTTCATCCAATTCGTGTACCGATTGGAACGGCTATGTCAGTTCAAAAAACACAGGACCTATGGGCTACTACACTCTTTTAAACGGAGACGAAGAGAAGGCAGCCCAAACATATCATTATTCCGGGCCGGGCAAGATAGACCAGGTAAGAGTATATGGTAATTTTCCGTATACACCACCCTACTATGGAGGTGTGCCTCTTACTGCAACTATTTATGAGGTAGATGCTAATGGCAGACCAACAACAGCTATTGAATCGGCTGACTTTATCTGGTGGTGGTTCAATAACCCGCAAGGATATATAGATGTGAGTTTTGGGGCAGGGGTTTACTTAAGCAGCAATTTTGCGGTAGGTGTATCCATACGTCCGAATGAGTTTCCTTTCGGTACATCCTTTCAGGTAGGGTATACCGGTAATGGCGAAGGCCTAGGCGAAGATCTTGCTTCACTGGCGGGTTCTTCTACCGGTGGAAACTGGGCGAGTGCTTTGTCGGAGTTTTCGAAAGACGGAGACTTTTACCTGGTTCCGCAAATGACCAATTTCAATACTCCCGGCTTTGAAATTGCATCGCAATGTATTGGTACGGGAGCAACTGTTGTGTTTGCCAATACAACACAAATGAACCGCGACAGCATGTTCAACAGAATTGGTTTGTCAGATTACACCGGAACAAATAAATATTACACTTGGAATTTTGGAGATGGTTCACCGGTTTCAAACGCAACCAATCCTACTCATACTTATGCGGTAGCGGGAGTTTATACAGCAACGTTAACCAGCGTAATTGATGGATGGAACAGTGTATGCTCTGAGTCTTACTCTATGGAGGTTTCGGTTGGCCTATCTGCCAGCGCTACTGTGGTTACTAACGTAACGTGCAACGGCTATGAAGACGGTAGTATTACTGCTACAGGAGCAGGAGGGGCTACTCCTTACAACTATAGTATTGATGGAGAAGAATATCAGTCAGGAAACAGTTTTACCGGTTTAGGCGCAGGAAACTATACCCTTTATGTTCAGGACGATTTAGGGTGCAGTCAATCCTCAAGTTTTACAGTTACGCAGCCTAGCGCTATTGTTTTTGCGGCTCCGCAAACAACCAGTGCCAGTTGCAGCACGGCAAACGGACAGATTTTGGTTTCGGCTACCGGAGGCACCGGTCAGATTACTTATAAACTTGGAAATGGCACTTACAAGGTAAGTGGATTGTTTACAGGTGTTGCCGGAGGCTCATATGTCCTTACCGCAAAAGATGCAAACGGCTGCACAGCCAATATTACTGTAACAGTAAACGATCAGGGTGGACCAACACTTACAGTAGTTAGCACCACAAATGTTAGTTGCAATGGTGATAATGACGGAACAATAGTGTTGTCCGGATCAGGTGGAACCGGTGCATTACAATACAGCATAGACGGAGGATTGACTTATCAATCGACAACGTCTTATTTGAACTTAACGGCCGGCACTTATGGCGTTTTGGTGAAAGATGCCGCAGGCTGCAAGACTGGAACTACTGTAACGATTGTACAGCCATCGCCTCTAAGAGTTAATGCAACCTCTGTTCCGGTAAGTTGCAACGGAGCGTTTGATGGGCAGATAAATATTCTTGCCGCTATTGGCGGAATCGGCTCTTTGTCTTACAGCGTTAACAGCACTACATACCAGTCGGGAACAAACTTCTCCGGACTTAGCAGTGGAACTTATACCGTATATGTAAGAGATGTGGCAGGATGTCTGGCATCTACTACAACTACAATTACTCAGCCGAGCCCTGTATCGGCACTTGTAACAGTATCTAATCCCGGTTGCAATGGCGGATATGACGGAAGTCTTTCAATTGGCGGCTCCGGTGGCTCGGGAGGTTATACTTATAGTTTAAATGGTGTTAACTACGAGAACTACGGCTTGTTTCTGAATCTTCCGGGGGGCAACTACACCGTTTATGTAAAAGACAAGAACGGCTGTGTATACACTACCAACTCTGTTTTGACAGAGCCTTCAGCAGTAAGCGGAACAGTGCTTACCACCAATTCTACATGTAACAACAATAACGGAAGTTTATTGGTTACCGCATCCGGTGGTTCGGGTTCCGGTTACCAGTATAGCATTGATGGTACTACATTTAACTCAACCGGTGCATTCGGCAGTTTGGTTTCCGGTACTTATTATATACTGATACGCGATGGCGCGGGTTGTGAAACGGTAGTTTCAAGCAATATCTATGATTCTAACGGACCTTCGATTACAGGCACCAGCCATACCAATATTGCTTGCCACGATGGTAGTGATGGCAGTATTACCGTAAGCACCGTTACCGGTGGAACAGGAGTGCTTCAATATGGACTGAACGGGTCGGCATGGCAAACTTCAAATGTATTCACCGGGCTTTCTGCCGGAGACTATACGGTGATGGTTAAAGACGCTAACGGATGTATCGGTTATGTGAACGAAACGTTGACAGAACCGGCTCCTATTGTGGTTAGCACAGTGGAAGTTGACCTGGCCTGCAACGGAGTTAACACAGGCAGGGTTACAGTAAGTGCCATTGGCGGAGCGGGCACTCTTGCTTACAGCATTAACCAGGGAGTTTCATTCCAGTCGAGTAATGTATTCAACAATTTGTTCGCAGGTTCTTATAACCTGAGAGTGCGTGATGCTGCCGGTTGTATTGGTACCGCAAGTGCAGTATTAACTCAACCTTCGGCAATTACGCTTATAGATGCGGTGCTGAATGTTTCGTGCTATGATGCGGGCAATGGTATTATTTCGATTGTTTCGGCAGGCGGCACCGGTTCTAAAACCTATAGCCTGGACGGAATTAACTATCAAACCAACGGCTCCTTCTACAATTTGTCTGGGGGACACTATACCGTTTATGTAAAAGATTCTTTTGCCTGTGTGGTAACCAAAAATGTTACGGTTACTGAGCCGACAGCGCTTCATCTTTCTGCAACTGCGCTGGATGTTTCCTGCGCTGGCGGTAACAACGGTTTTATTAATACCTCTATGGCGGGCGGTGTAGGTAACTATTCGTTTGAATGGAGCAATGGTTCGGAGAGCGAAGATTTATTCAACCTTTATGCAGGCACGTATACAACCACTGTTACCGATGGCAATGGATGTTCCATTACCGGTTCTTTTGTTGTTTCTCAACCTTCATTACCGATTATTGTGAACGGAACCGTAACTGGAAGCACCGGTTCGAATGGTGAGGTAGATATAACCATCACCGGTGGGGTTTCTCCTTATACTTTCAATTGGTCGAACGGACAGTTTACGGAAGACATTGCCGGACTGAATCCGGGAACGTATACTGTAGAGGTAACCGACTCTAAAGGTTGTGCCACTTCGAATGTATTCACCGTGTCGAGCTTAACCGGTATAGGTCAGGTGAACACTGATGCGGTAAAGGTGATGGTTTATCCTAATCCGTCTCAACAGGTTGCTACCATTGAAGTAAGCGGTGCTGAGATGAGCAAGTTAGAGGTGTTTAATATACTTGGACAGACTGTATTTGCTTCTGAAGCAGAACAGGCCAAAGTAAACATCAATACAACTGAATTTACTGCCGGTACTTACCTGGTGAAAGTTATGGTAAACAATACCGTTATCATCAAACACTTACAGGTAATACACTAGTAATGGTTTCTCTGACACAAAGAACCCCGCACATCGTGCGGGGTTCTTTTGTTTTTGCAACTACATGATATGGTCGCGGTAACACGTCCAAAATCCATAATTATGTTTTACGAAGTGAATATAGAGATTAGCCTAGGAAATGTTCGGGAGTGATAACGGTCATGTTGTTTACGGAAAAATAATCCTTACTTCGTCCGGCTCAAAAAACTTCAGATGAAAAATATTCTCTTTTTTCTATTCTGTTTACCTATTTATTCTTTAACTGCTCAAACTACAATAAACCAGAACGACTTTGCCGATGCCGGAGATACGGTTCGCATGAGCATAGCAGTTTGGAACCCGCTGCTTGATTTCGGTGCTACGGACACCAACTACACCTGGGATTTTTCTTCGTTGCAATGGCAAAGCCAGTATGTGGAAGAATTTCTGAATCCGACATACACCGGCACCACCTACGCCTTTGTTTTCTCGAACCTTTCGATAAACCCTTACCGGAGCAACATTGCCAAACCAGCCGATAACCCGCTTACCACCCTGCCTATCCTTTCCAGCGTTTTTACCGATGGCTATAATTTTTATTACAAAAGTTCTTCCTTTTACCGGCAGCGGGGGCTGGGTATGAAGGTTTCGGGCTTCCCCACACCGGTGCCTATGACTCATTCAGATACGCTTTACCGTTTTCCGATGAACTATGGCAACGAAGACAGCGCTTACAGCGATTACAAAGTGAATGTTCCTAACCTTGGCGTATACGTGCATAAGCAACACCGAGTAAATAAAGCAGACGGATGGGGAACGCTGATTACCCCTTTCGGTACCTTTGATGCTCTGCGGGTAAGAACAGAAATTACCGGTTCCGATTCGGTTTACATTGATACCCTGAACACCGGCTTTAAGCTGGATAACGACATACAGCGTGAATACAAATGGTTTGGAAAAGATCAGTTAGTGCCGCTGCTGCAAATCAATACACAGGCGGGTATCTTTGGGCAGTTTCAGGGCTTTGAGTTTGTAACCCGTATTGTTTACCGCGATAGTGTGCGCTTTGACCCCACCGGTATTTTCAATTTTGTAAAAGAAGAGATTCAGTTCCTCGTGTTTCCTAACCCGAGCACCGGCTCGTTCTTCCTTTCCTTGCCGCCTGATTTAACAAACGTTTCTTTAAAACTAACAGACGTTAGTGGACGGCTGATTTTACAGCGCGAAGTAAACGCCCCCCTTGAAATGATAAACACCGAAGCCCTGGCAAGGGGAATTTACATACTTACCTTACAAAGCAACCAGGGTGCAGCTTCGAAAAAGCTGGTAATAGAGTAGATACAGCGGTTTTAATTGTTTTTTTCATCTGAACGGGTAGCTGGTTAATAATACAGGGTACAGTCCAAAAGGAACATTCATCATTACGTTTATATTCGCCCCCATAAAATTAAACCCCGCACATAACCGTGACGGGGCATTATCTTTTTTATGAACGTAGAAGAAATACTAAAAGCCTACACCGGTTCCGCACAGGTAAAGCAACTGATTGAACAACTGAACACCGGTGACGACCGCAACGATTTTTTTCTGCACGGTCTCATCGGCTCGCAGGATGCATTTGTAGCAGCAGCCATTTTTAAGCAGACCGATTTCAATCACTTGTTTGTAATGAGCGATAAGGAAGAAGCCGCTTATTTTCAGAACAACCTCAAGAACCTGCTCGGCACTAAAGACGTTTTTTTCTTTCCTGATTCGTTTAGGCGCCCGCAGGATTTTGGCGAGGTAAACAACAACAATATTCTGCTGCGCACTGAAACCGTTAACCGATTGAGCAATTCGAACAGCAAGGCAGAGTTGGCGGTTACCTATCCGGAGGCGCTGTTCGAAAAAGTAGTGCGGCAGGATGTGCTGAACGAGCAAACGCTGCGCATGAAGGTCAATGAAAAACTCGACATTGATTTTATGATTGACCTGCTGGTGAGCTTCGAATTTGAGCGCGTTGATTTTGTGTACGAGCCGGGGCAGTTCAGTCTTCGCGGAGATATTATAGATGTGTTTTCATTCGGAAACGAGTTCCCGTACCGGGTGGAATTGTTCGGTGCCGAAATTGAAAGCATCCGCACCTTCGACCCGCTTACGCAATTGAGCCAGAAGAAAATTGCGAGCGTTACGATTGTGCCGAATATTCAATCGCACTTTACCAACGTGCAGAAAACTTCGGTGCTCGAAGTGTTTCCGCCCAACACTATCATCTGGTTTAAAGATGTGCAGATGCTGATGGATGTTTTTGGTTCATCCATTGAAAAGGCGAAAAAAATTCAACCGGCAATACAGAAGCACCGGATAGAGCATCCGCATCATCCGCTGCTCGAAGGCGAACCGGAGGAAGTGTTTCTAAGCACAGCAGAATTTCTTAAAGGGCTTTCAAGATTCAGAGTAATTGAGTTCGGCAGAAAACAATATTTCAAAAACGAAGTTGAAGCCGGAACCCCCTTTAGGGGGCAGGGGGTGATTTCTTTTCACAGCAAGCCGCAGCCATCGTTCAACAAAAATTTCGATTTGCTTATCCGCAATCTGCACGAGAACGATGAGCGGGGTTATACCAATCTTATCTTTGCGGAAAATCCCAAGCAGATTGAACGCTTCTACGCCATCTTTCACGACTTAGAAAAACCCACCTCATCCGCCCTTCGGGCACCTTCTCCGAAGGAGAAGGATGAATACAGCGAAGAGGCTGGGGAGAGGTTGTTGTTTTCTCCCGTTCACATCGGCATTCATCACGGTTTTATTGACGATGATTTAAAACTCTGCTGTTACACCGACCACCAGATTTTCAACCGGTACCACAAATACAATTTACGACAAGGGTTTTCGCGCGACAAGGCACTGATGATGAAAACGCTCCGCGAGTTAAAGCCCGGTGATTATGTCACACACATTGACCACGGGGTGGGTGTGTTCAGCGGCCTCGAAAAAATTGAAGTGGCTGGGCAACTACAGGAAACGGTTCGAATCATTTACGCGGGCAATGATATTATGTATGTGGGCATTCAGAGCCTCCACAAAATTTCGAAGTATGTAGGCAAGGATGGCGAGCCACCGCGCGTGAACAAGCTCGGCACCGATACCTGGAGCAACCTGAAAAAGAAAACGAAGAAGCGGATTAAAGAACTCGCTTTCGATTTGATTCAACTGTATGCCAAGCGCAAAGCATCGAAGGGATTTCAGTTTGCACCGGATAGTTATTTGCAGACGGAACTCGAAGCGTCCTTTATGTATGAGGACACACCAGACCAGGCAAAAGCCACCGAAGATGTGAAGCGCGATATGGAAGCGGTGTCACCGATGGACCGGTTGGTGTGCGGTGATGTGGGTTTTGGTAAAACCGAAATTGCCATCCGCGCGGCATTCAAAGCAGCCACCGATGGCAAGCAGGTGGCGGTGTTGGTGCCCACCACCATTCTCGCCATGCAGCATCAAAAAGTTTTTAAAGAGCGGCTTGCGGAGTTTCCGGTAGAGATAGATTACCTCAACCGGTTCAAGACCGCGAAAGAAAAGAAGGACACGCTTACACGATTAGCCGAGGGAAAAATAAACATCATCATCGGCACACACGGGCTGGTGGGCAAGAACGTGAAGTTCAAAGACCTCGGGCTGATGATTGTGGATGAAGAGCAAAAATTCGGAGTGGGAACGAAGGAAACCCTGAAGACGATAAAAGCGAATGTAGATACGCTTACGCTTACGGCTACTCCTATTCCGCGCACGCTTTCGTTCTCGCTGATGGGCGCGCGCGATTTGAGTATCATCAACACACCGCCACCGAACCGTCAGCCTATCACCACCGAAGTGCGACCGGTGGACCCTGATTTAATTAAAGAGGCGATTGAGTATGAAATTTATCGCGGAGGTCAGGTGTTTTTTGTACACAACCGGGTGCGCGATATTGGCGAGGTGAAAGAAATGCTGATGAAGATTGTGCCGAACATTGACATTGGTGTGGCGCACGGACAAATGGAGGGCGACCATCTGGAAGAAGTGCTGCTCAAGTTCATCAACCGCGAATACGATGTGCTGCTTTGCACCAACATTATTGAAAGCGGAATTGATATTGCGAATGCGAACACCATGATTATTAATAACGCGCACCAGTTCGGCCTCAGCGATTTGCACCAGCTGCGCGGACGCGTGGGGCGAAGCAACAAACATGCATTCTGTTATCTGCTGGCACCTCCGCTCAGCACACTCAGCAACGAAAGCAAACAGCGGCTGAAAACCATTGAGGAGTTTGCCGATTTGGGCAGCGGCTTTAACATTGCCATGCGCGATATGGATATACGCGGTGCCGGTAATATGCTGGGCGCGGAGCAAAGCGGCTTTATTGCCGAAATTGGCTTGGATGTGTATCAGAAAATTCTGGACGAAGCGGTGCGCGAGCTGAAGCAAACCGACTTTAAAGAGCTTTACAAAGATGAGCTGGAGCGCACCCACGATTACGTGCGCGACTGCGCCATTGAAACCGATTTGGAAATGCTGATACCGAACGAATATGTTTCGAACACCACCGAGCGTATGCTGCTCTACCGCGAGCTGAACGATATTAAAGATGAAGCGGGCCTGGCGAAATTTGAAGAGCAACTGCACGACCGGTTCGGCCCCGTGCCGGAACCGGTGTATGAATTGTTTGAAGCCATGCGCCTGAAATGGATGGCAACCAAGCTGGGCATGGAACAGATTATTTTAAAAGGCCGCACCCTGCGCTGTTACTTTGTAGCTAACCAGGAATCCAGTTTTTACAAGAGCACGGTGTTCAGCAGAATAATGCAATACGTGCAGCAGCACCGCACCGGTATTTACCTGCGCGAAACCGAAAAGTTTTTGGTGCTTACCTTTGAGAAGGTGAGAACAATGAAAGAGGCGGATGAAAAGTTAAGCGAGTTGAGTGCTAAAGTATTTGGATAAAGAACAGATTATTTCTCTGAAACAATCTTCAATAAGTTCTCCTTTAGTTTGGGCAACTCACTTTTGGCAGTGTTGTAAATAGTGAAAGTGGAAACACCATAATATTCATGAATAAGTTTGTTGCGCATATCGCTCATCAGCCGCCATTCAATTTGCGGATGTTGTTGTCTGAACTCAACAGAAACATTCGAAGCGGCTTCGCCAATAATTTCAAATCTTCTTATCACTGCATCCTGCACCAATAAGTTTTGGTCGAAATCAAACTCGCTTAAATTGGCGAGATATTTTTCAATTGCATCAATCGATTCAAGAATATCTTTCAGATAAACACGGCTGTCGCGCTCCTTCATATCAAGGTAATGGCTTGTTGCAAAACGCGCTCGCGGATAGATGGCTTGATAGCGGCAAACTCTACCAAATCAATTTTGCGGTTTAGTTTTTCCTCCAGCGTTTGCTCCATGCGCAGCATATCGAAAATGGTGAACCCTTTCTTGGGCTCTATAAGAATATCAATATCGCTCGTTTCGGTTTCTTCATTGCGGGCATAAGAGCCAAACAGCGAAGCACGCTGTAATGGAAACTGTTGCAACAGTTGCGTAAGCTGTAATTTAAATTGCTGACTCATGGTGCTAAAATAATGAATTACATTGGAGCACTAAACTATGCAGCACCGCACCGGTATTTACCTGCGTGAAACCGAAAAATTTTTAGTGCTTACGTTTGAGAAAGTAAGGTCGATGAAAGAGGCGGATGAAAGGTTGAGTGAGTTGAGTGGGGTGGTGTTTGGAAATTGAAAGATATTTTTCAGAGCGCAGATAGGTTGCGTTCTGAAGAGTTACATTTGACCGAAAAACAAAACGACTATGTCATTCCTAATAATTAAACCCTACCAAAGTATGAAAGTGAAAAGCTACTTCAAAAAGCTTCTAATCCCGAATCTCAAAAAGGAGATTGATTGCTACATCGACCTAAACAAGAAACCAAATTATACGGGAGAGGATGTGATTACTTACAATGAAGTGGCAATGGTAAGTTTTGTGATGGCGGCTTTTGTTAGAAATGAAAATGTTAAAGAAGTTTCTGCATTACAAGAGTATGAAGTTTTTAAGGAGAAGAAATTCAAAGGCCGTGGAGATTTATTTGTAGCCTTAAGAAAGAAAGAGCTCACTTGCGATTTGCTGATTGAAGCGAAGAGGGATGGTGAGTTTAACCCTAAAGAGCAAATCGATAATGATTGGCACAAGGATTTAAAAACCACAATGGCACAGGGCAAAAAATATTTTGCTGCCGAGAAAGATTATTTCGCTACGCCAACTTTTGTAGTAACAATGTTTTTTGGAACTTTAAAGAAGGAAGATTTTGATAAATATGATTCGCACAAGTTCCCCGTAAAAGGTGAATCTGATACTTCGGATTACAAATTTTATATCAAGCCAAAGGGCTCATTATCTTGGTTATGTGTTTATGGCCAAATCCAAAAAGTAAAATGACAATTATGAACGGAAACAAAATCAAGGATTGTGTTACAATCCTCAATCAACTGCTAAAACCCGAGACGGTTCTTGGTCATAGTGACAGAAAAGAACTGCTCAATTTTTTTGTGGAAGAGAAAATTAAGTCCATTAAAATTTATGAATCAAAACTTCAGGGTAAAATTCAAAACGTTTTATCTGCAATTAAAACAGAAAAGGAAGCATTGGTAAAAGACCAGAAGTATGAGGGTGTAGCCAGATTGCGCGATTTGGAAAAATCGTATGACCGCATTCATCAGATGCTGGAAGAATTTAAACGGAAGAATCTTGCCGCTTCTTTTGGTTATGGCGTTGATGGTTTGTATTTGATTATTGCCGAAGGCGAATATCCTCACACTATTGAAGAGCTTGAAAGAATGGGATTGCATCTGATTTTCCTTTCGCAAACATTGGATAGAATGAACATTCCTTCTTAGTCCGATACTTCAACATCTCTCAAATTCAATTACGTGCGATAGGTTCCCGAAGCGGAGAACCTATTGGGACACAAAAAAGAACAATGTTTATCGTCAAAAATTACGAGATTGTCTAAAAGTATCCATGGAACGTAAAATTATCCTCTTATGGTTTAAGCGGTTCGACACAGTAAATAAAGGACTGCTAAGAATACTAGCCCTTTTATTGGTTGCTGCTACAGTATTTTGGTTAGCTATACTAATCGATGAGAAACCTGAGTTGACAACACAGGTTGTTTTCATTGTGAGCTTCTATGTAATAGGAACATACATTGGTTTAATTTTGGTTTTCCGAATTTTACTTTGGATATACGATGGCTTTCGGGGCAAGTAAAAACAGTTAAAAAGATGCATTCAAATTCGATAGATAGAATCAAAAAGAAGTTTGAGGAAATTCAAAACATTCCCAACACACCTGAACATAATGCTCATTATAAAGTTTGTCGCAACAGGTTCTCCGGCTTTGCAGGAACCTGTCGGACACAAAGACGGATGAGATGTTATGTGAGTTGAGCGGAGGGAAATTGATAAGGGGGGCTTTTATAGCTTCTTCTTTTTTTCTACTAAATCTTCCCAATATGCGTGATAGTAATATTCCGAAACAAATGCTATAGAAGTAAATGGTATTATGACCCTTGAATGCAAAGATGTTTGTATTGTTATACAATCATCGAAAATATCATCAATAAATCCATTCGGTTTAGGATTGTCAGGTATTTTACTTATATCCTTAAAGGAAGTCTTTATTTCTTCATTGCAAATCCAAATAGAAAATTTGTCTCTTTCAAAACTATACTTAACGGGGGTTCTTAAAAATTGAGAAAGGTGTTCTTTAAAATTGGTTGAAGCCATAAAAAAATTTTAATGCGCTATTGATTATGATGGTCCTTTCTTATCACCTCGTACTTTCTAACAACAATACCATTTCTTTCCTCCAAATTGAATTCTTTCGCAAACAACTCATAATTGACTTTGGCTACCTCATACCATATGTCAAATTTCTCTTTCGGGAACGACCCAAATCGGATATAAAATGCATCTTTAAAATGGTTTTCATAGTAGGCCTTTTCTTCTAAGACAATTATAAAATCGTAATCAATATGGTAAGGGTTTTTGTGTCCAAGGGCTGTTGTTTTATTCATGCCCATTAAGCCCATACTTGTTTTAATAGTGGACAAAAGATCCATTGCATCAAGGCTGGCAAAATCCATAGTTGTATAATCATCTTTACTCGTTTTTACATTTGGCTGAAAATGTTCATCAAGAAGATAATCACCTATCGCACCATTGATTTCATAATATTCATTTAGTTCATTTTCGGAAAAGATGGGTTCTTGTTTATTTACGGAATCTTTAACTGCAACAGATTCTTCATATGACACATTATTGGTTTGCTTTCTATCGCAACCAAATAGCAACAACAAAAGAAATAGTTGAAAGAAGTTGAGCAATTTCATTCTCTAAATATAATTTTTCTCCGCAGGTCTCCCCCTCGGGACACTGCGGCTAATAAAAGTCACTTTTTTGTCCCCGCAGGTTCTCCGCCTCGGGAACCTGCGGCATATAAATTCGGGCAACCTGCCTGCCGGCTAGGCAGGTTCATGGCTTCTCTATTTCTTCTTTAGTAAAGAATTTATTTCCTTCAAAAAATCATTCTCCTGCTTCACCAAATCACGCCTCAAATCATCAATCACTTTATCTTGCTCCGCAAGTTTCCCTTTCAGCTCCGCAATCTCCTTATCCTTCTCCGCAACAACTAATTTCTCCCGCTCACTCACCACAAACTCCGCATTCGTTCCGTCATTAATCGGAAAATGCTTCCAGAAATTATAGCGCAATTCATTGCCTATCTTTTGCAGCGTCTTCACATCAATGCTATCCCGTTTCGTCAGATAAACCACATTCCCTTGGCTCATATCAATACCCAAACCTAGGTCGCGTTTAGTTCTGTGTTGCTCCTCAAGAAGGTCCGCTATCTTTAGTCCCACATGAAATTTATTTTCCATAAAACGATTGTTTCCTGCAAAAATATAAAATAAACAGCCTAAAAAACAAGAACAACACCTCAAAACACCAAACTAACAGCAACGAAATCGTTGCTCACACTAACGCAATCCATCCTCACAGCAAAGCAATTGATGCTCACGCTAACGCAATCGTCACAAACAGCAAAAGAATCATCACTTCAACTAATGGAATCATTGTTCACGGCAACAGAATTGATGTTTTGCGCAATGAAATCAATGCTGGCAATAAAGGAATCGTTGCTGTAGTTAATGGAATTTACGCGCACAGCAAAAAAATGAACGCTCACGCTAAAGGAATCAACGCAGTTGGAGCCGCGAACGCCCCTGTCAGTAACCAAAACATCTTCGTCTGTCTCCAAACTCACACCGTAGCACAAACTAAACTATCCTACATTTGCACCGCTTACCAACCATGGCGCTTCAACCCGAACTTACCGACCTGCTTCAAATGGCTTACTCTGCCGAGAAAGCCGCTGCCTTTGCTTACATCGGCCATGCCGGTTCGCTTAAAAACGAAGAAGTAAAACGTGCAGTGAACCAGATTGAAACAGACGAATGGAACCACAGGCGCGAAGTGCTGGCCATCATGAACGAGTATCAGGTACCGGTGTCGAAATGGTACGAGCTGCGCTTTCATATCATCGGCAGAACCATCGGGGCAAGCTGTTATGTCATCGGCTGGTTTATGCCCATTTATTTTGCGGGGCGCTTAGAAAGCGGCAACGTGTGCGAGTACATCCGCATGAAAGATTACTTCAACCGGGCGGGTATTACCAAACACGATAAAATTCTCTACGAAATGGGCATTAAAGAGCGCGAGCATGAAGATTATTTTCTTTCGCTGGTAAAAGACAGTAAGCTCATGCCCTTCTTCGAAAAGTTTTTCGGCTGGGGAAGAAGCGAAAGTTTTAATGCCGTAGATGTGGCGGATAAAGACAAAGACCTGAACACCGTCAACTCTAACTCCACCGGTTGCAAGCTTTAAGGAAACAGTTCAAACAATCGCATCAAATCTCTGTTGCCCGCAGTGCTGTGGCAGCTGATGCAGCCATCGCCTTTTTTAGAGGTTGAAAAAACAGCCCGGCCGTCCGCTTCAAACTCTGCCCACAAATAATTACTGCCCGCGGCAGCGTTTCCGCTTGCCTTTTCCATTACCGCTAACAACTGTAAGTCACCGGTTGGCGAATCGTAAAGTTCTTTTACAATCAGCGAGCCCTCCGGAAAACTGCCACCGGCAGGTAGTTTTCCGCTGTCGGTTAATGCCGCAAAGGCAACAGGGTTAAAACGGACGCGGAAAAACGGATTGTGTGCTGATGCCGAAGAGGAAGCCTGAATGGAATCGTTGTTTTTGTAGTAGGTGAAACCCGCAGCAGAACTTATTTTATTAAAAAGTGCTTTGTCGGCTTCGGTAGTTTTTTTGCATTGGGTAAGTGTTATGGCCAGTGCAATAAGTAAGGCAACGCTGCAAACAGTTGTTGTTTTCATAGTGAGTTTATTTGTTTGACGGAATCTGCAATCAAGCCTTACGAACTAAGCTAATTGTTTTTGCAAAGGCACTAAATCGTATTCACCCACCTTGGTTAAGTCCATTATTAATTTTCCATTATCATTTACCGAGAACGGCCTGCGGAATTTTGCCCCGTAAATAAACTGCCCGGCAATAAACGAATGGCGGCTGTAAATGGTTTGCGAAAACACATCGTCAAAACCTTTCAACAGCACAAACACTTCAAAATCCAGCTTGTTGATTTCATCCAGCGATTTTCCATACAGCGCACTCTCTTCATCTATCGGGTGGTTCACCACCCAGCTGGTAGGGAACATGGCAATCTTGTCAAACTCCAGCTTGCCCTGCTGAAACCTGCGCACCGGTTGCCCTTTTTCATCTTCATCCATCCAGCTAAGGCTTACCCGCGCTTCCATTTCCATCAGCGTGGTCTCCACTCCGTTGGCTACCATAAACTGCATACCGGTGATGTCTTTGTAAGGGGCAATCAGAATTTTATCGCTGTATTTTAACCGGGTAATGGGTTTCGAAAAGCGACCGTAAAGCGAACCGGTGGCAACCGCAAACATCATCAGGCCGAGAAAAGCTTCGATAGCCGCAGTGGCGCTGGCTATTTTACCCACCGGATGCAAACCTCCATAACCCACGGTGGTAAATGTCTGGCAACTGAAAAAGAAACAACTCGCAAACTTGTCGAACTCCGAAGTGCCCACAATGCCGCTCAGGTTTTCGGCTCCCATCCAATAATAAATACTGCCAAACACAATATTATCTACTATGTAAAAACTCACAATCGCCAGCCAGTAATGTTTCCACGAAGTGGTAATCAGCCAGCGGTACAGGAAAAAGTTTCCGAAAAAACTGCCGGTAATGCGCTCCATGTTATAAGTGCCGTCTGCATTAATAGTCCGCTGACGGCCCTTCTGCGCACTACGGTCAAGCCCTATGTCCTCACCGGCTTTCATGCGGTCAATAGCATTTCGTATTTTACTCATAGAAGTTTAATTCAGCCACGAATTACACGAATTTACACGAAGGATAAAATTGACTTTAAAACAATTCGTGAGAATTAGTGTAATTCGTGGCTTATACGAATGAAGACAGAATACAAAACAACAGAAATTGTAAAAGCAGTTGGCGGAAAACTGCTGTCGAAGAATAAGAAGGAAACTGCTGTAAACGAGTTGCTGCTCGATTCGCGCAAACTCATTCATCCCGCACAAACTTTGTTTTTTGCATTGGGCGGCCAGAAGCTGGACGGCCACAATTACATAGAGGAGCTGTACAAAAAAGGTGTCCGCAGTTTTGTGGTCACCAAAGAACAGAACACCGAAAATTTTCCGGAGGCCAATTTTATTTTTGTGAAAGATGCCATAGCGGCCCTGCAAAAGCTGGCGGGCTACCACCGCAGCAAATTCAGCTTGCCGGTTATAGCCATCACCGGCAGCAACGGAAAAACGATTGTAAAGGAATGGCTGTATCAGTTGCTGCACGAAGATTACAACATGGTCCGCAACCCGAAGAGTTACAACTCGCAGGTGGGCGTTCCGCTTTCGCTGTGGTTAATCAGCAGCGAAAACACCCTCGGTGTTTTCGAAGCCGGAATTTCGGAACCGGACGAAATGAAGAAGCTCGAAAAAATTATTCGTCCAACCATTGGCGTATTGACGAATGTGGGCGAAGCGCACAGCGAGGGGTTTCTGAACATTAAACACAAAACAAAAGAGAAGCTCACGCTCTTTACCAAATGCTATGTGCTCATTTACTGCAAAGACTATCCGGATATTAACCAAAGCCTGGGCGAGATAAACGGCTTCCGCGATGAACCGGTAAAGGTGATGAGCTGGAGCATGACCGGTGAAGCCGATGTGCAGGTGAGCAGCGTGATGCAGAAGGATAATCACTCCTTCATTCATTGTGTTTACCGGGGCAAAGAACTTGACTTTGATATTCCTTTTGCCGACAAGGCCAGCGTAGAGAACGCCATTCATTGTGCTTGCGTGATGCTGTATCTCGGCAAAGATTTTTCGGTGATACGCGAGCGCATGAAACATCTGGCCGGTATTAAGATGCGGCTGGAGATGCGCGATGCCGTGAACAATTGTTCGCTCATTAACGATACCTACAATTCCGACATCGGCTCGCTGAAGATTGCCATTGATTTTTTAAAGCAGCAGAACCAGCACCCGAAGAAAACGGTAATTCTTTCGGACATTCTGCAAAGCGGGAGAGGAGAAATAGAATTGTATTCGGAGGTAGCCGCCCTGCTGGAAGAAAGTAAAGTGAACCGGTTGATAGGGATAGGCACTTCGCTTAACCGGCAAAAGAAATTGTTTGAGAAGAACGAATTACTGCAGGTTGAAACGTATGAAGCCACCGATGATTTTTTAAAGCAACTGGATTCCTCTTCGTTTAGCAACGAAGTTATTTTGTTGAAAGGTGCCCGCAAGTTCCGGTTCGAGGTGATTGGAAAATTTCTGGAAAAGAAAGCACATGAAACTGTTCTCGAAATAAATCTGAACGCTCTTACGCATAATCTGAAAGTGTATCAATCGTTGCTGAAACCGGAGACCAAAATCATGGCCATGGTAAAAGCTTTCAGCTATGGTAGCGGGAGTTTTGAAATTGCCAACGTGCTTCAGTTCAGCCGAGTTGATTATCTGGCAGTAGCCTATGCCGATGAAGGAGTGGAGCTGCGCAAGAACGGAATCACACTTCCTATCATGGTGATGAACCCCGAGCAGCGGAGTTTCGAAGCCATGATTCACTACAATCTTGAACCGGAAATTTATTCCCTGAGCCTGCTCGACAGGTTTTCGGAAGTGCTTACCCTGTTGCGTAATGGCGATGACAGCAAGTACAAAATCCACCTCGAACTGGAAACAGGGATGAACCGGTTGGGTTTTACCAAAGATGAAATTCCGGAATTGATGGAGCGGATTAAATCGAACCATCATTTCCAAATTGCTTCCGTGTTTTCGCACCTGGCCGCCAGTGAGGATAAAGCGTATGACGAGTTCACCAAAGAACAAATCAAAAACTTTGAAGCCATGAGCAAAATGGTTTGCAATGAGTTCGATTACAAAATTCTCCGTCACATTCTGAACAGCAACGGAATCACCCGCCATACCAAATCGCAATTCGATATGGTTCGCCTCGGCATAGGTTTGTATGGCATTGATGCATCGCTGAAAGTAGAGGGCAAACTGATGAATGTTTCCACTCTCAAAACAACCATCTCGCAAATTAAACACGTGAAGAAAGGCGACACAGTCGGCTACGGAAGAGTAGGGAAAGTTTCGAAAGATAAAACCATTGCTACCGTTGGCGTTGGTTACGCGGACGGGTTGAGTAGAAAGCTGTCAAACAAAGTCGGGCGCATGTTGGTGAACGGAAAATTGGTTCCGGTTATAGGCAATGTATGTATGGATATGACCATGCTCGACATCACCGGTGTGGATGCACACGAAGGCGATGAGGTGATTGTATTTGGAAACAATCCTACTGTCGAAGAAGTTGCTGAAGCTGCCGAAACAATTGCTTATGAAATCCTCACCGGTATTTCTGCGCGTGTCAAGCGCGTGTATTTTCAGGAATAATTCTATTTTTCGTCTCCTAAAATTTTAAAAATGAAAAAATCATTCCTCTCAGCCTTTGTTGTATTTGCAGTTGTCTGCACGTTTGCACAGGTACCGCAAAAAATAAATTATCAGGCAGTTGCACGGACAGTTGCGGGAGTGGTGATTCCCAACCAGAGTATAACCGTGCGCTTTACTATTCGCGAAACTTCGGCTGCCGGTACCGCCATATACAGAGAAACACATGTGCCAACTACCAACCAATTCGGGCTGTTTACAGCGGCCATCGGCACCGGTTCGGTCATTTCAGGAACTTTCAATGCTATTGATTGGGCTGCCGGAGATAAATATTTGCAGGTGGAAATTGATCCGGCAGGAGGCTCAGTATATACCGATATGGGCGCTGCGCAATTACTGAGTGTTCCTTATGCTTTGTATGCTGCCAACGGAGTGCCGGGTGCCACAGGCCAGCAAGGCGTTACAGGGGCTACCGGTCCTACGGGTGCCACAGGGCCAACAGGAGGGAACGGCAATAACGGAGTTGCCGGGGCTACAGGCCCCACCGGAGCAACTGGCGCTACCGGTGTCGGCACACAAGGGGCAACCGGACCAACCGGTGCTACCGGTGCAGGCGGTGGAGCTACCGGACCGACAGGTCCAACAGGGGCAACCGGTTCTACGGGTTCAGCCGGAGGAACTTTTTCTTTATACAATAACACGTATGCCGATTTCGGAACCGCCCAACTTACCCTCGGGCCACCTCAGGGTTCTGTTTACACTACCCTGCCCGGTCTGTCGCGCTCTGTTACACTTACAACAGCTTCAAAAGTTTACATCTCCGTTCATGGTAGCGCCCAATCAACCGGAACCGGAACCACGTACTCGGCTTACAGTGTAGCCATTCAACAAAACGGAGCAACGGTTCCCAGCGGTGGAACGGCATATCAGGTAATTGATGTAAGTTCTGTAGGATTGCCGTTTGATAATTTTTCAACGGCAACGGTGCTTTCGCTTACTGCGGGGACTTATACCTTTTCGGCAGGTGCGCGTTATGAAGGGCCGGGCGGGGCGAACGTAAATATCAGTGGTGGTAACGGCAGTGCGATTCAGGGAAGCATGATTATTCAGGTAATACCTCAATAAAAATTATTCTTCATTCTTTATCTTCAGGCTGAGCAATTCAATCCGTTTGTCAGAAGCTCTCAGAATCCGGATGTGAAAATTGTCGAGGTCAATAGATGTTCCCGGTTCGGGAATATCTTCCACGCCACTGATGATGTAACCGGAAAGCGTGGTGTACTCACCCTCCGGAATTCCCAACTCATATTCCTGATTCAGGTAATCAACTTCTAACCTTCCCGAAAGCATGTACTCCGTTTCCGAAATCTTCTTTTCGGTTAATGCCTCCTCGTCATGTTCATCTTCTATTTCGCCAAAAATTTCTTCCATCAAATCTTCCAGTGTAATAATACCGGCTGTGCCGCCATATTCATCTACCACCCAGGCCACATTTTTTTTGTCGCGGATAAACTGCAGCATTAAATCGCGGGCGGTCATGGTTTCGGGAATAACGAGTATGGGGCGAATCAATTGCTTGAACGATTGCTCCGCTTTCAGCAAATCGAAATGATGCACATACCCGAGGATTTTATCAATGGCATCATCGTAAATAATAATGCGCGACAGTTTTGTCTCCACAAATTTTTTCTTCAGCACATCAATGCCTTCGCCTATCTCAACCGCCTGAATTTCGGGGCGCGGCACCATACAACTGCGCACTTTTACATCTTTCAGATAAAGAGCTTTTTCGAAAATTTCGGAATTAAGATGGTCGGCTTCGTCATGACCATCACCGTCTGTAACAGCAGTTTCTTTTACTAAGTATTCCAGGTCTTCTTTGGTAAATGATTGTTTGCCCTCTACTAAATCGTAACCTACCACTTGCTTAATTATCCAGCGCGACAGGGAATGAAACAAGCCGGAAAGCGGTTTCAGCAACAGGTAAACCCCTTGTGTGGGATACGCAAACCAAAGCAATGTTTGGTCGGAGTTAACACGAAAAAGAATTTTAGGAAGCAACTCGCCAAAAACCAGAATGATAATGGTGGTAAAAACGGTTTGAATAAGCAGCAGGGCAATCTCACCGGCAGGCAGGAACGAAAAATTTTCGTGCGTAAAATAATTGGCCGAAATACTTCCGAAAAGCACTAATGAAATATTCAGCCCAATAAGCATGGTGCTTATAAAACGCGAAGCATTTTGATTGAAGTACGAAATAATTTTTGCGCTGGAAGAACCTTTTTCTTTCAGCAGCTCAACGCGCAGTTTATTGGCAGATACAAAAGCGATTTCAATGCCCGAGAAAAAGGCAACTAACAGCAGTGCAATAAAAATGGCAAACGGTTCCATCTAACTTTCCGATTTTTCTTTTCCTTCTTTTTCGCCAAACATTTTTTCGCGGAACCTGCGCTGCCCGCGGATGTTGAACCAGATTAAAATACAAAAGAGCCCGCAGAAAAAAGGAAAGTACACGTGGTTATCAAATACGCGGAGCGTTACCATGTTGTAAAGGCAAACCACGAACGAAGTAGCGGCTGCAAAAATCCATGCCTTTTCGAAGTATTGAAGAATTTTCATGCGGATATGTTATTGTTTTAAAGGACGCATGAAATGAGCTGGAGTGCTTTAGCTATTGTTCCTCCTGCTCATTTCATAGGGCGAATGTAAGCAATGGAGCGGGAATCATTTTTTTGAGTTAGTTAAACAAGATGAGCAGCATCTGTTTTTTCAGAACCGGGCATTTAATGGCTACAAGAAACTTCTTGTTTCACTTCCTGTTTCCCTGCCTTACCCCTTCCAAAATGTTAAAAAGCAGCCCCTTTATGCCCCAAAAACATGCAGGTTTTTGTAAAAACCTTAGATTTTATAAAAACAAGCCAAACCTTGTATACATGCGGGTTTCAGCAAATTTAACGCTGCCCTAACCGGCTAAAAACAGCCTGCTTTTTTGTAAAAACCGGCAAAATCTGTCTTTGCCTGTGTTTAGACTGTGCTGCTTATTTGCTACCGAGCCGGAAACCGGTATGAAAAAAAACATTTTACCCATGAAAAAAGAGCCGCCAAAACCCCACCACTTTCTATTGGTAAGCTGTGTAGATAAAGACCACATTATACAGTACCGCGATATAATTTGCATTGGAGTAAGCAACTCGCAGGCGTGTATTTATACCCGCACCGGCAGCAAGCACGATGCGGTTATTGTGGTTTGCAAATCGCTGGATAAATTGGAAGAACTGCTGCCGCCCGAAAAATTCTACCGGTGCCACCGCAGCTGGATTGTACATCTCGAATATGTCCTGCACCGGTTTAGGGGCGATAACCATGTTATAGAAATGTTTGAAGGCAGAGAGGTTCCTCTTTCGCGTGAGCATAAAGACGGGTTTATACCTGCTTTGGAGCTTTACAATTATACCATTTAACCGTATAAACCTGCCGTTCAGCCGCCTTCACCGGTTACTTACACATTTGCCGCTTTTTTTTGAAAGCACGGCTATACTTTCGGTTTCAGAAACACACGAACGTTCTTTGTTACCGATTAGAGGCCACAGCGATAGTATAGAGCATAAAACATAGATGCGCTGTTACCACAGCTATGGCATAGAGCATAAAA
>CAZBPG010000013.1:0-7817 GCA_964493695.1 uncultured Chitinophaga sp. | reverse complement strand
TGGCATAGAGCATAAAACATAGATGCGCTGTTACCACAGCTATGGCATAGAGCATAAAACATAGATGCGCTGTTACCACAGCTATGGCATAGAGCATGAAACATAGATGCGCTGTTACCACAGCTATGGCATGGAGCATGAAACATAGATGCGCTGTTACCGCAGCTATGGCATGGAGCATAAAACATAGATGCGCTGTTACCACAGCGCAGGCATGGAGCATACCACATGCACACGCTGTGGTAACGGGAATGAATCAAAATGGACTAAAAATCAATTTTTAACACAAAAAATACATTAATCACTAAAAAAACACAGTTATGGCCCACATTGCCCGTTACATCCCTACCAGCAACCCCAAAAGACTTGAGGTGCTTACCACCGCTAAAGAAAAAAAGGATAATCCACCGCCAAGCGGAAACATTTTTTCGGTGGCTACTACCAGCCGCATTGATAACATTTTTGCGCTTTTTTCGGCTGCCATGGCCGATGTGGCCGCACAGGAAGGCGAGTCTATTCAAAAAACAGCCGAAAAAAACGCAGCAGGTGCCACCCTCCGCCAGTACAGCTCGCACTATTTGCAGGTGTTTAACCTGGCGGTTGACCGCGGTATTTACCCCAAAAGCGCCCGCGCGTTTTTTAAACTGAATACCGAAACCGGCACCCTGCCCGATATGAAAACCGATGCCGATGCCGAGCAGGTAGGTAAAGATATTGCACTGGGCGAGGCCCAACTGGTAGGCCACCTTATGCCGGCTATGGCCAACCCCACAGCCAGCGAAGTAGCCAACCGGCTGGCTACTTTTATGGTGCAAAAAGTTAACCAAAGCAATGCCGCCCAGGTGCTGGATGCTGCGCAGGAAGTGGTAGACAGCCATATAGAGGAAGCCGATAAAGTGATAAAGAAAATTTATGACGAAGCCGAAACCCACTACAACGAAGAAGAACCCGAAAGCCAACGCAACGATTGCAAATGGTGGGGCGTGCTTTATATAAGCATTGGCAACGAAACACCGGTAACCGTGCAACTGAAACAAACCGGTACCGATATACCGGTGCCCGGCTATGCCGTTAAACTGGTAGAAGCCTCGGGCAAAGTACTGGTAACCCCGGCTAACGGCACAGTGGTGTTTAATACCAAAGTGGTAAACGAGGCTACCCTCCACATTTTTGCCGACCCCGAGCATACCGATGGCAACCCGCTTAAAAAAGTACCCATAATTATTACCGAAGATGTACCGCTGACGGTGGTGGTGGAGGTGTAGGGAGAGAAGAAATCAATAATCAAATTAATAAACCTAAAACCATATAACATGAAAAAGATTTTTCTCTTGCTACTGTTTTTTGTAACGCTTAAAACATTTGCGCAAAATATAACCGGTAACGGTGTAGCTAACTACATACCTAAATTTTCGGGAACAACCTCCCTTACCACTTCTACCATTTACCAAACCGGTAATAACCAGTTTGGCATTGGTACCATTACCCCGGCAGCAAAGTTGGAAGTTAGAAATACCTGTTCCACACTTGGTGCGGATGTATTAAACATTACCAACGAACAAAATTGCAATAACCCGAATACAACCAATAATTTTCTGGTTATCCGCGGGTTTAATATTGCCACCAGCGTGTATACTACCCGTTATTTAATTGACCCCAATGGCAGAACCGGTGTCAATGTCGCAGCACCGGTGGCGCAGTTAGATGTGCAGCCACACACATCAACAGTAAACCCTTTGCTGCTTCACAACAACACCGGCACGTCTATTTTCTCTGTTTTAAATAGCAGCAACGTGGGTATAAACATTGCCGCTCCGGCAGCACAGTTAGATGTGCAGTCTGCAACATCTTCTATAAGTCCGCTTTTGCTGCATAGCAACACCGGCACATCTGTTTTTACGGTGCTTAACAGCGGTAATACCGGCATAGGCACTGCCACCCCCACCACTCAATTAGAGGTGAAGGCAATTGGCTCAACAGATCCTTTTCTGGTAAGAAACAGTTCGGGCACTCAACTTTTAAAAGTGGTGGCAGCAACCGGTAATGTAGCCGTAGGCGATGTTGTACCCACTTACCGGTTAGATGTAAACTGCGTACAGGGCGGTGCAGCCCAACCGCCTTTACGGGTAGTTAACTTTGCCGGAAACTCAAACCTTTTAGTAACCAATGCTGACCGGGTGGGTATAAACTTAGCTAACCCCGATGCCTATTCTGGTAGTTTAGTTGTTGGTGCAATCGGCACCGGCACCAATGCACTTGATTTAGTTAGCACGGCAGCTACGGGCAATTGTAATCAAATACGTTTTTACAACAGCAACGCAATAAGGCACTTTATTGCCGATGACAGAACAAACAACTATTTGCTTATTAAAACCGGTAATGCTGGCGGTGCCGCAACCAAACTTAGGGTCGAGGGTAATGAAGAGGTAAGCGGCATGCTTGGTGTGGGGATAACAACACCAACTGCCGCAAACGCAGCACTTGCAGTTAAAGGAACATCTTCAACGCTTTTTGATATACACGAAACAAGCGCTACTAGTGATTGGAATGCACAAATCAGATTCCTGAGTAATACCGGTGTGGCAAGACATATAATTACAGAAGACCAGGGAAACCTTTTAATAGATCCGGGATTTGGAGGAGGAGCGAACAACAAATTGAAGGTAGTGGGGGATGAAGATATTACAGGCAGTTTAGTTGTTACAAACAATGCATCTATTGCACAAGATGCTACCGTCAGTGGAACCTTCTTATCGCAAAGCGTTGCAAAAGCTACCGGTAGGTTGTTAGTTGGCACCAATGCTCAAAATTCGGCTTATAACAGCCATAAAATGGTAGTGACAGACGGCTCTGCTTATTTTGGAGGCACCGTTACTTTTAACGACAAAATTTTCACAAACGGTGTTATTCAAATTGGCAATGTACAGCCACCAAGTTTATATGGGAACTATAAACTATCAGTGAACGGTCAAATAGCTGCCCAGGAAGTAAACGTAATAACTAATGCAGGTTGGTTCGATTATGTTTTTGATGATGATTATAAACTTCAGACACTCTCAGATTTGAAGAAGTATATAAAAGAAAACAAACATCTCCCGGATATACCTTCGGCAGAGGATGTTTGTAAAAAAGGAGTAAATCTGGGCGAAATGAATTCACTGCTACTGAAAAAAGTAGAAGAGTTATCTTTGTATGTAATACGGCTGGAAGAAAGAATGAATCAAATTGAAAAAAAATAATAACACGAGCATGAAAAATAAAATAGCTGTCATAATTCTATACTTCACAGTTTTTTTTGTAAAGGCACAGGAATTCGACATAAAAAATTTCTTACAGCAGAATAATATTAATGAGGCAATACTTAACACCGTTCCTGAGTTGGACGTTGAACATCCAGATGCCGATTCAATAAAAAGGTATGTAAAACGGGTACAAGGGAACACTGAAATACGTGTAACTGGTTACCCGATTTTAGTGGATTGGAGTTTACGCGAAAAAATGAAATGGATAGAAATATTAAATGGTATATCAGTTGGTATTCTTAAAGTAAAATGTTTAGGGGCAAAGAGGACTGGTCTTACTTTTAACCTTAATGATTTACCCGAAGGTGTAAAAATCTATTTTACAAAACCGGATATATCAAAGAGCGTTTCTTTTGATGAGCATAACTTGCAGTTTTTAAGAAACAACAATGTTAAAGAAGCTTTCTTAAGGCAACTAGAGGGTTCATCAGGTTATTTGATTATAATACTGCCCACAACAGATAAAGCAAAACTACTTATGAGTATAAAGTATATAACTTACGGTTTTGCTCATAATAGTGATCTTAACCGGTCAACAGATGATTTTGGCGAGTCTGCAGACTGTGAGATTGATATTAATTGTGCAGAAGGAAATAATTGGCAGAACGAAAAAAAAGGCGTTGTAAGAATTGAAATGGGAACAAGTGAATTCACGGGTTCCCTTGTAAATAACACATCGCTTGACGGCACCCCATATGTTTTAACCGCTCACCATTGTGTAAACGACCCTAACGCTAATTTATATTATGATGCGCAAGGCTCCTCTACTATTCCTGCCTATTTTGACTTTGGTTATGAAAGCTCCAACTGTAATGGGGGCGATGGCACTTATCAAACTATTTATGGGGGGCTATTAGTATCTAATAACTCTAGCTCAGATTTTGCGTTAATCAGATTAGCAGACAAACCCTACAGTTTTAGTATTCCCGCTTATTATAATGGCTGGCAAAATAGTGGTTATGGCAATACTGATTTTGTAGCAATTCACCATCCTATGGGGGATGTAAAAAAAATTTCGGTTGCCTCGGGTATTACTGCTGGCGGTTTGGCACAACATTTTATTGCTACATTCTATAAGGGTGTTACAGAGCCAGGTTCTTCTGGTTGTCCATTGTTCAATTCTAATCATTTGATAATAGGACAACTTAACGGGCATGATGCTGTTCATAACGGTGACCCACCATGCGATTTTTATGAGAGATATTTTGGAGCTTTTACATACTCTTGGGATGATAATGGTATCCCGTCCCGTAATTTAATGTATTGGCTTGACCCTTATGACACACACGAAACTACTTTGCCGGGTGGGAATTATGGTGCTTGTCAAAATAATAGAACAGTTCATGCACAAATAACTGTTAAAAGGGATGTAACTGCCAATAATGAAATTTTTGCAGATAATGTAATAGCTGGGGGTTCGGCAGATGTAACCTATAAAGCAGGGCAAGCTATTCATCTTCTACCGGGCTTCAGCGTTTCCCCATTTTCATATTTTCGTGCAATTATAGATCCGAATCCCTGTGTGCCAAATGTTCCTATTTTTAAAACCGATGAGAACGGTGAATCTTTTAAAACAATTACGGTTGCCGCAAACAATACCTCTGCTGTAAAGGTTTATCCGAATCCTTTTACCGACCAAATACAAATAGAAATAACAGAAGCTATCGCTGGTGAGCTACTAACAATAGCAATTTATGATTTTCAGGGTCATTTACTTTTAAATTCAAAAAATATTGTTGCTGGAGTTCATGAAAACTATACGATCCGGTTTCCTCAAGAATTTGCAAAAGGTATCTATATTCTTACATGCAATAGCGAAACAATTAGCCAGTTCGTAAAACTGATTAAAACTTAACCTATGAAGCATTCATTACTAATCTCCATGCTCTTGGGTATTTCATTTTGCTTTTCTTCTTGCAAAAAGGCAGAAAAAATTAACCCTTGTATAGATGCCCGCCTATTAAATGCCAATTTTAAATTTTTAGGACTATCGGCAACTACTATTTATCCCGATTTTACATATGAACCTCATTTTTATTTTGAGTACTACCCTTATTTTCATCAAGTTGAGTCTTGTAATGGACAGGATATTTATATGCAGTTTAATCAGGATGAAACTATAGGCGGCACGTTAGGTTCGGGTAATACGTTGCAGGGCACGCACACCTGGTCATGTGTCGGGCAGCAAAAGTTACCTGTGTTTCATATTCACCAGCCAACAGTGCAAGAAACACAAGTAATTTGTGATTCGGTTTTTATAGATGCTTTTAGCACCATAGAGCAGCGGTACTATTTTAAAGATGATACAACATTGTTTTTGTTTTACAACCCCACAGACCTTACCTCAATAATTGTATTCGGCAAGTAACTCTGCTCTTCGCCATGTACCTCCGGGCATGTCGAACAGACGGCTTAGCGACTACGGACTTTTTCCCCGCAGGGTCTGTCGCAGACGACCCTGCGCCAGCTACGGAACTAATAGGCAGTTGTAGACTTGTTGCGTCCCGACAGGTTCTCCGCTTCGGGAACCTGTCGCAGTGTAGCAAGCAAGAAAACACTACATTTAAGTTGTGTCTGTCAGAACCGAACATACTACCGAGTACACTCATTGGTTTATCACCTTCACCTGCCACAACTGGTTACCGTTATTCGAAACCACCAACGGTTATGACCTTGTTTATAAATGGTTCAACTATCTGCGCACCGGTAAAATTGCCGAAGTAGAATCGTATGTTATTATGCCCAATCATCTGCATGCCATTTTATATCTGCCCGAGAAAGATAAACCGCTCAACAAAATTATAGCTAACGGCAAACGGTTTATGGCTTACGAAATAATCAACCGCCTGCAACAAAAAGGAGAAACAAATTTGCTTATTGAATTGAGCAATCCGCTTATTGAATACGAAAAAAAGAAAGGGCAAAAACACAGAGTATTTAAACCATCCTTTGATGGAAAGCCTATTTTTACCGATAAGTTTATGCAGCAGAAGGTAAACTACATTCACAACAATCCGGTAAGCGGTAAATGGCAATTAGCTAACCACCCTGCGGAGTATGAACACAGCAGCGCATCGTTTTACGAAATAGGTATAACCAAACATTTTGAGCCCAAGCATTTTAATTCATGAAACAGCAAGTGAGGTTCCGCCATGCGACAGGTTCCCGAGGCGGAGAACCTGTCGGGACACAAAAGATAACGATTGAAAAAAACAATCCTTTATAGCCTGTTAGCCATATTGTTTATTACGTACGTAATAAAGTTTGCTGAAATGTACTTCGGCAGAGCCGGTTTTTATACTACTATCGTTTTTTACATTCTTATTGCTTTAGCAGTAGCTGCATTGCTTTTTTTCTTTAGCAGGATATTAAAACGCGCTGTATCTTCCAATCTGATAATGCTGTTAGTTACTGTTTGGCTGAGCCTTGTAGCTGGTGAGGTAGTGTTGAGATTTGTCATCAAAAAAAATCTTGTCTATTCTGAAAGGATGGGTGGGCATTACAACTCTTACTATTCTTACTTTGACAGTTGGAAAACAATTGTAAAATACATTTACAAAAAACCGAACTTTTGGTATCTGCATGGTATCCCGAATAGTAAAAAAGCCAGACCAGTCGAAGGGCATTCTTTTGTCCACACCTACAATTCGCTCGGCCTTAGAGATAAGGAAACACAACCTGCCGCAGACGATACCGCCAACCTGATAATAGGTATTGGCGATTCGTTTACCGAAGGCATAGGCACCCCGCAGGATTCAACCTGGCTTAAATTTTTAGAACGTGGTTTAATTGCCGAAGGCAAAACAAATACAAGAACACTAAATGCAGGAGCATCGGGCAGCGATGTTTTTTTTGAGTATCTTTTGCTTGAAAAACTTTTGAAGCAGTACCGGCCACATACGGTTATACTGGCCGTTAATACTTCTGATATTGATGATATAGTAATACGGGGCGGCAGCGAGCGGTTTAAACCGGATGGCAGAATACAATTCAGAAAACCACCGGTATGGGAGCCTCTGTATGCCACCAGTTTTATATTCCGCGCCATTATGCACACCACTGCCGATTTACACTGGACCCTGCTAACCAATACGGAAGTAGCCATAAAACAGCGCGAGGCTTTAGATTCTATTGAGCTGTGTGTGCACCGGTTCAACCGGTTGGCAAAACAGAAAGGGTTTAAGCTTGTTACGGTTTTTCATCCGCGCGAAAAAGAGATAAAATCGGGTGCTTTTCCTCTCAATGCACTGGCGGCTAAACTAAGTGTTGATACTTCCTTACATATCATCAACCTCAAAAACGAGTTTATACAGTCGGGTACTATCACCCCGCAAAACACCGGCAACTATTACTGGCCGGTGGACCTGCACCATAACACAGCTGGCTATAAAGTATGGGGCGAGTTAATGGTAAAGCATGTTATGCAAAACGAGTAGGCTGCCTCACCGGCTATTTTTTGTGTCCCGACAGGTTCTCCGCTTCGGGAACCTGTCGCAGTGTAGCAAGCAAGAAAAC
>CAZBPG010000012.1:0-59724 GCA_964493695.1 uncultured Chitinophaga sp. | reverse complement strand
ATACGCCCTTGTGGTTACAAGGGGGCTTATTTCTTAATTTTTATGCCCCGCTGATCCTTCTCTTTTCAGCATGGTCTGTAGCAGACGACCCAACACGGGTAATGGATAACTTATAATTTTCGCAGGGTTTCCAGGCGGGAGGCTCTCCTAAGTAACATGCTAAACAAATTTTCAACCCTCACATACTAAAACCTAAACACCGAGCGTTACATATACAAATACACTCGCCAGCATGACATCTTCTTGACTTTTATTCACCATAAACCTAAACGTTATGAATAAAAGCAAAGTCATGCTCATGGCAATCCTGCTCTGCGGGTTTGCGGCAAACGCACAATTTTTTATCGGCTTACGAGGCAGCCACTACGGAGGTATCACCAACGTAAACCACAATCCGGCTATTGCCAACAGTCCTTTTCTGGTAGACATTAACCTGATTGGTGTAGCAGCAACTTTCAACAATAATTATCTGGGAATAAACCGCAGACCGCTGCTCCGTCCATCGCTGTTTGGAAGAGAAAACTTTCAGTCGCAGTATATGCATGAACGTGTAAACGGAAGAGACAAGCGTGCTTACTTCGGAGCACAGGTGCAGGGTCCGCTTTCGTTTATGTTTTCGTTTGGTCCTAAGAGAAACCGCAACCTCAATGCTATTGGTTTCAGCTACCACGCCAATGCGGTGGCCAATGCCGATAACGTAACCGAAGTTTTTGCACGCACCGCTTACCTGGGCTTAGGCGACCAGGCTCAGGCTGCCACCAATTATTTAAACCGCGAATTATACAACGGCAACCTTTCGCTCAAAAGCGCGGTGTGGAACGACTTCGGTATTACTTACTCCCGTGTGGCGTATAACAAAGGCCAGCATTTGATTAAAGCCGGTGGAACGCTGAAATTACTTCAGCCCATTGCCGGTGCTTATGGTTATGTAAAGAACCTTAACTACCGGTGGACAGAATACGACCAACTGAGCATTTACAACACCGAAGCCAAATACGCTTATAGCGATGGGTTGTTTTCATCCGATGGAAATGCCGATAACATCGGCAGCTATATGAGAAATGCTATGGCGTTTAAAGCCGGTACCCCAACCGTTGGCGCTGACCTGGGTGTTATTTATGAATGGAACCCCGAGAACAACAAGAACGAAGAGATGGACTGCCATTGCGAAACCTTCAGCAATAAAAAGCATTACAAACTCGCAGCCGGTTTATCGGTTATAGACATGGGGGCACTCCGGTTCAAGCGGAGCGAAAACAGCCGGAATTTTTATGCAGACATCCGCAACTGGGATGTAGGCAATGCCAATTTTCCCGATGGCCTGCAAAGTTTAGATGATACTATTAACTCGCGTTTTGTGGTGCAGGACGGTAGTGAATTCTTTACCATCATACTACCCACCCGCTTTAATCTGTTTGTTGACTATTATATAAGGAATGATTTTGGCATAACCTTTACGGCACTGATTGCCCCTAACATGTCGCCACAACAGCGCATGGTGCACCACGTAACTACCTTTGCGCTTACCCCCAAATACGAAAACAAATGGCTTGGTGTTTACCTTCCGCTTTCTTATGATGTATTCGGAAACTTCAGTTTGGGAACTACCCTTCGCTTAGGGCCGTTGACTATTGGTACACAGGATTTACTCGGTCTTTTCGCTAAGAAGTACATCTACAATGCCGATATACATGCCAACTTAAAGTTGACTATCCCCTACTTTAAAATTTGTAAGAAAGGCGATTTCAGGTTTCAGAAAAAAAGTTGAGCTGCCGGAGATGCCATCGCTGCAAGCGATGGCATCTTTGCTTAAGGCAACAAACAATTCACGCTTTGTTAATAAGGGAGTGTTTCGTGAATCATTTGAAAAAGAGTATGCGTAATAAGAGGCATTAATCTAAATCATTAAACCCAATCATGAAAAAACTTACTCTTCTGTTATCGTTTTCTGCAGTTATTCTCTTTTCACATGCCGGTACCAACAAAGCTTCAATAGATGCAAAGATTGATGGTTGCAAGTTTGATTTAAAAAAGAACAGCAAATACACTGCTCAATTAAGTCCGGATGGTAAAACAGCTACGGTTACTTTTTATGGCAGCGATATTTACGATCAGCAAGGCAAGCCACACGCACAGAAGTTGAACGTGGAGTATGCTATCAGCTCAGCCGGTGAAGCAACAGTAAAAGGAGTGTTGTTTGAATTTAACGAGCAGAAATTTTACAACATGCCCGGCACAGAATTGCCTAACATTTCGAAAGTTGAATGGAGCAAAGACAAAAAGAGCTTGGTGCTTACTGCCCACTTCGATTGCAAAGTTCAAAAGCCCCAAACATCAGAAATGTTTGAAGGCATTATCGGAATACAGGGCAGCATTGAGAATGTAAAGGTGGATGTATCACCTGCCGATGTAGCAACTATCACTGAATAACTTCAGATAAAACATAAGAAGGGCTTCCCGCTGTAAGAGCGCGAAGCTTTTTCTTTTTAAAATGAAAACTCCCCTGTATGGGGGATGGTGAAAACGAATCTTATTAAAAAACCGACCCGTATACGAGGTCATTAAATAACTAAACCAAACAAAAATCAATCATGAAAAATTCATCAGCCTTTGTATTACTAGTTGCAGTTGCTTTTTCCCTTCAATCTTTTAAACCAACCGAAACACCACAATCACCCATTACTGCACAGGTGGCCGGGCACAGTTTTGTTTTAAATGCCGACAATGCTTACACCGCACAGTTAACCGGCACCAAAACTGCCGTGCTTACTTTTACCGGTGCCGATTTGCACGATAAGGAAGGTTATGCGCAGGCTCAAAAAATTAATGTAGAGTACAAGCTGAACGAAGTTGGCGATATTCTGGTAAAGGCGGTTTCGTACGAACTGGACGGAAAAAAGTTCCAGAACATTCCGGATGCTACTACTATGAACGTTACCAAATTTGAGTGGAGTAACGATAAGAAGAGTTTTGTTATCAGCGCTTCGTTCGATTGCAAGGCGCAATCAGCAGGGCCTTTCCAGGCAAATGATGATGCTATAGCTATCAACGGTAAAATCGAAAATGTTAAGGTAAGTGTGGCCCCTTCAGATTTTGCATCTATCAACGAATAAAAGAGTTCATTAGATAAAGAAAAGGCTTACGTTATAAGAACGTAAGCCTTTTCTTTATTTATAATGTCATTGCGAAGCAATCCTCAACACCGGACGAGTCCTCTTAATCCACTTTCACAAATTTCCTGCTCAGCTGTTTTCCGTTTATATCGAACCTAATCCAATAAACGCCTGAGGAAAGCGATTCTGTACGAAGGGAAACTCTTCCTGATTGCAGTTTGTAATGGATGCCTTGCTGCTTACCGGTAACATCAAACACCGCTACATTTAAATCCCTATTAGTAAACAAAGGCGATTCCAACGTAAGCAAATCGGTTACGGGGTTTGGATAAAGCGATACCATGCTTTCCTCATTCAAATCATTAACACCGGTACAGGAAACTACAGTAATTACTTCGCTTGCAGCGTGGCTGCAGGTGGTGGTATCGGTAAATGTGTAGAAAATTACATGCGGGCCTATACCGGCAGCGGTAGGGTTAAAGGTAATTCCGGTTACACCTGTCCCCGAAAAAACACCACCTGCCGGAGTCGCACCGGTTAAGGTAATACTACTTGCATTGTTACATAGCGTATCCGGATTTCCAGCAAGACCAACCTGTGGCACAGGTAAAAACCCTACCGAAAAACCGATTACATCGGTACACTGATTGGAATTCCTGAGGGTAAGAAAATATTGCCCGCTGGTTGTAGCAGTAAAGGTTAATCCCGAGTCAACCACGTTGGTGTTTCCTACTCCCCAGCCAAAGAAATGAACGCTGGTATCTGCCAAAGCTGTAATCAAAATCGTATCTCCAAAGCAGGCGGTGGCGGGCTGCTGACTAACAGTAGCTGTTGGTTTCGGGAAAACAGTTACCGCAATAGTGTTGCTGGTGGCGTAACACCCATTACCTGAAAATGTCAATACATAATTGCCGGATACACCGGTAGTGAGCGAAGTAGTGGTAGCACCGGAAACATTTACATTATTCTGCAGCCATTGGTAGGTAAACCCTGCGCTCGAAGTACCTCCCAGTAAAACAGTATTGCCTTGGCAAAAAGTAGTTGCCCCCGCAGCATTGATTTGAAAAGTGTTTCCGGAACCGGTTACGGTATAAGCAATGGTGTCAACAGACGTGGCGCTGTTGGCATCGGTTACGGTTACCACAAAAGTTGAGTTTTGAGTAAGCGTTACTGTAGGGTTAGCGCAATTGGAACAGCTTAAAGTGTTTCCTGTAGCACTCCAGGCATAAGTGTAAGGCGCGAGTCCGCCTGAAATTGCGGGATTCAAAGTAGCAATACTTCCGCTGCAAACAGTAGGGTCGCTTCCAAGATAGGCATTTAGCGGTAATGCACCGCAAACACCACCATAAGGAATAAACGCATTGGCAGCCGTTTGGGTACTGTCAATTGGTGTATCAGCATCACCAATATTTTTTAAGCGGACATAATATTTTAAACCAGCCTGGTCAGCGTCTACCTGTGCATTTCCAAAGCCCAGGTCAACGGTTACAATAATTCTCATTTTATACTGACCGGTAGGCCCGCAGGGAGTTCCGTTAACTTTAATGCAGCCGCTTTCCTGATTGGCGTAGGTGTTGTTCGCCTTATTGCTTGCCCAACATAAACCCGGTGGAAGATTGTCAACCGAATCAATCCGTAAGGAGTTTACAGTGTAGTAACTGCCGCCAAAGAAAACCGTGTTGAAGTTTTTGAATTGGATGACGGTGGTAGACGGCTGCCCGTTTACGAATGATGCCAATGAATCAGGGTGGGGTGTAAGCCAGGGAAGAGATAAGTTAGAAGCCGTGCATTGAAACGAACCGGAGTTGCCGCAGTATTGGGCAGAACCGGTGAGTAACAAAACGTTTAATGTGGTGAGGAGTAGAAGTTTTTTAATCATAAGCTGAATTTAGAGACCGAAAAGATAGGTGTAGTTTTTGTTTCGGCAAAATATTTTTCACTTCTCCTTTATTTTAAGGGTAAAGAGATAGAAAGTAGCTATCGAAACTCCCGCTGCACTTGTAATAAAAACTGTTTCGGGAGAAACAAACTTCCAAATGACACCCGCCAAAGTACTGGCCACCAAGACCATTAGTGAACTTAATCCCGAGTAAGTGCCAATAGCAGAAGCTGTTTCTGATTCAGGAACCATATTACTGATAAGTGCTTTAGAAATCCCCTCGGTGCTGGCTGCATAAATACCGTAAAGCACGAAAAGTAAAACAAATCCTGCTAACCCTGAGTTAATTCCAAATCCGGCATAAACAATTACAAAAACAGAGAAACCGAAAAGCAGAGTTTTTTTCATTCCGAACTTATCCGCCAGGTGCCCAAGCGGCCATGCCGCCAACGCAAAAACAAGATTGTAGAGAATGTAACAACCTATTACATATTGGTCGTTCCATCCTGCCTGCTTAATGCGCATCAGCAAAAACAAATCGGAGCTGTTGAATAGTGCGAACAATAGTAACGCAACAACTAATTTCCGGTAACCGGATGGTGATGTTTTTAGATAATCGAAAGTTTGCGATAAGCGGAACGAAGGCTTCAACTGCGGTTGCATTCTTTTTTCCTTCACTAAAAATGTGAGGAAGGTCCCCAGTAAGGCGGGAACAAAAGCAATCATAAATATCCAGGTGTATTTGCCAGGGTAGTAATACAGAAAAATCAAGGCCAGCAAGGGGCCAATGGTTGCACCCAACGTATCCATTCCCTTGTGGAAGCCAAACACTTTTCCTTTGTTTTCCGGTGTGCATTCATCACTTAAAATGGCATCGCGGGCAGCGGTTCTTATTCCTTTGCCCAACCGGTCGGTTGCGCGGGCTGAGAAAATCCAGAGCGGATGCGTAAAGGCAGCGAGCATTGGTTTTGATAAAGCACTTAGAAAGTATCCGGCATTTACAAACGGCAAACGTCTTCCGGTGGCATCGCTCCACCTGCCGAAATACCCTTTGCTTAATCCGGCAGTAGCTTCGGCAAATCCTTCCAATACACCAATCAGCACCGAAGAGAATCCGATGCTTGAAAGAAACAAAGGCATAACCGGGTAGAGTATTTCGCTCGAAATATCGTTGAACAAACTTACCAGCGAAAGAATCCAGATAGTGGGAGTGAGGTATTTCACAAAGCGAGTTTAAGGAATAATATGCAATGTCATCCTGAGCGAAGTCGAAGGATATTTCACATTTTTGCTGCATGAGTTGGAAGAACAGAAGGTTTGAACCGGAGTTTAAGTTCCGCACTTCGCGCAGCAGCGGGGCAGGAGGACAGCATGTAAACACTACCGAAACAAAAGTGGAACTGGTGTTTGATGTAGATGCTTCGGCTTTGCTGAGTGAAGAAGAGAAGGAAAGGTTTGCCAAAAAATGGAGCAACCGGATAAACGATGAAGGCGAGTTTAAAATATGCAGCAGCCAGCACAGGTCGCAGTCAGGAAATAAAGTACATGTGATAAAGAAGTTCTACCTGATGCTGGAGAAAGCCATGAAGAAGGAGAAGAAGAGAATTGCGACAAAGGTTCCAAAAGCTGTGAAGGAGGATATTTTGAAGAAGAAGAAGCTCCATTCGCAAAAGAAGACCGAACGGAAGCAGAAGACAAGAGATTTTCTATAAACAAAAACGCTTCGAAATTTCGAAGCGTTTTTGTTTTGTAGTAAAATCCCTTTAGGGGATTTAGTGGTTTATTCTGCAACAGCAACAGTTTCGTCTGCCTGTCTTTTTTCCTGAATACGCGAAGCTTTACCGCTTCTCTTGCGCTGATAGAACAGTTTAGCTCTGCGAACGCGACCTACTTTATTTACCAGAATTTCATCAACAAACGGAGAAGAAAGAGGGAACACTCTTTCAACACCTACACCGTTACTCATTTTGCGAACAGTAAACATTTTGGTAGCGCCTTCGCCACGAACCTGAATTACATCTCCGCGAAACTCCTGAATACGGTCTTTGTTACCTTCGGTAATTTTATAAGATACAGTGATGTTATCACCGGGGCCAAAGGCCGGGTGCTGTTTGCTATCTGCGTAAAGTGCGTCCTGCACTGCTTTTAATTTTAAGTTCATGGTTTATTCTTTTTATCGTTTTTCAAAAAGGCAGGCAAAAATAGAAATGTTTATGAGAAATGAAAGGGGAGAATTAGGAAATTAGGTAATCCGTAAATTTGAAACAGTGAATTTGTATTTGCCTTTAAGCCCCCTTAGGGGTTTGGGGTTTATTCTTCTAACAAATCAGGTCTTCTGGCTTTGGTTCTTTCTACCGCCTGTTCATGTCGCCACTCATTAATTTTCTTTTCGTGACCTGAGAGGAGAATTTCGGGCACTTTTAACTCTTTGAAAGTCTCGGGACGGGTGTAAACAGGAGGGGAGAGCAAATCGTCCTGAAAGGAATCGGAGAGGGCGGACGTTTCATCGTTCAATACACCCGGCAGCAACCTTCCAACGGCATCTACAAATATGGCTGCGGCTAACTCGCCACCGCTTAACACATAGTCGCCAATGGAAATTTCTTTGGTAATGTAAAGCTGGCGGATTCGCTCGTCAATGCCTTTGTAGTGTCCGCAGAGGATGATGATGTTCTTGCGAAGCGAAAGCGTGTTCATCATCTTCTGGTTCATCAACTCACCATCCGGTGTCATGTAGATGATTTCATCGTAGGTTCTTTCTTTCTTCAGGTGTTCAATGCAGTTCGAAATAGGCTCACACATCATGACCATGCCCGCGCCACCGCCATATTGATAATCGTCTACCTGTTTTTGTTTGCTGGTAGAAAAATCGCGGAGGTTAACCAGGTTTACTTCGAGCAAACCTTTCTCTTTAGCGCGTTTCAATATGCTGTGATTGAACGGGCTTTCGAGCAGGTCGGGAAGAACGGTTATTATATCTATGTGCATACCCCTAAATCCCCTAAAGGGGACTTTAATTTTGTTTTATAAATCTAACAGGCCCTCCGGTAAATTCAGCAGGAGTTCTTTCTTCTTTTTGTTTATATCCACAATAAATTCTTCAACCAGCGGAATGAGCACTTCTTTTGTTTCTGTTTTTATAGCAAGAAGAATCTGCCCGGGGTTTTCGATAATTTCTTCAATGGTTCCTATTTCGCCTTCGGTTTCTTCAATGGCTACGTAGCCCAGCAGTTCACTGTAACTGCCGGAGTCTTTTTTGAAATAGGTGTTTACATCCTTACCGGTTAAGAATAATTCTCTGCCGCTGTATAGTTTTGCTTTTTCGGGGGTGGTAACTTCTTCGAACCAGATAAAGCCTTCGTTAAAGGCCAGCCATTCTGTTTTACTTACAAACCAGGGCAGCAGCGTGCCGCGTTCCATTACCAGAAAATGTTTCGGAAATTTTTGTGCGCTCTTTAATTCGCGGTGCATATAAAAGCGAAAAGCCCCGCTTATTCCGTGGGGCTTTCCAAGTTTTCCGACTGCTATGTTTTGTTCGGCTGCCATAAGTTTTATAACCACCTCCCCTTCGGGGGCTCCTCCTTAAAAAGGAGGAGAAGTTAAATATTACTCTGCCGGTGTTTCGGTAGTTTCTGTTGCAGGAGCTTCATCGGTAGTGGCCGGTGCGCTTTCTTCAGCCGCAGCTTCTTCAACCACCGGTTTTTTTGCTTCTTCAGCGGCAGCAAGGGCGGCTAAGCGTTTAGCTTCGCGGTCAGCAGCTTTCTTGCTTTCCTGCTCTAACATCTTCGCTTTTATCTCGCTCTTGTCTTTGTGGTGTTTCTTCTCATGGTCAAGCACTTTGTTTTTGTGCTCGTCTAACCACTGCTGGTATTTCTGCTCGGCAACTTCGGTAGTAAAAGAACCTTTGGCTACACCGCGCAGCAAATGTTTTTTGTAAAGAATGCCTTTGTATTTAAAAATTGCTTTTACGGTGTCGGTTACTTCGGCACCTTTTACCAGCCAGTCCACCGCACGGTCAACGTTTACGTTGATGGTTGCGGGTTTGCTGAGGGGGTTGTAATCACCGATTCTTTCGATGTAAGCACCATCGCGCGGTTTGCGGCTATCCGCTGCTACGATGTGGTAAAAAGGACGCTTTCCGCGACCGTGTCTTTGTAATCTGAGTTTTACTGCCATGTCTTAAATGAATTTAAGGTTTGGGTTATGAAATATTGTTTATTTCCTGTTTACCTGCCTTCGTTGAAACTACGGCAGGTGAAAAAGGGGCGCAAATATGAACGGATTTTCGGGAAATGCAAAATTAGTTGAGAGGATTTGCTGATGAAGAAATTAGAAATTCGGAAATTCAGTCCCTCAGCGTTAAGTTACGGTTGAAAAAACAGAGTGATATTGCGTAAGGTTCTCATAAACTGCATATAACCGTGGGGCCCCTGCGCTGTTAGTTTAACCCCTCATTTTAACAGATCCCCTTCGGAGCCTACGCGGATGGGGGGAGAAGTCATAAGACACAAGACAATCCAATGAAGAGAAGTTTTTTCATTCAGTTTAGTTAGTGGAGCTAAAGTAAAAAACAAAGCGCGTTGCTCTTTAGCTGGAAAGACCTCTCCTGCCCCTAGTCCTCTCGCCCGGGCCGGGCTTAAGACACGGGATAGAAGGGTCAAAGTCCTTCTCAATTTTCAGAAGGCTATTCAATTACTAACCGAAACGACAATACAGAATCAATTTCTTCCTGCAATGATTTGGATAGTTGTTATTTAAAATCATGCGCTTTCCCTTTAATTATCGTTCTGCTGTTGTGGAAATGCGCAAAAGCAAATGAAAAGACCAAAAGCATAAAGAGTGATGCAATGTATTTCGTAACCATTATTGATTTAAGGAAATACTTCTTAAAATTATATTCGCGCTTTACTTGGTCTGACGTTGGTCTGACCAGGTGAAAAAACAAAAACAACCAGTCAGACTTACGTCAGACTGATTTAAACCAAAATAATCATGATAAAAATTACTCTCCCCGATGGAAGCGTTCGGGAATACAATGAAGGAACAAGTGCATACGATGTAGCGGCAAGTATCAGTCAGGGTTTGGCGAAAGCGGTGGTGGCTGCTGAAGTGAATAACGAAGTGTGGGATTTAACCCGTCCAATTAACAGCGATGCTTCGCTTAAGCTCTTGAAGTTTGAAGATGAAGGCGGCAAGAAAACTTTCTGGCATTCATCGGCACATTTAATGGCAGAAGCGGTGGAAACACTTTTCCCCGGAGTAAAGTTTTGGGTAGGCCCACCGCTAGATAACGGTTATTACTACGATATTGATATGGGCGGGCAGACTTTGAGTGAAGCCGATTTAGAGCGTATTGAAAAGCTGATGCTGGAACTGGCTAAGCAGGATAACAAATACGAGCGCAGCGAAATGCCCAAAGCCGAAGCGGTAAAATATTTTACCGAGAAAGGCGATGAATACAAACTCGATTTGCTTTCAGGCTTGAACGATGGTGAGATTACTTTCTACAAGCAGGGAAACTTTACCGACTTATGTCGTGGTCCGCATATTCCATCTACCGGTTACATTAAAGCCATCAAGTTGCTGAACATTGCCGGTGCTTACTGGAAAGGCGATTCGAACAATCGTCAGCTTACACGTATCTACGGAATCACTTTCCCTAAGCAAGCGCAATTGGATGCGCACCTCGCTATGTTGGAAGAAGCAAAGAAACGCGACCACCGCTTGATTGGAAAAGAGCTGGAGATTTTTGCTTTTGATGATGAGGTAGGTCCGGGCCTTCCGTTGTGGTTACCGAAGGGCGCAGCGCTGATAGAAAAGTTAGAGGCACTTGCCAAGAAGAACGAACACGAACAAGGTTACGTTCGCGTTAAATCTCCGCACATTGCTAAAGAGGCTTTGTATTTGCGCAGCGGTCACCTGCCTTACTATGCCGACTCTATGTTTCCTCCCATGGAACTGGACGGTGGTAAGTATTATCTAAAGGCGATGAACTGTCCGCATCACCACAAGATATTTTCGGCTACGCCAAAGAGTTACCGCGATATGCCTTTGCGTTTTGCAGAATACGGAACCTGTTATCGTTACGAGCAAAGCGGTGAGTTGATGGGTTTGATGCGTGTGCGCAGTATGCAAATGAACGATGCACACATCTATTGCACCAAAGACCAGTTTGAAGAAGAGTTCATGAAGGTGAATGAGCTTTACGTGAAGTATTTCAAGATTTTCGGGATAGATAAATACCAGATGCGTTTCAGCAAACACTCGCCTGAAAAACTGGGACAGAAATACATTGACAACGCACCGCTTTGGATTGAAACCGAAGACATGGTGCGCAGGGTGTTGGTGAAGTCCGGTTTGCCGTTTGTGGAAGTAGCCGATGAAGCGGCTTTCTACGGACCGAAGATTGATATACAGATTTGGAGCGCGATTGGAAAGGAATTTACCATTGCCACCAATCAGGTTGATTTTGCACAAGCCGAGCGTTTCGATTTATGGTTTACCAACGAGAAGAACGAAAAGGAACGTCCCATTATTATTCACCGCGCACCGCTTTCTACACATGAGCGTATGATAGGATTCCTGCTCGAGCATTATGCCGGTAAGTTCCCGGTATGGCTGGCACCGGAGCAGGTGGCTATCCTTCCTATCAGCGATAAGTATCTGGATTATGCCAAACAAGTTCGCGCTGAGTTAAAGAAACATAACCTGGAAGTAAGCATTGACGAGCGCGCAGAAAAGATTGGAAAGAAAATACGCGATACAGAATTGCGCAGGGTGCCTTACATGCTGGTAGTGGGAGAGAAGGAAGCAGCAGATAATGCGGTTGCCGTTCGCAAGCAAGGGCATGGCGACCAGGGAGTAAAATCACTCGGTGATTTTGTTGCGCAGATTAATCTGGAGGTGGCAGAGTATAAATAAGTTTACAGTTGAGTTATGGCTAAAACAATTTTATCTAAACACGCTAAAGAGCAAATAGCATCGAGGGGAATTGCGGAAGAAGCTGTTTGGAAAATTCTTTCAGAAAATAAGCCGTATAAAGTTGAAGAGGGGTTAACCATTTATCATGGATTGATTACAGAAAACAATAAACAGTATTTGATTCGTATTTTTGTAAACGAAAACATAAACCCGAATTTGGTGGTAACAGTTTATAAAACATCTAAAACCGGTAAATACCTATGAAAGTAAAATACGATAAAGAAGCGGATGTGCTCTACATTCAACTTAGCGAGGAAGTTGTTGCCGAAAGCGATGAAGAACGCAAAGGCATTATTCTTGATTATGCCAGCGATGGGAAAATTGTGGGCATTGAAATTTTAAATGCCTCTAAAAATTTACCCCAGCCTACTAAAGTAGAATACGAAGTGGCATAACTCGTTGTTGGTGGGGACACCAACCGGTAAGGAAAAAATTAAAGCACCGTCTTTACCCGCTTAAAGTCCTGCCCGGTACTATTCTGAAAATAATTTCGCCAGCCTCTATTGCATTTTATACGTATAACTATTATTTTTGTGTCGTATAAAAATGAAAGCGTTATGGATGCCAAAATCACACTTAGTTTTGATGAAGAGGTTATTGCCAAAGCAAAGAACTTTGCCGAGAAGCGGAACATCAGTTTATCGCGCTTAACCGAGCATTTGCTGCGCAAGATTACTTCGGGCTACCATACCGATTTAGAAGACCTGCCTGTTTCTGACTGGGTAAATACGGTAAGCGAAGGCGAGGTGGAATACAAAACCGCTAAGCGCAGCAAAAAGAAAATGAAGGAAGAATTCTTCGCAAAGAAAAAGTAGGATGAGGATTTTCTTAGATGCCAACATTCTTGTTTCGGTGCTTAATAAAGAGTATCCGGTGTTCAGTTATACCTCGCGCATTGTAAGCCTGGCAGACGATAAGCGTTTTGAAGTTTACACATCGGCCCTTTGCCTGGCCATTGCCTTTTATTTTGCCGAAAAGAAAAGCGGCACTACCGTAGCCAGGCGGAAGATTGAAATTCTTTCGCAAAAGCTGGGCATTACCGATATGGGCAGCGATGAAGTGGTAAAGTCCATAAACAACAAAAAGGTAAAGGACTTTGAAGACGGGCTCGAATACTACTCGGCCCTGAGGCACAAATGCAAATACATTGTTACCGAAGACATTTCGGACTACTACTTTGCCGACATACCCACGCTGGATTCCAAAACCTTTATAGAGCGGCTGATTAAGGGCAAACTGTAACAGGTTTCTCCTGTGTTCCTGCAAGCTCCTTCGAAGCAAAGCGAAGAATCCGGTTTGAACGGAATATTCAGTTTTAAGAAAAAACGTGTCAGCACTGCTGTCGTCAAATTCCAACTGGAATGCCGAAGCCTCCGCACCCTGGTTTGAATTTGACAACCGGAATGCCGAAGCCTCCGCATCCTGGTTTGAATTTGACAACCGGAATGCCGAAGCCTCCGCACCCTGGTTTGAATTTGACAACCGGAATGCCGAAGCCTCTGCATCCTGGTTTGAATTTGACAACTGGAATGCCGAAGCGTCTTTGCCATAACGGAGATTTGACAGTTGCTGTGCCGGTGTATCTTTGCTCTGTCGGTAATTTGTCGGTCCCAAAATTGGTGCAAGAATGAAGCAAAGCGATAGTAAAGCTTCTTGTGCCTTCGTTTTTACCCCTACAAAAACGCTTACATCCTCGTTTAAGGCATTGACGAGGACATGAACACCTTTAACGAGTTCGTGAAAGCGATTAACGAGGATGTGAATGCCTTTGACGAGAACGTGAAAGCGATTAACGAGGATGTGAATGCCTTTGACGAGAACGTTAAAGCAATTGACGAGGTCGTGAACGCCTTTAGTGAGTTCGTCAAAGCGATTGATGAGGACATGAACGCCTTTAACGAGTTCGTGCAAGCGATTAACGAGGAGGTGAATGTCTTTGACGAGAACGTTAAAGCAATTGACGAGGACGTGAAGGCCTTTAACGAGTTCGCGAAAGCGATTGACGAGTTCGTGAAGGTTTTTAGCGAGGAGTTTGCGTTTTTAGACCTGACTAGCACAAGAATGAAGCAAAGTTTCCTGAAACAGGTATTAATAATAGGAAACACCCTCCCAAGCCTTGCGCTGAGTGGCATCGGGGTCTTCTACCAATACGCTTTGGCGGTTGAATATCATGGTAGCGTATCCTTTCTCATCAAATGGTTTCCATTCGTTGCTGCCGCTGTTTCCGTTAGGATTGCCATAGCGGGCAAAGTTTATCCAGGCTTGCTGCATTTTACCTCCTAAGCGCGCGATAGTTTTTTTAGTAGCAATTACTTTCAGCAGTTTACCTGCTCTGCCTTCGGTAGTGCCGAACACAAATGGAATTTCTAAACCATGGAAGGAGCGGAGCCCCGCTAGATTCAAAGCAAAAGACGACCACTCGAACCGGTACATATATACCGGTGAATGTTTACTCTGGCATTCGGCCATGCGTATAGCAGGAATACGGAAAACTGCATCGGTCAGCAGGTCAAGCACTCCGCGCTTGCGGGGATACTTTGTATAGGCAGCAGTAACTTTTTCCTTTTCTCCGGGTTTGAATACATAGAAGAACTCGCGCTCTAAGTCTTTGGCATTGTCCGGTGCCATCTGCAACCTGCGGCTGGCAAACATGGTCGATTCATCTTTATTGGTGCCAATCATCAACGCTACGTTTCCGCTTTGCTGAGGGCTTAAACAGGCGGCTATGTCGGTGCTGAGCAGTTGTCCGTCAATGGTAGGAGAGAAGACTTTGTTGGGTGTTTTCTTCACCATGTATTCCTGCAAAATATCTTCAGCTTTCTTCAGCGTATCTACCGGTAAAGTTTTAAGTGCCTGTATATCTCCGGGGCTGATACCCAAAATGCTGAAATACTTTTGGGTGAGGGCTTTTGCCGTTTCCGGTTGCCAGAGAATAGCAGCCGGTCCGCTTTCGGCAATGGCGCCTTTAAACAAGCCACGGGCAGCTTTACAGGCCAGCAAAGTTTCTACACTCGTTCCACCGGCAGATTCGCCAAAGATGGTTACCTGCTCGGGGTTACCGCCAAAGGCAGCAATGTTTTCTTTCACCCATTTAAGAGCCGCTATCTGGTCTTTTATCCCCAGGTTGTTTTCGAAACCATTCTTGATAGCTACAGAATCATCGAAATACAAAAAGCCAAGCGAGCCAAGACGGTAGTTGATAGTAACCACCACTACATCGCCATTTTTTGAAAGGTTGGCACCGTTATATAACCCCGAAGAACCGGAACCTACTACAAAACCTCCTCCGTGAATCCAGAACATTACCGGTCGCTGCTTGCCGTCTGCAGCCGGTGACCAGATGTTCAGGAAAAGGCAATCTTCACTCTGAGGGTCATCTGCCGAAAAGCTGTTTTTTGATTGGGGGGCAATAGTGCCGAAGGTAATGGCCTCTTTTACACCGGTCCAGCTTTCAACCGGTTGAGGGGCGCGAAAGCGAAGTTCGCCTGCCGGTGCTTTGGCATAGCGTATGCCGCGCCAAACACAAATACTCTTCTCGGTGGTGCCGCGCACTTTACCCTGTTTGGTTTCAACAACCAGGGTAGCAGGGTCAACCGGAACCGGTTTCTGGTCGTTGTTAGCAGCAAATGCGGTAACTGAAAACAGATTTAACAACAGAAGAATAACAGGCAGGAGTAGAGTTCTTGATTTCATAATAACACAGGTTGCAAAGTTTCAGTAGAAAAAAACGGATTGCAAAGGTGACGAAAGAAACCGAGAAATATTTCAGTTAGCGAAGAAAAATTTAAGGAAAAGGAAAATTACTTTTTCCCCTTGCGGCTGGCCAGGGCATCGCCCTCAACTCTGCCGGTCTTTTTCAGGTGCTTCTTTGCCTGGCGGTTAGCTATGTCAATACCTAAAGCCAGAATCAGTTTCTTGCCTCCGCTAAACCGCTCGGGATGCTTTTTGCCTTTTCTGAAGTTATCGAAAAAGAACTTGGAGTTTAGAATGGCAAACGGGGCGCAGGGGTTATGCGACAGGTGCTTACCAAACACCTTCTTGTGCACTACATCGGTTTGCGAACGCATAGCGGCATACGCCACCTCGGTGTTCTGATACATTACTTCATCATCACCATAACAGGCGCATAGCTGCACCGGGGCTTTGGGCACCCAGTTAGTCAGGCAGTTTTCTTTCAGTTTGCAGGTAAATGCAAAGGTGGTATCACTGCGGAACTTTTCTACTACCTCGTCTACAATCATATCTCCGGGTATCTTAGGAAGCATGCCGTTAACATCGCCATGGTCTTTTACGCGGGGCTGCGCAAACACCTCTCTCATTTTTGTTTTGTAGGGCTCCTTAAACACATTGTAAACATCATCAGGCCATAAATTATATGCGTACTGATAGGAAAGAATAAGGTACGGAAGGTAATGTGGCTGCGTATAGTTGCGGAACATTGTTTTTGCCTGCTCACCGGTCATGTCATACGCCCCCGACATAGGAGAAGAGGCAGTTAGTTTAATTTCCGGAAACGAACCTGACTCCAACATTTTGTGTGTTGCCAGGCTGGCATGCCCGCCCTGAGAGTAACCGGTAAGAAACAACTGACCGGTAGTGCTTTTTCCCAACTTCGGATAAACTTCGCGGCAGGCTTTTATCATATAGATAGTTGCCATAGCCTCAGTCCAGGAATGCTGGTAAACGTGTTCTTTTTCGCCACCCCCAAAGCCGTAGTAAAAGGGAAAAATGCCGATGTAATTATCTACAGCATGCATCATGCACACCACCTGCTCTAAATCCTGAATGCCATAACTCTGGTTGAGGCCAATACGTGTGCCGTGGCAATACACCATCTCCGCAGCAGGTTTATCTGCTTTGGGAACATACATTACTCCTTTGGCTATGATGAAAGTGCTGTCGAGCCACAAGCCTTTGTAAGTAATTTCATACATCTCTACAGCATTGCGCACCGGTACTACAATTTGCGGTATGTGGCTTTTTTTCCAGAATTTATCTAACGAATCTTTGGTGTAAGTATATTTCAATTCATAACTTACTAAGTAACTATCCGGTGCTTGGAAAGCTAACACAGAAATACAACCGGTTAAAGCGATGAACAGCGAGGCAAGGTGACGAAACATGTTTGCGGTAAATTTTTGTTGAAGTAAAAAGAGATGGCGATGTTAATGAAAAATTAGGTGGGATTGGCGGGTTTGTTGGTGTTTAACCTACGGAAACTTCGGAAACTTACTCCAGTCGGGTTTGCGTTTTTCTATAAAGGCATTCTTCCCCTCTTTGGCTTCATCGCTTAAATAATAAAGCAATGTGGCATTTCCGGCTAACTCCTGTATACCGGCTTGCCCGTCAAGCTCTGCATTGAAAGATGATTTAAGCATACGGATAGAAAGCGGAGATTTCTCCTGAATTTTCCTGCACCATTCCACAGTTACATCTTCCAGCATTTCAAGGGGAACAACTTTATTTACTAAACCCATGCTGAGTGCATCTTCTGCATTGTATTGGTCGCACAAATACCAAATCTCCCGGGCTTTCTTTTGTCCCACACAGCGCGCGAGATAACTGGCACCAAAACCGCCATCAAAACTTCCCACCTTAGGTCCGGTCTGCCCGAAAATGGCGTTCTCGCTGGCGATAGATAAATCGCAAACCACATGTAATACATGCCCTCCACCAATGGCAAAGCCGTTTACCATGGCAATTACACACTTAGGAATGGAGCGGATTTGCTTTTGTAAATCGAGAACATTTAAACGGGGAACTGTGTCTTTGCCAACGTAACCGCCATGTCCGCGCACATTCTGGTCACCCCCACTGCAGAATGCTTTGTCGCCTTCACCGGTAAAAACAACAATCTCAATATCCTGACTATCGCGGCAGGTATTCATCGCATCAATCATTTCTTTGACAGTGAGAGGAGTGAACGCGTTCCGGTAGCGGGGCCGGTTGATGGTAATCTTGGCAATGCCTTCGAAGAATTCAAACTTTATCTCCTCATAATCTTTAATGCTTTTCCAGTTTCTCTTTTTCATTTTTTGTTTTGTCTTAAGTATTCAAAGTAGTTCTTGTAAACTGCGGCACTCAACGCTCCGTCTGTTTTTACCTCAATAATCTTTGCCTTGTCGGATGGCATATAAAATGTTTTTAGTCCTTTTTCCAGTTCGCTTTGAGTGGCGCAAAAATAATAAGGCAAGTCATACATGGCTGCCAGATGTTTAGCCGTAAGTTGGTGCGTGGTTTCGAAAAACTTTTCAAAATCTTTTATCTCTGAAGTGCCATCGAGCAGGCGGAAAATGTTTCCTCCGCTGTTATTGATAATAACTATTCTAAAGTTAGGGGAGAGGTAATCATTCCACAGGGCATTTGAATCGTAAAAGAAACTGATATCACCCACTACACAAACAGTTAGCTTTCCGGTAGCATAAGCAGCACCGGCAGCAGTGCTCACACAGCCATCAATACCACTCGTCCCACGATTTGAGTTTACTTTTAAACCATTGCTATGTTGAAATAAATTTGAATAGCGAACCGGTGTGGAATTTCCGTATTGGATATGTGCGTTTAAAGGAAGTTGTTGAACAATTATTTCAAAAACTTTCAAATCGCTGAATTCAATTTGTTTGAAATACTCTTTTGAAAGTTCTTCAGCACGCTCACTTAACCGAAGCCAGCCGCTTTTGTAATCATCAACTTCTGTTTCTTCTGTTTCAATAATCGCACTCAGGAACTGCATTTCGTTCACCGGCTCAATAGGGTCAAACATTTCACCGAACATTGCCCAGCCTCTTCCCCAACTTGAACCGGGGGGAACATCCCAGTGAATTTTTGGCTTGCCTTCTAAAAAGCGTTTTATCTTCTTCGAAACAATCTGTCCACCCATAGTTATCACCACATCAGGTGTCAATGCCGGAATCTTTTCAGATTCAACCAACGAAAGGACAGCATCGATATTCCAAACAGTTCCGTTCAACTGTACGTTCGACAGGTTTTCGTTGATGATAACAAGGTCTGTACGTTCACTGAGCAACCGGAGTTTTTCATTAAACTCTTCGTCATACTCTCGCATTCCCACAAGTATCATTTTCTTACTGCTTGTGGCAAAGTCAGCTTTTATTCGTTGCAGATCTTTCAGCGGAATAAAAACCTTGTTTTCTGGTTTTTGTGCACCAATATCCACCAGCAGTCTGCTACTGTTAGTTCCATACAGCGGCTCACTGATATGAATATTCACATGAACCGGTCCCTTATAACCTTGCATAGTATCATCAAGAGCCTGGTTGGTTATTCTGGTAACTTCTTCCTGTTCTTTTCTGCTTATAGCATCTCCGTCTATCTGATACCTCGAAAGCGTATGGTTGCCGAAAATATTCTCCTGCATGATTGCCTGGTTTTCTCCCTTGTTCACGGCACCTTCAGGCCGGTCAGCGGTGAGTATAAGCAACGGAGTGTTCTGGTAAAAGGCTTCGCAAACCGCAGGCGATAAGTTCAAAACGGCTGTTCCTGAAGTGCAGACAACCGCCACAGTTTCGCCCAGTTGCTGCGCTATTCCTAATGCGAAGTAACCGGCTACGCGTTCATCGGGAATCACAATACATTCAATTTCGGGAATATTCGAAAACGCAATCACCAAAGGAGCAGAACGCGAACCCGGGGAAAAAACAACTTTTCGTATACCTCTGTGCCGGCAAATTTCAGCAACCAAACGGACGCCCTTTTTATCAGTAGTCATGAGCGCGCAAAGGTGAAATATTTATTCAGAAAATCAGGAGACCTTCCTGAGCACTTGCAAAAGAGTTTGTGCTTTGTTTTTGGCTTCCTTCCACTCACCCAAGGGATTAGAACCGGAAGTAACCCCGCAGCCTACATAAACAGCCAACTTGTTTTTCAGAATCTGCATACACCGGATGTTCACATACAGATTAATCTGCTTATCAAGATTAACAGGCCCTAGATAGCCGCTGTAAAAACCTCTGGGGGATTTTTCGTGCTTGGCTATAAAGTGCATCGCCTTTTGTTTGGGTAAACCGGCTACTGCAGGTGTAGGATGAAGTTCTTTCACAACAGCCTGCCATAAATTATTTGAAACAGGTTTAGCCGAAAAGGTGGTTCTTAAATGAAGCAGATTGCCTGCAACTACTGTTTCCGGACCTTTTAGTTTTGGTTTTACTCCGGTTATACCGGAAAGTGCTTTTGTAATGTAGTCACTCACTATTTTTTGCTCTTCCATTTCTTTCTTCCCCCAGCTTGTTTTTGAATTCTCTTTTGAATTTGGTTTTGTGCCGGCTAAGGAATAGGTTTTGAAATTCTTTTTGTTTACCGAGAGGAGTATCTCAGGAGTTGCCCCGACCCACAAACCATACTGACGTGTAAACACAAGCGAGACAAAGGCATGTGGATAGCTATTGCAAAGCGATTTAAAGAAGGTAACCGGATTGAAATTTTCAGGTTTATCCTTTTTTAGAATTCCCGCCACTACAATTTTTTTCGATTGCCTGCCGGCAATTTCCTTTTTCACTTTGCGAACTAAGTTCTCGAACTCAGTTTTATTGGTAGACTTTAGTTTTAGAGTTTCTTTTTTCCGAATCCATTTCCGGTTTGAAGAAAAATTCAGTTTTGGCAAATCATCTTCGTTGCAAAAGATATCGGGAGAAATAAGAACTTTTCTGAAACGCTCATTTTCTTCGAAAGGAGAAAACAGAAAACCACTCTGTTTTAAAGTTGTTTTGTCAAACCCGATTTCTCTCAATGCAGATTTTTTCTGTGTAACTATCCTGATGGTGTCCGTTTCAGGCAAACGATAAAACGCAAAAGGGAGATTCTTCTCAGAACAATAATCAAAAAACTGCCGGAGAGATACTTTGGAGGCGACTGACACGAATTTTTTGTTTGAGGCAAAACTATATTTTTACCGCAACGGTTGTTACATGATAAAAAAGGAACTTTACATTATTCGCCACGGGCAAACTGACCATAACGCAAAAGGGATTGTGCAAGGAAAAGGAGTCAATCTTTCGCTGAACGAAAAAGGAAGAAAGCAGGCAGATGCTTTTTTTAAAGCGTATAAGGAAATCCCTTTCGAAATTCTATACACTTCTACTCTTACGCGGGCGCAGGAAACAATTTTACAGTTTAAGGAACTTGGAATTAAGCATGAGGTCTTTTCCGAATTGGACGAAATTAGTTGGGGTGATTTGGAAGGGGCGCATGCTACTCACGAAAGTGATTTGGAATTTAAGTTACTTCTGGAAAGATGGAAAGCAGGTGATATTCATGCAAAGCCATCCCCTTCTGCAGAAAGCCCTTTTGAGTTGCAACAGCGGCAAAGAAAGTTTCTTGAATATCTGCATACCACACCGCATCAAAAGATTCTGATTGCTACACACGGAAGATTTATGCGGGCATTTATGTGTACTCTCACTGGCAAGCCGCTAAGCGAGATGGAAAATTTTAACCACGTAAACCTTTGTCTGTACAAAGTGAATCTACACAGCGATGGTAAATTTGAAATTGAACTAAATTGCGACCAAACTCACTTAAGTGAAGTTTAGAAGAAGAGCTATTTGATAAGTGTAACGGTGCCTTTTCTCAAGTCCTCACGGTGTCCGTCAAGGAAAGTGAGTTTAAGTTGCCAAACATACACTCCCGGGTTTTGCAGGACACCTTTAAATGTGCCATCCCAGGAAAAACTATGGTCATAGCTTTCGAAAACTTTTTCTCCCCACCGGTTAAAAATCTGAACGTGTAAAAACTCCAGCGATTTTACTTTGCCGTAAATTTCAAACAAATCGTTGTTGCCGTCACCGTTAGGTGTAAATGCATTAGGAACATAAATGGTGTAATCCGGAACAACATACACCGTTAAAGTATCAGAAGCCGTGCAGCCGGCATCGTTAGTTACCTGAATCTGATAGAGAGTAGTGTTGGACGGAGAAGCAACAGGACTGGCGCAATCAGCACAGCTCAGGGAACCGGAAGGATTCCATACGTTTGTATAATTACCCGAAACACCTGTTAAGGTATAGCCGAGAACCGTGGTTTCACCAAAACTGATAGTTGTAGAAGGTGTGGCATCAACTGAAAAGTCGAACTGATATACGAGTGAAAAAGCAGCACCCAAAGAACAGTTGTTGGCATCTGTAACGGTTACCAGATAGTTTCCGGGCAGAAGGTTAACAGGGTTTGAAGAAGCAGAACCGTTTGACCAGTGGTATTGATACGGAATTGAACCACCGGTAACATTCAGCGTGATACTGCCGTCAGCTGTATTCATCTCGCAGGTTGGGTTAACGAATGAGCTGGAAAGATTCATTCCTGACGGCTCGGTAATTGTTACGGAGAAGGAAGCAGTACAAAGATGATTATCAGATACAGTGAGGGAGTAAGTACCGGCAGCCAGATTTGTTCTGTTTTGCAGAGTTACTCCATCATCCCATAAGTAAGTATAAGATGGTGTCCCTCCCGATACAAAGAGAGCAGCAGTCCCATCGTTGTACCCCGAACAGGTAACATTTGTATGTGTCTCGATAACAGTTACTGCAACCGGTTCGGCTACATTTATCGTTAGAGAAATGATACATGAATTAACATCCGTTGCACTTACCGAATAGCTACCGGCAGGAACACCTGTTCTGTTTTGCGTGGTCGTTCCATCGTTCCATAGGAAAGCATAAGGAGGGGTGCCTCCGCTCATTACTATATCTATTGTTCCATCGCTTAGTGAATTACAGCTTACATCGTTATGCGTTTCCGAAATACTCAGGCCGGAAGAACTGATTATTGCAATGCTCAGCGATGTTGAGCATTGATGGTTATCGGTGATAGTGACCGAATAATTTCCGTCCGAAATGCTGTTTCTGTCTTCTGTAGTTGAAGCATCATTCCAGGCAAAAACATAAGGAGTTACACCGCCTAAAACAGTAACATCAATACTTCCCGTGTTGAATCCGCTGCAGGCAACATCAACATGCGTTTCCCCGGCAGTTAATGCAGCAGGTTCTGTGATAGTTGCACCAATTGTTGCTGTACACGAATTGGCATCTGAAACGGTAACCGAATAACTTCCGACAGGAATATTGTTTCTGTCCTCACCGGTAACAGCATCATTCCAGAGATAAGCATAAGGCTGAACACCACCGGATAATGTAACATCAATAGAGCCGGTGTTGACCCCGTAGCATAAAACGTCCAGATGCGACTCCCCTATACTTAAAACTGCAGGTTCCGAAACATTGGCAATTACAGAAGCTGAACAGGAATTGCCATCAGTAACAGTAAGAATATACATTCCTGCCGTCAGGTTTGTCCGGCTTTGAGTAGTTACTCCATCGTTCCAGGTAAAACTCAAGGGAGCGGTTCCTCCAGTAGCGGTTATGGTTGCAGAACCTGAGTTATCACCATTACATAAGACATCCGTATTTGTTTCGCTTACAACTAATGCCGGTGGCTCAGTAACTGTGGTTGCAACGGAAACAGAGCAGGAATTAGCATCGGTTATAGTAACGGAATAAACGGAGGCAGCAATGTTGCTTCTGTTTTGCGAAGTATTTCCATCATTCCATAAAAACGAATACGGAGAGGTTCCTCCATTGACCGAAACATTGATTGCACCGGTACTCGTGCCGTTGCACAACAGGTCAGTATGCGTATTAACCACACTTAAAACATTGGGCTGGGTAACAACCGTGCTGATTGAAAATGTGCAGCCGTTATTATCGGTTACTGTTACCGCGTAGTTACCTGCTGTTACAAAGTTTCTGTTTTGAGAAGTATTACCATCATTCCACACAAAAGAGTACGGCAAAGTTCCGCCCGAAGGAGAAAGTGTAATCGTTCCCGCATTTCCACCGTTGCAGGTTACGTTGGTGTGAGTGATAGATAAACTGAAAGGGGTAGGTTCGGTAATATTGATACTGGCTGATGCAGAGCAAGTAGCGTTGTCGTATGCGGTTACTGTATAGACTCCCGCAAGCAGACTTGTGCGATTTTGCGTAGTTGCTCCGTCATTCCAACTAAACGTATAAGGGGTTGTTCCACCGGTGCCGCTGATATTTATAGAGGCATCGTTTTGACCAAAACACAAAACATTGGAGTGTGTTTCAGAAAGAGTTAAGGCACTTCCGGTATTAATCAAAACCGATATGGTAGCCGTGCATAAATTATTGTCGGTAACAGTTAAAGAGTAATTGCCTCCACTGATGCCGAACCTGTCCTGAGTGGTTACTGCATCATTCCATAAATAAACATAAGGCGATACTCCACCGGAATTGGTTACATCAATTGCCCCCGGGGTAGCTCCTCCGCAATCTGCATCTGCATGTATTTCAGAAACTACAAGTGCTGCAGGTTCTGTGATGACTGCAGAAGTAGTAGCTGTACATAAAGCATTATCAGTAACAGTAACTGAATAGTTGCCGGATGTTACGCTGGTGAGGTTTTGAACAACTGCTGCGTTGCTCCACGCAAAAGTATAAGGTGATTGCCCGCTGGTAACCATTAAGTTGACCGAACCTGTATTGTCTCCGTTACAACTTACATCATTCACAGAAGTCGACAGATTCATGGTCGGAATAACCGTTACCTGGCTTGAAGCGGTAGCCGTACAAAGATTTACATCGGTTACTGTTACATCGTAAACAGAGTTGGATGCAGGAGTAATTGAAATTGAAGCAGTAGTCATTGCATTGCTCCATGAATAACTATTTCCTCCGCTGGCAATTAATGTAGTGCTTGTTCCGTTACAAATGGTGATTACTGAAGGCAATATAGACGCCACAGGTAAAGCATTCACAGTAACAGTTCCAGATGCAGTTGCTGTGCAGGTGTTCGCATCGGTCACTGTAACTGTGTAGGTGGCGGAAGTATTTGGAGTTACTGTAATGGCAGTGGTGGTTGCTCCATTACTCCAGATATAAGTTCCTCCACCGCTTGCCGTAAGCGTGGTCGAGGCCCCGTTGCAAATGGCAACGGAAGCCGGTGATACAACAGCCACCGGTAAGGAGTTTACCGTAACTACTCCTGATACGCTTGCTGTGCAGGTATTTGCATCGGTTACTGTAACTGAATAGGTGGTTGTGGTATTTGGGGTAACTGTAATGGACGCAGTAGTTTCCGTGCTGTTCCAGTTATAGTTCCCTACACCGGTCGCTGTTAAAGTAGTACTTGCTCCATTGCAAATAGCAACAGCAGTCGGTGATACAGACACAACCGGTAACGGGTTAACTGTAATGGATGCAGAAGCCGTAGCCGTGCATGTATTTGCATCGGTTACAGTGACTGTATAAGTGGTATTGGATAAAGGGGAAACGGTAATAGAGGCTGTATTCGCAGCATTACTCCAGACATAAGTACTACCACCACTGGCTGTAAGCGTGGCACTGTTACCGCTGCATATAGCAATAGTTGAAGGAGATACAGCCGCCACCGGTAAAGCATTCACAGTAACAACTCCGGATGCAGTTGCTGTACAAGTGTTTACATCGGTCACAGTAACTGTGTAGGTGGTGGTAGTATTTGGAGTTACTGTAACTGCCGTGCCGGTTGCTGCATTACTCCAGGCATAAGTTCCACCTCCACTTGCTGTAAGTGTGGTTGAAGTTCCGTTGCAGATAGCAATAGCAGCCGGTGATACAACAGCTACCGGTAAGGGATTTACCGTAACTAACCCTGAAGCCGTAGAGGTACAAGTGTTCGCATCCGTTATCGTAACGGAATAGGTGGTTGTGGTATTTGGTGTAACTGTAATGGACGAAGTAGTTTCCGAGCTGCTCCAGGTATAGTTTCCTCCACCGGTTGCTGTTAAAGTGGTGGTTGCTCCGTTGCAAATGGTAACAGAGGCCGGTGAGATGGATGCTACCGGCAGGGCATTCACCGTTACTAATCGCGAAGCGGTAGCAGTGCAGGTATTTGCATCGGTTACGGTGACTGAATAAGTAGTATTGGATAAAGGAGAAACGTTAACGGAGGCTGTGTTCGCAGTATTGCTCCAGACATAAGTGCTGCCACCACTGGCTGTAAGCGTAGCACTGGTGCCGCTGCATATAGCAATAGTTGCCGGAGAAATAGATGCCACCGGTAAGGCATTCACCACTACATTTGTTGAAGCGGTGGCAGTGCATCCGCCAGTTATGGTTACGGTAACGGTATACGTACCGCTCATGGCGGTTGTAGAACCTGTCCTGGCCGGGTTTTGTTGTGTGGAAGTATAAGCACCGGGTCCGCTCCAGCTATAACCGGTTGCTCCGTTTGAAGAGCCCAGCGTAACGGTTTGTCCCTCGCAGTACGGACCTGTGTTGGAAGCTATGGTTGAGGCTGCGGCACTGGCATTTACTGTAATAGAAGTGCCTACAGAGCAACCGAGATTATCGGTAACTGTAAGAAAATAGTTACCCGAAGCCAGACCGGTAAGAGAATCTGCTCCGTTAATATTGTTCCGTGTAGCAATGACCGTTCCCGATGCATTTGCCCAAACATAATCCCAGGGGGCTGAGCCGCTGCCGGAAGCCACAATTTTCCCATCGTTTAAGCCGCAATTGGTATTAGAAACAACAATCTGCGGCTGGGCACAGCAGGCCAGCGCTGCCAGAAAGTTTATAATAGGGTCGGTGGTGCATCCCGAACTTCCCCAGGAACCGGTTTCATAATCGCCCAGCGTGTTGATAGAAACTGCGAGACTGGCACCCGGAGTGCAGGAACCCGGGGGATTTGTAGTAACCTGCCAGCAGAAAGTTCTGGGGCAATTGATACCAACCCCTACATCACCAAAGTTGTTTCCCGGATTTCCGTCAATAACACCGCTCGAACTGCCCGAAGTGGTTTCGTACCAAAATCCCGGGCCGTAAGTGTTGCCGGTAACGTTGCCTGTGACGCTGTTGTAAAAACCCCACGATGCGCCAGCGGTAGCGGCACAGGATGGCGGTATGGTTGTGGCGGAAAGGGTGGAAAGGTTCCATCCCGGTCCGAAATTCAAATCAATACCGTGAATCCAGTTAGCGGCTGTTTGGTTGTAATTGGAAACAGTAAAGCAAAACTGAACGGTTTGTCCGGCTCCGTAAGTTCCGTTCACCGGTGCCGGTGTTACCTGAAGGTCATGCACCAGCAGACAGTTATCGCAATCGTAATTGTTGCGGATAGCGAGGGTAAAATCGCCAACATCTGCTGCATTGCCTCCGGATATCTGCAGATAATAGAAATCACCGGGAGTGATAGGAGAGTAGGTTTGCGATAAAGCTCCACCGGTACCGGTAAAGCATGCCAGCGGAAGAAGCGCATTGCAGTTGTTGCCGTTGTATAAACTTACGTTCGGATTGTTCAGCGCGTTGGCTAAACTGGCAATATTCAGCACCAGTTGTGTACCGGTTGCCTGAAAGCGATACCACACATCGGTAGCCGGTGTTGCACAGCCTGTTATTGCTGAATAAGGGTTTTCGGCAATAGCGCCCACGTTGCTCAGGTTAAAGGTAGCCACTGCACCGGCATTGATAGTAGAACTGCTGGTGCAGGGAGGAGGTGCAGGGAGGGTTCCTAGGTTACAGGCCTGTGTGCATATATCCGGTATAGGAGCCAGACAGTTTGAACTTGGTGGGGGCGGAGTGGTGCAGGTTACATTCAAAGGAATGCAGATAGCATTGTTGGTACAATTATACCGGTCCACCAGAACCCACAGCGTGCCGCTGAAAGTAGCCGTCCAGGTTACGGTGGACTGCAAACCGCAGCCATCATCGTTATATCCTAATGCGCCACCGCCACCGCTGTTGAAAAGAGTAATCTGCGAATCGAATGCCGTATTGCCGCAGGTGGAAAAAGTATACACGGTTCCGGCCACCACGGTTACCGCCACATACTGCCCACCCTGAATACAACTGGTAATTGTTTCGGGCGAACCGGTGCAGGCCGGTGAATAGTTCATTAGAAAGGTGTTGTTGTTCGTACACTGCCCCTGTACCTTCACTTGCATGAAAAGCAATAAAACCAACGCAATGAGCAGATTTCTTACCATTAAATTAACCGTGTCCTTAAACTGGCTCAAAGTTACAAACAATATAGCAGCAATTACAAGGAAAAGCAAGAGGGAATAACTAAGGTAAACTAAGACAGTATTATTTTTCTTCCAGTTTTTTCAGCCTGCGCTCAATGGAAAAGAGGAAAGCGAAGAGGCAGGAAAGGATAATCACAAGCACCGCTACCACCACATAAATTTTCAGATTGCTCTTAAAAAAGTCATTCGTGTCGGTTTCGCCCTGTGCCAGTGCGGTAAGAGAGATAAAGAAGAAGAGAATGTTCAGCAGATATTTTTTCATGACTCGCGTTTTTGTTGAATGAACTGAAGCCGGATACAGATAGAAAGAATCCAGAAGCCGAGGAGGATCCAGCCGATAACAGCCGGATAGAAAAACATTCTCAGCGTGCTGTCTAAATCATATTTACTGAAGGCTGGGTTGCCGCCATTGCCGGGGTGCATAGAGTCGGTGAGGCGGGGCAGCACAAACACACAGAGGATGAAAATGACAAAAGCAAACACATTATACATGGCCGAAACTTTGGCTTTGTTGGTTTTGTCTTCCAGCGCCCCGCGCAGAATAAGGTAGGCAAAATAGAAAAACATAGCCACCAGCGCAGCCGCCATCTTAATGTCTTCGAGCAGCAGTTTGCGGATAACATCGCCCCACGAAACGCCTATATACCAGGTATACTTCGACCAGATTAAACCCGTTAGGTAACCGCATACCCCAAACAGCAATGCCACTATTACACTTTGCTGAGCCATTATATCGTGACGGGTTTCGCCTTTCATTAGATAAATAATACTGCTGATGACGGAAGCAATCAACAGCATGGTCATGGTGAACCACATAGGCACGTGAAAGAAAGTGTTGCGGATGGTTTCGTATAAAATTTCGCGGTAAGGGAAAGACACCAACTGTGCCTTGTTGTGTTTTACTTCGGGCTCGGTGATGACAGCCTGACCGGCAAAGGTCGAATCCACCACCGGTGACTTAACCAGCGTTACCGCATCGCGCAGGGCAAAGGTGCCGTCCAGCTCGTTGTTGATGACCACATCTATACTGCCTGGCTTAAAGCTATCCTGCTGCAGCGAACCTACGGCAAACTGCGCTTCTATTCTTTGGTTGCCGGTAACCTTAAAAGCCAGCGGAGCATAGTAATTGCTCCTGTTCTTGAACCACAACTGCACCTTGCCCGCTTTTTCGGAACTAAGGTGTGCGTGATAGCAGTTAATCTGAAAAGTATAAACCGAATCGGTGTAAAGTGCTACCGGTGTTACTTTAGTAATGCCGGGGCTCAGTTTTATAAAGAAACTGCCCGCCATCACAAATATCAGCAGCACTATGCTCAGCCATTTCCACCACTTGCTGTAAAGCCAATTCATCTGTATATTATTATATTTTCAATCGACAGATGGAATGCCCTTGATTTAATATCCAAAGCTATTAGTGTTTTTAAATACGGGCATTTCATGGTGCGATAATATGAGAATTTGAGAAGATAACAACAGGAGATTTCCGGAAGTTTGAGTGGGTTAGAAGTAACAGTCCGAACCTTTACCCATGCAAATACGGCTCGTTGTTATAAGCCATTACCCGTATGTTTTCCAGCACTCTTTTCATGTAGGTTTTCCAGAAGGTTTTTGCGAAGAGCCAATTGAGGGGATAAAGCAAAGCCACATCGGAATGCAGGGAGTAGGTATACTCTACTAATATTCTGTTGGGTTCAAGTTCGGTGGTTTTCCATTCGCCTGTAAATTTGCTGAAGCCCAGCATCCATGACTGAAACTCGCTCACTTCAATTTTCCAGTACTTGTTCTCTACCCTTTCTACTACCCTGTCAACCGAGGCAAAACCACCGGGTTGGGTAAATGATTTAGCTACAAAAACCTTTTTGGTTGAACCGGGCTTTCCCCAGTTTTCATCACCGGTGCAATGCGTTACCCGGGGCATAAGACCATAACCGGTGTGCACTTTAGTTACATCGCAAAGCATGGGTGTTTTAAATGCCCTTTCGAGCGAACATTCATAGAAAGTGGTAACGGTTACTTTTGATATCATGTTTGAGAGTTGTTGCGTTGTTGTGCTCGCCAACGGTTTCGCTCTTGTATTTTGTATTGGCGACTACCTACACAAACCTGTATTTAAAGCTTCGTTTCGGGAGTCGATGGCGGGTATTAGATACGCCTGCTTATCCGCAAACACTAAACTAAAAAGTATGAACAAAGCTACCACTAACGACCTCACCTGCGCTTTCGGCAATGCGATGTGTCTGTTGCACAACCAACCCGTACACATAGTTTGAAAAATAACATTCAGATACATTGGTTGTCGTAATTTCTTTGCGGTATACAAGGTAAAAAACGATACACAAAAAAACTATTCACCAACTTTCAGCTAAGCGACCGGGTTCCATCGGAATACATTTCCTGACCACCTGAGAACTTTTCCCGACCAACTGAGAACTTGTCCTTTCCATCGGAAAAGTTTTCCGATGGAAAAACTGCGAGGCACTTTGCCAGATTTGGCCAAAAAATTGAAGAAAATGAAGGAAAATGAAGGTTTTGGGGCAAAATTGGAATATGGGTTAGATTTCAACTACCCGTGCCACGGTTCTGAACTGTGGCACGGGTGTGTTTCTGCCCATCACCTCATCAACAAATCACTCCCTCACCAACATCTGAATAGTAGTTCTCGAAATCTGCCGCACCAAAATGTCTTTGTCTTTGGTCAATTTATCAATAATGCCCTGGTTGTAGTGGCGGATGGTGAGGAGCGAAAGACCATCGTTGCGGGTAATGCTGAAATCGTTTTTCAGGGCTTCGATAACGTTCTCAATTTTCTCTTTCTTAAAATCAACGGCAATCGAAAAACTGATAGCCGCGTTCTGCATCATATTAATACGCAACCGGTTTTCGGCAAAGGTGGCAAACACCTTGCTCAGGTGGTCTTCGGCAATAAACGAAAAGTCGTTAGCCGAAAAGGAGAGGAGCACCTGCTGGCGTTTCCAGATAATAACCGGTGGCAGAAAATTGGTGTTGGCGTTGGCGCTTATCACCGAGCCGCGCTTGCCGCTGTTTACAAACGAGCGCACCTCGAGCGGAATGTTTTTGTTCTGAATGGGCTTAATCGTTTTCGGGTGAATAACACTCGCCCCGTAGTAAGTCATTTCAATGGCTTCATGAAAAGTCAACTCGCTGATGAACTGCGCATCGGCAAACTCCTTCGGGTCGGCATTCATAATTCCTTCTACGTCTTTCCAGACCGTCATGCGTGTGGCATTGAGCGAGTAAGCAAAAATAGAAGCGGTGTAATCAGAACCCTCGCGGCCGAGTGTAGCGGCAAAGCCCTCCGGTGTGCTGCCCACGAAACCCTGTGTGATAACAAAGCCGGTCTTTACCAGTTCGGTTACTTTATCCAGTATAGCTTTTTCGGTTTTCGGAAAGTCCACCTTGCCTTCGGTGTAAGCGTTGTCGGTAAACAAAACTTCTTTTACATCGAGCAAAGTATTTTTTAAGCCGATAGAATTAGCGTAGTCGCTGACGATGGTGGTGGAAATGTATTCACCTATGGAAACAATCTGGTCGTAGATGTAATTGTAATTGCGCGAGTGGTTTTCGGTAAGGAACTTGCGCGCATCTTCTATAATTTTCTTTACATCGTCAATGGCCTTCTGTTTTTCACCATTGGTATAAAGCGCGTTGATAACAGTTAAGTGTTTTTCGAAAACACCATCGAGCGATTTCTGCCAGTCGGCATTGCCAGCGTAGTACTGGTTCACAACATTCTCCAGTTCGTTAGTGGTTTTGCCCATAGCCGAAATAACCACCACCTTCTCGTTGAAGTTGTTCTCTTTTAAAATAGAAGTAACATTCTTTACCGCTCCTGCATCTTTAACCGATGCCCCACCGAATTTGTAAACCTGCATGTTGTTTGTTTGTTGTTTCTTGTTTCTTGTTCCTGTATTCATCTGCTAATCTGCTAATCATCTAATCGATTCAACGTAAGTTGCAATTTGCGCCTTGCTCATCTTCACCGTAATCCACTCCGCATCCATTTCCACTCCAAGGCTTTTATAAAACTCAATAGCCGGTGTGTTCCAGTCCAGCACCTGCCAGCGAATCTGGTTCACGCCCTGCTCCTTTGCATCGCGCAAAAACTCGTTGATGAGTTTGCGGCCAATGCCGAACCTGCGATAGCTTTCGGTTACCACTAAATCATCGAGGAAAAGCATTTTGCCTTTCCAGGTAGAATAAGCGGTGTAGTAAAGCGCCATGCCAATGATGTCGTTGGTGTCCACCGCTTCGGCAACAATTACTTTGTAAATAGGATTCTTGCCGAAGCCGTCTTCGTGCAATGCCTTTTCTGTATTTACTACCTGTTCGGGTGCACGCTCAAACAAAGCGAGCTCGCGCACTAACTTCATCATGCCCGGAACATCTTTTTCATCGCCATGTCTGATAATAAAACTCATGTAGTTTGTTTCTTGTTTGGTGTTTATCGTTTCTTGTTGGCTGCTCCTGTATTCATCAGCTAATTTGCTAATTAACTCATCAGCTCATTTTTCAAGAGGTGCGCAAAGATATTCAGGGAAGCAAATTTTAAAAGTGGCAAGAAACCTGTTTTAATATATTCGCACGCAAACATCATTTTACCTATGGCAAAAGGCGCCCTACTCACCGATTTTCTGGAAAAGAACAGCGATATTGAATTGAATAAAGTGCTGCTTTCGCTGGCAGAAGGCTCTAAGATAATTGCCCGCCTTATCAACAATGCGGGCATTACCGATATACTCGGGGTAACCGGTACCACCAATGTGCAGGGCGAAACAGTCCAGAAACTCGATGACCTGTCTAACCGTATTTTAATGGACTACCTGCGTGCCAGCGAAAACACAGCCGGTTACCTGAGCGAAGAAAATGAAGGTGCAGTTACACTCCATGAGAACGGCAAATACATTATCTCGGTTGACCCGCTCGATGGCTCTTCGAACATCGACATCTGCGCACCGGTAGGCACCATCTTTAATATTGTGGAACGTATTTCTCCCACCGGTCCGGTTAACGATGCCGACTTTTTTCAATCCGGCAATAAGACTATTGCTGCGGGATATTTTATTTATGGCAGTTCCACTATTCTTATTCTCTCTACCGGCAAAGGAGTAAACGGCTTTACCCTCAATACCGAAAACCACCAGTACTTTCTTTCGCATCCCGATGTTAAGATACCGGAGAGCGGGAAAATCTATTCGCTCAATCAGGGGAACATCGGTAAGTTCGATGATGGGGTGAAGAACTTTGTTGCGTATTGTTCGGAGAGTGATAAAGCAACATCGCGCCCTTACTCCATGCGCTATATCGGCTCTATGGTGGGCGATATTCAGCGCACTTTAATCAAGGGAGGAATTTTTATTTATCCGGCTAACAAAGGCGAGAAGAGAGGTAAGCTGCGGTTGTTGTATGAATGTATTCCCATGTCGTTTATTGCCGAACAGGCAGGAGGGAAGGGAACGGATGGTCATCAGCGCATATTAGATATTCAGCCAACAGAACTTCACGAACGAACCGCTATATTTATTGGCTCGAAGAACCTGGTTGATAAAGCAGAGGAATTTCTGAAAGCATAATGAATGAAACGGAGTTTGGCATTTGGCTTACTTGTCCTTTCGCTGCACATACTGCTGGCGCAAAATCCTCCTGTAGCAGTAAGCGATACGTTTATTGTTTCTGAAAACTCTGTCACCTTTCTTCCGGTAACCGCTAATGATAGCGATCCGGATGGCGATATGCTCAGCATCACTATTCTTACCGGAGCACAGCACGGCACAACCACCGTTACCAACGGCACACAGGTTATTTATACCCCCACTCCTTTTTATTTCGGACTTGACTCATTCAGTTATGCGCTGTGTGATACTACAGACTTATGCGACACCGCAGTAGTTTACATCAACATCAGCGGTACGAACGAGCATCCTATGGCAGTAGATGATAATTTCAGTTTTGGCGATACACTGAATATCTCGGTGTTAGAAGTATTGGCGAATGATTTTGATGTAGAGAGCGATTCGTTCTTTGTTATTTCTGTAACAGACGTTGACAGCAACAACAACCTCGGCACGCTCAGTATCAACCCTGATGGTGAAGTTGTTTTTACACGTCTGCCACTTTCCTGTGGTAATGAGGCTTTCGAATATGTTATCTGTCAGATTGGAGGATGCGATACCGGTTTAGTAAACATAAGAATTACCTGCCCCGATAACGTTTTTCTGCCGCAAGGTTTTTCACCGGATGGCGATGGCATGAACGATAAACTGGTGTTTACCGGTTTGGAATATTTTGCTCCTGCCTCTTTAAAAGTGTTTAACCGGAACGGGAATCTGGTGTATGAAAATGAGGAGTATCAGAACGATTGGGAGGGAACGAGTCTGAACAGCGATAAAGGATTACCGGACGGAACTTACTTCTATATTCTTCAGCTTTCCGATGAAAGAAAATACAACAGCTACCTGATTATAAACCGGTAACTATTCGTTGAACATATCCTCCTTTGAACTTTCGTAGCCTTCATCAATCAACAAATGTTTACTGTCAGCTGCTTCGGTGGCCAGCACATCGCAGCGCTCGTTGTAGGGATGGTCGTTGTGGCCTTTAATCCATTTCATTTTCACTTTGTGTTTGGGAAACACTTCCAGAAATCTCCTCCACAGGTCGGGATTCTTTTTCCCTTTAAAACCTTTCTTCTGCCAGCCGAATACCCATTTTTTATCAATAGATTCCACTACATATTTCGAATCGGAATAAATCACCACTTCCACACCATGACGGTTGAGCGTCTCTAATCCTACAATCACGGCCAGCAGTTCCATCCGGTTGTTGGTGGTAAGCCTGTAACCCTGCGAAAGCTCTTTTTCTTTTGTACCGTACTTGAGAATAACCCCGTAACCCCCGCGACCGGGATTACTCCTCGCAGAGCCATCGGTATAAATTTCTACATGTGCCATCGGGGTAAAAGTAAAAGTTTGGAGAAGAAGACAAACAGCAGTGCCGCAAATTTTGCTGATTATTGCACCGTGAAGAATTTAGAGATTTCCATTTCAGATGTTCAACAGCTTCCGGTAGTGGCAAAGGATATTCTGAACTTTGCCGGGGATAAAAGAGTGTTTGCTTTTTATGCCGAAATGGGTGCAGGTAAAACCACACTCATTAAAGAAATCTGCCGGCAACTCGGTTCGCACGACAATTTTTCAAGCCCCACATACAGCATAGTAAACGAATATTCGGTTGATAGCCCGCCATCCAAAATTTTCCATATTGACTGTTACCGGTTGAAGAACTTTGAAGAGACTCTTTCTATAGGAATGGAAGAATACCTGAGTGGAGACGCTTATTGTTTTATCGAATGGCCGGAACTTGTGGAACAGCTTTTGCCTGTTGAAACAGTAAAAATCTCTATCCGCACCGATGGGAATGTGCGGAATGTGTCTATCTTTACGGAATAGACACATTTACCCAAACTCATGTTAGAAAAGAAAAAGGATTTTGAAGGTATTGCGAGCAAACTCGGCCTGCAGCCTTTAGAGCAGCCAACCATGGTTGCCAACAAAAAAGCGAAGTTGTTTATCGGTATTCCCAAAGAGAAGAGTTTTCAGGAACACCGCATAGGCTTAACACCTGAATCGGTAAAGACGCTGGTAGCCAACGGTCACCGTATCATCATTGAACGTGGTGCGGGAGTTGATTCTAATTTCTCTGACAATGATTATTCAGAGTCGGGAGCTGAAATTTCAGACAACATTGAGGAAGTTTTCAAGGCGGATATTGTTATCAAGATTGCTCCTGCACAACTGGAGGAACTTGAACTTATGCAAACAGGGCAGACGCTTATTTCGCCAATGCACCTTCCTACTCTCAAGAAGGAATACATACAACTCCTGATGAAGAAAAAGGTAACTGCGCTTGCCTTTGAATATACAAATGATGACACCGGTCGGTTTCCTTTCGTCCGAGCTATGAGTGAGATTGCAGGTAACACAGTTATCCTTTTGGCTGCTGAGTTTCTAAGTAATGCCAACGAGGGAAAAGGGATTTTGTTGGGAGGTATTTCAGGTGTTCCACCTGCTAAGGTAGTTATACTCGGAGCAGGTATGGTTGGTGTGTTTGCTGCTCGTGCAGCTATCGGTTTGGGCGCGGTTGTATCTGTGTTTGATAATAACGTTTACAAGTTACAGCGCTTGCAGGATAAAATAAACTCACGCGTTTTTACTTCTACATATTCTCCGGTTATTCTGGAACAGGAGTTACAAACAGCGGATGTAGCCATTGGTGCAATTCATTCCAAGCATGGACGCACTCCTATACTTGTAACTGAGGAAATGGTTGCTAAGATGAAAGCAGGCAGTGTGATAATAGATGTAAGTATTGACCAGGGAGGGTGTTTCGAAACATCGGAGATAACTTCACACGCCAATCCTACTTTCAAAAAGTATGACGTAACACATTATTGTGTTCCGAATATTCCTTCGCGTGTATCGCGCACAGCTTCTCACGCGTTCTCAAATATTCTTATGCCTATACTTCTGCGTTGCGGTGAAGTGAGCGGCATGAAGAATCTTATCTACGAGAACGGAGGAATACGTAATGGCATTTATCTCTATAAAGGGAATCTGACCAATGAGCATTTGGCCGGTTTATTTGGCATAAAGAGCAGCAATCTTGATTTGTTGTTTGCTACTAATCTTTGAGATTTTTTGTTTCCGTCCCTCCTTTGCTCTCTTTACAAGTTTAGCGGTGATAAGTCGTCTACTTACTTTCAGAAAATATTTCGTTATTCAAACATTAATTGAACATGAATAAAACTTTAGTTTTTTCACTTTTACTTCTGGTTTCTTCAATAGTTAATGCACAAAGCCTTAATCAGCAATGGGCAACACCATTTGCCGGTACAGGAGAGAACTCTGATAGATTCAATGCGCTTGTCCGTGACATGTCAGGTAATATTTACGCTTGTGGGTATACCTGGCGGAACGGAAACGGAAAAGATTTTTTGCTGGTGAAGTTCAACAGTGCGGGTGATACACTTTGGACCCGAACTTATGACGGCACCGGTAACGGTAACGATGAACTCAACGATATTGTTTTTGATAACACAGGAAATGTAGTCGTAGCCGGAACAGCTAAAACAACTAACGGTAAAGATGTAACTACCGCTGTATATAATACAGCGGGCAGTTTACTTTGGTTAATGACGTTTAACCACTCCGGTAATCTGGATGACTATGGAGTAAAAGTAGTAACGGACAATGCCGGGAATGTATATACCGGTGGCTATGGCTACAATTCTAATCTGAATAACGACTATGTTATAGTAAAGTATTCTTCTGCCGGATTGCAGTTGAATGCAGTAACATTTAACGGAGCCGATGGACTGGATGATGAGTTAGCTGATATGGCTATTGATGGAGAAGGTGGTATCGTTGTTACCGGTAAATCAAGAACAGTTGCCAGTAAGAATGATTATGCTACTGTAAAGTATAACTCCTCCCTGGTTGAGCAATGGGTAAAGACAGTAGACCAGGCAAACGAGAATGACCGGGCTACCGGTGTCTGGATAGATGCGGCAAACGATGTGTATGTTACCGGCCGTTCAAATAACGGAGGGGATGATGACTATGTAACCATTAAATATCTTGGAGTAAACGGCAACACCGGATGGACCGTGCCGACAATGTTTGATTCAAATGGCGATGATCAGGCAGTAGATATTACCGGAAACGCTAACCAGGTGGTGGTTGCCGGAACAAAATTCAACGGTATACAAGCCGATATTCAGACAATTGCTTATCTGCCTTCTTCAGGGGCACAGCTATGGTCAACGACTTATGCCAATCCGAACGGAAAAGATGAATCAGCCAGTCATATTGCTATAGGAGCAGGCGATGTGGTAATTGTTACCGGTACAACGAATGTTTCTACCAATGCAACTACGAACAACGATTTGCTGATTTTGAAATACAACGGTACAGGTGCTGAACAGTTTGCTAAGATTATTGGTGGAAACGCAAATCTGAACGATAACGGTTCAACAAGCTTACTGGATGCTGCAGGAAATATTTATACAGCGGGAGCTCACGTTAATAATTCATCTATGAAAGATGCATCACTTGTGGAGCATGATTCAGGCGGAACGCTCCAATTCAACCAAGCATACAACGGTGAAGGAGAATTAACTGATAAGGCAGTTGCTTTGTGCAGTAGCGGAGGATTTATTTACAGCACGGGGTATACATATGTTTACGATCAGGATAGGGATTTCTGCACTGTAAAGTATGATGCCGGTGGAAACAAAGTATGGGTAAAGACTTTCAACGGGCCGGATAACGACACGGACGAACCTAGTGCTATTACGGCTGATGGTTCAGGAAACGTTTATGTGGCGGGCAGAAGCAAGAATGCCAATAACGATTACGACATGTTTGTTATTAAGTATAATGACAACGGAGATACACTCTGGACAAGAAATTATGACGCAGGAGTAACCGGTGATGATGAAGTAAACGATATGGTAGTTGATGGGAATGGTGATGTGTATGTGACCGGTATTAGCGATGAAGATGCTTCGTTGCTAGTTAACAATGATTACATGACGGTGAAGTATTCATCAGCAGGAGTTTTTCAATGGGCTGTACCTTACAACGGGAATGGTGGAGCAGATGACAAAGCATATTCTATTGCACTTGATAATTCAGGTAATGCCTATGTGACAGGCAAAACGTGGAACGGAACCGATTATGATATTCAGACACAGAAGTATACATCGGCTAACGGAACAGAAACGGCTTTTGCCACCTATGCATCAAATCTGGGGGATGATATTCCTTCAAAGATAAAATTGGATAACAACGGCAATGTGATTATAGGTGCTACAAGTGACCGCGATGTTTCTGTTTCTACGAATCGCGACTGTTTGGTTATTCAATACAATAGCAGCGGAATGCAACAATGGTCTCAGCTATATAACGGAGCAGGTACCGGTGATGATGACTTAAACGATTTAGCTGTAGATGCGGGGGGAAATGTTTACGTTACAGGTAGCAGCGACCTTGACTCCACCTCGTCCGATAATCTGGATTATGTAACCATTAAATACAACACCTCAGGCGCTAAACAATGGTCTGTAAACTATAACGGTGCAGCTAATGGAGATGACATCGCGAATGCAATTGCTGTTGAAGGAAACGGAAATGTGTACGTGACCGGTCAGGCAAATGAGGGTTCGGTTTCGATAAGAAATAACAATGCAGTTACATTAATGTATGATGGAAGTGGTAACGTTGTAGATAGTGCTTCTTTTAATGGAGCCGGCAATCTTACTGATGCAGGGGAAGCTATTTTGTTGGATAACGGAAGTGTTTATGTAAGCGGATACGGCAGCTATACTGGCGCAAATCAGAAGGATTTTCTGACTATAAAGTATGATTTGGGTCTCGCTTTAAATGAAATTTCCGGAGATGGAGAAATCAAAGTTTATCCAAATCCTTGCGCGACAAATTCGATTGTTCAGATTTTCAGTGCTAAGGCGGCTCAGATGAAAGTTTATAGCTCTTTCGGAGAGAAGATAGCGGAAGAAAGGATTTCCGGTAACACACAACTTTCAACAGCAAATTGGATGGCAGGGATGTATTTAATTCAACTGCAATACAGCGATAAATCAAAAGTTGCTAAACTTATTATTCAATAGATAAATTCTCATAATGAAAGGGTCTTTGAAGATTGCTGTATTTTTTGCAGCTACAATAATTGCCGGACTTACTTCCTGTAAAAAGGAACCGGGAAGCGGAGGGCTTGCTACTATACACGGTAAGGTTTTCGGTTACGATGCCAATAATTTCGGAATCATCACCGATTCCGGATATGTGGCAGAAACCCGGGTGTATCTGGCCTACGGTAACAATACATGGGTGGATGACGACACGAGAACTTCGTACACGGGTGAGTATGCCTTCCCTTTTCTGCACACCGGTGATTATACCCTTTGGGTGATTAATGAATGCGATACCTGCCCTTTGCAGCAGTCGGCTGATATTGTTCATGTAACTATTAACGCCCCCCGGGAAACAGTTGAGGTAAGAGATTTGATAAATATTTACTAATGGATTTCACCTACGAACAGGAAGAGAAGAAGATAAAAGATGTGCTGAACTCATTTGAACCTATTACGCTCAAAGGTTTAGATGAGGTAAGGATGCTGAACCGGATTGATACAAAATATGTTTTTCATATCAATCAATTTGCCGGGATATTAGAAGAGGTAAAGGAAGACTATTACGCTTTGGAGATTAACCATAGCCGGATGTTTGCCTATGAGTCGCTTTACTTTGATACAGATGATTACCAATTGTATAGATTCCACCATAACGGGAAGATAAACCGCTTGAAAGTCCGGTACCGCAGGTACTCGGATTCGGGTTTGGTTTTTTTTGAAGTAAAGTATAAGGTGAAAGGGAATCGAACCGATAAGAAACGATTAAAGCAACCCGATTTAAAACATGTTCTAACTGATGAAGAACTGAATCTGGTTCAGCATCATCAATTAGATGAGAAACAATTGAAGAAAAAAATGTGGATTTATTTTAACCGCATAACACTCGCCAGTAAAAAGATGAATGAACGTCTAACTCTTGACCTTCATGTGGCGTTCGATAATTTTAAAAGCAAAAAAGCATTTCCTGAATTAGTGGTTGCAGAAGTAAAAACCGATAAGAGCTCTACCGGTAGCCCTATCATCAGGAGTTTTAATAAGCGAAATTTTGAAGAGGTAGGGTTTAGCAAATACTCTACTGCAGTTGCCATGATGGAGGATATCAAGAACAATGCATTCAAACCTAATTTTATCAAGATCGAAAAAATAATTAAGAATGGAAACTATAGAAGCAACGAATGATGTAATTATTTCAGGCGTATTTACGAGCGGTAGCCTTTGGGATTTTATTTTGCGGTACGGCATCAACCTGATACTGATTATTGTTTTAGTACGGTTTATCTATTACCCACGCCATAAAAACAAAGACTTTGTTTTTACGTTCTTTCTTTTTAATACGGTAAATTTTTTGATCTGCTTTCTGTTAAGCAGTTTGAAACTTAAAATCGGTTTTGCGTTCGGACTGTTTGCCATTTTCTCTATTCTTCGTTATCGCACCGTAACAGTACCCATCCGCGAAATGGGATATTTCTTTTTGTGTGTTACCATCGGTATTATCAATGCGTTGGCCGATATCAATACAAGCTTGAATCAGTTTATAGAGTTAAACGGCAGAAAAGGATTTTTTACAGCAATCGTGGAAATGGACCACAGCATCTTTGTTCTTCTGATTGCAGATTTGCTCATCCTTGTAATGGTTTATCTTCTCGACCGGCAGCTTTCACTGGAACACGAAAATTGGAAAGATGTGGTGTATGAAAGAATTGATTTGATTAAACCCGAAGCACGCCCGCAAATGCTGGAAGATTTAAAAAGCAGAACCGGACTGCCTGTGCATCGTGTGGAGATTATCAAAATTGATTTTCTTAGGGACATTGCACGATTAAGGGCATTTTATTATTCCATGGAGAATGAAACAAGTTCTCTTGGCACGGGCGATAACGATGATTAACACCTGATGAATTATGAGTTTTGTTCTACGAAGTCGTTCTTGTCTTTTTTTGATAGTTGTTTGTTTGGGGTTGGCTAACAAAGTAGCTGCTCAGGACGATGCAGATGTAAGGAACAATTCCTACCATACTTCTTTCCAGATTTGGTCCGGTGTAAAAATTAATAAAGACTTTAAGTACGGGCTGAGCATGAACGGGCAGTATCTTTTACGGGCCGATGTAACGAACCGGTATATCAAGGGACATTACTTCTCATTGGGCTTGCGGTATAAAATTCTCAAATATCTGTATGCGGATTTTCGTTTTCGCGGAGTGAATGGTTTTACGGAGAATACTTACCGTTTTGAGTTTGGATTGAAAGCCCGCTATAAGCATAAGGACTGGACTTTCGCTTACCGGCTTGGTTATTTTCATGAGAATGAATACTACGCGAGGAGTTATGAATCAGGGCACGAACCTGTTGATTATTTGCGAAACCGTATAGAGATAAACTGGGATTTTAAACCCCAATGGGAAGCCTACCTTTCAGCTGAAGCTTATACGTTACTGACTAACCGGTATGCGCTTACACGTAAGTTTGTCTGTATTGCCGGCATAAGTTACGAGTTTGTAAAAAATCACTCTTTTGATTTGTATTATCGCTCTCAGCCCGATGTTAATCAGCGCAGGTTAGATATGCTTCATGCTTTTGCTCTCGTTTACACTTGGGACATTCCTGATAAATTCAAGAAGAAAAAGAAGTAGGTAATACTCCCCTCCTAAATTTCCCGGAAGACTTTTCCATTTTGGAAACACCATTCCATTTTGGCATGTTTTTAACTGCTATTTCTGGCATTAATTTTTCACTTATAAGATGCTGAAACTCTGCACTGGTCTATGTTTTGCGAAGTTTGAACTACCATGGCACAAAATTAGGATAAGTGTAATCCCCTGAGATTTTGTAACACACTAAAAAGTCAAATTATGACACTTTCTGAAAGGATCAGAAAAATCCGAGAAATCCGTGGATTAAAGCAATCGAACGTTGCCCGCGAACTGAACATTACTCAGCAATCGTACGGTAACCTTGAAAACCGAAACAATAATCCCAAACTGGAAACCTTAAACAAGTTTTGCGAAGTGGTAAAGATTCCCCTTAGTTTTTTGCTGGACCCTACTATTCCTATAAATGATGAAAACGTAGCGCTGTTTAGCCGGAAGAGTATGGGAGAGATTTACAGCAACTACCAAATCTTGAAGAACCGTCTTGAATACTACGAGGAGCTTAGAGCGAAAAGAGAAACAAACAGGAACAATCTGCTGCCGAATAACTCTGCAGCTTAGTATTTACGTCCTCCGAAAAGTATACTGCCAACTCTGATTAACGTTGCTCCGTACTTCAACGCAATTTTATAATCAGAACTCATTCCAATAGATAGTTCCTTAAAACTGTCCGTACCTGCGAAGTAATTTTCTTTTACATGACCGAAAAGATCTTTCAGAAAAGAAAACTCCTGTGCCACTTTTGCCTCATCAATTGTATTGGTTGCCATCGCCATAAACCCGCAGACGCGCACATGCTTACATGCAGCATATTCTGCAGACCGGAGTAACTGATACAACTCCTCTACACTCAAACCAAACTTTGTTTCTTCCTGCGCTATAAAAATTTGCAGCAGACAATCTATAGTTCTGTTATTCTTCTCTGCCTGTTTGTTTATCTCCTGTAACAACTTCAAACTGTCAACAGAATGAATCATGGTAACAAAAGGGACTGCATATTTTACTTTATTGGTTTGCAGATGACCTATGAGATGCCACTCAATATCTTTTGGCAATGCTTCACACTTCGAAACCATTTCCTGTACTTTGTTCTCTCCGAAAATTTTTTGCCCTGCCTGATACAATTGCAAAATATCCTCCACCGGTTTCGTTTTAGACACGGCAATTAACCGCGCGTTGAAGGGAGATATTTCAGCAATCAGTTGTTTGTATTTTTCGGTATTCATTTATTCAGTAATTCTATTTTTGAGGCTAATCTATATGAAGAGAATTATTCTGTGCCTGTTTATTTTTGTTTCGGCCTGTAAGTCCGAATTACCGGACATTCCCAAGGACGTTATTCCGATGGATAAAATGGAGATTATTCTGACAGATATGCATATTACCGATGCGGTGGCGGAAACAAAAGCGCAGTTGGGAATGAATGAAAGGTTGTTGACTGAAGAATACCATGGTCAGATTTTTAAGAATCATGCGATTAGCCGCGAAGATTTTTTGAAGAGCTACAAGTTTTATGAAGCGAATCCCAAGTTGTTGAACAAAATGTACGACAATGTTCTTGAGAAACTAAGTAAGCGGGAAGAAGCAGTAGGAAAGAAATGATTTAAACATAAAGTATGAACAAAGTTGTAGCAAATGCTGATGAAGCAGTAAAAGACATTCCGGATAATGCGGTGATTATGTTGGGTGGTTTTGGTTTGTGCGGCATTCCTGAAAACTCAATTGCCGCGCTTATCCGAAAAGGGGTAAAAGGACTTACCTGTATTTCGAATAATGCCGGTGTAGATGATTTCGGAATTGGTTTGATGCTGAAAACGCGTCAGGTAAAAAAAATGATTTCGAGTTATGTGGGCGAAAATGCAGAGTTTGAGCGCCAACTTCTTTCCGGAGAACTGGAAGTAGAATTGATTCCACAAGGGACTTTAGCAACGCGTTGTATGATGTCCGGTTACGGTATTCCCGCATTTTTTACACCGGCTGGTGTAGGAACTGAAATTGCCGAAGGAAAAGAAATCCGTGAATTTGATGGTAAGGAGTATTTAATGGAACATGCGTTTAAGTCAGATTTCGCTATTGTAAAAGCATGGAAAGGTGACACAGCCGGTAATTTAGTTTACCGCGGCACTGCACGCAATTTTAATCCGCTGATGGCAATGGCAGGAAAAATTACCATTGCAGAAGTAGAAGAACTGGTAGCAGAAGGCGAACTTGACCCGAACGAGATTCATACCGCAGGAATTTTTGTGAACCGTATTTTTAAAGGGGAGAAGTACGAGAAACGAATTGAGCAGAGAACTATAAGAAAATAAGAGCATGGCACTTACAAAAGAACAGATTGCGCAGCGCATAGCAAGAGAGTTGCAGGATGGTTATTACGTGAACCTTGGCATCGGTATTCCAACATTAGTGGCTAATTATATTCCGAAAGGAATGGATGTAGTGTTGCAGTCAGAAAACGGGTTGTTGGGAATGGGTCCTTTTCCTGCCGAGGCCGAAGTTGATCCCGATTTGATTAATGCTGGCAAGCAAACTATTACTGCTTTGCCGGGCACTGCCTTTTTCGATTCAGCATACAGTTTTGGAATGATTCGTTCGCAGCGTATTGATTTAACGGTGTTGGGAGCTATGGAGGTTTCTGAGAATGGGGACATTGCGAACTGGAAAATTCCGGGTAAGCTGATAAAGGGAATGGGCGGTGCTATGGATTTGGTAGCTTCAGCACGCAACATAATTGTAACCATGATGCAAACCAATCCGAAAGGAGAATCTAAGTTGCTTTCTGTTTGTTCGCTTCCGCTCACGGGCAAGAAATGTATTCAGCGCGTGCTTACTGATTTAGGGTTTTACAATATTCACGATGGTGCTTTTCATTTGGTGGAGATTGCACCGGGTGTTACGGTAGATGAGATTAAAGCAAAAACACTGGGTAAACTCGTAATCAGTTCTGATTTAAAAACAATTGAAGTTTGATATGAGAATTTGAGGACTTGATAACATAAACCCCCAATGAAACCTCATTATCAAATTCTCAAATTCTCAAATTCTCAAATTCTCTTTGCTGTTTTTACCTGGAGTTTGCTCATTCTTCGTTTTGGCTACCGTTATGGCACCGGTGATCAGGTGGAACTTCTTCCTTACACACTTTTTCTAAGCGATTCAACTTTGTTTCGGTACGATTTTTTTATACAGGGACTGAACGCCTCTGTTCCGAATGAGAGAACGGTTCTGGCCAATCTTCTGCTCCCTTTTTCAAATCATTTGGAGATTTTCTGCTTTATCCTTCAATTTCTATCAACAGTTGTGCTGGTTCTTGGTTTAGAAAAGCTGGCATGCAGATTTATTCAAAATAAGTACATCGCCTGGCTGGCAATACTCGTTGCGTTGATTCCGCTGAATGATTTTGCATTAGGCAATGTGGAATTGTATTCGGAGTGTTTTCAGGCAAGCGGGTTGGCGGCAGCAATAGTTGTTTGGGCAATCAATTTATTTTTAGACAAGAAATATTTGTTTGCTTCCGTGTTTATGTCAATAGCCACTTTTATTCAATTGCTGGAGGGGCTGGACGTTATGCTGGTATTGTGCGCAGTCCTTTTTATCTCTCTTGTACGAAAAGAGGTTCTCTGGAAAACATTTGTTGGGTTTGTGGCAGTTTATGCATGTACTGCGGGCATTTACCTGATACTTGTTTTCATGCAGAAGAATGTGCCATCCGACATTTCAAATCAGGAACTTTTTAAAATACTTTTCGAGTTTCGCCATCCGCATCATTTCATTTTTTCATCCTTCTCTAAAGGGAAGATGCTGGTATTTTTAGTGCTTACGGCTGTGTCAATCTTGTTTTTTACACTTCGGTCAAAGCAGGTTTTTCAGTTGGTGTTGATTGGTGTTACAGGAGTAATTGTTTATGTATTTGCTGTGGATGGATTACAAAATGTGTTCATCGGTAATTTTCAGTTTTACAAGATTACGCAGTGGATGAAGTTTTTCGGAGTGGTGGCGGTTTTTGGCTTGGCAGAACAGTTTCTCATTGTGCCATTGCTTCGTCCTTCCTTCGAAAAAGCAACCTTGATTTTGGTTTCAATTTTATGTTGGGTAGTGATTCTGAATTTTAGTCAGTTTCTACCCTATAAGGCTCCCTTTCAATTGTTCGGAATGAAGGAGCAGGATGAGATGATTTCGATTTGTGAAAAAATTAAAGAAGTTACTCCGCGTAATGCTGTCTTTGTTCAGCCCTTTGAAAATACAGAGTTGAAGTTTTATGCCCAGCGGTCAAGTTACATAGAGTTTAAAGCAAATGTACGCAACAAAGTATTTGTAAAAGATTGGGCGAACCGCGTGAATGAAGTGTATGGTGTAAGACCGGATATGAACGTAAAAGGTTTTGCCTTGCAGCAAGTTGCTGATTCATTTTTTTATAACGCCACAGAAAAGCGGCTTGAATCGCTAAGAGAAAAAGGTGTTACCCACATGCTCACTAAAAAAGAGTTTCCCCTTTCTTCAGGCAAACTAATTTTGCAGAACAACACTTATGCGGTATATCAATTATAACGGCACCATTCATCCGGAACATGAGCAATTGCTGCCGGTTACCAACCGTGGTTTCCGGTATGGCGATAGTTTTTTTGAAACAATGGCGATGTTCAATAAAAAAATTCCCCTGATTGATTATCACTGGAGCCGCATTGAGTTTACCGCTGAAGTTCTCTCCACTCATCTTCCCAAACGTTTTCATAAAGAATCGTTTGAGAACATGTTGCTTGACCTAGCTTCCGTAAACGATGCTATGAAAAACGGGCGGGTTCGGTTACAGTTTTTCAGAAAGGGAGGAGGGTTGTATTTGCCTTTGGAAGATGAAGAACTGGGCTACACGTTTAGTTTAGATAAAATAGAGAACGAAAGATTTGAAACCGGTGATGGATTGAAGATTGGGGTGCGCGAAGATTGCTGGAAACCGGTATCCATGACCAGCGATTTAAAAACATCGAGTGCGCTCATGTATGTGTTGGCTGCGCAGTTTGCCAGAGCCGGTGGATGGGATGAATGCATTTTGCTGAATGATGCGGAAAGTATATGTGAGGCTGTTCAGTCAAATGTGTTTTTAATAAAAGGCGAAAAGGTGATTACCCCTCATCTCGACAGCGGATGTGTGAACGGAGTAATGCGCACTTATCTGATTTCGCTGTTGGAAGACGATGTTTTTGAAGAACGTGAAGTGGAGGTAAAAGAGTTGCTGGAAGCCGATGAAATTCTGCTGACCAATGCCGTACGCGGTATTCAATGGGTGCGCGAGTTTGAGGGGAAAGTTTACGGCAATAAAAAAGCGGTGGAACTCACCGCTCTTTTAAACAATACGTTATCGCTTGCCGTTTAGTTCTTATTCAATCCTTTCAGCGAAGCTTCGATGCTCGCTTTTTTGTTCTGGTAGATTTTGTATTTATCTTCTCCAATAATTCTTTTCAGATTGTTTTCGATGCTGGCCGTTTGACGGGTTTTGATAATGCTGATTCTTTCTGCATCGGGCGATAATCTGAATTGCTCCTGCTGGCTTTTGGCGCTGGTAAGGAGTAATTCTTTTACCTTATTAAAGTCCGTTTCAGAAAGATGCAGTTCCTGATTAAGGGCTTTTAAGACATACTCAGCATCCTGCTGGGTTTTCATTAAATAAAAATCGGAGGCAACGGTTTGCTGTGCAAACGAAAACGCCATAACCGAAAAAGTAATAAGTGCGGTAGTAAGTAGTTTCTTCATATCTTTTTGTTTAGTGTTGCTAATGTAGGAATTTTAATGAACCCAAAGAAAGTTCGTTTGTTGTTAATATATGGAGGGTAATACGTCCGTTCAGGTGTTTTGGTTTCGCAGAGATCTGCGGCTGGACGATAATGCGGCACTGTATCATGCCCTCCGGTCAGGCAAACCGGTGCTGCCGCTGTTTATTTTCGATACGGAGATACTTCATAAACTCGAAGATAAAACCGACAGGCGCGTTCAGTTCATTCATCAGGAGATTGTGCGATTGGATAAAGAACTAAAGGAATACGGCTCTGCGCTTTTAGTAAAAGTTGGCAAACCATGGGTGGTTTGGAAAGAACTGTTGAGTGAATATTCCGTGGGTACTGTTTACACTAACCGAGATTACGAGCCTTACGGCATTAACCGTGACAGCAGTATTAACGAATTGCTGAAAGATAACGGAGTGCGGTTTCACACTTACAAGGACATTGTGATTTTTGAAAAGAGCGAAGTGCTGAAAGATGATAAAACGCCTTATACCGTGTTTACCCCCTACAGCCGCAAGTGGCGGTTAAAGCTTACAGACTTTTACCGCAGCAGTTATCCAACGCTTAAGTATGCCGCCAACTTTTTTAAAAAAGATTCGTTTTTAATTCCTGCTTTAAACGATTTTGGGTTTTCGGTTTCAGATTTCCGGTTTCCGGAGAGGAAAGTGAGCAGCGATGTGATAAAGAATTACAGCGACACGAGAGATTTTCCGGCAGTAAACGGCACTTCGCGTTTGGGCCTTCATTTACGGTTCGGTACGCTGAGCCTCCGTAAACTGCTTCAGTATGCCGAGTTGCGGAACCAGACGTACGTAAATGAACTTATCTGGCGCGATTTTTATCAGCAGATTCTTTTTCACTTTCCGCATGTGGTAAAAGGAGCGTTCCGCAAAGAGTATGACGAAATTGAATGGGAGAATAGCGAAGAGCATTTTACCGCCTGGTGCGAAGGGCGCACCGGTTACCCTTTAGTAGATGCCGGTATGCGCGAACTGAACGCCACCGGTTACATGCACAACCGCGTGCGTATGGTAGTGGCGAGTTTCCTTACCAAACATTTGCTGATTAACTGGCAATGGGGCGAGGCTTACTTTGCCGGAAAACTGTTAGACTTTGATTTAGCCGCCAACAACGGTGGCTGGCAATGGGCGGCAGGCTGCGGCACCGATGCCGCTCCTTACTTTCGGGTGTTTAACCCGCAACTACAAATGGAGCGCTTTGACCCCGAACTGAAATATGTAAAGCATTGGGTGCCCGAATACGGCACCGGTGCTTACCCGGCACCTATAGTTGACCATCAACTGGTTAAAGATAAAGTAATGGCTGCGTATGGTAAGGCGCTGAAGAGATGAAATTGAGGATGGTTTCCATCAACCATGACGAATCATTACTTTGGCAACTTAAACCCGCTGAATGAAAATTTCTTTTACACCTGTCCTATCTTTTGTAATCACCTCTCTTGTTTTATTGTTTGTTATTCAACAACCATTCAAATCTGTCAAAGACTTTGATACAACAACTGGAGAGGAAACAGCCTCACTTTACGAAAACGGAGGGTTTGAAGATAAGGAAGGAGCGGATGCTTATACCGCTATGCGTTTGCGCAACCCAGCTACCGGTGCCATACCGCGCGGTATTCGTCAAAATGAAATGGCTTTTGCCGCTACCCTTCCCAAATACAATACTTCCCATCGCAGCACGCAATGGCAAAACCGGGGACCCTATAACCTGGGAGGCAGAACCCGTGCATTGGCATTGGATGCAGGTAATGAAAATATTATTCTGGCAGGACAGGTAAGCGGTGGTATGTGGCGTAGCACCGATGGAGGTGCGCATTTTACTAAATGCACTCAGCCAGGGCAACTCCATTCTTGTAACTGTGTAGTTCAGGACACACGTAGCGGTCATTCCAACGTTTGGTATTACGGCACCGGTGAGCATTACGGGTTGGTAAGCGCAGCCGGTTTCAGTTCACAGTTTAGTGGCGATGGTATTTTTAAATCAACTGATGGAGGGACTACCTGGTCACAACTTCCATCCACAACTTCAGGATCTCCCACTACCTTATATCAGAAGCGTGATTTTGATTTTGTGTGGGATATGGTAACCGATGCCAGTAACCCGACAGAGGACGAAGTGTATGCGGCAGTTGTAAATGGCATTTGGCGAAGTGCAGACGGAGGCTCCGCATGGTCACCGGTGCTGGGTTTAGATACAGCCATTTCAGCCATTTCGGAATACAGCGATATTGCCATTACTTCTACGGGTGTATTGTATGCTACTATAAGCAGTGAAACCCCGAGCAAAGGAATTTGGCGCAGTACAGATGGTATTGTCTGGACTAAGATTACCCCGACAGGTTTTCCGGCATCGTACCGCAGAATAGAAATAGGCATTGCGCCAAGTGATGAAACGCAGGTTTACTTTATTGCCCATTCACCCGGTACCGGCACTACCGGTCATGCCTTGTGGAGGTACCAATACAACTCAGGCGATGGCACCGGTGCCGGAGGAACCTGGAGCAACAGGACCGCCAATATCCCTGATGAGCACTGCCTGGGTTATTACAATTTTGATTTCCGCAAATACAATTCGCAAAGCTCTTACGATATGTTTGTGGCTGTTCACCCTACTGACCCTAACCTTGTTTTCCTTGGGGGAACTGATATTTATCGGTCTTACGATGGTTTTGCTACACCTGCTTACGACTGGATTGGTGGGTACTATTGCGACACAAATACCATCTCTAATTATGTTTATCCGGGTCACCACCCTGACCAGCACAAACTTTTGTTCCTGCCGTCTAACACTAACATCGCTTACTCGGGTACCGATGGGGGAGTAATGAAAACATTCAATATCACGACCGGACAAACTATTTGGGAAGAAATGAACAATGGCTACAACACCGGTCAATTTTATACCTGTGCTATTGAGCCAGGCAATACCAGCAGCAGTAATGTTATTGGCGGACTTCAGGATAATGGAACCTATTTTACCAGTACACTTGATTACAACCAGAATTGGAAGAAGGTGTTTAAAGGCGATGGGGGCTATTGCGCTATTACACGCAATCGTACCAATTATTACATGAGCATTCAACAGGGACGCGTATTTAAACTCGATGTTAGTGATAACGGAGTGGTGAATAATTTCCGCAACATCAGTCCGGTCGGTGGCTCCAATTATCTTTTTATCACGCCACTTATTCTTGACCCGCTTGACGACAACCGGATGTACCTCTGTGGAGGTAAAAGCATTTGGAGAAACGATTCATTAAATGCTATTGTGGTTAATGGCGATGAATACGGGCTTATTTCACAGGGCTGGACAAAGCTAAACGGTACTACCACCGGTGGTCTTGCTAACTCTCCAAATATTTCTTCGCTCGATGTAAGCGAGGCAAATACTAACCGCCTGTATTATGGTACCGATGCCGGTGCTGTGTATAGGCTTGACAGTTGCAAAACCAATAGCAGTAACAAAGTGCTTGTTAATGGAAGTAATTTTCCCGGAGGCTGCTATGTGAGTTGTGTAGAAACTGACCGGTTGAATGCGGATAATGTGATGATTACCTTCTCTAACTATGGTGTGAAAAGCATTTTCTATACTACCGATGGCGGAGCAAATTGGAGCGATGTTAGCGGCAACCTTGAAGAGAATTCTGATGGTACCGGCAAAGGTCCTTCAGTTACATGGGCACATATTTACAATGATGGAACAATGGTAAAGTATTATGTTGGTACCAGCACCGGTTTGTACTCAACGGACAATTTGAATGGTTCAAATACTGTTTGGGTGCAGGAAGGCGACAATACAATCGGCAATGTTTCCATCAACATGATGGCTTCGCGCACTTTCGACAATACTATAGTGGTTGCTACACACGGAAACGGCATGTATTCCAATAAAATTTTTGACCCATCATCTATCTTAGAAGCGACAAAAAATGCATTACAGGTGAGTTGCTATCCGAACCCATTTAACCATTCCATTGCTATTGCTTTAACCGAAGTAGTAAAAGGTAATGTAGTGGGCGAAGTTTTTGACTTGACTGGAAAAAAGTGCGCAACTCTCCAAAGTTGCAATACAGGTAACCTGATATGGGACGGAAAAGACTTTGATGGTCGTAACTGCTCTGTAGGCATGTATATCGCGAGGGTAACTGCGAACTCAAAAACAAATACCATTAAGCTGGTAAAACAGGAGTAGTTATTTTTTTACTTTTTCCTAACAAGACACTCCAGCCACAGTTGTAGCATACAAACTTCTTGTTGGCTTTGTTATAAGCGACAGGTAAAATTATAGCGGTTTAAAAATACCCTCAAGAAAAATTTGTGGCGGTCTTTTACATTTGTCTACGTTAAGCCGTTTCTAGAACGGGAATGAGTGCATAACTAATCAACGCGGACAAGTTTGATAGTTTTAACCGGCACATTATCTTGAATTAATTTTACAAAGTAAATTCCGGCACATACCTTTTCATTAAACCGGACTATCTCGTTTGTTGAATATGTTTTCTTGCTATGCAAAATTTGTCCAATTGAATTAACTATTTCAATTGACACATTGCCAGCAACTGCATTTTTGATCTGAATAAAAATCTTGTTGTTGAATGGGTTCGGATAAGCGGTAAATGAAACTTCATTCCCGTTACTAACTGGAATTGAAGTTATCCCCGAATCAACTACCTGAAAAACATCAACTGCAGCCTCCACTAAATGCCCGGGGTTGGTATCGGCAGTTCTGTAGAAAACCCTCATGTTAGCTGAGGTAAACATATAATCGCTCACTCTTACGTTTTTATAAATCCATTCGCTTTGTAAGGAATCCACATCGGCCATATCAATCAGCGCAGTATCTGTTCCGTTGGTAAGGAAAACTTTTAAAGAATCATTAGGGGTAGTTCCCTGCCCGCCATCATTAAAAAACCACAGGTAGTAACTGATATAAGGGTCCACATAACCTGTTAAATCAAACACCGGTGAACGGAGAATGGTATTGCCGTTATCGAGATCGTCTTCACCGGGTTCACCACCGCCATTACCGGTTACATAACAATCAACTCCGAAATCACCGGTAATGTCTGTTCCCGGGTTACAATCGTTGTTGGCGTTATAATCAGTTCCAAGAGGTTTGCCTTTTACCCACGCCCCTTTAGTAGCGGTGGAGGTTACTGTCCATCCGAAGTTCATCAAAAAATCATCGTAATATCCTTTGGGCATAGTAATAATCACCGTATCGACATTCGAGGAAATACTTTTTGGAACAAGCGTGGTTATCTGTCCCCACTTGCCTCCATAAAAATTGTATTTGCCCTGAACAAAGTCACAGTAAGAATACTGTCCATTGTTATCGGTGGTTATCTCCTGAAAAGTTACACCGGTACTATCCTGTATCAATACCTGTGTATTCGGCAAAGCATTCCCGTTGGAGGCATCAACCGTCTTTATCACTAAGTTAGCAGTAGAAACAGGAAGAAGACTCAGGTTAATAGTTGTAAGCCCGCCATTTGGTAAATGCACATTCGGAACATCTACCGTCTGGTAGCCGTTCTTAGAAAAGCGGATGGTGTAAGTTCCTGAATCAACAGTGCCGGTAGAGTATTTACCAAGGAATGCAGTATAATCTACCACGGAAGCACCTACAATCTCCACCTTTACACCGGTGAGGAATGTCTGACAAATAGAATCCTTTATTACACCTTCAATATGGGCCGCACGTTTGTAAGCGGGTTTCAAAATCCATAAACCGGTTTCAATATCTGAACATATCAGGTTGCCGGATGGCAGATAAGGCCACACGCCCCATTGTCCGTTGAAGCCGTCACCGGTAAACCCGGGAGATGTATCGAAGTTACCGGTTTCCACCAAATTGTTTTTGCGCGATACATCGAAAATGGCAACGCCATAGGTGTAGTAGGAAGTAATACAATAATCGTTCAGGAAATAGGTGTTATGAATGATGGTGTTAGTTCCTGATTGTACCTGCGCCTGGTTGGTTTCCGTTACATTGTTTAAATCTGAAACATCATAACAGGCAAGGGTGGAGTTTGGCTTTTCATCGGTAGTGAAAAGATATTTGCTGTCATCGCTGGGCCAGCAGTTGTGCGCAAAGTTGAGCGGAGTTGCCCATTGCGTAATCGTATTGCCGGGGGCATCAGTTGTTGTTTTATCTCGCACATCTACTACTTTAAGTATGCCATCGTTTATGCAGGCTGCCCACATGGTATCGTTGCGCACAAAGCAATCATGCACATAATTGTTGGTGAATTTTCCAAGGTATGTGGGATTCCATGGATTGGTATTCAAATCAAGAAACAACAGTCCTTTATCAGTTCCGTTTACATAAGCAATTCCGTTGCTGTCAATAAAAATTGTGTGCGAAGTCTGCATGCCATTCGGATTGATAGTATGATAGGCAATGCTGTCGGGCAGATATTTCAGATTCACCACTACCAGTCCGCTGTTTTCCTCTGTGGTTACATACGCGTAGCCTTTATATTCACGCACCTCGCGCCATTTTCCTCCCTGTCCGGTAGCACCGGGAACGAGGAACAACTCATGCGGATTGGATGGTGTATCAATAGAAACAATCGAAAGCCCTTGTGAGGTTCCCACCAAGGCATATTCTCTGCCGAGCGAATCAACATAACCGGTGAGGTTGGAGCACATGACATTGCCAGGATACGCAAGGTGACCAACGAGGGAAATATTTTTTTGAGAGAAGCCTGACAAGGCACAAACAGCCAACAACAAAACGCAAATGATTCTTTTCATGTATGAATTTTAAAGCGGACGAATATAGAAGGGTTTAACAGTTTGCAGCTGCAAAAGTTCAGGAGTAAACAGAGCTTAACTTATTGAGCGCAATTCATGAACAGGTTTTAGGTTTGTGATGGGTATGTAATGGCACTTATATCCACCTTTGTCACCCAATTTACTTCCGAAATCTTTCAAAGGTGCTTTGTCTACTTCTTCGTTTGTAGCATAGCCGCATAAGAATGCTTTGGTGCCAGCGGGGATTGAATCGGCAATGTGAGACGCTACATCAATAATTATCTGCACATAAAACTTTGGTTTGCGTTTACGTGCATAATCTTCACGCACCAGTAAGTTCAGTTTTTGATTAAAAGGGAAAGCAGAAGTCTTAACTTCAAAATCGCCAAAGTCGCTTTCGCCTTTGTTTTTGCCTACAAAGTTTTTGCGCCAGTCGTTAAACAGATACTGTGCGAAAGCAAACTCACCGAGGTGACCGGTGAGTATATCAATCTTTGATGCAATGGTGCGGTCTACCTTTGTTTTGGGAATCAAACTTTTTGCTTCATCAATCATTTCCTGTGTAAGGACGATATGCGGATAAGTGTTCATTCGCAGATAGCATGATGGTAACTTCTAAACTACCACACTTTTTTCAGCTGGTAATTTTGCACCTGAAACACATTCACGAAACGGTTTTCGAAATAGTTAACCGTTGTTTCGTTCTTATTGTTCTTGGCAATGTCGAACTTAAAAGCGGTGCCGTTATAATGCTGGGTGGATACGTAATCCAGAAAATCCTTGCCGTAATCGCTCAGGTTGGAGAGGGTAAAATTCATGACATCATAACCCAGAAACGAATAGCGCGTAGGTTCAGTATCGAAATTGGTTTTATAGTTCAACTCAAAATCCTGTGTTTGCTTTTTCCATTTGTCGGTGAAGAAAGCATCGGTTAAACGGGTATTAAAATCGTTTACATAATCCAGACGCAGGATATCGCCATTCAGCCAGGTAGGCATGCCGTAAACAATAATGGTAGAATCTTTCGCTAACTGTTCGTGTAACACACGAAGGTTTCCGTTTACAAACGACTCATCGAAAGAAGTGATGATGACAATGTTCTGTTTGCCGTCTTTTAATTGTTCCGAAGCAGTTGTCTTCTTTCCGTTCACCAACATGGTTTTAGTGTTGAGGAAAGTTGTAGTAAATTTTCGCGTGGCAGGTTTACTATAACTGCTGAAAAGCGAATCGAAACGCTGTGCGGTGTTCAGGTTTATTTCTGCACCCGGTGTGTAAATAACAATGTTTGCACCGGGGAACGAATCAACGATGGAGTTGAACATAGCATCGGCATGTGCATCAATAGTCGGAGCAATTTTTAAGTGATAGGGGTTTTCGGTGGTAAGGCTTTTAGACGGGGTGAATGGCTGAATGTTGACTAATTTATTCTGCTTGCAGTAATCAGCCACCAGTTTGGCAGAAGACGTGCTAACACTCCCGATAAGAATATTCAGTTTTTTGAGTTCGGGTTTCTTCAGTATTTCAGCCGTTACCGAATCGCTGTTCCAGTTATCGTAAACGCTCAGTTCAATTTTAAAACTGTCTTTCGATTCGCTGAGCGATTGTAAAATTCCCTGATAAAATTCAAGCGACATCACCGCATCTTCGCTCAACCTTACTTTATGAGCGGTAGCTAAATCATGCGCACCGGAATAAGCTTCCAGTTTTTCGATAGTGCTTGAAGTTTGGAACGGAAGAATTAAACCAATGCGATAGAGCGAGTCGGTTTGTGCCTGAGAATGCACAGTCAGCAGACAAAAGACAACAGTTAACAGCAGGGAATGGTAAGTAGACGGCAACAAGCAATCAACCCAATTCAATTTCCTTACTTTTTTTTTCTGTATTTCCATTTGCTAATTTGCTAATCTTCTCATTAGCTAATCGGTATTATTCCCATTCAATAGTTGCCGGTGGTTTGCTCGAAATATCATAAACCACGCGGTTCACTCCTTTAACGTGATTGATAATTTCGTTCGAAGTTTTAGCCAGAAATTCATAAGGCAGATGGCTCCAGTCAGCGGTCATGCCATCGGTAGAGTTAACGGCACGCAGGGCTACCACATGCTCGTACGTTCTTTCATCGCCCATTACCCCAACGGTTTTAAGCGGAGTGAGAATGGCACCGGCCTGCCATACTTCGTTATATAAATTACACTTCTTCAAATTCTCGATATAAATATGGTCAGCTTCTTGCAGTATTCTTACCTTCTCCGGTGTAATATCTCCTAAAATGCGCACCGCTAAACCGGGACCAGGGAACGGATGACGGAAAAGAATTTCGGGTACTAAACCAAGTTCCTTGCCGGCTTTACGAACTTCATCTTTAAAAAGATTGCGGAGCGGCTCTACAATTTTAAGTTTAAGTATATCGGGTAAGCCGCCCACGTTGTGATGGCTCTTGATGGTCATAGATGGTCCGCCTACCGAAACACTTTCAATTACATCCGGATAGATGGTACCCTGTGCCAGCCACTTTACTTCGGGGTGCTTGTGTGCTTCGTGCTCAAAGGTTTCTATAAACACACGGCCAATAATTTTGCGTTTCTGTTCCGGGTCGCTTACACCGGCCAGTTGATTTAAGAACCGGTTACCGGCCCGCACACCATGCACGTTCAATCCCATTTCTTCATACTTGCTCATCACGGTTTCAAATTCGTCTTTGCGCAACAAACCGTTATCTACAAAAATACAGAGGAGGTTGTCGCCAATAGCTTCTTCAAGCAACAATGCTGCCACCGATGAATCCACTCCACCGCTTAAGCCCAGGATTACTTTCTCGTCACCAATCTGTTTCTTTAAACTCTTTACGGTTTCTTCTACAAAGCCCGCGGCAGTCCACTTGTGCGAGCAGCCGCAAACATCGAACAGGTAATTAGAAAGAATTTTGTGCCCTTCGGTACTGTGATACACCTCCGGATGAAACTGCAACGCATATACCGGATTGGCAAAGGCATTTTTAACAGCGCGGAAAGCCGCTACTTCAATAGAATCGCTTCCGGCAATCAATTCGAATTTATCGCCAATACTTTTAATGGAATCGCCATGACTCATCCACACCTGGCAGTTATCGGTAACGTTTTGCAACAGCACGTCACCGGTGTCCTTTATTTGCAGATGCGCCCGTCCGTATTCGCGGGTGTTGCTTTTTTCAACCGAGCCGCCAAAGGTTTGTGCCATTAACTGTGCCCCGTAACAAACGCCCAGCACTGGTTTAAAGGCAACCAGTTTTTCAATATCCACCCGCGGGGCGTTGGTATCGCGTACGCTGGCCGGTGAACCGGAGAGGATAATTCCTTTAATGTCTTTGGTAAGTTCGGGAAGTTTGTTGTAGGGAACAATTTCGCAGTAAACTTCGCATTCTCTAACTCTACGGGCTATCAGTTGGGTGTACTGAGAACCAAAATCTATGATGAGGATTTTTTCAGTCATGGCGCGAATATAGCAATAGACAATAGACGTAAGATAACAGAGAACAGACATTAGACACGAGACACAAGGCAGGAGACTGAAGAAACAAGACAGAAGGCAAAAAAAATCCTCAACCGTTTTTCAACCGTTGAGGATTTTTGTGAAACTGATACCGGCTTATTCGTCCTTCAAATTCAGGATTACTTCTTTACCGCCAATTACGGCACGAATCAATCCGCCTTTTTCCACCTTAATGGTTTCGTATTTATTTTCAATCAGCACTTTGCCTTGCTTGTTTATCATACCAGCTAAACCATTCTTGCGGGTAATAGCATAGAAACCGTTGAAACGACCGATGTCACCGTAAATATTATCTACTATCACCTTACCGGTCATGGTGATAAGTCCTTTCAAACCTTTCTTGGTGGTGTAAGCAATACCATCGCGACCAAAACTGCCGATGTCATCGTATTGAGGTTTTACAATCTCTTTTCCATCCTGCGAAACCAGTCCGCATTTGCCGAGTTTCCACATAATGGCAACGCCCTGGTTGAACTTTTCAATCTTATCGTATTGATTGGTTACTTCCTGAGCCACCAATGAAAACGAAAAGGCAACTAAAATAATGCTGAATAATTTTTTCATGTTTTGTTTATTTTTTATTTTACGAAATTACAATACTAAACGTAGAATTAAAATTGATTGTTATCACCTGTTTGGGGGAAATGAAGAAGAAAGGGGTATGGGATAACAGTAGATAGTGAAAAGTGTTTTGTTGGTGGATTTTTGTGTATAGTTGGTAGTGTTTAATCAATTGAAATGAGATCAGATATTTTGCTGAAGGTTTTTAGATGCGCAAAATCTTTTCGGAATTTTTCTGACACCACTGCACCGAATTTCAAAAGTTTATCGCTTACCAAAGGAAGGTCAGCAACTTTTTCCCGATAAACCAGTTGTAGCCTCTTTTTTTCGGCTGGGTCTATATGAGCCATACATGCATAATGCACCGCTGCGTAAAAAATAATCAAATGCTTTTCGTTCATGTGTACCTGCTCTAAATGCTCATCCTTTATGCGCGCGTTGAGACGATGAAAATCTTCATTTGTAAAACTGTTGAGGCTTTTGATAAATTCATGTACGCCCGATTCAGGATTTTGCAGCAACAATTCAACGGTAAGAAAGGCCATAGCTGAATAGTCGTGATGAATATCGCGGTTGTTTAAAGTAAAAACTATTTTGTCCATACGTATAAGTTATGGTAGGTGGCGTTTTATAACACTAACATATTAGACTTCTTCGGATAATAGTACACACCACTTAACCTGGTAGATAAAGGGGT
>CAZBPG010000011.1:8426-61367 GCA_964493695.1 uncultured Chitinophaga sp. | reverse complement strand
GCCGCTCTTCCTCTAAAACAAAAAGCCGCCTCAAATTGAGTTTTGAGACGGCTTCTTTATGATGGGGTGGTGTATAGTGCTTGTGGGGAGCAACAAAACAAAAAACAAAGCTTTCTAAGGCTTTGTTCCTCATTTTTCGGAAGTTGGAGCATCATCGGTATCACTTTCACTGTTTTCTCTTTAAACTTCATGAGTTTTTTAAGGTTACTCAAACTAAAGTTTTGCTTATGTAATTGTGGAGAGTAAATTCACAGTCTGACGTCAGGCGTAATGCTTAGGCGATGTGCTAACTTGAAACACTCTTAAAGAAGTTGAAATTGAAAATCAAATTAGCATGAAAACAATAAATCTGCTTTTTTTATTAATTCTAATCTGCATTATTGCTCATGCGCAGTCCTATCCTGTAATTAATAGCCACCGTCCCCGCATTTATGCTGATTCTACCAGGTTTTCATGGCTTCAGAATAATATATCCGTTCCGGGAGATTGTCAAACTACTTACAACGAATTTGATTACCGCTACAACAATTGGTGGATTAACGACCCTGAGCTTTATTTAACCGGTTCCGACTCCACGCATTGGACATGGAACTGGGGTTCTGCTTATGCAAAAGACGAAGCAGTGTTTACCATTTTTATGTTCAAACTCAATCAGGATTCGCTTGCGCTAAAACGCTGCCGTTACCTTGCACAAAAAACAATTGATACACTGCAAGCTGTGGATTATTCGTCCATGGCATTTTATGAAAAGGAAAATTTTGTAAGAAAATTCAGTGATGTCGGCAGTTTATTGATTGACTGGTGCTATGATGATTTGCCGGATACGATGTTGCACGAGCTTGTTCGTGCGCACTATTCAATGAACCGCGAGTTTATGAATACGTTTATTCTTTCTCCCTCAGGCAACAGTTATGTATCGAGCCACAATGCATGGAATTGTGTTTACACCAATCAGAATGCACTGGCACTTTATAATGCTGAAGGTTTAACTGTTGCACAAAACGATACTGTGAACCAATGGTATGAAGCTGTATATGATAAATGGATAAACGGGTTTCTGCCTTGTTACGCACATTATCGCGATGATGACGGAGGATGGAATTGGGGAGCTGCTTATTCCATGTGGTCGCTGGTTGACCAATTTCAGATGTTTGACAATATGCTCACAGGCACCGACAAGAATTTTTATTTGGATTTGCCGTGGGTTCAAAACAGCATCAATCAGTATTGGTATTTTATTCAGCCCGATGAATGGTGCATTCATCAGGGCGATGGAAAGACTTTTATTGCAGGTGACAGGGTTATTTATCGTCATGCTGCTTTATTCAATGACCCTCGGAGTATCTGGCTGGCGCAAAAATATGCTACACCACACTATTATTATTCAACACCGTATGTATTTCAGAAATTACTGTATAAAGATTTTACTTTACCTGCTATCGCTCAACCCAACGTTCCGCTTGACTGGTGGTCTGATAAAACCGGATTATCGGTAAGCAGAACATCATGGGATTCAGCATCTGTAATGACTACCTTTTTTAATTCACCAAGTAAACGTGCTGCACACGAGCATCGCGACAATAATTCATTTACTGTTTTTAAAAATAAACCCTTGTTGATTGATGCCGGCTTTTATGATACCTATGGCGGAACTCACTACCTGAATTATTATCAGCGCACCATTGCGCACAATAGCATTTGTGTTTTTGATTCCGCTGATGCATATACCAATTTCGGGCAGCCGGCATCCAATGACGGAGGACAAATTGAATCCTTTGCGCTGCAGAACTACAATGATATTTTTCTTCCTCAAAACCAGCGAGGCACTTGGATAAAGTATGCAGCAGGCAGTAACTATCAATACAACATTGCCGATGCACAATTGTCTTACGACACAGCCAAGCTTGATTTTTTCAGAAGGAGATTTCTTTTTCTAAAACCCGATAGAATAATTGTGTTAGACAATATTCACCTCAGGAATATTGCAACCCATCAGCGCAATGCAAAATGGATTGCCCACTTTGTAACCCAACCGGCAATAAACGGCAGTGTGATTGCTGCTGATGTTCCCGGCCATATAGAAACGTATGATGGCAAAAATTATGTTGCAGTTAACGGCAATGGAAGTGTTGCTGTGCGAACACTGCTGCCTGACAGCACAACCACAACTTTAATTGGCGGAAGCGGATATGAGTATTGGGTAAATGGTTCCAACTATGCTCCCATTTCTCCGCCCGATACGGTGCATGGCACTCCGGGCAAATGGCGAATTGAAGTTGAACCGGTGCTTGTAACAGACACTTTGATTTTTCTGCACTCAATTCATGTTGGTGATTCAATTAATATAGCAACAACCGGGGGCACTGCCTGTCAAAGTAATTTCTCTGTTGGGGCAGATTGGAACGATACCTTGTTTTATTTCGCAACATACGGTGATACAGGTATGGTGTATCACGTTTTCGATTCTATACCGGGAGGAAGAACGGTTGGTATTTTTGCAGCAGATTTAAAAACAGGTAATTATTTTGTAAGGGTTGACGGAATTAATACGGCAAGCACCTCAACAGATACAAACGGAATTATACAAACTTCGCTTGTTCTTGCAGCAGGATTTCATACAGTAGAAATTGTTCAGGATTTTACCGGTGTTTTTGGATTAGATAATAAAGCAGAATCAATTGCTGCCTTTCCTAATCCGTTTACTATAGAAACAACTTTGAGGTCAACCCAAAAACTAAAAAATGCAACTTTGATTATGTATGATGTATTAGGAAAGGAAAAAATGAAAGTGAATAATTTATCGGGCAATGAGTTTAAAATTTCGAGGGCAAATTTATCTGCTGGTTTTTATTTCATTCGCCTGACCGAAAATTCAAGAACGATTGCGACAACCAAAATCATTATTACTGACTGACAACAAAGTAGCACGAACGCAAAACAACATTCTGACAGATAACAAAATGACAGACTATTGACGATAAATAAAATTCAGTAATAAATTTACAGCCATAAACTTTTCACCTATGACACCAACAATGATTTTCGCAATGACCATTTTCACTTACTTCAGTGCTCTTGGTTTTATTATCAGCATCGTTTGGACTTTTAAGAATGACGGTGCTTACAAAATGTTAAGCCAGGCAGCTGGGTTTGACTTACAACAGACAGCGACAACATCTGAACAGACCGGGAAAGCGATGAAATTTCTTCTTATTGACTTTACCAGTCAAATGACCGGACTTAATTTGTTCGCCTTGCTCATTCTTTGGCTACCATTCCGACACGGTGAACTTTGGGCTTGGGCTGCTCTTTGGTTTTATCCATTAATGTTTGCTTGGCATTATTTCCATTATGCCAAAGCGACAAAGTTTTCAAAAGTGCAAATTGCTTATTGCATTTTGAGCAGTGTAGCATTACTACTGACTTACACGCAGTTTAATTAACGTATAATCATTCTGTCAAGAAATGAACAAATTTGCAATGACTACGCTTCGGACAGACAGCACAGCAGCCGCTGACATCGGTAGCAGTTGCACAACTCTCATTGGAGAGCTGCTTTAAAAGAAAAAAGCAAAGCTTTTTCAGCTTATTTTCTGTCTCTTTCGGAAGTTGGAGCATCATCGGTATCACTTTTACTGTTTTCTCTTTGAGCTTCATGAGCTTTTTTAGGTTGCAGGCAGTGGCTGTACTTGGAGGCAAAACATTTTGTTGATTTTTTGAACAACCTTAACCGCACCCTGCACATCTTATCTGCGGTTTAGGTTTTTATATTTGTAATATTAAACGCTCAATGCCATTTATACCTATGCTCAAATCTGTTACCCGTATGAAAAAATTTATTTCCACTCTATGCCTGTTTCTGCTCCTGTTTGTTGCTGCTATGGCGCAGGATGTAACCCTGCCCGGCCCTGCCGGCTGTAACGGAGCGGCTGTTACCGGTACCTGGATAGTGCCCTGCGATGTTACCAATGTAACGGTGCAGGTATATGGCGGTGGTGGCGGAGCAGGCGGTGGAGGTGGAGGCAGCAACGGAGGTCTTTTTAATACCCGTGGTGGTGGCGGTGCGGGTGGCGGTGGCTTTACTACTATTACCATCAATGTGGTGCCGGGTTCATCCTTTACCTATAGCATAGGTGCAGGGGGCTGTGGCGGAGGCAACGGCTCGGACGGGAATGACGGAAACAACGGCACAAGCGGAGCAAGCACTACTTTTAACGGTACTGCTCAGGGCGGCACACCGGTAAACCTTACCGCCAACGGTGGTACCAGAGGTACCGGTGGCGATGGCACCGGTGGAAGTACAGGAAATGGCGGTGCAGGAGGCACGGCCAGCGGAGGTTCAACCAATACTACGGGAACAGCAGGCAATGGCGGCAGCGGTGGCAATGGCGGTAATGGCGGTGGAGCCGGAGGACCATCCGGTGGAGCCGGAGGAGCCAGCACCGGTGCACCGGGCGGCAGCTATGGCGGAGGCGGAGCAGGAGGCGGTAATTCGTCTGGCGGTCCGGGTGCAGCAGGGGGTATTCTTATTACTTATAACACCACTATCGCGCTACCGATTACTCCTACCATTTCGAGCACACCGCCAACCTGTACGGTAGACGGCAGCAGTACTATCAGTAATTATAATGCGGCTTCCACCTATACGTTTACCCCTGCCGGCCCTACAGTAGGTGCAGGCGGTGCCATAAGCGGCATGGTAACCGGCACCAGCTACACCGTGGTGGACGGAACCGGCAGCTGTGCTTCGGCACCAAGCAATGCTTTCAGCAATACCGCCTCCACCGGGCCACCAACAGTGCCTCTTATTGCCACCGTGCAACCCACCTGTTCGTCAGACGGCACCGGTGCCATCAATAACTACAATGCGGCTATGACGTATGTGTTTACACCTTCCGGCCCCACCGTATTAGCCGGTGGAGCCATGAGCGGTTTGGTAGTAGGCACCAGCTATTCCGTAGTGGCAGATGACGGAAGCTGCTCTTCGGGCTCGAGTGTTTCTTTCAGCATTGGTGCACAGTTAGCGTCACCTCCGGTTCCCAATGTTTCAAGCACTCCGCCAACCTGTGTGGCAGACGGCAGCAGTGCTATCAGTAATTATAATGCGGCCTTCACGTACGCGTTTACCCCTGCCGGTCCTTCGGCCGGTGCAGGCGGGGCTATCAGCGGTATGGTTACCGGCACCGGTTATACCATAACGGCTAACAACGGCACTTGTACTTCTGCGGCAAGTGCTTCGTTCAGCAATGCTCCCTTAACTGCACCACCTGCTGTACCTACTGTTTCCACCGCTGCGCCAACCTGTGCGGCAGAAGGCAGCAGTACTATCACTAATTACAATGCAGCGGTAACCTACATCTTCACTCCTTCCGGTCCTTCGGCCGGTGCGGGCGGGGCTATCAGCGGCATGACAGCCGGAACAAGTTATACCGTAGAAGCGAGTGACGGAAGTTGCAATTCTGCACCTAGTACTTCTTTCAGCAATAGTGCACAACTAACCGTACCGGTGGCTGCGGTCAGCGGCCAGTTAAGTTATTGTACAGGAAGCAACACCACACTCACCGCCAGCGGAGGTGCTATTTACATTTGGGGCGATGCCGGTGGAAACATCATAGGTAACACCGCGAGTGTTACGGTTACACAAGGCACCTACACAGTATTGGTTTCTAACGCCAACGGCTGTGCCGATACAACTACCGTTACCGTAGCAGAGTTGTCAACTTTGCCGGTAACTATCAGCGGCACCTTGAGCTACTGCCCCGGCAGCAATACTACTATCACCGCAAACGGTGGCACCGGTTATGTCTGGAATGATGCAGGCAACAGCACCACGGCAAGTATTACCGTAACCGCAGGCTCCTATTCTGTAACCGGTACCGATGCAAACGGGTGTACGGGAACAGCCACCGCCACCGTTACTCAATCTCCGGCACCGGCAATAAACATCAGCGGTGCATTAAGCTATTGTGCGGGGGCCAACACTACACTTACCGCCAGCGGAGGCACCGGATACGTTTGGAATGATGCCGGCAACAGCACCACAGCCAGCATTACCGTAACGCAGGGAAGCTACACCGTAACCGGAACAGATGCTACCGGTTGTACAGCAACAGCCAGTGCCACCGTTACCGAAAACGCCTCACCGGCTGTAAGCATCACCGGATTGCTGACCTATTGCACCGGTGGTAATACTACTTTAACCGCAAGTGGCGGCAATACCTACGTATGGAGCAACGGAGCTACTACAGTTTCCGTTACGGTTACTCAGGCTACTTACTCGGTAACAGCAACCGATGGCAACACCTGCACCGGAACCGCTTCGGCTGCGGTAACCGAATCGGCTACTTTATCGGTGAACATCACCGGTGCATTGAGCTATTGCCCGGGTGCGAACACCACACTCACCGCAACCGGTGGTACAGGTTATATCTGGAGCAATGGCAGCACGGCCGCAAACATTACCGTCACCCTGGGTTCATATGCTGTTACAGCAACTGATGCCGCCTGTTCGGGAACGTCTTCGGCTGTTGTTTCTGAAATTGCAACAACTCCCGTAAACCTGGGCAACAATGTTACTGCCTGTGATGATTCTTTGGTAACGATTGATGCAGGCACCGGATATACCGGTTACACCTGGGCCAGCGGAGAAACCACCCAGACTATCGTCCCGCAAACTTCCGGAACGTATTCGGTAACAGTGGTTGATGCTAACAGTTGTACTGTTTCGGGCTCTTTAAATGTAGTGTTTAACTCGTGTAATGAGGTAGAATACAACATCTATATTCCCACAGCCTTTTCACCCAACGGTGATGGGGCGAACGATGTATTCAGAGCAGTAGTTCCGCTTGGTGTAAAGAAGTTTACCCTGCGCATCTTTAACCGGTGGGGCGAACTGGTGTTTGAAACAACCGATGTTCGCGAAGGCTGGGACGGGGTATATCAGAGAATTCCACAACCGCTGGGTTCTTATGTGTGGTATGCCGACTATACCTTTAACGATGACAGCAAGCACACGAAAGCCGGTAATGTTACTTTAGTGAGGTAATGGACTACACTACACTTGCTCTCCTTTTTAAAATAGCGAATGCTGTAGTTATGCCGCAATGGCTGGCAATGGCTTTGTTTCCGAGTAACCGGTACACTAAAATGCTGGTCGATTCGTTTGCTCTGCCGCTGGCCTTGGCTGTTTTGTATGCAGTAATCATTATCCTTTCCATGCTGAATCCTTCGGGGTCGGGCGGCAGCTTCTCAAGTCTGGAGGGAGTAAAAATTCTATTCCAAAGCGATACCGCATTGCTGGCCGGCTGGGTGCATTACCTCGCCTTCGATTTGCTTGCGGGCAGATACATTTTTAAACAGGCGGAAAAACTGAATGCTAACCGCATCATCACCGGTGTTTGTTTGTTCTTCACACTTATGTTCGGCCCGGTGGGCTTTTTGATGTTCAGCATTTATAGTTACCTGCTTCGCAAAAGAACGAACCTGTAAAACGAACCGCGCCTCATCTTGCCCTGCTTTCAGCTTGTTTTTTTATGTTTGACGAAAAGAGAATTATAGTGACTAAACTTCATTTCTGTTTTTTGATTTCGGTTATATCGTGTTGTATACCTTTTAATTTGAACGCGCAGATTAAAAATCCCCGACAGGTATCTTACAAATGGAAGACCGATACGGCCCGGCACACGACCGGTTTTGCCGACCTGTCTATTGCCGCAGAAAAAGATGCCATCCACACACTCGACTTCCCCGCTTTCATCGGTAAAGACGATTCCCTTTACAATTATTACCCTTTCGAGCCTGCTGTTGTTGTCAATTTTGGCGGAGAGCAGCGGGCTTATCCTTTAAGCATTCTCACCCTGTATGAACTGGCTAACGACAGTATAGCCGGCAAGCAGATTATGGTTACCTTTTGCCCTATGTGCAATGCGGCTTTGGTATACAACCGCAATGTAAAATCGGCAGCAGGTGAAAAACCCCTCACCTTCGGCATATCGGGGCTGTTGATGCATAATGACATGGTGATGTATGACCGCGAAACAGAAACCTGGTGGGAGCAACTGATGGGAGCCGGTATAGCCGGTGAGTATTCGGGTACAGAATTGAAGATGCTGTCCGCTATACTCATTTCGGTAAAAGATTATTTCGACCGGTACCCCGATGGCAAAATACTTTCGCCTGCTTCAATGAATGCTTACCTGAATAAGCATGCACACCGTCCCTTTCATCATCTTGAACACAGCGGCCATCTGTCGCGCAAATACTACCTGCCTGAAAAGACAGACCCGCGCCTGCCTGCTCAGGAGCACGTGCTGGATATACGGGTAGAAGGCCACGACCGCATTTATCCTTTTCATGCACTGGCCAAACAACAGGTGGTTAACGAAACGGTGGGAGAAACCCCTTTGGTCATTTTCTATCATGGCGAAACCGTAACAGTACTCGATGAAGACAATTTTGCCAAAGCAAAGCGGGTGGGCAGTGCCACTGCTTTCGAAAGCAAACTTAACGGGGTCAGTTATACCTTTCGCAAGGCAGGCGATTATTTTGTTGATGAACAGACCGGTTCCTCCTGGGATATTACCGGTTATTGCCGCGAAGGAAAATTGAAGGGGGAGCAGTTGTATATGATACCGCACAGTAATCACTTTGCCTTTGCATACCTCGCATTTTACCCGCAGGCCGAAATATTCGGGCTGGATAAATGAGTTTGCTTACTTAGTATTTTAAAAAGATAGATGGAGATAGTAATTGTTTCGGTTGCCGCTTTTCTTACAGCCATTCTCACCTTCTTTTCGGGTTTTGGTTTGGGAACAATCCTCACACCGGTATTTATGATTTTCTTTCCCGTTGAACTTGCCATAGCGCTCACGGGTATTGTTCACTTCTTCAACAACATTTTTAAACTTTTTCTTGTCGGGCGGAAAGCCGATAAAGAAGTGGTGTTACGTTTTGGTATTCCTGCTGTTATAGCGGCAATAGCCGGCTCCTGGTTGTTACTCAACATCACCGGTCTCAAACCGTTTTTCGTTTATGAAATGTTCGGACGGACATTTGAAGTATTTCCGGTAAAGTTTATCATTTCAGTTCTGCTTATCATTTTCGCAAGCATCGATTTAATCCCCTGGTTCAGCAACTTACAGTTCGGCAGAGACAAACTTCCGCTTGGCGGAGCATTAAGCGGATTCTTTGGAGGACTCTCCGGAAATCAGGGAGCACTTCGGAGTGCATTTCTCATCAAAGCAGGGCTTTCGAAAGAAGCGTTTATAGCAACGGCTGTGGTGGTTTCTACCTTTGTTGATTTCACGCGGCTAAGCGTTTATGCTACACGGTTTTCTACAGCAGGGCTTACTGAAAATATGACTTTAGTAGCCTGCGCAACTGTATCGGCAATTGCCGGAGCTTACATCGGCAACAAGCTTTTAAAGAAAGTAACGCTGAGGTTTCTGCAGGTTACAGTTGCTGTTATGCTGATACTTATTTCGCTGGCGTTGGGAGCAGGACTGATTTGATAATGAACACAAACAGCAGCACTTACAATGCTACCAATTGCTATACACTAAAAGTACAATTGGGTACCGCAACAGAGCCTGAGTTAGCCGGAAGCAATGAATTGCCGGAAGAGATAGAAGAGGAAAAAAGTGATGATTTCAATGTGATGGTTTTCCCCAATCCCGTTACAGATAAACTGACCATTTACATGGTTGGTGATAACACCACCAAAAATCTTTCGGTATATGATATCACTGGCAGAAATGTTTACACACAATCAATAACCGAAATGTTTACCACCTTAGATTTACAAAGTATTGCCAGAGGCAATTACATAGTAACTGTAAGTCAGCAAAATGGAAAGTTGTTGCATAGCGAAAAGGTAGTTCTGAAATAAAAAAATAACAGTACAAAGATGAGGTTGTAAAGTTTGATGCCTCTCTTTGTATACGCAGAACCTTACATCGTTAGTTTTGAAACCTGAGATTTTCTGTCCTTATAGCATAGAGCTATTTCAGGCCCTTACACTTCTTCTAAAAAAATATTTGGAACTGTGAATGTAAATTCTACTTTTGCAGTCCCTTTTTAAAAACGCACGGTTGGGAATCGTGCAAAAACATTTAAAATGAGTACAACAAAATACACTCCGCGCCTCGCGAAGCGCTACAAGGACGAGATTACCTCTGCTTTAGTAAAACAGTTCAATTACACCTCTGTAATGCAGGTTCCGCGTTTAACCAAGATTTGTTTAAATCAAGGTGTAAATGGGGCTAACACCGATAAAAAATTAGTAGATATTGCTGTCCAGGAAATGACCGCCATTGCCGGACAAAAGGCAGTTGCTTCTCATGCCAAAAAAGCGATTTCGAACTTCAAATTGCGTGAGGGTATGCCAATTGGCACCCGCGTTACCCTGCGTGCTGAAAGAATGTATGAGTTCTTAGACCGTTTGGTTTCTGTATCTCTTCCGCGCGTTCGTGACTTTAAAGGTATCAACCCGAAAGGTTTTGACGGCAGGGGAAATTACACCATGGGTATTAAGGAGCAAATCATTTTCCCTGAAATGGAAATTGATAAGGTAACCCGTATTCAGGGTATGGACATTACGTTTGTAACCACTGCACAGTCTGACGAAGAGGCTCTTGCTCTTCTTACAGCACTAGGTATGCCTTTCAAGAAACCGGAAGTAAAAGAAGCTAAATAAAAACCACTCAATACTAATACAAGATGGCAAAGAAATCAGTAGAAGCTCGTCAGCGCAAAAGAGAACGCCTCGTTGCAAAATTTGCTGCTAAACGCAAAGAATTAAAAGAGAAGGGCGAATGGGAACTCCTCGACAAACTGCCTAAAAACAGTTCGAAAGTTCGTCTTCGCAACCGTTGCGGTTTAACCGGCAGAGGAAGAGGATACATCCGCATGTGGGGTATTTCGCGTATTAAATTCCGCGATTTAGCCAGCGAAGGAAAAATTCCGGGAATCACAAAATCATCTTGGTAAAATACTATTAACTAATAACTGACTAACAAATAACAATATGGTTATCGATCCAATTTCAGATTTTCTTACACGAATAAGAAACGCGCAGCAAGCCGGTCATCGCATAGTTGAAATTCCTGCTTCTAAAACCAAGAAGAGAATTACAGAGATCCTGTATGAGCATGGCTATATCCTCAAATACAAATTTGAAGATACTGCCGATAACCAAGGGGTAATTAAAATTGCTTTGAAGTTTGATGCAACAAGTAAGAGCCCGGTTATTAAAAGCCTGACAAGAATTTCAACACCTGGTTTGCGTCAGTATAAAGGCAAGAGCGAATTGCCACGCGTATTAAGCGGACTGGGAATTGCCATCATTTCTACTTCAAAAGGAGTAATGACGGAAAAACAAGCCAGAGAATTAGGAATTGGCGGTGAAGTATTGTGCGAAGTATTCTAATCAAAAATTTAATCTAAAATTCATTTTATGTCACGTATAGGCAGAGCACCAATAGAACTTCCGAAAAATGTTTCGGCTGAAGTATTGAGTGGAAACGTTGTAAAAGTAAAAGGTCCTAAAGGCGAATTGTTTCAGGCAGTTGACCCCGATATTATAGTGAAGGTAGAAGGTACCACATTGAGTGTTGAAAGACCTACCGAACAAAAGAGACATAAGGCACTTCACGGCACTTACCGTGCATTGATTAACGGTATGGTTACTGGCGTTTCTGACGGATATGTAAAACAAATGGAATTAGTAGGTGTGGGTTTCCGTGCCGATGTTGCAAAACAGGTGATTACCTTGAGTGTAGGTTATTCTCACCCGGTAGTTGTTTTGTTGCCGAACGAAATTAAGGCATCAGCAAAGCAAGATAAAGGTCAGAACCCGATTGTAACTTTAGAGTGCAGCGATAAAGATTTGCTGGGTTTAGTTTGCGCTAAAATCCGCTCTATCCGTAAGCCTGAACCATACAAAGGGAAAGGTATCAAGTTTGTTGGCGAGCAATTGAGAAGAAAAGCAGGTAAATCAGCCGCTAAGAAATAATTAGGTAGTAAACAGTTAATGGTTAATAGTAAAACCGAAAGTCATGGCAGTAACTAAAGAAGCAAGAAGAAAAAAAATCAGAAGCAGAATTCGCGGAAAAATAAGCGGAACTGCAGAGCGTCCGAGATTGAGCGTATACCGCAGCAACAAGGAGACGTATGTTCAGTTGATTGACGATACGAAAGGCGTAACGTTGGCAGCTGCGTCTACACGCGATAAAGATTTTACACGCAACGGCACTAAAGGCGAACAAGGCAAAGCAGTAGGAACTGCATTGGCTAAGAAAGCCGCTGAAAAAGGAATTACCGAAGTGGTGTTTGACCGCGGTGGTTACTTATATCACGGTCGGGTTAAAGCGGTTGCTGAAGGTGCACGTGAAGGTGGTTTGAAATTCTAATTGATAAAAGCAATTCAATAAATAAAGCAAATGGCAAGATTGAACGTTCAAAAGCTCAAAGCGAGCGAACTCGAATTGAAAGAGAAAGTGGTAAACATCCGTAGAGTAACCAAGGTTACCAAGGGAGGTCGTACTTTCACCTTTTCAGCAACGGTAGTGGTTGGTAACGGCAACGGCATTGTTGGCGAAGGACAAGGAAAAGCTCGTGAGGTACAAGAGGCAATTCAAAAAGGTATTGATGATGCTAAGAAAAACTTAGTGAGCGTTCCGGTATTCAAAGGAACTATTCCACACGTGCAGCATGGAAAATTCGGTGCTGCAAAAGTAATGTTGAAACCGGCTTCTCAGGGAACAGGTGTTATAGCAGGAGGTTCAATGCGTGCGGTGTTGGAGAGCGTAGGAATTAAAGATGTATTGGCGAAATCTCAGGGCGGTGCAAACCCGGCTAACGTAATCAAAGCCACTTTAGATGCGCTAAGCAAATTGCGTGACCCTTTTACTGTTTCAAGAAACAGAGGAGTTTCAATGGAGAAAGTTTTCAAAGGATAAGAACAGACGTTAGACTAAAAAACAAACACAATGGCAAAGGTTAGAATCACAAAAACGAAAAGCACGATTGAAAAAGACGAGCGTCAGAAAAGAACAATCAAAGCTCTTGGTCTGAACAAAATCGGTTCAAGCAACGAAGTTGAACACACTCCCGCCATTGCCGGAATGATTCGCAAAGTTTCGCATTTGGTTAAGGTAGAAAACATTTAATAGCTCAGGTAAATACAAGTAAAATGGAATTACATAATCTCACACCGGCTAAAGGTGCTATTGGCAGAAAGAAAAAAAGATTAGGTCGCGGACAGGGCTCTACCGATGGAGGAACAGCTTCTCGTGGTCATAAAGGAGCGCAATCCCGTTCAGGGTACTCACAGAAGTTGGGCTTTGAAGGAGGTCAGATGCCTTTACAGCGCAGAATGCCGAAAATAGGCTTCAATAACATCCACCGTTTAGAGTATACAGCACTTAACTTAGGTAAAGTTCAGGAGTTGATTGATAAATACGGTTTGAAAGAAATTTCTGTTGCCGGTCTTCGCGAAAAAGGATTGCTGGGTAAAAGAGATTTAGTAAAAATACTCGGCACGGGTGAACTGAAAACTAAAGTGAATGTAAGTGTTCACGGCATCAGCGAATCTGCCAAAGCTAAAATTGAAGGACTCGGTGGCAGCGTAACCATTGAAAAGAAATAACATTTAAAATAAAAGAGTCCCGATAAACCATCGGGATTTTTCACTTAGAAAATACTATGAAGTTAATTCAGAAATTAAGAGAGATTTGGAGTATTGAAGAACTTCGTTCAAGAATTCTTCTTACCCTCGGATTGGTTCTCATCTACCGCTTGGGAACGTACATAGTTCTGCCGGGCATTGATCCAACTCAGTTAGATAACGTTTCCAGCCAGGGCTCAAGTGGTATCCTGGGTTTGGTGAACTTGTTTGCGGGTGGTGCGTTTTCGCGTGCTTCTATTTTTGCATTAGGTATCATGCCTTACATTTCTGCCTCTATTGCTATCCAGTTGCTTACTCTGGCAATTCCTTATTTCCAGAAATTACAAAAAGAAGGCGAAAGCGGAAGAAGAGAACTCAATCAGTATACCCGTTTGCTGACTATCGTAGTTACAGCTTTTCAGGGAGCCGGTTATGTAGTTTATCTGCGCAATGCCGATGCTGCTGCGGTATTGCCTAATTTATCTCCTCTTCTTTTCTCTATTTCAACAGTGGTGGTTCTTACCGCAGGAACTTTGTTTGTAATGTGGATGGGCGAAAGAATTACCGACAAAGGTATTGGTAACGGTATTTCCCTTATCATTATGATTGGTATCTTGGCTCGTTTCCCGGAATCTATACTTCAGGAATTTGTTGCTCGCACCTCTAAAGGCGGGTTGATAGCATTTGTAATCGAGATGGCATTCCTGGTGGTGGTTATCGGTGCTTGCATTTTATTGATTCAGGGAACCAGAAGAATACCGGTACAATATGCAAAACGAAACATAGTTCAAGGTGGAAAAATGATGCAGTCGGGTGGCGTTCGTCAGTATCTGCCGCTTAAGCTGAATGCTTCAGGTGTAATGCCTATTATCTTTGCTCAGGCAATTATGTTCTTGCCGGCCACAGTGGCGCAATTCATTCCGGGCTTCGATTCAAACAGTAAATTCCTGATTGCTTTCAATGATATTACTTCGTGGGCTTACAACATTACTTACTTCCTGCTTATAGTTGCATTTACTTATTTCTACACAGCCTTAATTGTAAACCCTACTCAAATTGCTGACGATTTAAAGCGTAACAGCGGATTTATTCCCGGTGTAAAACCCGGCAAGAAAACCGAAGAATTTATTGACATGGTTATTTCGCGCATCACTTTGCCCGGTGCTGTGTTTTTAGGAATAGTAGCAGTTTTGCCTGCCATCGTTATGCTGTTCGATGTAAACCGTTCTTTTGCACTCTTCTTCGGAGGCAGTTCTATCCTTATCATGGTGGGGGTTATCCTCGATACTTTACAAACAATTGAAACTTATTTATTGAACCGTCACTACGATGGATTGACTTCATCGGGACGGATAAAAGGAAGACAAGGGCTTGCATCGGCAAGTATGTAAAAAAGAAAACCCTTCTCCAAAACGAGAAGGGTTTTTTAGTTAAGCGCAATGGCAATTAAGATAAAAACACAGGAAGAAATTGAGTTAATCCGCAAAAGCTGTGAGGTCCTTTCTCTGGCCTTAGCAGAGGTGATTAAAGCAGCAAAAGCCGGAACCAACGGATTGGCGCTGGATAAACTGGCTGACGAATTTATAAAAGACTACGGAGGCAAACCTTCCTTTAAAGGGTATCATGGCTTTCCAAACGCGCTTTGCATTTCTATGAATGACGATGTGGTGCATGGAATACCCACCGATGCAGAATTTAAGGATGGCGACATTATTTCGCTTGACTGTGGCGTATTTATGAATGGCTATCATGGTGATATGGCTTACACCATAGGTATAGGCAATGTAAAGCCGGAAGTGCAGCAGTTGATGCGCATTACTAAAGAATCATTGTTCCTTGGAATTCAATTTGCCACTCTTGGCAAGCGTACCGGTGATATCGGCTTTGCTATTCAGGATTTTTGCGAAAGACAAAACCCTTACAAATGTGTGCGCGAATTAGTGGGCCACGGCATAGGCAAAACTCTGCACGAAGACCCGCAGGTTCCTAATTACGGCAGAAAGGGGGACGGGGCCAAACTTCCCGAGAATTGTGTGATAGCTATTGAACCCATGGTGAACCTGGGCAAGAAAGATGTTTACACCAAGAAAGATAACTGGACCATTGCTACTCAGGACGGAACTCCCTCCGTTCACTTTGAACACACCGTAGTGGTAAAACCGGTGAAGGCGGAAATACTTACCAGCTTTACAGCCATTGAAAAAGCGGTAGCGGAAAATGCAGAACTCGTAAAAATCTAACCCGGGCGCCCTTTTACGAAATTTCATCGAAAACTTGCCAATTCAATTATTAATATATCTTTGCGGACGTTTTTATTTCTCCTGCGGGCGGCTTCCATGTTTGCCGGAGTAAGAAAAAACAGAACAGAATTTTTTAATCAGATTTTTAAACAATGAACATTTACGTAGCAAACATCAGTTTCCGTGCATCGGAAGGACAGTTGAAAGAATTATTTCAGCAATTCGGGGAAGTATCTTCCGTTAAAATTGTAACCGACCGCGAAAGCGGACGCAGCCGTGGTTTCGGCTTTGTAGAAATGCCAAACGATTCGGAAGGAGCAGCCGCTATTGCACAATTGAACGGCACTTCTTTTCAGGACCGCAATCTGGTAGTAAACGAAGCGCGCCCGCCAAAACAATAGTCCGTTTTAAACTAACAACAAAATAGAAAGCATCCTGTGTTTTCAGTGATGCTTTTTTGTTTTATATATTTTTTCTTAACCGTTTTTTTTAATCATTTATTTTTTAAACAATGAACATTTACGTAGCAAACATCAGCTTCCGCGCATCGGAAGGTCAGTTGAAAGACCTTTTTCAACAATTCGGAGAAGTAGCATCCGCTAAAATTGTAACTGACCGTGATACCGGTCGCAGCCGCGGTTTCGGCTTTGTAGAAATGCCGAACGACTCTGAAGGTAAACAAGCTATCGCTCAATTGAACGGTACTGAATTTGCTGAAAGAAACTTAGTGGTAAACGAGGCTCGTCCTTCAAACAAGTAAACAAAAGAGTAGTAAGTCATAGAAGTGATTTATAACTAAAGCCCTCCGGAAAACCGGAGGGCTTTTTTGTTGGATATTGTTGTTGGACAGCGACCAACAACAGCGGAAGACTTTTTACACCGGTTGGAGTTGGACGTTCAGGCGTTTTACTGTGCCGACTTCGACTGTAACAGTGGCGGTGAATTCGTTGTAGCCAGGCATAGTAACTTTTACGAAGTATTCAGCGGCAGCGAGCTGGAGCACAAGAACACGACCGGTGGCGTTGGTAAGTTCCTCGACTTCTTCGGAAGGAATGGCAAAGGCTGCGCCTTCGACATCGGCACCGGTGACGGAATCGGTGACATGGAGGCGGATACCTGCGACACCGGCACCGCGCACGAGGAAGAGTTGATGCTCGAGCACGAACTGTCTGCGGATGGCATCTTCGGTTGGCAAATGGTAAATAACCTGGGCATCGCCATTGATGGTGGTGATGATAGTGTCGTAGATGGCATTGTTGCTTGCGATTTTTTCTTCGGTTTGAATTTCGGAGCCGGCTTCGCTACTGAGAAACTCGTTGTGTTTTGCCTGAAAGTTTGCGAGAAGTGTTTCTGTATCGCCCCGGAAACCTGCGGGCATGTTGAGGCCACCGTTACTAAGCGTGGCTTCGTTAGCGACAATGAAGTTGACAGCGCTGTTGAGCATTTGCTGACAGGCATCGAAGTCGGAGTCGGCTGCATCGGAGTATTTGGTGCCACCGGCAGATTCGATGGAAGCTTTTTGGGCGAGGGGCGGAAAGACTTCGAGAATGTAGCGCTCGAGTGAGCGGAAGGCGATGAGTGCATCTTCGACATATTCGAGCAACTGGCCGCGGGCGATTTCGTGGACTGCGTTGCGGGTTTCTTCATCGGGTTTGTCTTCGGCATTGTCGATTTGAAGAAGACGGTCGGCTACCCAGGCAGCGGTATATTTGCCTTTGAAAGCCGAGAAGCGGGGCAAGACGGTTGGTTTTAAAACAGCACTAAGGATAAGGCGACCGATGGTGTAGAGTTCGGACTGTTTGAACTTGTAGTCTGCGATTAACATGATTTCCAGATTTTATTGTTACAAAATTGTACCGGTGCTTCATTTGTTCGTTTTTTTATTAACGCTGGCGGTATTGTTGAAATTGTACGCTTTAAGTTTTTTTTTACAATTCTGTGACAGACCTCACCCCCGACCCCTCTCCCAAGAGAGAGGGGAGAAACAGCCAGCTACCAGTTTTTGAGGCGGAGGGATAAGCCAAACAGGAGAAGGCGGAAACAAAAGGGGAGAAGACGGAAATGAAAAGGGAGGAGGCGGAAGCCAAAGGGAAGTGGGCGGAAACAATGCCGGAGAGGACGGAAACCGCTTTGCCGAAGACGGAAGCTAAGGGGGAGAAGGCGGAAAGGGTTTACCCAAAGGCGGAAACCATTTTGGAGAAGACGGAAACGAAAAGGAAGGAGGCGGAAACGATATACCCGAAGACGGAAGTTAAAAGGGAGAAGGCGGAAACGGTTGGGGAGCAGGCGGAAGCCAAGGAGGAGAAGGCGGAAACGACAGAGTTGTTAAGGGAAGTTAAGGGGGAGAAGGCGGAAACCACAGGGGAGAAGGCGGAAATGAAATACTTTTGTTAAAGAGGGGGAATTTAACAGGGATGGAAGGGCAAAGTGAGATAGACTGATACTATTCTGCTTTTGTTGGTTTTCCTGTTCCGCCAAACTTGCCCCAGCGTAGCTGTTGTTCGGTGTTTTCACCAACAACATTTGCGCGGCTAATGGCTATCCGGCAAAATGCGTAAGGAAAGGATAATCGTTCACACCGGTTTCATAAAACCGGGCAGATGAAAATTTGTAATCTTCAGGAAACACAGCCAACTTCCATTTCACCTGTACCGGGTTATTATGAATGTAATCGAACTTCTGTCGGAACACGGGTTCGCTAAATAAATCAATGCTTAGGGGATTTCTCTCCCAGAACTGGTATTGCCTGTCTTTTGCATCTACCCGAAACTCTTCGAGTAGTTTGGGGTTGTTCTTCTGTAAATCGAATTTGATTTGCTGTGCAGTGTATTTGAGAAAACTCTGCTGCACCTGATGCACTTCGTAGTTATCACTTATCTGCCAGATGAGATGAATGTGGTTAGGTATGATTACGAAAGAGGTAATAACAGCACGTTTATCTTCTACTATAAATCTCATACTGCTTAGAATTATATCTTTGTAAGCATCGTTTTGGAGCAGGGGTTTCCAGTGGAGGATAGTAGCAGTGAAAAATTGCAGGTAGTGTTTGAAGTTCACTTGATAAAAATAGGAAGTATGCCGCATATGTTTAGTTGGCGCACGTTGGTAATGCAAATGTTGAGGGAGGAAATGAGTTTGTTAGCCAGGCTTCTGTTGTTGGTGATAACACCAAACAACGGCTTGGCTCGGGTGCATGTGACGTTGATGGGAACACCAACAAGTGCGAGGGGTTTCCAGTGGAGGATAGTAGCAGTGAAAAATTGCAGGTAGTGTTTGAAGTTCACTTGATAAAAATAGGAAGTATGCCGCATATGTTTAGTTGGCGCACGTTGGTAATGCAAATGTTGAGGGAGGAAATGAGTTTGTTAGCCAGGCTTCTGTTGTTGGTGATAACACCAAACAACGGCTTGGCTCGGGTGCATGTGACGTTGATGGGAACACCAACAAGGGCGAATAGAAAGCGAGGGGAGGGCATTACTAAAGGATAAATTTATTATTCTGAAATGAAAGAATGTTTAATACAAAAGCAAAGAACGCAAGTACTTATAGTACTTGCATTCTTTGCTTTTAGCTTTAATGTAAAAGGGCAGAGCTATTTAAACAAAACTTATCTTGAGGGCAGACCGCTTTTACTGTTTAGCAGTGTCGTGGAAGATAGTGGCAATTTTTATGTAACAGGTGTAACGTTTGATTCAATGCCTGCCTTTCAACAAAACAGGGTTTACCTTGCTAAATTGAATTCAACTGGTGAAGTGATAGCGAGTAAGTCTTTTTATGATTATGCAAATAGCGAGTACGGTGCTTTTCACAATACTCTCATGAGAAATTCATCAGACAAGTTTTTATTAACTGGCTACGCTTTCGAGTCGGCCAATAAATTATTTGTAGCCGAATTTTCAACGCTTGATTCTGTAACTGTATATAACTATTCTACACCTAACACTTTTGTATTTGCCGGTATGAAAATGTTGCAGCATAGTGATGGATTTTATTATATAACCGGTGTAAAAACAGACAGCATACAAAATGACGCAAATGTCGTTTTAGTGAAGATAGATACAAATGGAAACAGGATTTGGGAAAAGTATTACAACTCAGTTAAACGCAATTATGCCCAAAGTATTATTGAACTGAATAATGGTAATTTAATGTTGGGGGCATTCAGAAGTGACAACAACACACCAGAACATGCCAATACATGGTTGATTGAAGTAGATACCGGTGGGACTGTGATAAGGGAATGGTTTGATCCTAACGACAGCACTTACGTTGCCGAGGGTTTGCTTCAAACAAAAGATGGAGGGTTTATTTATGGTGCGCAGAAGAAAAACTACCAAACGGGTTTTTCTTTAACGTCATTTGATGCTATAGTAGTAAAAATGGATAGTAGCTTTAATAAACAGTGGACACATAAATGTAGTAACGCCAGAAGTATATACAATGAGATTAGTGATATTGAAGAATTGCAGGATGGTAGTTTTGTTGCTGCAGGTCATATAGCTTACTACGGTATAGACACTGCTTTAAATGGTTACATAGTAAAGCTAGATACCTCAGGCAATGTAATTTGGGAAAAAACTTACAGAGGCATTAGCACATCTCAAACCCTTAACTTTTTAACTGATATTGATGTATTATCGACCGGTTTTGTTGCGGTAGGACAATGCCAAAACCCAGGCCAAATACCAGGGCAGGTTGGATGGTTATTAAAGCTAGATAATAATGGGTGTGAGGTGGAGAATTGTTTGGTGGGCATAGACGATGGACAGGAGACACCAAACACAAGACAAATACAAGTTTACCCCAACCCGTTTAGCAGTTACCTCTCCCTAACCCTCTCCGAAGGAGAGGGAATGGCTAATCATGAAGCAACGTTTACAATTACTGATGTGCTTGCGCGGGTGGTTTACCAGAGAAAAGAAAACAACTTAGCCATGAATTACACGGAAGTGCTTGATTTAAGTTGGCTGCCGAATGGCATTTACCTCGTTACCGTTCAATCCAACGGTGAAACAACTACAAAAAAAATAATCAAACAATAAAGTAGCCGCGCGGTACGCGGCTACTCCAATTTTTCTGCTGTTGTGGGTGTTTTAGTCCCGTTTTTTCATCTGGATGTCACCAACAATATTTTGTCGAAGCTAGGGCTATCCCTGTATCCCGTTTTTCCTATTCTGTAACAGCCTTTCACTTCCTTGTTTCACACCTTTTCATCCCCGTTTCGCCTTTTGCTTTCCGTGTAGCCAACTTTTTCTTCCCTGTAATGCGTTTTCCAACCCCTGTATCGCGTTTTAAATGGCGTGTAACGGGGTTTCGCATCCGCGTTTCACATTTTTTCCCTTGTGTTTCGTCTTTCATCCCCTCTGTAACGCACTTTCTCTTCCGTGTTTGTTAAAGTCCCTCCTTCGGAGGGATTTAGGGAGGTGCTGTTTCAGCCTTTAGTTCCCTTGCAAACCACCCATCCGCTCACGTAACAAGCCGCTGTTTCTGCGTTACAATTAACCGCCAACCCAAAGCAGCAAACGCCTGCTCCGCAGCCCCCTCACAAATTTTCTGCCAACTATTTGGAACTCTCCCCTCGAAAGCTATCTTTGCGCTCCGTTTTGCAAAACCGGTTCCAAAATATCAGTATAATAATGCTCATTTTACCAGTGTTTTAGTTCGTTTTTTTGAACAAAAGACACTCGCATTTTTATTTGTATTCAGGAGATTAGTTAACTACATCAATCAATGTTACCATGGCAGAAACACTGAAAAAACACGCTGAAAGAATCAACTTCGGTAAAATTAAACTCCCTGACGAACAACCGGACCTTCTCGATATTCAGTTAGAAACTTTTAAGGAATTTATTCAACTCGAAACCACTCCCGAAAACCGTAAGTTCGAAGGCTTGCACACCGTTTTCAGAGAGAACTTCCCTATCAGCGATACCCGTAACATTTTCGTATTAGAATTCATCGATTATTTCGTTGACCCTCCAAGATATTCTATCGAAGAATGTATTGAAAGAGGTTTGACTTACTGCGTTCCTTTGAAAGCTAAGTTGAAACTTTCCTGCAACGACCCTGAGCACATCGATTTCAAAACCATCGTTCAGGATGTGTTCTTAGGAAACATTCCTTACATGACTCCGAAAGGAACGTTCATTGTAAACGGTGCTGAGCGTGTAATCGTTTCGCAATTGCACAGAAGTCCGGGCGTGTTCTTCGGTCAGTCAATGCACCCGAACGGAACAAAGATTTATTCTGCGCGCGTTATTCCTTTCAAGGGAGCGTGGATGGAGTTTGCTACGGACATCAACAATGTAATGTATGCTTACATTGACCGTAAAAAGAAATTCCCTGTAACCATGTTGCTTCGCGCAGTTGGTTACGATACCGATAAAGATATTTTGACCTTGTTTGATTTGGCCGATGAAATTGAAGCCAGCAAGAAGAGTGCCTCTAAAGCCATTGGCAGAAGATTAGCGGCACGGGTGCTGAAAACATGGATGGAAGATTTTGTGGATGAAGATACCGGTGAAGTGGTTTCTATTGAGCGTAACGAAGTATTGTTAGAGCGCGATACCATTATAGATGAAGAGAACATCCAGTTGATTATTGATTCGGGAACCAAGAGCATTTTCGTTCACAAAGATGCCGTAGGTGCCGATTACTCTATCATCTTCAACACGCTTAACAAAGATACTTCGAACTCAGAAATAGAAGCGTTGAACCACATCTACAAGCAATTGCGTGGTTCTGAACCACCTGATGAAGAAACTGCGCGTGGTATCATCGAAAAATTATTCTTCAGCGACAAGCGTTACGATTTAGGTGAAGTAGGCCGTTACAAAATCAATAAGAAGCTTGAGCTGGATATTGATATGGATACGAAGGTATTGACGAAGACCGATATCATCCACATCGTAAAATATCTCGTTAACCTTTCGAACCAGAAAGCGGAAATTGATGACATTGACCACTTGAGCAACAGACGTGTTCGTACAGTTGGAGAACAACTTTACACACAGTTCGGAGTTGGTTTGGCCCGTATGGCCAGAACCATCCGCGAGCGTATGAACGTGCGTGATAATGAGGTGTTCACTCCGGTAGATTTGATTAACGCAAGAACTCTTTCTTCGGTTATCAATTCATTCTTCGGAACATCGCAGCTTTCTCAGTTCTTAGATCAAACCAATCCGTTAGCTGAAATCACGAACAAAAGACGTGTATCGGCATTAGGACCCGGTGGTCTTTCGAGAGAGCGTGCAGGTTTTGAGGTTCGTGACGTTCACTACTCTCACTACGGCCGTCTTTGCACTATCGAAACACCGGAAGGACCGAACATCGGTTTGATTTCTACACTTTGCGTTCACGCTAAGGTGAACGATATGGGCTTTATCGAAACCCCTTACCGCAAGGTTGAGAAGGGCCGTGTAAACCTGAAAGGCAAAGTTGAATTCCTTTCGGCTGAAGAAGAAGATTTAGTGAAAATTGCCCAGAGCAATATCGCTATGGATGATAAAGGAAACTTTACCAACGATAAAATCAAATCACGTTTCCAGGGCGACTTCCCTATCCTCGGACCGGAAGAAGTTCAATACATGGACGTGGCTCCGAACCAGATTGTGGGTGTTTCTGCATCACTGATTCCGTTCCTGGAGCATGATGATGCGAACCGTGCTTTGATGGGTTCGAACATGCAACGTCAGGCGGTGCCTTTGTTGAAACCACAGGCTCCTATTGTAGGAACCGGTTTGGAAGCAAAGGTAGCTGTTGATTCGCGTAACTTAATTAACGCTGAAAAAGACGGTGTGGTGGAGTATGTAGATGCGAACCAGATTACCGTGAAGTACGAAAGAACCGAAGAAGAAAGACTGGTTTCGTTCCGCGATGATAAAGTTACTTACAACTTACCTAAGTTCTTAAAAACCAACCAGAGCACCTGTATTAACCTGAAGCCAATCGTGAAGAAAGGACAGAAGGTGAAGAAAGGTGAAATCCTCTGCGAAGGTTTTGCCACACAAGGCGGAGAGTTAGCACTCGGTGCAAACCTGAAAGTGGCGTTCATGCCATGGAAGGGTTACAACTTTGAGGATGCGATTGTAATTTCTGAGCGCGTTGTTCGCGATGATATTTTCACTTCTATTCACGTAGAAGAGTTTGAAATGGAAGTTCGCGATACCAAACTGGGTGAAGAAGAGTTAACACCGGATATACCGAACGTAAGCGAAGAAGCAACTAAAGATTTGGATGATAACGGTATCATCCGTGTAGGTGCAAGAGTAAAAGAAGGAGATATTCTGATTGGTAAAATAACTCCAAAAGGTGAAAGCGACCCTACACCGGAAGAGAAATTGTTACGCGCTATCTTCGGTGATAAGGCCGGTGATGTGAAAGATGCTTCGATGAAGGTTCCGCCTTCGGTGGAAGGAACAGTTATCAGCAAGCGTTTATTCGGACGCGCTAAGAAGGATAAGACTTCGAAGGTGAAAGAAAAATCAATGCTCGAGAAACTTGACAAGGATTACGACAAGAAGTTTTCCGACATTAAAGATACTCTCATCGACAAGTTGATGAGCGTGCTCAGCGGCAAAGTTACCAACGGTATACAGACTATCTACCGCGAAGAATTAGTAAGCAAGGGAACTAAGTTCACTGCCAAGCTTCTTCACGATATTGACTACGCTGTAATTGATGGTAACAACTGGACCAAGGACGAAGATGCAAACGTGTTGGTGAAGCAGATGCTGCACAACTACAACATGCGCGTAAACGAAGAACTGGGTAAATACAAGCGCGAGAAATTCAACATCAGCATTGGTGATGAATTACCAAGCGGTGTGTTGAAACTGGCTAAGGTTTACATTGCCAAGAAACGCAAGCTGAAAGTAGGTGATAAAATGGCGGGACGCCACGGTAACAAGGGTATTGTAGCGCGTATTGTTCGTGCAGAAGATATGCCGTTCCTCGAAGACGGAACTACCGTAGATATCGTTCTGAATCCACTGGGGGTACCTTCGCGTATGAACCTGGGTCAGATTTACGAAACCGTTTTGGCATGGGCAGGTCAGAAGCTGGGTGTTAAGTTCGGCACTCCTATTTTTGACGGTGCAAGCCTTGACGAAATAGCCGCTTACATCAAGAAAGCAGGTTTACCTGAATTCGGTTCTACTTACTTATACGATGGCGAAACAGGCGAGCGTTTCCACCAGCAAACAACCGTTGGTATTATCTATATGCTGAAACTGATTCACATGGTAGATGATAAGATGCACGCACGTTCTATCGGACCTTACTCGCTTATTACGCAGCAGCCGCTGGGTGGTAAGGCACAGTTCGGGGGACAGCGTTTCGGAGAAATGGAGGTTTGGGCTATAGAGGCATACGGTGCTTCGAACATTCTTCAGGAATTGCTCACGGTTAAATCGGATGACATTATAGGTCGTGCGAAAACTTACGAAGCTATTGTGAAGGGCGACAACTTACCGGAAGCCGGAATACCTGAATCGTTCAACGTGTTAATGCACGAGTTGAGAGGTTTAGCGCTTGACTTGAAGTTTGATTAAAACCCCTAAATCCCTCCTCGCCTTCGCGAAGCGCTTTGGCGGAGCAAGGTAAAGGGGACTTGAAAGGCAGAATACAAAGCCCTCCGATTTTTCAGGGGGCTTTTTTTGTAATGCTCTGTTTACAGTAAAAAAGAAATCAATAACTTTGTTTCAACAAAAAATTACTATGCCGGTTCTTGCTATGTTTTATGGATTGATCGTAACCATGTATTATCTGGATACTAAGCAGCATAACCATCCGCACATTCATGTAAAGTATGGCGAGTTTGAAGTTGTTGTCAGAATTCCTGACGGTGAAGTTTTGGAAGGCGAATTGCCCACCGGTAAAATGAAATTGGTAAAAGCGTGGATAGAAATACATCAGGATGAACTGATGGCAAATTGGGAATTGGCAGTAAAGGGAAACGAGATTTTTAAAATTGAGCCACTTAGATAAAATGGTATGAACCCGAGAGTAGAAAAAGTAAAAACACAGCCTGACTATACGCTGCATCTGGTTTTTAAAAATGGCGAAACCAAAACATTTGACATGAAACCGTATTTGGAAACCGGTGTATTTAAAAGCTTAAAAAATGCAGTGCTTTTTGCAACTGCCCATGCAGAATACGGAACCGTGGTTTGGCAAAACAATATAGACTTTGACCCCGATACTTTGTATTTGGAAGGAAAGACGTTAATAAAAATTGCTTAATACAAAGCCCTCCGATTTTTTCGGGGGGCTTTTTTTGTAATGCTCTGTTTTAAACGGTAATTTTAGGGGGCAATGAAATGCCCGTAGTTCCAATGTAAGAATGAATGTAACGAAGGGCATTCCATCTGTCCTTTGAAAAATCAATTAGACATCAGATGAAAAAGCGTTTCCATACCTATCTGCAAACTCCGCTTGGCTCCATGGAAATTTCAGGCACCAATACCTTTATAACCTCGGTAGAGTTTGTAATAGAGGAAGATGAAGCGGCTGAAAAGGTGCCCGATGTGCTGCTGGAGTGCAAGCGTGAACTGGAAGAATATTTTGCCGGCACGCGCAGGCAGTTTTATGTAAAAATAAAACCCGAAGGCAGCATCTTTCAAAAGAAGGTGTGGGGCGAACTGAAGAAAATAGCTTACGGTGATACTACTTCTTACGGTGCCATTGCAAAGAAACTTAAGAACCCCGATGCCGTTCGTGCTGTGGGCCTCGCCAATGGTAAAAACCCTATTGCTATCATTCTCCCTTGCCACCGCGTTATCGGTGAGGACGGAAAGCTGACCGGTTATGCAGGTGGCCTGTGGCGCAAGCAGTGGCTGCTGGAGCACGAAGGAAATATATCAGGGAAAAACCCTACGCTGTTTTAGATTAAAGTTGTTTAAACTTTTTACACAGAGGAAATTTAAGTGGTAGAAAAGCGGGATAGCGTAGAAAAAAAGAAACTACCTACCCCGCTAAAAATGTAACTATCGAGCGATAGCTACTATAAAAAAGGGATTGTTCCAAAGTTACCTATTGCTCAGAGAGGCTATGTGAGCCAGATTTTCTTATGGTTAATTGTACGGGCTGTTTTATACAAACTAAAATCAGCTGTTCAGTAGCGATACTTACCTATACAGGAATTATTCCCTCAACAAAAGTATAGCTGGAATAGAGTTTTTCATCATTATCAGAAATGGAGCAAAGAAGGTGCGTGGCAAGCGGGGTGGATTCACCTGTTGCCGCTTTGTTGCAGTCCGGTCATTGCCGGACAACACAACTATGCCTACCAATTCAAACTACAACTTCAAAATATATTTTCCCAATTAAAACAGGCCAATATCAGCAGCGATGGATTATTCGTAAATGCCGATGCAGGGTTTGACAACCGTGCTTTCAAGCAGCAATGCCAAGCTAACGGGATTCCTCCGAATGTGGTCGCCAAACCAAGAAAAGCGGAAACGCTGAAGATGATTTCTTCTTTGATGCAACAACCAAACCCTTGTATACTATTCTGGAACAGGTGTAACTAAAAAGCTACACAAGCGGTATACCTCTGCACTGTTCACCATCAACATTTCATAGTGCATTTAAAACTATGAGTTTAATAGGTATAAGTGGCTTTATTATTGTTAACATTACGTTGTTGTCGTACCGTTCTTGCCCTTGTTAATCATCCATTCAGGCAAGTTTGTTCCGATTACCCGGCTTAATGCCGGTTTAGTTTTTTTTATTGAATAACCGCAGCGCCTCCTTAAAGTGTCTGCAAAAAAACTCAGCTATGAAGAAATTTCTTCTCCTCCCGGCAACCTTTCTATTGTTTGGCAGCCTTTCATACGCACAAAATGTGGGTATAGGCACGCCCACACCTGCCAGCAAGGCGGCAGTAAGTGGTAACCTATCGGTCGGCTCGGGTTACACCGGCACAGCCGCCCCAACCGATGGAGCTATTATTGAAGGTAAAGTGGGCATTGGAACTTCCAGCCCCGATGCTTCTACTATTTTAGACGTTACCTCCACCAATAAAGGGGTTTCGTTCCCCAATGTGGTTTTACAGGGCGTAAATACAGCCGCCCCGCTCACCAGCCCTAAAACAGGTTTGGTAGTTTACCATACCGGTGGTAACGGAATGGTGGCGGGCTTATACATTAATAACGGTATACCTGCTTCGCCCAACTGGCAAAAACTAAGCGATGCCCAGCGGCACAGTTAGCAGCATCTCGGTTAGTTCGCCCATTACCACCACTGGTGGAGCCAACCCCACTATAGGTTTGGGAGTTGTGCCGGTAGATAAAGGCGGAACGGGTTTAACGGCTATTGGTGCGGGGCAAATTGCCATTGGCAACGGAAGCAATACTTATTTAAATACGACCATTACATCAGGAACCGGCATTAATGTGGTAAGCGCAGCGGGTTCTATTACTGTAAACAACACCGGTGACTTAAACGGAGCCGATGATGTAAACATTGGCGCCACAGCCGGTGGCGATTTAACCGGTACGTATCCTAACCCTGCTTTAGTTGCCAGCGGTGTAGGCGCAGGTTCGTATACCAACGCTAACATTACCGTAGATGCTAAAGGCCGGGTAACCGCAGCCAGCAACGGCACCGGTGGAACTGTGACCAGTGTTACCGGCACAGCACCTATTGTATCATCAGGCGGAGCTACTCCGGCTATCAGCATTACTCCGGCAACTTCGGGTGCTGCGGGCAGTATGAGTGCTGCCGATAAAACTAAACTGGATGCCGCTACCAGCGCCAATACCGCTTCTACTCTTGTTATGCGCGATGGTTCGGGTAATTTCAGCGCAGGGTTGGTAACTGCTAATCTTGACGGGCAGTGGAAAGCAATAGATGACCGTATTATTGAGCCCAACGCTATTAGCAGCGGATACTCTAAATTCGGCTTCACCTCTTTCAACAATAACAATACAGCACCCTGGGCCGACTTTCTTCACCTTCGTTCATACACCGATGGCTCAGGCGGCAGCGATAACCTATTAGTGTTTAATAAATCAGCCATCGGTATGCGCATTTACCAGCAGGCTTGGAACAGTGCTACACCTTACTCATCGTATAAAGATATAGCCTTTGCGCAGGATATTGCAACCGGTTATATTCAAAACACTACTTCACAGCAGGCGTCTTCTAATTTTAATATCAGCGGTAACGGTGTTGTAGGAGGAACATTAACTGCCGGTGCCAGTGCAATACTGGGAACCAATATTGCTGCCGGCTATTATCAGGATGCCTCTAATGGCGCTTACCGTTCGCTGAACGTGGGTGGCACTACAGGTTATTATTTCCAATCCTATAACGGGGCTGCTACTCAAATGTATGTGGGTCTTCAGGGCACTTATGCGGGTAACGTGGGTATAGGCACTACCGGTCCTTCGCAAAGGCTGGAGGTAAACGGCAATATTTTAAACCGTGGTATACTTTATCAAAAAACAAGCGATGGGCAGGGCTCCGGTGCGCACGGCATTAGCTGGTACGACCCAAACTTTGTTACCTGGTATGATTATATGGCACCCGCAGGCGGCACCAACGCACCTAACGGTACTGCTTCACCATCTGACGCCATATCCGGTGTTACTTCCTGGGCGCGCAGATTTAATATTGAAAACGTAGGCGACTACGGATGGCTTTTTGAATCGGGCCCTAACAATGCCACAGCACCTACCGTAAAATTTTCCATCAACTCTAATAACGGCAACATACATACCGTGGGCAGTGCAACTATTGATGGTACCATAAAAATAGGAGGTGGTTCACCGGGTACCGGTAAGGTGTTGGTTTCAGATGCCACCGGAAATGCCTCATGGGTAGCTCCGGGCGCTATAGGCGCAGGCGATAACCTCGGTAATCATACCGCCACCACTACACTTGCTATGGGAGGTAATTCAATTGATAATGCAGCAGAAATTTATATCAATAACTGGTTGCGCCATAATGATAATGATGGCACCTATTGGAGCAACAACGGCTGGCATATTTATCCGAACGATGGTGCGGATATGATTATGCGAACCGGCAGCGGCAACGGTGGCATTAAAGGAACTATTGGCGATGCCACGGCAAGAGGATATGTGCACTGGACAACCAGCAATGAAATAGGCTTTCTGAATTCGTCCCGTAACTGGTCTCTAAGGGTAGATAACGCAGGTAACACCTTTGCTTCGTCAAGCTCACGTGCACCTATTTTTTACGATAACGATAATACCGGTTATTATACCGACCCTGCCTCTACCAGCTACATTAACGAGCTTAAAACAGTCGGCAATATCTATAACAACGCTTGGTACCGCGGTGGAACGGCCGATGACGGCCACGTAAGGCTTTATGGCAACTCGCGTTCAATGATTTTCAGAACCGATGGTGTAACCGGATATGGAAACAATGGAGGCTACCCTTTTGTTTGGTTATACGGAGGCGATGACGCCAGCAACCGCAGAATGATTTTAAATGATGCAGGCCAGCTCTGGACCAGCAATTACGGATGGCTGCATAGTGCTTTTGCTCCGATATCACATACCCACACGTGGGGGCAGGTTACCAGCAAACCCGCTGCCTGGTTGGATGGCAGCAACATGATTGCAGATAACGGTAACTTTAATAACTCTGTGCCCAGTGGGTTTTATCAATCGAGTGGTGCTGCCAATGCACCGGGAGGAAGCTGGTATAACATGATCAATGTGAGACACAGCAACACCGGTAACGACCACGGTTTTCAAATTGCCGCCAGCTATTACGATGAAAATATTTGGACAAGAACATACTCCGGAGGAACCGGTGCAAACAATGGAACTTTTACCCCGTGGAGAAAGACCATTCATACCGGCAATATCGCATCCGAAGTTGCTGCGCTTGGTTATATACCCAACAACGGTAACGGTGACTGGCAGATTGCCTCTTCCTCTACATCTACCGGTTATGGTCAGGCCAGCTTAGAGTTAAGAGAGTCTAATTTTTCGGGTGCAGGCGGCACCCCCCCTCATTTAGGTTTTCACTGGGGTGGTATGGTGGCTTCTAATATTACTATTGAAAGCAACGCAAGAATCGCTATCAAAGATAATCCGGGTACAGGCTATGAAAATTTAATTGCCAGAGATATTTGGGCTACCGGATACAATATTTATAAGTTTACGAATGTTGGCCAATTTAATGGTGCATCCGGCTTTGGATTTGCGGATCAGGGAGTGTTGCTTGAAACCAGCTATGGCGAAAGCGGTGGGCTACAGGCAAACGGCAACAACTTCAACATTTGGAGCCCCGGTGATGACCAGCTGCTAAAACTATTTGACGAAGATGGAATGGGTCTGTATTCCTATGTAAATACCAGCGGTGGATGGGTTCAGGCATCTGATGCCACTCGTAAACAGGATATTAAACAGGTTACCGGTGCACTTAATAAAGTATTAGCTGTTGGCGGCTACACGTATGCGTTTAAGAAAAATGCGGAGGAACTTGCCAAAGGCGATAAACCGGTACTTACAGCAGGTATTCTGGCTCAGGAAGTTAAAGATATAATGCCGGGGGTAGTAGAAGACCAAGGGAAAGACGGATTGTTTGTAAACTATTCTGCCCTTAGCCCTTACCTGATTGAAGCAATAAAGGAACAACAGCAGCAAATTGAACAGTTAAAAGGCGTAAGCCAACCTGCTGCTTCAGGTAATATTCAAAACGAAATGAACGAATTGAAAAGCCAGAACCGTTTATTGCAGGAGCAGCTAAGTGCTATCAAAACCCAGTTAGAAGAACTGAAGAAGAAGTAAATTTTCATTAGATTGTGTATACAAAAGGGCGCATCATGCGCCCTTTTTGTTGGGCAGGTTGACAGGTCTTTACTTGCATCTTATATTAGGGGGCTAATCAGTCTTTTTTACCTTTGTGGTCTGATTTTTGCAATTAATCAGCGTCAAAAAATCTCTTCTATGAAAAAACTTCTCCTCGCTGTTACCGTGTTAAGTGTATTTAGCTTTCAGGCAATTTCACAAAACGTAGGTATAGGCACCCCTACTCCCGCCAGCAAAGCGGCAGTAAGCGGTAACCTATCGGTAGGTTCGGGCTACACGGGCACAGCCGCCCCCACCGATGGAGCCATTATTGAAGGCAAAGTGGGTATTGGAACCTCCAGCCCCGATGCTTCTACTGTTTTAGACGTTACCTCCACCAATAAGGGGGTTTCGTTTCCTAACGTAAACCTGCTTTCGGCCAACGATGCCACCACTATTCCCAACCCCAAAAAGGGCTTGGTTATTTACAACACCGGAGCCACTTTAGCACCTGCCGGCTTATATACCAACACCGGCACCTCTGGCGCTCCCAACTGGCAAAAGCTAAGCGATGCCAGCGGAACAGTCAGCAGCATTTCGGTTAGTTCGCCCCTTACCACCACCGGTGGAGCCAACCCCACCATAGGTTTGGGAGTTGTACCGGTTGATAAAGGCGGAACCGGCTTAACCGCTATTGGTGCCGGGCAAATTGCCATTGGCAACGGAAGCAATACTTATTTAAATACAACTATTTCTTCCGGAACCGGCATTAATGTGGTAAGCGCAGCGGGTTCTATTACTGTAAACAACACCGGTGATACCGATGCCGGTGATGATGTTACTACTGCTTCCACAGCGGGCGGAGACGTGAACGGAACATTCAGCAATTTGCAAATAAATTCAGGCGCTGTAGGCAGCACGGAAATTGCCGATGGCAGCGTTGCAGCGGTTGACCTTAATCAAATGGGCGCCAGTAACGGACAAGTTATTCAATGGAACGGTACCGCATGGGTGCCAACCACCCCAACCGGTGGAACTATTACCGGTGCCAGTACGACTAACTATGTTCCTAAATGGACAACCACCAGCCCTACCACCGGAACGTTAAGCAGCACCAGCAGCATTTTCGATAACGGTAATGTTGGTGTCGGAACTTCTGCTCCGCAACATCAGTTAAGTGTTGGTGATGCTACTACAGACGGGCAGTTAGTAACCCTGCGTGGTTATAGCAACACCCCGGGAAGTTGGAAAGGCGGAGCGGCATTTGGTTATACCACCGCTTCGGTTATAATGGGAGAATTGGGTGGGGTGGCACATATCGGAGGCCATAATTCCACGCTTACTGCCTGGGCTAATCTTGCTATTAATTCTGGAGCCGGAAACGTGGGCATAGGCAATTCAGCCCCTGCTTACAAGTTAGATGTAACCGGTGAAACCCGCTCTACAGGCAGTATTTACACAGGCGGGCATTTTGTAATTCAGGCTGCCGACCCCTATTTAAGAACCGATGCCGATAACAAACACATGGTAGTAAGTGGCGGTAGCGGCTGGACCGCTACCGGTGCCACTATGGTTTTACGGGGAGCTTCAGCAAGCAACAACGCGCACGGTTTAGAACTTTATACCGGTAATGCTGAGCGCGCCAGAATACTTTCGAATGGTAATTTTGGAATAGGAGCCACAGCACCTTCCGAGAGATTGGATGTTACCGGTAACATCAAAGCAACCGGTATAGTTTACTGGGGCAATAGTCTTGCCCGAACAGAGTACAGGGACAATGCCGGATTGAGAGGCGATGCCGGTGCAAGAAGTGGTTTCTTTGAAACTTCAACACCAACCAATTATCCTGCGGGAGCAAGTTCATGGTGGCATTTGTTGGATGTAAGGCATAACAACCCTGCAAACAACTTCGCTATGCAGTTTGCCGGTAGTTTCTATGACCAAAATCTTTGGTTTCGTAAAACAAATGACAACCCCGCACAAGCTTGGGTGCGAGTACTTACTACAAATGATATACCCGGAGGAACACTGCCTGCAGGGTCAACCGGTCAAACACTATATCATAATGGTGCATCATGGGTTGCTTCTGCTTCTCCAATATATAATGACGGCACCCAGACAATTTTAGGCGGGTTTAGTACAGCCGATGCTGATGAATGGCCCCGTGTAACCTGGCTCAGAACGGGCGGGTATGACGATGGGTTGATAAAAGGTAATTCGACTAGAGGTGTTTTTGGCAGGCCGGGCTTTGGTATACACATGAGTTCCGATAAACACTGGGGGTTCTGGTCTTCAGGTTGGGATCCGTTGGTAGACATTGAAGGAGGTAGCGGAAGAATGTATGTAAAAGGTAATGTAGGTATGGGAGTGTCGAATCCTGCATCGAAACTGCACGTAATGGGCAAAATAAATCTTCACCAATCCGGTGCCGATGGCGGGCAAAACAGGTTTGAAGGTATTGATGCTCCTACCAGTGCCAACGGTAGAGCACAGTTTGTCATGTCTTCGGCATATAGCGATTTAGTTATTGCTTCCAGCCAGGCAAACCCCAGTCATGGCTCTACTTTAACCTTTGCTACCTACAACCCTGCCGATGCTAACGATTACCGCAAGTTTGTTGTTAACCAGGGTAACTGGGGTGCACGTGCACAATTTTTAGACTTTGGATATGCAGCAAATATTCCCAATCCTCACTCTGCGATTAATTCCGGAAGTACAACTTTGACAATTGACGGCTCAAACCGTTATGTGGGTGTAGGAATAATGAATCCGAATGCTAAACTGGATGTATCTACGGGTTCAGACGGAATTGCCATGGGACAAATACATGGAGATAACACGAACACTATACAAACCTATATTGATGGGCACTGGGCTGACCGTACTACTTATGCGAGCGGTTGTTGCAATAAACTTCTACTTCAGCCCGATATTGGTGAAGTAGGTATTAGAACCACAGGCCCTACAGCAGTATTAGATGTTAACGGCAGCACCCGCATCCGAAGCCTTACTGCCGGCTTAGTAAAATCTGATGCGAGCGGAAATCTATCCATTGCCGGGGGAGGCGATATTCCGGGGGGCAGCGGAAGTTATATTCAAAACCAGTATGGCGGTGCTCAGTCAGCCGAGTTTTGGGTTAGCGGAAGAGGCAGGGTAGATGGCAGTTTATTTGTAAGCCAGAATAATGCTACCGGTGGCGGAATTGTTCTTGCTGACGATGGCGATATTGTAGATAATAACGATGGTTGGGCTTCGCACCGCTTTAGTTACGGTATTCGTGTAATGAATGGTAACGGAGGAGCAGGAACCGGAGTAGGTGCCCAGATTTCGGGCAATGGTTCAAACCCTTCTTACTTTAATGCCGGCAAGGTAGGTATTGGCACTACTGCACCACTTGGTAAACTGCATGTGGCCGGTGGACATGCCAACGGAATAATGGAAGATGGAAGCGACCGCCCGAGTGTTGGTGTTACCGGTGTTTATCCGCAAATGGTAATGATGTCTGGAAATAGCGGAAACGGAAACCACGGAGCCAGTTTTATGCTGGGGGGATACGATGCAGGGGCTTCCGGTAACCACAAACACTGGGCAATAGGAACTAGTGGACAGAATAGTACTTTCCTTGATATCGGATACCATAACGGAACCGATCTGAATCCTCATGCAGGTATTCGCAATTACAATGGCTCAACCTTTATGACTATTACCGATGGCGGTAATGTGGGAATAGGAACTTTAAGCCCTAATACCCGGCTTGTAGTGACCCCGCCTTCGGGAAATGTTGCAGCAGCTATCATACGTTCTTCAGGTGGGCAGGCATGGGGAACCGTGTTGACGGTAGCTACCGATGGCGGGAATGATGAAGCGCGGATAAATTTCAGCTATCGTGGCGGAGCTAAAACCTGGCAGATTGGAGGATATTCAAACGTTAACCGTTGGGGTATTTGGGAAGACGGGGGAGATGGTGTGTATGGCTCAGGGTGGGGAACGGAACGATTTACCATTTTTCCTGGTGGTGGTAGAATGAGTGGTTATAGATACAGGTCGACAGGCGATTGGGATCAGGCAGACCTGGTGTTAGAAAGATCCGGGGCTTTAGATTATTATCCGAGTATCTCATTCCATAATCCGGGACAAACAGCACCCCAATGGTTTGGTTCTTACTCACCTGACCGGCTCAATGCAGGTAATTGTTGTGGTGGTGGCTGGGTAACTGTGGCTGCATCAGGTTTTACAACTATAAGTGACATTACTATGAAAAAAGAAATTGTGGAACTACATGATCAGGATTTACTTAGTTCATTAGCCAGTATCCGAAGCATCAACTCTATCCGCTATAAGTATAATAATGAGATTACCGGTGAGCCGGAACCTTATTCCGGCAATTTGAAACGGGTTAATCCACACCTCGGATTTTCGGCACAAAGCCTTCCTGCAGAAGTAGTCGTTAGCGATCTTACAAAAAGTGCGGCTTCTTCAAATCAAGGTTACATTTTGGGTTATAGTCTTAATGATATGGATGGTCTTTTAGTTGCCGGTGTAAAAGCCCTTGATAAAAATCAAACAACCCAAAACGAAAAGTTACAACAGATACAGAAAAAATTAGAGGAACAAAATGCAGTGATTGAGCAAATGAAAAAGGAGTTAGAAGAGCTGAAAAAGAACAAATAACCAGTTTGAACTGTAAACAGAAAAGGGCGCATTATGCGCCCTTTTTAAGCGAGGTGTTCTTGACTTTTTAGCCATACAACTTATCTTGCCATATTAATCATACATTATTGGTCTGAAAATTGCGAGTAAAGTTTATATAAAACAATTGACTATGCAGAAAATCTACCTCTTCACCATTGCCCTGACATTTTTTTATGCCAACAGTTTTTCCCAAAACATAGGCATAGGCACCAACGACCCCAAAACCAAACTTGACATAAATGGCGGACTTTCTCTAAGAGAAGGGCCGGTACTTACCTTGGCAAATGGTGGAGCCTCGGGCGGTGTGAATGATAACGTTGCCCTCCCGGATATTACTACAGGTGTAAAGGCAGGCTTCTACCGCATAGCAGGCCCAACGGCCGCTTTCTCGTTTTTCGGCATTGTTCCAACTACTGGGGCCGATGGGCAACTGGTTACTTTGGTGAACACCACCAGCCAGATAATGACCTTAAAAAACAACGCTTCGTCCACAGCCGCCAACTCCTTTAAAACTTTAACAGGCAGCGATATGGTAAGCGTAGCCGGCAGCAGCAGCGTAACCATACAATACAACAAAACCGAAAGCCGCTGGTTTGTAACCGGTTCGCAAAACTATTCAGTAACCACCGGGGCTATTGCCACCGGAGACCTTACTACCGGTAACAGCGCTGTGCAGTTAATTAACAACACCGGCCGTTTGGTGGGCACTTCTACCATGACGATAGATGTGGTGAATAATGCGCTTAACCAAAAAGGATTAGTACCCGGCCCTACCAATTTAAATGCCGACCAGGCCTACTTAACCGATAATGCCGGAAACCCCGCATGGGCTAAAATTCCAAACACCCATCTTAATAACTCCAGTGTAACCGTAAACCCCGGAACCGGTATGAGCGGTGGCGGAACAGTAGCCCTTGGCGGAACCATTACCCTCACCAACACCGGTGACTTAAACGGAGCCGATGATATAAATACCGGCAGTGCAGCCGGTGGCGATTTAACCGGCACCTATCCTAACCCCACCTTAACTACCACTGGTGTAGGCGCGGGTGTTTACACCAACGCCAACATTACCGTAGATGCAAAAGGAAGAGTAACCGCTGCTGCCAATGGAACCTCCGGAACGGTAACCGGTGTTACCGCCAGCAACGGCCTTAACTCTACAGGTGGAACTGCACCCGATATTAAATTAGGAGGAACCTTAGCCTCGGCAACCGATGTGGCACTCAATGGCAATAATCTTACGTTTTCAGGAACCGGCAATATGGGTATAGGAACTTCCACACCAACAACTTTTAAAGTTCAGGTAGGGGGCGATGTGGGTCCTAATGCCGACCTTACCTACAACTTGGGTTCTCCCTCGTTGCGCTGGAATAATCTGTATGTAAACTCCATTTCAGGTCCCGGTGCTTTGTGGACCCGCAGCGGCACCATCCTTTATAATGCCAATACCGGTGATAATGTTGGAATCGGGTTGTCGTCTCCTCAAAAAATACTGGATGTATTATCACCGGCCAACGATTTTGTAACGGTTGGCGCTAATGCCTTAGGTACAGGACAGTGGACAGGTTTACATTTTGGTTACCGTGAAAACAATCTGCTTTACCGCAAAAGCGCCATTGTATTTGAACGTACCGATGGCGCAGGGTTTGGCGGAAATGCAACAGGTAAAGTACATATTTTAAACGGACCTGCTTCCGGTTCCGGTTCTGCTACATTAGCCGATGCCCGGTTAACCGTAGGCGAACTTGGCCATGTGGGAGTTGGAACTACTTCACCGGTTACCAAACTGGATGTGGCAGGTACCCAAATATCCTCTTTTACCGGTGCCGGAAGAGGAATGCTTACGGTGGGTGGAGCTTATACTTTGGGCTATCATTCAGCTATTGACTTTCCTGCCGCCATTGGCAATGCACCTAATGCTCGTATCGGGGCTTCTTTTACAGGTGCCGGCTCTACTTTAAAATTCGGAACTTCAAACGACTATAGTGCGGGTATTACCAATACAGCAATGGCAATTGATCCCAGCGGTAATGTGGGTATCGGCAATACTGCTCCTGCACATAAACTCGATGTATCGGGCAATGTAAATGCCGCAGGTCACTTGTTGCAGGGGCCGCTGGTAGCCAGACCTTTGGTAACCTGGTCAACTTCAGGCAACAGCACGGGGGCTATTGTTATTAAGCTACCCGGTGCGGTAGGTGCCAATCATGGTATGTTGCACATGGAAATTAATGTGTATGAATATGGTGCAACAGGGGTAACAACTTACATTATTGGCGGGCATAACTGGAGCACCCAATGGTATAATTACAATTGCCACACCATTGGTAACTCAACAAAAAAAATAAGGCTGGCATTAAAAGACGGGCAATATGCTGTGGTCATTGGCCAGCAGGGTGATATCTGGAGTTACGGGCACGTAGTATTAAGCAAAATTACCAACGGTGCCTATTATGCAACCAATATGGATTTGAGCGGAACATACACCGCTGCACAGTTCAATGGACCTGAAACAGATTATACCTGGATTTCTGCCGATTTAAATAAGCCGGTTACAGAGGGTACCGGAACCACTAATTATCTGGCCCGATGGACCAGCGCCAATACCCTTAGCACAGGTATAAGTTATGACAATGGAACCAACGTAGGTATTGGTACTGCAAACCCTGCCAACAAACTTCACATAGTTTCTTCAGTAGGCGAAGACGGTATTATTATAGATGCTCCCACATATCCCGAAGTTATTTTCAGAAAAGCAGGCTCAACCGCAGGCTACCTTGCTATTGCCGGTAATGCAGGCGGCTATGCCACCGGTAGTTTGGCCAACTCTTTAATACTACGCTCAGAAAGTGCGTATGCGCACCTGTCCACCAGTGGAACAAGCATTGCGCTGACTGCTAACGGAACAAATATCGGTATTGGCACCACCACCCCTGCCGATAAATTAGATGTTGCCGGTCATATCACCTTATCAGGCGGTTCAAAAGAAATTCGTTTTCGTAACTCAGGCGGCACAGCCGAACAATACATCTGGCACTCAGGCACTTCGTTGGGCATTGGAGCAGGAAGCAACAGCAATTCTATGTTTATTACCTCAGCCGGTAATGTAGGTATAGGTAACTCCGCCCCTGCCGATAAACTGCATGTTACCGGTGGAATTATGAGAACCAGTACCCGTGTTAGTGATGCTCAGCGGTATCCGTTGGGGCGCGATGGTTCGGGCGGTATTTTTGCCATTGACCCAACCTGGACGAATGGAGAACTGCAAGCCTACTTTAACAACAGCAATGTAGCCTGGACAAACGATGCTACTGCACCAGGTGGTTGGGCTATTGCCATTACCGGTGCGGTGAACGTAGGTGGGACTTACGGTTCGGGGTTCCCTTATATACCTATTGACGACCAGAGTACTTATTATATGGAGTGCTGGATTAAGAACAGTTCGGGAAGCAATACACACTACATGGGTAGTATAGATTACGACCATAACTTCGGTAACCCCGGTGGTAACCCCGGTAGTTACGGTTATTGGGTAATGTCGAATTACAATCCGGGTTCAGGTTGGGTAAAAGTATCGGGCTATATTAAAGGAACCGGTAGTGCGGTTGGTACGTTTGCAGTTGGAAGCAAGTACTGGACCCCTCAGGCTTTGTTTAACTATACCGGTGGTGGTAGCTGTGTAATTTCGGGCTGGAAAGTTGTAAAATCGGGAACCACTGTTCCTGAGGGCGTTAAAAATGTAGACAATGTGGTTTCAACCTATAGCGTAAGTAATAAACGGTATTATGTAAAAGGAACTTACGGAGTTAGCGGAGGCAGTACTATCCAGTTAGATATGAATATTGTGTCGGAATTATGTGGAGATGAAGATGGCTGCCGTATGCGCTTTAACATGAGATACTGGAGCGGGTTCGAATCTGAAGCAGCAAGTGATGGTAGCGGGCACCCCAGCAGCTACCTTTTTACCTATGATATTTCGAATGGAAGGTGGCGATTGGGTGGTACCAGTGGTGTTGACGGAAACGGATCTGTCGAACACGTCATATCTATTTATAGTGGTGCCTGTTATTTTACCGATGGGCAATATTCAGGCTATGTTAACCAGGGCGACCCTGCCACCAAACAACTTGGGTTGCTAATCTGGAATGGAGCTTATACCAATGCCGCAAGGACTTGTGAACTTACTTTAGAAGATTAATACTTTTTTAGCGACATGAAGAAATGTCTTCTGGCGTTTTTGTTTACCATCACCGGTGCCGGTTGCTGTTTTGCTGAGGTCGTTAACGGACAAATTACTCTTTACTCCGGAACACTTCCTAAAGTTATTTTTTTGCGTTCGTATTTTACACCTTCACAAACCGACAGCATTGCAGTAGACATGTTCGGAGGGTTTAAACTCCAATTCAACCTTTCTTTTCCGGCTTCGTACGCTTTATGCTACGGAAAAAGCAGTTTCAATGTTTTTATCAACCCTCGCGAGCAGAACGTGCGGATTAATCTGGTTGTTTCAGAAAGTAAAATCGAAAAAGGAGTTGTAGAAGGTTCCGGAGAAAACAATGCTTTTAACGATTTTGAAATACTCATTAACGAATACGATAATCAATTGCTGAAAATACTGCACAGCCCACAGTCTGATTCCATGCTTACCATTTTTGTTAGTGACTATAACGAAGAACTCACTAAGTTTCAAAAATTCTACACTGGTACATACACCGCAGATGTAATGGCGCAAATGCGGATAATAGATACCGGTTCTTCGGCCGGTGCATTGCAAAATCTGCGCACAAATTTTTTTACCAATATCCCGTTTACCGATTCTTCCATTATGGCCAATCCGCTTTTTGCAAACATGGTGAACATGTACATGGATGTTTTGTGCGATACTTCTGCAACTTCGGTTAACCGTTTTATTTACACCTTAATGGATAAAGCCCGGCAAAACGAATTAGTATACAAGCGCACCGCTGCTAATTTGTTTCAGAGTTGTAATAAACAAAAAGGCGAAAAAATGCTTGTCCTTTTTATAGAGTGGTTCCACCGGTCGGCTGATACTGCTTTACTGCCGGTGTTGAAGGCTAAGGTGAAAAAAATAAACCGTGCCATGCCCGGTCAACAGTTTATAGAGCTGAACTATAAAAATGTAAGCGGAGTTAACGAATCGCTGGCAACTGCAATAGCAGGTAATAAGCTAACACTGCTTGTTGTATGGCAGAGCAACTGTAGCCATTGCCGCGAGGCAATGCCCGGGTTAAAAAATCTGTATCAGGCCTATCGCCCTAAAGGTTTGGAAATATATGCAGTATCGCTCGATGAAGAAGAAAAGGACTGGAGGAATTACAGTGACGAAACTAAATTGCTCTGGAAAAATACATTGGCTGGAGGTGCAGACCGTTACAAAATTGAGGATTACCATATAGCTTCCACTCCCGCTATGTTTTTAATAAGCAAAGAAGGTATTATCCTTAAAAGGCTGCCGGATGTAAAGGTAGCGGAAGACGAAGTTGCTGCATACTTTAAATGAACTGTATAGCCGTATAAAATGAATTTGACTTTTTTGAAACTCGAGTTGTAAGAGATTACCCGTATCCCTTTTATTTAAAGCTATAGATATGTCCAAAGAGCAGATGGTAAATGCAGTTCTTTATTATGCTTTAGTAGGCAATAGCTGCAGCCCGTTGGATACCCTGCACCGCCATGCAGGCAATAGACACGAATGTTTGGATGTCCTGCTCCGCTGTGCAGACGATGCACATGAATGTTTGGATGCCCTGCACCGCTGTGCAGACGATGCACACAACTGTTTTTACGCCCTGCTCTACTGGGCAGACCATGCCGACAACTGTTTTGATGCCCTGCTCCGCTGAGCAAACCATGCCGACAAGTGTTTTGATGCCCTGCTCCGCTGAGCTGGCATTAGATGGAGTTCCTTTTATGCTTTGCGCGGCTAAAATGAATTAGATTTTTCTGTTCGAAAGGGTACAATTTTACACCACCACAATTTCATTAATCAATCTTTGTAGCCATCGTTCAGAAAGCCAATAAGCATTCCCCTTTTTTTAGAAAACCTGACAGTTGTCAGATTTTAAGACTTTTGTTAAAACATAATTTTCCATAGAGGAAACTAACGTTGAAAAAAATATTTCATCATTTTTTTGCTTTTTTCTTTGCTGATTAAAAACCTTTCATAAATTTGGAACTGATTCACTAACCAATATCAGACATTATGCATCTTTCTACGCCCTTTAAAAAGGTAATTTTTTTTGTTGCAATAGTTATTGCAGCGTTTCAGACACAGGCACAAGACCTGCATTTTTCACAGTATTACACCCATGCATCATGGCTTAATCCTTCGCTCGTAGGTAACTATGACGGAAGCTATCGCCTGGCTGCAATTTACCGCGACCAGTGGTCAGCAGCGGTAGGTAAATCAGGCTTCAAAACTATCGGTGCTGATATTGACTTCTGCCTGTTAGAAGGTTACTTAAGAACAGATAAATTAGCAATAGGCGTTGGCTTTTTCAACGACCGTTCAGGAGCTGCGGGTCTTTCAATTTTAAATGCTAGTCTTAGTGTGGCATACCATAAGGGTTTCGGTAAACTTGGTCAGCACCGTTTGAGCGTAGGTTTACAAGGTGCCTTTATTCAGAAAAGAGTGGAAGATCCATTGTTTGGCGATCAATTTCTTGGTCATAACCAAACACCCAAAAATGCATCAGATGAATCATTCAGCCGTGGATTTATGCAAGGCGATTTTAACGCGGGTCTTTACTGGCGTTCAAATTTTAAAGATAAAATAACATTGGGTGTTGGTTTTGGTGCTTACCACTTAATTACTCCAAAGCAATCATCGGTTAACAACCAGACCACTGGCGAAAAAGATAAGAGCAGCGTACTTCCGCGCAAGTTTAATGCCGATGTTAATCTGGAAGCTTTCTTTGGAAAGAAAAAAAGAGTGTCTATCTCTCCTGAAATCCTGATTATGTATCAGGATCCGTTCATGGAAATTCTTCCCGGTCTTTCGGCTACTTATTATTTCAATACCGGTTTCAGAAACAACAACAGCATTAGTGCAGGTTTGCGTTTCCGTTATTCAGGTGTTAGCGGAGGAACCAGCGATGCTGTAATCCCGATGATTAATGCCGAGTTCCGCAATGTGCGTTTAGGATTTGCTTACGATGTAAATATTTCATCACTTAAAACTTCTACCACTAACCGCGGAGGTTTCGAAATTTCTTTGGCGTATGTGGGTGAAACTATCAAGTCATTCAAGGCTAACAAGTCATTGCCAAGCCGCAGATTTTAATTGTTGAACACGTAACAAAATTTGTTTCAATTGATAATTAAAACCTGCATCACCGGTGCGGGTTTTTTTAAATAAATAAGGAAAACTAAAATTAACCCGCATGAAGAAGATTTTAACCCTGACAGTTTTTGCTTTCATATTAAGCACCACTATTACTGTTGCCCAGGAGCATAAAGTTGGCTCTAAAAACCTGAATACAGAATTAAAAATAGGTGATAAGTTTTATGCCGAGTCATATTACTATACGGCAGCCGAGTACTATAAGGATGTTGTCCGTCAGGATTCTGCCAACCGCTACGGTAATTACTGGCTGGCTATGTCACTATTGGGAGCACGTGATTACGAAGGAGCAGAAACTTTCTTCCGCAAGTTTTACGAGATTAAGCCTGGTGAAAAAACCAACAAGAAAAAATGGGATGAGGAAGATGAGAAACTCTTTGTAGAAGGAGGTTATTGGTTTGGTACCGTGTTACACCGCAACGGAAAGTACGATGAAGCCATTGAACATTTGAACAAGTTTTCAAAGCGATATGTTCCCAAGAACGAAAATGACAACTTGAAAAAAGTTGCTGCTCTGGAAATAGCAGGTTGCGAGTTTTCTAAAACAGCGCCCAAATCGAAGATTAAAATTTTTAATGCAGGTCCCGGTGTAAATAAAGGATATACAGAAGCATCACCTTACGGGATAGGAGAGAACGAATTGTATTACTCTTCTCTTAAAGGAGAGGGCAACAGTTTGGTTTTTGTAGAAGGAAACAAATCCAAAACTGTTTACCAGCAAATGCGCAGTGTTAAATCAGGAGAAGTATGGGGACCCGGCACACCGATTGCCAACAAGGATATCAACGAGGATGGTTATATAGTAGGTAACGGTACTTTTAACAGCGAGGGTAACCGGTTCTACTTCACCAAATGTTTAGAGGTAGATGATGACCGCTCACTTTGTAATCTTTTTGTTGCTGACGCTAAAGGAGGTTCCTTCTCAAATGTAGTTCGCTTGCCGGAGCCTATTAACGAGAAAGAAAAATACACTTCTACCCAGCCAAGCGTAAAAAAATCGGATGATGGAATGGAGATAGTATACTTTGTGAGCGACAGAGAAGGCGGAGCAGGTGGTCTTGATATCTGGTATTTCATCCGCACCCAAAGCGGAGAATACAAAGGTCCCAAAGTTTTGAAAGGCGGTATCAATACATCGGGCGATGAAGGGACACCTTTCTATGATGATAGCACTAAAACACTTTATTTCAGTTCAAACGGGCACCCCGGTTTGGGTGGTTTAGATGTTTTCAAAAGCACCGAAAACTCTGACCTAAGTTGGGGCGAGGTTCAGCACGTGGGCTATCCGGTAAGTACCGGTGCTGACGATTTGTACTACTCGAGAAGCAGTGACCAAACAAATGGTTTCTTAGTTTCTAACCGCGAGGGCAGTGTTCCATTAAACGGAATCAAGACTGCATCCGATGATATATTCCACTGGACAAACTTTCGTTATGCTGTTCAGGGCTTAGCCTTTAAGGAAGGTGATACAGAGGGTGGGGCTTTGAAAGGAGCAACTTTTAATCTTTACAGAAAACTGGAAGATGGAACAAAAGTTTTAGTGGCTGTAGATACGTTACATAAAGAGACCGGTAACTATTTCTTTAAACTTAATCCCGAAACAGATTATGTAGTAGAGGTAATAAGAGAAGGATTTCAACCCAAAATTGAAAACGTAACCACAAAAGGGTTACCGGGTGAGGATACTATAACCAATAACATTGTTATACGCAAAGCAATGTATACGGTGAAGGGTTTGATAAGCGAAGAATCTAATGGCGCACCATTAGCAGGTGTGAGTGTACAGTTAATTGAAGTGTTTCCTAATGGCATGGAAAAAACTGCTTATTACATGAAGAGCGATCCTAATTACTATTTTGATGTAGACATTAACAAGAACTATAAAATTGTGCTCCGCAAGGACGAATATTTTACAAAAACTATTGACTTGAGTACTTCAGGTTTAGGTCAGATTGATACTATTCGTAAAGACATCAGTATTGCTAAACTAGAACTGAACAAAACTTACACTTTACAAAATGTATTGTATGAGTTTGGAAAATCTACTCTCACAGAAAATTCAAAAGCAGTGTTGGATAACCTTTACCAGATTCTTGTAGAGAACCCAGCTTTTATTATTGAATTGAGTTCGCATACAGATGCAATTGGTTCAGATGCGGCCAATCAGAAACTTTCTCAGGCTCGTGCAGAAAGTTGTGTAAGTTATCTTATAACCAAAGGAGTTACCAAGGATAGAATGGTCGCGAAAGGTTATGGTGAAAGTTTGCCGAAGGTTCCTAATACGACAGAAGACGGTAAAGATGACCCGGCAGGAAGGGCAATCAACCGGAGAACAGAGTTTAAGATTACCGGAATTAAAAAGGCACAGTAATTTCCTGATTGATAAAACAAAAAAGGCATCTCTTCGGGATGCCTTTTTTGTTTTCAATTCTTCTTAACAGCCTGTACCAATATCAATCCCCATCCTGCAATAAAAAAGAAACCACCTACAGGAGTGACCGGCCCGACTACAATAGCCGGAATGTTTGTGAGTTCGCGCGTAGCAAGGAGATATAGTGAACCGGAAAAACAAAGTATACCGAGAATAAAACAAACACCGGCATTACGAATCAAGACCGAATACTCGTTTTTCAAATACATGGAGCAGGCAAATATGGCAAGAGCATGATAGATTTGGTATTGAACTCCCTTATCCCAGATAGTTTGCTGATATGTGTCAAGTAACGGACGTAAAGCATGTGCCCCGAACGCTCCTAAAACTACGGCAGTTAAACCTGCCAATGATGCAGCTATTAAAAACCCTTTTTGCAAAATACACGGTTTATGATGAACATAATGGTGCGAAGTAAACGAAAATAGTTTTCAGGTTTGCCGGAAATTAAACAGCATCGTTATCTGTAATATGAAAAAGTGGTTAACTTAGAGCAGAAAGCCAGTTATAGTACTTTTTTACTTTTACAAAAACCGGAGAATTATGCCCTCGATAGAGCAGTTGATAAAGCAAACTAAGTTTAGAGATGAAAAGCATAAAGCGATTATTAGTGTGCTATACACCGCCAACGTATTAAACAGTTTTCACGAAAATTTTTTCTGCCAGTATAAACTTACTTCACAACAGTATAATGCATTAAGAATTTTGCGCGGGCAGCATCCTAAACCGGCCACTGTAAATTTGATTCGCGAAAGGATGATGGATAAAATGAGTGATGCCTCCCGAATAGTGGAACGGTTGCGTAAAGCCGGTTTTGTGGAAAGAGTTGTAAATAAACTTGACCGGAGAGCGGTAGATGTTCAGATAACACAAAAGGGATTGGATGTGCTGGCAGAGATTGATGCTCATGAAGAAAAAACAGATATACCAACAAAGTATCTTACACAAAAAGAAGCGAAAGAGCTAAGCCGGCTGATAGGCAAAATGATTGATGCTCTTGTAGAGTAGATTTACTTTCCGGTTTTTCTGAAACGGGCAAATGCTCCAAGAGGAAGTTTCTTTTTGAAACTGTCTTGAAGATACAATTCTCCTACCTCTAAATTTTCAGCTTTAAATCTTTGTTGCACTAGGTTCTCTAATATCAGTGAAGAGAATCCGAGTGAGTAAGCGTTCAGGATAAGAAAATGTTCTTCATCGTTAAGTAACTGCAAAACATTTTTCATCATCTCGTTAATGTTGTCTTCCAGTTTCCATTTCTCACCATCGGGTCCGTGCCCGAAGGCTGGCGGATCGAGAATAATACCGTGATATTTATTGCCGCGTTTAACCTCGCGTTTAACGAACTTCAAGGCATCTTCAACTAGCCAGCGTATGTTACTGAGTTTGCTCAATTCCATGTTTTCTTTAGCCCAGGTAACTACCTGTTTAATAGAATCAAGGTGTGTTGTATCGGCACCGGCTGCTCTTGCTGCCAGTGAAGCACCACCGGTGTAAGCAAACAGATTTAGAAACTTCGGCTCATTTGTTTTTAGTTGTTTCACTGCATTGAAAATGTAATTCCAGTTAACGGCTTGCTCCGGAAAAACACCTACATGTTTGAAAGAAGTTAAACCCAGGCGAAACTGTATCTCACTACCGACTGCCGACTGCCGGCTGCCGACTTTGCATTTAATACTCCACCGGTCGCTTACATTTTTAAGTTTCACCCATTCTCCGCTCGAAGAAGATTTAGGAACAAATTTTACATGCGCACGCTTTTCCCATTCATTCACATTCATACTTGCATCCCACACAGCTTGTGGTTCAGGGCGAATAGTAACGGTCGTTCCGAAGCGTTCGAGTTTCAGGAAATTTCCGCAGTCAATTAACTCGTAATCGGGAAAATCGGCAGGAGTAAGAGAAAGAATCATGCAGTGAATATAATCGTTGCCCTTATTTTTCAGGAACGATTACAAAAACATCTTCGTTGTCGCGTTTCATCCAGTAATGTTCACGGGCGAATTTTTCCTGCGTGGCCGGGTTAGTGGTTAACTCTGCAACAGCTTTATCAGTTTCTTTTATTTGGTCGCGATAAAATTTTCTTTTCTCCAACAAATCAGAAAGTTCCCTGTGCTTTCTGTATTGGGTGATGAGATTGCTTTCATCAAAAAAAGTCATCCATATGGAAAACGCAATGGCGGCAATGAAAAAAGGATTAGTCATCCACCACGGTAGTTTTGAAATTTTCTTTTGAAAGTTCTTCCACATAAGCGAAAGCTAATTTGGAAAGAAAGAACTGTATTGAATGAAAACGATTTGCACAGGGGTATTGTAAAGAAGACAAACAACTAAATCTCCAAAGGGGACTTAACCACATTATTTTATTTCCGCAACACAAAACTCAAACTATCTGCCACGTAATGCGGGCTTACTCTTACAATAAATGCAAGCATAAACAACGGAAGTAAGGGAGTTTTATACCGAACTAAATTGCCAAGCACCGGTGTACACATGCCCACAAGGGCAAAGTAGGCAAATGAGAAAGCGAACAGAAATAAAAACAGATTCAGGTTTTCCTGTTTTCGCCAGTTTACGAATGTGATACAGGTGATAAGAAAAGGAATAACAAAGAAATTTTCAGCCGCACTTGCCAGCATCATTACATTTTTGATATCCGACACATAAGGACGAACAATCGTGTTCCAAACTCCCACAGGTGCAACTTTTAATACAGAGCCCGGATCGGCAGTTAGTTTCGGAATTTCAATTCTGCTGCCCGCTTTAAAATACTCCGCTTCTTTGATGGAGTTGGTTTGCTTGTTCATCAGCATTTGTATTGGATGGACGGATGGAATGATGGAATGGATGCCAAACAACAGAACAGTACATAGTGTAAAAACCCCTGCATATTTCAACAGAACAAATTTTAAATTCTCTCTCTTCCTAAACAGTAGAAAAGCAATAAGCGCAGGAAGTAAACAGGCAAGAACAAAGAATTTAGTTAGTAGGATTATCGTGACACCAAAGAAAATTTTGGTGCTGTTTTTTAAATCCACAATCCGCAATCCGTAATCCAAAATACCGGAGATGACTAAACCTAATCCAAGAACCAATAACGGCTCTTTCATAACTCCACTCGTCCAGAATAAAACAGAAGGAAGAAATAAAACAGGAAGAGTAAGAACGGCATTTCGACCATCGGTAAAACTTAAAATTGCGTTGGTAAGCAATATCCAGCCAAGCAGAGAGAAGAAACAAAAAAACAGAATGTGAACGAAGTATGTTTTAAATGACACAAACATCAACAAGGCATTCAGCCGGATGATTGTTTGGTTCTCATTAAACGGAGCTTCGTCAAAATTTCTTTTCCAGTTTTTCATTGGCGCGGTGTATTCATCCCACGTTCCGTTATCTCTTACCATTAACTGAAGAAATGCTTTCGGGTTTTTCGAGGCTGTTTGGTGAAGGACAAGTGCATCTGTATAAAATTTATGTACGTCATTGTTCTGCACATCTTTATAATAGAAAGTATAGATGAACCAAATGAAAATCCCTACAACGAATTTTAAGTTAAACAGCAGGTGAGTTACAAAGGGTTTAAAAGTTTTAAACTGAAACTTTTTAAACCGGTAGATGAGAAAGTTAAAAAACAACAGATAGAAAAGCGTGAGAAGTATTTCTTTTATCATTACAACTAAAGTAAAAGTTTTAAGCCGATGGTGTTGTTAGCATCGGCTTAAGTTTACCTACTTCAAATACTTAAACTTCCTTCCCGGATAGCAGGCCATTGGCCCGAGTTCTTCTTCAATGCGAAGGAGTTGATTGTATTTTGCGATACGGTCTGTGCGCGATGCAGAACCGGTCTTAATTTGTCCGCAATTGAGTGCAACGGCTAAGTCAGCTATGGTAACATCCTCCGTTTCACCACTGCGGTGGCTCATAACAGATGTATACGAATTGCGGTGTGCAAGTGTAACTGCATTAATCGTTTCAGTAAGCGAGCCGATTTGATTCACCTTTACTAAAATTGAATTGGCGGTATTGGTATCAATACCTTGTTGCAGGCGGGTTACATTGGTTACAAATAAATCATCACCTACCAACTGAACTTTACTTCCAACTTTATCTGTCAGCAGTTTCCATCCTTTCCAATCGTCTTCCGCCATGCCATCTTCAATAGAAACAATCGGATATTTCTTGCACCAGTTCACCCAGTAGTCCACCATCTCTTCGCTCTTCAGCTTTTTGCCGTTGCTTTTATGAAAGTGATAAACCTTCGCCTTTGCATCGTAAAACTCGGTGCTGGCGGCATCCATAGCAATCGAAATATCTTTGCCCGGTTTATAACCGGCTGCCTCAATAGCAGCAAGCACCGTTTCAATCGCTTCTTCATTACTGCCTATTTCAGGTGCAAAGCCCCCTTCATCGCCTACGTTGGTGGAATATTTTTTCTTCTTCAAAACACCTTTCAGATGATGAAAAACTTCTACGCCCATACGCAGTGCATCGCTGAAAGTATCGGCACCGGTAGGCACAATCATAAATTCCTGAAAATCTATTTTGTTATCGGCATGGGCACCTCCGTTCAAAATATTCATCAAAGGAATTGGAAGTGTGTTTGCATTAACTCCTCCAACGTAACGGTAAAGCGGCATTCCTAATTCTTCAGCTGCTGCTTTTGCAGTAGCAAGAGAAACTGCGAGGATAGCATTTGCCCCGAGTTTAGCTTTGTTAGGCGTTCCATCCAGCAAAATCATTATTTGGTCAATGGCGTTTTGCTCAAACACATTCAACCCTTCAATTTCTTTAGCAATAGATGTATTGATGTTGTTGACTGCCTTCAGCACCCCTTTGCCTAAATATTTTTTCTTATCGCCATCGCGCAATTCCACTGCTTCGTGCTGACCGGTAGAAGCCCCGGAAGGAACAATAGCTCTTCCAAGCGTTCCGTTGCTGGTGATTACATCAACTTCTACAGTTGGGTTTCCTCTGCTGTCAAGAACCTGTCTTGCGTGTATTTTTTGTATCTGTGCCATGGACTATGATTAAATGATTGAATGATTTTTTGATTTCGGGACGAACATAAATAATGACCGCCTATTTATTTCGTTTCATACCTCACTGTTTTTATCTCCGAAGTATTAGACGGATTTTGAACAACTACATAAACTTCTTCCTTCTCGTTCTTGTTTGAATCAGCTAAAAAGGCATCAGCAATAATTCCATCCCGTCTTCCCTTCATCATGGTATCGGCCTTGTTATCGGCACCTCTGCGAAGAATAGCGTATTCTCCTGCTGAAGAAGAGCCACCGTAACCCACCACATCGTACACTAATTTTTCGTGAACAGTTAAGGTCTTATGAAACTCGTAAGAACTTTCAAAGCCTTTCTGCATATTGGTATCTAAGGCAATAGCCATAGTATCTAAACTGCCAACAACGGGAATTTGATTTGAGTTATTCTGACAGGAGACAAGAAACAAAAAACAAGAAACAGGAAACAGAAAATTCCTCATTGCTTAGTTTGAATTCATAGACACTATAAAATCATCGAACAAATAACGTGAATCGTGAGGACCGGGCGAACTTTCCGGGTGATACTGAACACTGAATGCTTTCTTTCCTTTAATGCGGATTCCCTCAATCGTGTTATCGTTCAGGTTCACGTGGGTTACTTCCACTGTCTTCGATTTTTCAATGGCTTCTCTCGAAACTTCAAAACCGTGGTTTTGCGAAGTGATTTCACTCAAACCGGTTACCAGATTCTTCACCGGATGGTTTGCTCCGCGATGGCCGTGGTGCATTTTGTGTGTAGGAATATCGTTGGCAAGCGCGAGTAACTGATGGCCCAAACAAATTCCAAACAAAGGTTTGTTTGCTTCCTGAATTTCTTTTACCGTTTTTATAGCGTAGTCCATCGGAGCAGGGTCACCGGGACCGTTGGAAACAAAATAGCCGTTCGGTTTAAACGCTTCCATCTCTTTAAAAGAAGTTTTAGCGTTAAACACCTTGGCATAAATGCCGCGGTCAGTCATGCACTTGAGAATGTTTTCTTTTATACCGCAATCTAAAACCGCTACGCGCAGTTTGGCTTTTTCATCGCCATAAAAGTAGGATTCACTCGTAGTTACTTTTACAGCTAAGTCCAAACCATCCATGCTCGGCACTTCGCTCAGTTTCTTTTTCAGAATCTGTATATCGGTAGTTTCAGAACTGATAATGCAGTTCATAGCTCCGTTTTTGCGCACATGAATAGTCAGCGCACGGGTATCTACATCCGAAATTCCAACGGTGTTATTTTTTTCAAACCAATCCTGCAATGAACTTTCCCCGCTGATGCGCGAGTAATTCTGTGCTGAATACTTCTTGAAAATTGCTCCTGCAATTTTCACTGTCTTCGATTCTACCTCATCCGCTTTTACTCCGTAGTTACCAATATGGTCGTTGGTCATAATTATCATCTGGCCGTAATAACTCGGGTCAGTAAAAATTTCCTGGTAGCCGGTCATAGAAGTGTTGAAACAGATTTCACCGGAAGTGGTTCCGATTTTGCCGAGCGATTTGCCGTGAAAAACAGTTCCGTCAGCTAACAATAAAACAGCGGGAACAGGAGAGAAGGGTTTTGTCATCGAGGTGCGAATATAACAGCCGGAACTATGATTTTTTTGATTTTATGAAAACTATGATTACGTTGTGGAAAAGATTTTTTATGAGTGAACCAATCATAAAAGAGGAATACCTGCATTCAGAGTTGACTGCACGGATTATCAAATGCGCTTATGCGGTTCACGGAATTTT
>CAZBPG010000011.1:7236-8416 GCA_964493695.1 uncultured Chitinophaga sp. | reverse complement strand
AGGCAATGGTTTTCAAGAGGTAATTTATCAGCGTGCTATGCAGATTGAAATGAATATGGAGAAGTTGAATTTTGGAAGAGAAGTGGAAATGGAAATATTTTACAAAGGGGTTGACATCGGAACAAGGCGGGTAGATTTTTTTGTTGAGGATAAAATTCTTGTAGAGTTAAAAGCTGTAATCAAATTAGAAGATGTTCATCTTGCACAAGCCATAAACTATTTGGAAGCCTTTAATAAAGAAGTTGGCTTACTGATAAATTTCGGGGCTAAGAGTTGTGAAGTAAAAAGAGTTCAGAAACCTTTAAGAAAGCTGTAATCATAGTATTCAGTGAATCAAATGAATCATAGTTTAAGACAATGAATTTCAAAGAAGAAACCTGGCAACGCGAAGCGGAGAAAAAGAAGAAAGAAAACAAGCAGTTTCTTGATAAAGCAAAACGCATTCGCGGCATCGAAAAGCATTTACCCGATTTGCATGACGAAGCTTTCTCAAAAATTGATTGTCTTAAATGCGGCAACTGCTGCAAAACCATTTCTCCACGGTTTAAGAAACCCGATATAGAACGCATTTCTAAATATCTGGGTATGAAACAAGGCGACATGATTGAGAAGTACCTGCGCCTGGATGAAGACGGAGATTACGTGGTTAAGAAATCGCCCTGTCCTTTTCTTGGCAGCGATAACTTTTGCGGCATCTATGAAGCCCGTCCACGCGATTGCGCTAACTATCCATACACCGATAGCGGAGAGTTTTTTGAACGTCCGAATATCACTTTTCAAAACAGCACCTCTTGTCCGGCTGTGTTTTATGTTTTGGAGAGACTCAAGGAAATTGTTTGATATAGCATTTAAAAACGGGCAGGTTTGCAAGCCACAGTATTAAACCATCGGCAATCAGGGCTAACTTATATTTTTCTTATAACTCATTGATTATCTTATTGCACATGACGTCCGCGCTTCAGCGGAACCCTCTCCCAACCTTGTGAGGCCTCTCTGCGCTTGCGCAAAACCATCTCCCAAGGTTGATAGACCCCTTCGCGCTTGCGCAAAACCCTCTCCCAGGGTTGATAGGCCCCTTCGCGCTTGCGCAAAACCATCTCCCAAGGTTGACAGACCCCTTCGCGTTTGCGCAAAACCCTCTCCCAGGGTTGATAGGCCCCTTCGCGCTTGCGCAAAACCA
>CAZBPG010000011.1:0-7136 GCA_964493695.1 uncultured Chitinophaga sp. | reverse complement strand
TCTCCCAAGGTTGACAGACCCCTTCGCGCTTGCGCCAAGCCCTCTCCCAAGGTTGATAGACCCATTCGCGCTTGCGCCAAGTCCTCTCCCAAGGTTGATAGACCCATCCGCGCTTGCGCAGCACCCCCTATCTGCCCTGCCGAACCTTCATATTTTTCCTGTGCCGCTGTTTTGTGGCCGGCAGCATTTTCAAAAACCGAAAAGAGCTAACAAAAAAAGCCCTCCGAAAAATCGGAGGGCTTTGTATTCTGCCCTTCAAGTCCCCTTCAGGGGATTTAGGGGTTTATCCCAATAATTCAACTCCGCCTTCTACTTTCTTACTTTCCATACGGGCTAAATCTTCGGTGTTAGTTACAATCAGTTTCTTGAATCTGCGTAGGCCGGTTCCTGCAGGTATGCGGTGACCAACAATTACGTTTTCTTTCAAGCCTTCCAGATAATCCTGTTTAGCCTGGATAGACGCGGTGCTCAATACCTTCGTAGTTTCCTGGAACGATGCCGCAGAAATCCATGAATAAGTAGAGAGAGAGGCGCGGGTGATACCTTGCAATTGCGATGAAGCAGTTGCCGGAATGGCATCGCGGAACTGAACCAATTCTTTATCGGCTCTGCGCAAGAGAGAATTCTCTTCGCGAATAGCGCGTAAAGTTACCATCTGCCCTGCTTTAAGGTTCTGTGAATCATCTGCCTTGGTTACCACCTTCTTGTCGAACAACTCATCGTTGGTACGGAGCAGGTTGAATTTCTCAACCGAGGTTCCTTCCAGGAAGCGTGTATCGCCCGGATCGTCAATAATCATTTTGCCCATCATCTGACGAACAATTACCTCTACGTGCTTATCGTTAATCTTGATACCCTGTAAGCGGTAAACTTCCTGAATTTCGTTCACCAGATATTCCTGAACCGCAAATGGTCCTTTGATATGAAGAATATCGCTTGGCGTAGTGGCGCCATCTGAAAGCGGTGTTCCTGCGCGAACGAAATCCTGCTCCTGAACTAAGATGTGCTTGGAAAGCGGAACAAGGTATTTTGTAACTTCTCCGTCACGCGATTCAATAATGATTTCGCGGTTACCTCTCTTTACACCACCAAAACGAACAACACCATCAATTTCAGCAACAGTAGCCGGGTTACTTGGGTTACGGGCTTCGAACAACTCGGTTACACGCGGAAGACCTCCGGTGATATCCTTCACCTTACCCATTACTCTCGGTATCTTGGCAATAATCTGACCTTGTTTAACCTGCTCACCGTTGTCCACCACAATGTGTGCACCTACCGGGAAGTTGTAAACCTTACCGTCTTTTCCGTGTTCAACTATAATAGAAGGAATCTTGGTCTTGTCTTTCGACTCGATAATTACCTTTTCACGGTGACCGGTCTGCTCATCCATTTCATCGCGGTAAGTTACGTTCTCAATTACCTGTTCGAACTTTACTTTACCGGCAAATTCAGAGATGATAACGTTGTTGTACGGATCCCACTGGCAGATAACATCGCCCTTCTTCACGTGCTTACCGTCTTTTACAAACATGGTAGAACCGTAAGGAATGTGGTTGCTGATAAGCGTCTTGTCAGGATTATCTTCCTTCACAATTCTCATTTCACCAGTACGGCCTATTACCACATTTATCTTCTCACCGCTTTCATCTACACCATGGGTAATACGAACACCGTCAAACTGAATGATACCATCAAACTTCGCTTTCAATTGGTTTTCGGTTGCACTCATGCTCGCGATACCCCCAACGTGGAAGGTACGGAGTGTTAACTGAGTTCCCGGCTCACCGATTGATTGAGCAGCGATAATTCCCACTGCATCACCTTCTTCGGCTGTGCGGTTAGTTGCCAGGTTACGTCCGTAGCATTTTACGCAAACACCTTTGGTGCTTTCGCAAGTCAATACCGAACGGATTTCAACTGTCTCCACACCGCTGGCTTCAATCAGGCGCGCTGTTGCTTCGTTAATTTCCTGTCCTGCTTCTGCTAAAACTTCATCCGTTTCAGGATGGATAACATCCAGTAACGAAGTACGTCCTAATATTCTGTCGAACAATGGTTCAACTACATCTTCGTTGTCTTTCAGTGCTGAGATATTAATGCCGCGAAGTGTTCCGCAGTCCACATCATTGATAACTACATCCTGTGCAACGTCAACCAATCTTCTGGTTAAGTAACCCGCATCCGCAGTTTTCAAGGCCGTATCTGAAAGACCTTTACGTGCACCGTGGGTTGAGATAAAGTATTCCAATACCGAAAGACCTTCCTTAAAGTTTGCAAGGATCGGATTCTCGATAACCTCGCTACCGGTAGAGCCCGATTTACGCGGTTTAGCCATCAAACCTCTCATTCCTGAAAGCTGTTTAATCTGCTGCTTAGAACCTCTCGCTCCCGAATCCAACATCATAAAGATAGAGTTGAACCCTTGCTTGTCTTCGCTTATCTGTTTCATCAACTGGATAGTCAACTGGCTATCAGTGTGTGTCCAGATATCTACTACCTGATTGAAACGCTCTTTATCGGTAATGAAACCTTCCTGGTAGCTGTCGTAAATCTCGTCCACCTTCCTCTGTGCATCGCTGCAAAGTTTTTCTTTACCACTTGGCACCACCACATCTTTTAAGTTAAAGCTCAATCCTCCGCGGAACGAATAGAAGAATCCTAACTTCTTGATATCATCGAGGAACTTAGCTGTGGTAGGAATGTTCGACTCAGCCAGAATGTTTCCGATTACATCTTTCAATGCTTTTTTACCCAGCAACTTGTTCACGAAACCAACTGCATCAGGCATTACCTGATTCAGGATGATACGGCCCATGGTAGTATCCATCAGTTTCATTTCAAACTTACCTTTCGCATTCTTAACGCGAACACGGCACTTAACGGTAGCGTGTAATTCAACTTTACCTTCGTTGTAAGCAATAATGGCTTCTTCGGCTCCGTAGAATTTCAGGCCTTCGCCAATTACCTTCACCTCTTTAGTTGTTCTCTTTTCTTTGGTCATATAATATAGACCAAGAACCATGTCCTGAGAAGGAAGGGTAATAGGAGTTCCGTTTTGCGGGTTCAGGATGTTGTGCGAACCGAGCATGAGCAACTGCGCTTCCAAAATAGAAGCATTGCTCAACGGCACGTGCACCGCCATCTGGTCACCGTCAAAATCCGCGTTAAACGCGGTACAAACCAGCGGGTGTAATTGAATCGCTTTACCTTCAATCAACTTAGGCAAGAAAGCCTGGATGGATAGACGGTGAAGTGTCGGAGCACGGTTCAGCATAATAGGGTGTCCTTTCAAAATATTTTCGAGGATATCCCAAATAACCGGCTCTTTCTTATCTACTAATTTCTTAGCGCTCTTTACTGTCTTTACAATTCCCCGCTCAATCAGCTTACGGATAATAAACGGTTTGAAAAGTTCAGCCGCCATATCTTTTGGCAAACCACATTCGTGTAATTTCAATTCAGGCCCTACCACAATCACCGAACGGCCGGAGTAGTCAACACGCTTACCGAGCAAGTTCTGACGGAAACGTCCCTGCTTTCCTTTCAACACATCCGAAAGTGATTTTAACTGACGGCCACCCTCTGCTTTCACAGCGTTTGATTTACGGGAGTTATCGAACAAACTGTCGATAGCCTCTTGTAACATACGTTTTTCGTTACGAAGGATTACTTCCGGTGCTTTAATTTCCAACAAACGCTTCAAACGATTGTTACGGATAATTACTCTGCGGTATAAATCATTCAAATCTGAAGAGGCAAAACGGCCGCCATCCAACGGCACCAACGGACGCAATTCAGGCGGAATAACAGGCAGAAACTGCACTACCATCCACTCCGGTTTGTTCTCTGTGTGCGAATTAGCTGCGCGGAACATTTCCACTACGCTCAAACGCTTCAAGGCTTCAGCCTTACGCTGGCGCGAAGTTTCGTTCGCTGCATCGTCACGCAGTTTGAACGAAAGCTCATCTAACTGAATGCGCGAAAGCAATTCTTTAATTGCCTCTGCACCCATCTTCGCTACAAATTTATTTGGGTCAGTATCTTCCAACATGTAGTTGTTCTTCATGTTGTCGTTCTCCAATACCGATATATATTCTTCTTCGCTCAACAAATCAAGGTAAGCAAGGTTCTTATGCTCTTCACCCTTTTCTGTCATTACGTTTACGCCTTCGGCAGCTCTGCCTGGTTGAATAATTACGTAACGCTCGTAATAAATTACGCTCTCTAACTTTTTAGAAGACACCCCCAACAGGTAACCGATTTTGTTCGGCAACGATTTAAAATACCAGATATGCACGATAGGCACGGTCAGCTTAATGTGGCCCATACGCTCTCTGCGCACTTTCTTTTCGGTTACTTCAACCCCGCAGCGGTCGCACACAATACCTTTGTAGCGAATACGCTTGTACTTGCCGCAATAGCATTCGTAATCCTTGGTAGGGCCGAACACACGCTCGCAGAACAAACCTTCCATTTCGGGTTTGTAAGTACGGTAGTTAATAGTTTCCGGTTTTTTAATTTCTCCGTTCGAACGCCCGAGAATTGCATCGGGTGATGCCAGCATAATGGTGATTTTCGAAAAATCGAACCGCTGCTTAGTGTCTTTTCTGAAAGATGACATGTTTAAAAAAGATTTTAGAGTGAAAACTAAATAGGAAAAAGTAACGGCTGTTTATTGCCTACTTACTATTGCCTACTGCCTACTTCCCTGTAAAAAGCGGAGAACTGTAGTTCGGTTTCGCGCCTGCCGGCTTGCATACTTTCGAACAGATTGGTCAGTTACTTTTTAAAAAGGAGGCGCAAAGGTATTGTTCTAAGCGAAAAAACAAAGTTTTATTAAGAGAAATTTGGGAAGGCGTTCCTGCCTCAAAGCAGGCGGTCGGGGTATCCGTTTCAAGTCCTCGCCCCAAAGCGGGCTACGGGCTTTCCACTTCTACCCCTAACGCAAACAACAGCCCGCAATGGCTGTTCCTGCATCACCGTCAACTGTTAATATCTCTTCCCCGCAGGCTTTGTCGCAGTCGACCGCTTCGTAAATCATGGCGAAACTTCATCACCCCTTCAATCCTTGTCAAAAAGTCCTTCCGGCACATCTTCGTTGGCTCTCCCCGCATCTTCGTTGGCCCTCCCCGCTCCTTCGCCTGCTCTCCCCGCGTCTCCGTCACCATCTGTTTCCGTGTTACTTCCACAAAAGCCTGCCAGCTTACACCAAACACTTAATCAGCTTTAGTTATATCCCCTCTCATTCGGAGAGGGCTGGCGAGAGGTTGCGACACAGAGCCGAGAGAAAGCAACACAAGGACGAGAGAAGACGAAGCAGAGCTAAGTGTTAAAGACACAGGCACGAGAAAGGTTAACGCAGTGGCAAGAGCACACGACACCGCCACGAGAACAAGAGCGCAAACAGGAGAGCAGGCGACACAACTTTGAGAGCGGAAGATTTGTAAACAAGAGTTAACAACACAGGCACGAGAGCCGAAAACACAGGTTTGATAGTAAGCAACACAGGCACGAGAACGAGCAACACAGGCACGAGAGCAGGCAACACAGACACGAGAGGGTTGTTTTGGGCGGTTTTAACAGGGTTTTTGGCAGTATGTTGGGTGGGATTAAAAATCGCTTGTGGTCTTGCGTTCGAGATGCGCAAGGCAAACAACTTTAACAGCGATATCTGGTCTTCCTCTAGGCACAAGAAGCTTTGCTCGACCCCAGTTTCATTCTTGCGCCAGTTGAGGGCAATAGGGGAAATACTTCGGGAAAGGAGCAAACTATTTGCGCTCTACTTTCTCTATTCGCTCTTTTAGCTGCTTGTTTTCTTCCATTAGTTTTTCGATAAGCACCTGTTGTTCCTGAATAGCTTTTACCATTGGAACAACAAATTGACTGTATGAAATACTATAGTTGTCATTTTCATCTGCCGGTTTATGAATACCATCAAAGTTGTAATTCAACTTTTTTGCCGCCTGCTCCACTTCTTGTGCAATAAAGCCGTTATGACGAATAGCGGTGCTTTCAGAATAATCACGGTTTTGCGTATGCGCCTGACGTAAAGAATCTGGCATATCTTGCATCAAAAATTCATCGAACTTTTTAGTATCGAAATTGTAAGCAACCGGACGAAGCATCTTTATAAAAGCTAACCCACTTACATCTTCAGTAACATTAAACTTAAACCGCCCATCCGAAGGGTAACTCCAAGCAACCTGACCTTCAATTATCGTAACAGATGAATTACCTATGCGAACTTTGTTGCTGGCGGTAATTAATGCACCATCGCCTAAGGCGGTACTATTAGTTCTAATAGTTGAGTTATTAGTAATTGTAGCTCTACCCAAAAAGCTACAGTAAGTATTTCCAACAGAAAAACCATTGCCCGCATCTATACCTACTGCTGTATTATACTCACCATCTGTATTACTCGCTAACGCCCCACCACCTAATGCGACATTAAAATCTCCGGTGGTGTTATCCTCCAAAGCATTAACACCAATAGCCGTATTCCCGTTCCCGTTCAAATTTGAATAACCTGTATTGGTGCCAATAAAGACATTTGAAATTCCCGCTGTATTTGCTTGTCCAGCATCTTCTCCAATGAAAGTATTATCACTCCCTATGTTATTATAGCCAGCATAATTACCCAAGAAAGTATTACTTGAACCAGTTGTGTTTGAATAACCAGCCTTCTGCCCTATAAAAGTGTTAAAACTAGCAGAGCTATTATTGGCTCCAGCATCTTCACCTATAAAAACATTCCCCTGCCCAGACGTATTAAAGTAACCTGTACCTGCGCCTACAAACGTGTTGTAACTTGCCGTGTTATTGGAGCCTGCAGATGTACCAATAAAAGTATTTTGGTCCCCAGAGATATTTGCATACCCGGCAAACTTTCCAATAAAGATATTACCCGTTGCACTAGCTCCTATATTTACCCCTGCATCATCCCCAATAATTAAGCTCGTGTTACTGCTCGCAAACTCAAGGCGAGGGATGCCATTATTATTTCTCAACTAGGTCATTCTTTCCGTTCCCTGCAATGCAAACCTGATGATATTTTCGTTGGTGTTATCTTCGGTACTTACGTAAGTATCGCCATCGGTATCCTGTATTAAATACGGTACCGCACCGCCACCGCC
>CAZBPG010000010.1:54978-61926 GCA_964493695.1 uncultured Chitinophaga sp. | reverse complement strand
ACCAGGCAGATTGGGTCTCCTGTACACCGGAGAGTGAATCTGACCAAGCAGATTGGGTCTCCTGTACACCGGAGAGTGAATCTGACCAAGCAGATTGGGTCTCCTGTACACCGGAGAGTGAATCTGACCAGGCAGATTGGGTCTCCTGTACACCGGAGAGTGAATCTGACCAAGCAGATTGAGTATCCTGTATGCAGGAGAGTGAATATGACCAGGCAGATTGGGTCTCCTGTATGCAGGAGCGTGAAGATGACCAAGCGGATTGAGTCTCCTGTATACAGGAGCATGAATATGACAATGCAGATTGTCGTTCCTAAGCTAAGGAATGGAACTTGTTTAAACTATCCTTAGTTAGATTACGATAAAAGCGATAAAGTGTCAACTTCTTCAGTAGACTTCTTTCCTAATTCCATTCCAAATTGGTATTGATTTAAGAACAAGGATTAACGATTTTAGAATGCAGAACTTGCCTGACGGCAGTCAGGTTTTGAATACAAGTACCGGCTACAGACAAACTACAACAATTAGGATATAAATAATATCCCATACTAAAACAGCCCCGTATCATTAAAGTGATACGGGGCTGTTTGTATTTTTTGCTTTTGCAAATTGCCTTCTGCTTACTCCTTCACAAACTTAACCGTTTGCATTCCTCCGTTTACGTTTACCTGAACCATGTATACACCGGCTGAAAGGCGGCTTACATCTATGGTTTCGGTGCCTTGTTTAAAGTCGCTTACGGTCTTCATCCACACCTGCTGGCCAATGTTGTTGAACATTCTCAGTTCTATGTGCTGTGCCTTGTTCAGTTCCATCTGAACGTTGCAAACGTTATGTGCCGGGTTCGGGAACACTTTAATCAGCGCCACATCTATTATCTGTGCAATGCCGCTCGGTGTGCTCAGGATAACCGTGGATACCCGGATACAGCCTGTTTGGTCGGTAATGGTTACGGTATAAGTTCCGGCTGCCAGGTTCGAAATGGAAGAGGTAGTAGCACCGGTGCTCCAGTTGTAAGAATAAGGTGAAGTTCCACCGCTCGGGCTGGCGTTGATAAAGCCATCGCTGTTGCCCTGTGTAGGGTTCTGGGTGTTGAAGGTCACATTCACCGAAGAGTTATCGGTAACCGAAGTGGTGTTGATGTTCTTGCAGCCGTTGCCATCGGTAATAGTCACCGTGTATGAACCGGCAGCAATACCCGTTAAGTTCTGGGTGGTGGCACCGTTGCTCCACTGGAAGGTAAACGGCTGTGCCCCTCCTATAATAGTCAGGTTGATTTGCGGGGTAATCTGGCAGGTTCCGTTGATGGTGTTCATTACCGAAGTAGGGGCCGCTGAAGAACCCACCTGTGCTGTAGCCGTGCCGGTGCAGCTGTTGGCATCGGTTACGGTTACGGTGTAAGAACCGGCTGTAAGGTCCATGTTGTTGACAATAGTGGTTCCGTTGTTCCAGTAGTAAGAATAGTTACCGGTTCCGCCCGATGCAATGGCAATGGCCGTTCCGTTCTGGTTTCCGCAAAGGGCGTTGGTAGTGGTAATGCTTACGTTAACAGCCGCAGGATTGGTAACCGTTACCGATTTAACGGCAAGGCACTGAGCGTTGTCCTGCACGCTCACTACATAAGTTCCCGCGCTGAGACCGGTGATAGAAGTACCGCTTCCTCCGGTGCTCCAGTTGTAAGTATAAGGCTGGCTGCCTCCGGTTGCACCGGCTGTGGCGCTTCCGTTGGTTCCTCCAAAACAGGTAGGCGAAACAGCATTAGTGGTAACCGTTGGTGCGCCACTGTTGCTTACCGCTGCGGTGTTCACTACCGAGCATCCGGTGTTGTCGGTAACCGTAAGCGGGTACCCTCCTGCTGCCACATTCGAAATAGCGTTGGTGGTTGAACCGGTGCTCCAGTTATAAGTATAAGGCGAAGTTCCACCGGTTACGCTGGCAGATGCACCGCCCAGGCTCTGTCCGCAGGCGGTTTGTGTAATGGTAAAGGTAACGCTGATGTTAGAAGCCACATTGCTGATGGTAGCCGATGCCGAAGCCGTGCAGCCCGCAGGGTTAGTTACGGTAACCGAGTAGTTGCCCGCAGCCAGACCGGTAATAGAACCGTTGGTAGAGCTGTTGCTCCACAGATAAGTTACACCGGTAGGGTTGTTTGGCAAGGCAGCAGCCGAACCGTTAGGTTGTCCGCAGCTGGCGTTCTCCGCATCAATAGTTACAGCAAAGTTGCTGGTAGCATTGCTTACGGTAGCTGTAGCCGTAGCGGTGCATCCGTTGGCATCCGTTACCGTTGCGGTGTAAGTGGCAGGAGCAACATTCGATACTGTTTGTGTAGTAGCACCGGTGTTCCACAGATAGGTGTAGTTACCTGCACCTCCTGCGGCTGTTACCGTAACCGAACCGTTAGCCTGTCCGCAGGCGGCATCGGTACCGCTGCCGGTGGCAGAAAGGGCAGCCAGTGGCTGGGTAACATTTACCGAAGCCGAAGCCGAGCACTGGTGCGAGTCGGTAACTGTTACCGAGTAGCTTCCTGCAGGTTTGTTGCTGATGGTCGCTCCGCTTCCTCCACCGCTCCACGCGTAAGTATAGTTAGGGGTGCCACCGGTAGCGCTTACAGTAGCTGAACCGGTAGAGCCTCCATAGCACAACACCGCGCCTGAACTGGTGCTTAACACCGGCTTGGCATAAACGGTGATGTAACTGTTTTGTGTAGAAGTATTGCTTCCGTTGCCGTTAGATGCCGTAAGCGATACCGCATACGTTCCGGCAGTGTTATAAACCACCGAAGGGTTTTGTTGCGAAGAACCGCCCGGTGTTCCACCGGTAAAGGTCCAGCTGTAAGAAGTAGGGCTGCCCGTAGAAGTGCTGGTAAAGTTAACCGTTGAACCTGCACATACCGCTGTATTGTTGGCGGTAAACGAAGCCGTTGGCGCACTGCCCGAAGAAGCTGTGCAGAGAATAGGCAGTATCACATTGCTCATGCCATTTCCGAAACTTGAATCGTAAGGCCACCAGCTGTCATCGCTCCATTGCTCCCATCCATCGCCACCGGAGGACGAAGTAAGTGTAGTAGTCACTATTGCTACGGTATCGCCATTGGCGTAAGTCATTTCAAAACCTATATAGAAGTTTCCGTTAACCGTTGGCTGTGTAGGGAAACTGACATACGTCAAATCCTGATTGGTTACATCCGTTACAATAGTGCTGATCAGCACCGATTGAGATGCCAATACATTACCCGGTGCACCGGCTACCGCATTTGTTCCGGTAGCATCCCATACTTTGGCAGTAATAGAAGCAGTGCCGGGGTTCAGTGTTTCGGCTTTGCCGAAATAAAACATACCACCGGTTACTTTAGCACCCGGTGTAGGGTTCACATAAAATTCCGCTTTGGCTTTATCCATGTAACTGTTGTGGCCCGAAACAAAACCGCTTTGCGTACCGGTGAAGGAATACAGGGTAAGGGTATCTGTTGCAAAGATGTTCGAAAGGGTATCGCAGGTTTGCGCCCCACCGCCCTGTATAACGGTAATGTAAGTTGGCTTGCTCATGGTGTTGTTTCCGTTGCCGTTGGCAGACGTTAAGGTAACCGCATAAGTGCCCGGTGTGCTGTAAGTGATAGTCGGGTTCTGAGAAGTGGAAGTTCCGGGAGTTCCTCCGGCAAATGTCCAGCTCCAGGTGGTGGGGGTGTTGGTAGAAAGGTCGGTGAAGGCAACGGTGTTGCCCGCTACTACGGTAGTTGGTGTTCCTACAAAATCTGCCACCGGTGCCGAGCCTGACTGTGCGCTGGCATTGTAAACGTTCACGTTATCCAGAAACACGTTGTTGCCGTACTGGCAGGCATTCTTAAACGCAAAGCGCACGTTGCTCTGTCCGCTTAAGGATGCAAGCGAAGCCGAGTCTTTCTTCCATTGTGCGGCTGAAGGCACAAAGTTGTTAGCGGTAGCCGTAGCTGTGCTTAACTGGCTGCCTCCTTTCTTCCACAACGATGTCCAGGTGGCCCCGCAGTTGGTAGAGTAAAGCACTTCTAACGAATCGGAGTAACCGGCCTGATTGTATGGTGCGTAAGCATAATCCCATTTAATACGTCCGTTGCTTACGCCTATAAAGTTATACGAAGGCGTAATCAGCCAGTCCTTCTGCCCTGCTGCGTTGTAGTTAAAGTTATTGATGTAAGCACTGGCAGCCGAAGTTCCGAACCCGCTGGCAGAGGTAGTTCTGAGCCAGGTAGTGGAGGCATCGGCATTATTGATTGACCATCCGGTTGGAGGGAAAGTGGTGGCTTCAAAACCTTCGGTTAAAGGCAGGTTATTGCTTCCCGAAACGGTGATATAGTTGGTTGATACTTTCGTATTGTTTCCGTTGCTGTTGGTAGCCACCAGAGTTACCGAGTAAGTTCCCGCTGTGCTGTAAGTAACCGTTGGATTAGTGGCGGTAGAAGTACCGGGAGTTCCACCGGGGAATGTCCAGCTATACGTATTACCGGTACCGGTAGAGGTATTGGTGAAAGTAACCGTTTGCCCTGTGCAGATAGTAGTAGGCGTGCCGGTAAAGTTAGCCACCGGTGCACCGGTAGTGCTGCAAACGTTGGTGGTAAATAAACTTGAACGGGTGTTGGTCAATACACTGTTCATGTAGTTAACCTGCTGGGTAGTGAACAACACAGTACAGTCAGCATAATCCATAAAGTCTTCAATCAAATCTCCGTAAGAAGAATTACCGGGACAGGAAGTGTTCGGTGTGCAGAAGTAATTGGCTTCTTTCGAATCGGGTGTATCGCTGAAACCGTCATCGGTGCTCGGGAAAACGTTTCCGCAGGCATTGCTGGTCTGGCTGCCCCAGGTATGGTATAAACCAAGGTAGTGACCAACCTCATGCGTGGCAGTGCGGTTACCGGTTCCAAGGCCTATAGAGAAATCAACTACCAGTCCGTCAATGTTAGAGCCGTGCATACCCGGTGTAGGGAAATAGGCATACCCTCCAATACCTCCTGTCTGCGGGTTACTGCCGCAGATAGACACTACCCAGATGTTGAGATAGTAACGGCTGTCCCATCCGTTAGCGCCACCGGTGGCGGAACTCTTCATATTGTCCGACTCGGTATTGTAGTTCCAGCAACTTTTATTGGTTGCTATGCGGTTAATGCCCGTAGTAGGGTTACCGTTAGGGTCCTGCTGGGCAAGGCAAAACTGAATTTCGGCATTGGCTGCCAGCGGCTGAACTACGGAGCGGGCCTGGTTTAAATCGCTGTTGGTTTTGCTGTAGTCCAGGTTCATTTGTGCAATGGTTTGCTGGATAAGCGCGGTGGATACGTTCTGTGCCGTAGTGTTGTATAACACATGCACCACTACGGGGATGGTTCTTACCGCACGGGCAGCGTAATAAGGGTCCTGCTGACCGGTAGCTACCATTTTGCGGAGCACGGTCTCATTCATTTTTATCTGGTTATCGTAGGCAGCGTCAGTAAGGCGGAGTTTGTCGCTTACTTCATGCGCACCGCATTCGCGGTGTTGTGCGTTAACCGAAAGGCCAAACACCGTTACAAGCAACAGGAACAGAATTCTTTTCATTGGAAATTTGTTGGTTTAAAAATAGGGCGCAAATGTAACCGATAGGCGTTAACGGCAAAGCCCTGAAGAAAGGAGAAGATGGAATTGTGAATAGGATGTGGAAGAGCCATCAACAAGAGAGGGAGTCGTGCCCTTTTCAATTCCGTCAATCCGTGTATTTTAGCCCCGCGTAAAACAAAGCAATGGCACAATTTGAGTTGATAATGCCCAAGATGGGCGAGAGTATTACCGAGGCAACCATCCTGAAATGGCTGAAGAAGGAAGGCGATACCGTAAAGCTGGATGAAGCCGTGCTGGAAATTGCTACCGACAAAGTAGATTCGGAAGTTCCTTCACCGGTGGCGGGGGTGCTGCAAAAGTTACTTTATAAGGAAGGCGATGTAGTGGCGGTGGGCAAGGCAGTGGCGGTATTAGAAACAGAAGTGGCAGCGGGCAGTAGCAGTAAACAGCCGGTAAAAACAGAACCGGTAAAACCCGAAGTAGTAAAGGCGGCTGTTTCAAATCCGCAATCTGCAATCCGCAATCCGCAATCTTCATCTGACAGATTTTACTCTCCGCTGGTGCTGAACATTGCACGGCAGGAAGGAATAAGCATGAGCGAACTGGAAGCCCTCACCGGTACCGGTGCCGAAGGAAGGGTAACGAAGAAAGATATACTGGCGTATGTAGGGAACCGGACGGCTGACAATAGACCATTGACCATTGAAAGCAGCCCGAAGATTGAAACCCAACAACAGACAACTGACAACCGGCAACCGACAACTGTTGCAAAATCATATAGCGGAAACGTAGAGATAATTGAAATGGACCGGATGCGCAGGCTGATTGCCGATAACATGGTGAGGAGCAAGCAGACTTCGGCTCACGTTACCAGTTTTGTGGAGGCGGATGTGACCAACATTGTTTTGTGGCGCAACAAGGTAAAGAAGAAGTTCAACGACCTGTATAACGAAAACCTGACCTTCACTCCTATTTTTATTGAGGCGGTGGTAAAAGCCCTGCGCGATTTTCCGATGGTGAATGTATCGGTTGACGGCACCAATATTATTGTGAAGAAGGATATTAATGTGGGCATGGCCGCTGCCCTGCCTACCGGTAACCTGATTGTGCCGGTTATAAAAAATGCCGACTTACTGAACATAGTGGGCCTGGCTAAAAAGGTAAACGACCTGGCCACCCGCGCCCGCGAAGGCAAACTGAAACCCGATGAAATTGACGGAGGAACTTACACGGTAAGTAACGTGGGCACCTTCGGCAACGTAATGGGCACACCGGTGATACTTCAGCCGCAGGTAGCTATTCTTGCTACCGGTGCCATTAAAAAGAAACCGGTGGTAATTGAAACCGAACAGGGCGATACCATAGGCATCCGCCACATGATGTT
>CAZBPG010000010.1:44031-54968 GCA_964493695.1 uncultured Chitinophaga sp. | reverse complement strand
CTGAGCCACAGTTACGACCACCGCGTGGTGGACGGTGCACTGGGCGGCTCGTTTGTGCGCAGAGTAGCCGACTACTTAGAGCAGTTCGATATGAACAGGGATATCTGATACTAAGGTTTCTGCCCCGACAGTTTACTGTAAAGTATTTTTACAAAGAGGGCAAGAATGGTGAGCAGCGTAACTATAATCAAAGTAAACTTAATGTGCACGCACCAGTAGTAAATACTGAAAGTGCTTTCGCTCACCGAAGCGGCACCGGCATACAGGAATTTTATCAGCAACACATTCTCCACCGCATCGAACAAGGCAGGGAGCACTACGAGCCATACCAGCGGCCTGAGTACATCTTCGAGAGCGAGGCCTTCAATTAAAGTCCGTAAAGCAAAAAAGAGGGTGGCGGTGTAGGTAATCAGGAAAAGAAAATCGAGCTGAGTATTGCGCTCTATCCATTCCAGTTTGCAACCTTCTATCAGCAGGGCCTTAAAGGCGGTAATGGAAGAAGCCATTTCAAGGGGAATAATAATCTGGTTACCGCAGGTGGCTTGTTTTTCTGTCCAGAGCATGCCGGCCAGTACAACAAGAAAGATGGAGAAGCTAATGAAGAAGAGGTTTTTGTTTTTCATAGTATGAAAGTATGAAAAAGACAATAGCCACTAATTACACGAATCAGAGCGGTATTAACTCGTGTAATTAGTGGCTGTTATTAAAACCTTACTTCAATACTCCCTTCCGGGGTTTAGCTACTGCTGCTTTTTCGGCCGCATTTATAAACACGAGCCCCTCGCCAAACGAATCTATTTTAATAGTTCCGTCTTTTACTATTTCACCGGCAAGAATCTTCTTCGACAGTTCATTCACAATCTCTTTTTGAATCACACGCTTTAAAGGACGTGCACCAAACTGCGGGTCGAAGCCCTGTTCCCCCAAATAATCGAGCGCGTTGTCGGTTATCTCCAGTTCAATCTCCTTTTGATGCAACAGTTCAGTCAATTGAGCTAATTGTAATGCTACAATATCGCGTATCTGTTGTTTCATCAGCGGACGGAACATCACTATCTCATCTATCCGGTTCAAAAACTCTGGACGGATAGTGCCGCGTAAGCGGGTCATCACTTCCACTTTTGTTTTTTCGGTTACATCATCAACGGTTTTGTCTGTCACCTTTTCAAAATTCGCCTGAATAATATCGCTGCCCATATTCGAGGTCATGATGATGAGCGTGTTCTTGAAGTTAACGGTGCGGCCTTTGTTATCCGTCAACCGGCCATCATCCAAAACCTGCAACATAATATTGAATACATCCGGATGCGCTTTTTCAATTTCATCGAACAGAATTACACTGTAAGGCCTTCTGCGAACGGCTTCGGTCAATTGGCCTCCTTCATCGTAGCCTACATAACCCGGTGGTGAACCAACCAAACGCGAAACGGAATGTTTCTCCTGATACTCGCTCATGTCAATGCGCACCATAGCATGCTCATCGTTGAACAAAACAAAACTCAGTGCTTTGCTCAACTCTGTTTTACCTACACCGGTAGTGCCGAGGAACAGGAATGAGCCAATCGGCTTGCGCTCATCCTGCAGGCCGGCACGACTTCTGCGAATGGCGTCCGCCACCACTCCTATCGCCTCGTCCTGCCCTTTTACTCTTTCGCGCAGTTTATCTTCCAAATGAAGAAGTTTTTCCTTCTCTCCTTCCAGCATTCTGGTTACCGGTATACCGGTCCACTTGGCAACAATAGCGGCAATATCTTCGCTGGTTACTTCTTCCTGCAGCATTCTTTTGTCAGGAGAAATTTTAGCGAGTTCCTTATCGAGTTTTGCAATGGCATCTTCGGTTGCTTTAATTTTTCCGTAGCGAATTTCAGCCACCTTTCCGTAATCGCCTTCGCGTTCAAAACGTTCCGCTTCCAGTTTAAAGTTTTCTATCTCGCGTTTGCGTGCGGTAATCTTATCTACTATTTCCTTTTCGCTTTGCCACTTTGCTTTAAACTCTCCACGCTGCTCCTTCAGGTTTGAAAGTTCTTCATTCAGTTCATCCAGTTTCTTCTTATCGTTCTCGCGTTTGATAGCCTCAATCTCAATTTCAATCTGCATGATGCGCCTTTCTATACCATCAAGTTCCGCAGGCATGGAATCCATTTCCAGACGAAGCTTAGCTCCTGCTTCATCAATCAGGTCAATCGCTTTATCCGGCAGAAAACGCTCAGTGATATACCGGTTACTTAAAGTAACCGCGCTGATGATAGCATCATCAAGTATTTTTACTTTGTGGTGATTCTCATATCGCTCTTTTAAACCGCGGAGAATAGAAATTGCATCTTCCACACTCGGCTCATCAATCATTACTTTCTGGAAACGCCTTTCGAGTGCTTTATCTTTTTCGAAATATTTCTGATATTCATTCAAAGTAGTTGCACCTACCGCGCGTAATTCTCCCCGCGCCAGTTCCGGCTTAATGATATTGGCTGCATCCATCGCCCCTTCGGTGGCACCGGCACCAATGAGTGTATGAATTTCATCAATGAACAGAATAATCCGGCCATCACTCTCTTTTACTTCTTTCACCACCGCTTTCAATCTTTCTTCAAAGTCTCCCCGATATTTTGCACCTGCCATCAATGCCCCCATATCCAGCGCGTAAATCACTTTGCTTTTTAAGTTTTCCGGAACATCCCCTTTTACAATGCGGTGAGCTATACCTTCTGCAATGGCCGTTTTACCTACACCCGGTTCACCAACCAGCAAAGGATTGTTCTTTGTCTTGCGTGTAAGAATGTGCATCACTCTCCGAATTTCTTCATCACGACCAATCACCGGGTCAAGCTTTCCCGCCTTTGCACTTGCATTTAAGTTAACAGCGTATTTATCCAGCGAGTTATACTTTGCATCGGCTCCCTGCTCCGTTACTTTATTCCCTTTGCGCAATTCAAGAATGGCGGAACGCAGTTTCTTTTCTTCCACACCGGTTTCTTTCAACAGCTTCGAAGAGTCATCGCCCAGCGAAAGCATAGCCAGCAAAAGAATGTCTACACCTACGTAAGTATCTTCAAAATCCTTAAGCAGTTTGTTAGCCTGCAAAATCATTTTGCCGAAAGATGCTGAAGGAACCGTATCGGCTGTAGCACCGGTAACCTTCGGAAGCGTCTTCAATTTCTCCTCAACCTTACCGAGAAGGATATTTTTGTTTACACCTGCTTTTTGCAAAAGAAAAGGCAGCGCATCTTCATCGGCATCCAGCATTCCCTTCAGCATGTGAAGAGTTTCGAGCTGGGGATTTGAATTATTAAATGCTTCCTGCTGTGCAGTACTGAGCGCTTCGAGCGCTTTTGTTGTAAAATTGTTTGCGTTCATTTTGTTTCGATTTAGTTTTTCAAAGGTGAACGCAAGTTGTCAAAACTCTATCCAATCGGTTTTTGATTACAATCTGTCAGTGGAATGAGAAGAATCAGTGACAAAAGGTGTAAAAAGGTCTTATCGGAGAGGAAAAAATTACCGATGGCAAGAACAGTAAGGCCCCAAGCCTTACTGTTCTTTGAAACAAGTTAATGACTCAACTTAAAATGAAATGGCAATACGTATTGAACCCTCACCGTCCTGCCCTGCTGCATTCCCGGTTTAAATTTAGGCAGCATACTCGCCACACGAACACCTTCTTTACCAAAACCGGAGCTTTCTGTTTTGGCTACCGAAACATTCGAGATACTGCCGTCTTCGTTCACCACAAATTTGATGAGTGCCTTTCCTTCAATTTCCAAATCGCGTTCGCGGTCGGGATACACCGTTTTGCTTTGAAGAAATTTCATCAGCGCTTTTTCGCCTCCGGGGAACTCCGGCATTACCTCTGCCCAGTCGCGCACCGGTTCCGGTGCGGGCGTACTCAGCGCAACTTCAAAAGTTGGCTGTGTTCCCTGTCCATCGGTAACGCCAATTGTGTTACCGGTATTCAGGTTGGTAGTTAAACCGGGGTCAATATCCTGCATCTGTTCATTGGTCGGAACAGAATCCATGACGTGATTATCAACGGTCACGTGCATTTCGGTATTCTGCATAGTATTTATTGCCTGGGCTTGGGGAGGTTTCTGGGGCTCCGGTTCAATTTTTACCTCATCTTCCAAATGAACTTCCGGTATAGGGTCGAGAGTTACCACCGGTTCTGTCAGGCTTTGAGGGCTGTTCTTCAACTTATCAGAAAGAAGCTTTCCGAAGCAGAGAAGAACCACCGAAGAGAAAGTAATGAGCAGTGCCTGTGAAATACGGCTGTTGTAGTTGTTACGGAGAGCGTAAGCCCCGTAGCTTTTGTTGCGGTTCTCGAAAATCATATCGAGCATCCCCGCGTTTTGATAATTGGTTTTCATAATAAAGGTTTTTTATCTGCCTTCGCTAAAGCTATGGCAGGCGATGAAAAAATGATTACACCTTTATGATGTGGGGCTAATACAATTCCATAAGGAGAATTGTCATGGAATTGTCATATTTTGATGGAAACAAAAACGCCCCACAAAATTGCGGGGCGTTTATTTTACCGGAGTTCGTTTCTTAGTTAAACTGCTTCATATAAATAGTAGCAATCTCATCGGCAGGGTCAAGTTCCAAAGCCTTCATGAAGTTAGCCTTTGCCTGTTCTTTATCCTTAGCTTTTTCGAAGAAATAAATACCTACATAGTCATAAGCCTGAGCCAAATTCACTTTGTATCGTGCCGGGTCAGCACCGGCCAGTTCGATATACTTCTGGTAGTCAGGTAAGGCATCGTATGTTTCCAGTTTGCTGGTAGCTAATACCGAATTGGTCTTAGCTCTCCAGTAGTAACCATCCGGAGAAGTAGGGTTACGGGTAATAAACTCAGAGAAAGTAGAATCCGCCATTATCGAATCTGAAGCGCTGTAATAGGCCCTGCCTAAATAATACAGTTCCAGAGAACCCAGCTTATCGCATTTGTCCTTCTTGAAGGCATATTGTGCAATAGCCTCATCATAATGCTTCGCCTGAAACAACACCTTTCCGAATTCTCCTAACAAATCGCAATTAGAAGAATCGTTGGCAAGTGCTGTTTTAAAGTAGTTGATAGCTGTTGTGGTGTCTCCGGTTTGTGCAGCTATACGTGCTGAATAGATGTAGTCAATATCCTTAATCTTCTTATTCGGGTTACTCCAGAACTTCTGACTTGATTCAGCAGCTTCCTTATAACGCTTCAATTCGAAATTAGAGAAAGCGATGATACGCTGGAAGATGTAATTGGCAGGGTCGTTCGCCAAACCTTTGTTTGATTCCTCAATCGCCTTATCGTACTCTTTACTTTGAAAGTAAAGCGAAGCGAGTGTTGTGCGCGCCTGATTATCTCCGGGGCTTAACGCTATGTATTTCTCAAAGTTCGGCTTTACCTTATCGTATTGCTTGGTCAGGTAATAGGCTTCCGCCAATTCCTTATAAACAATAGGGAATTGTTGGTCAATAGCTAAACCCTTATTAAAAGCTTCAATTGCCTGATCATACATTCTTCCACGAACTGATAAACGACCGGTTTTAATCCAGGCCAGAGCAAGGCCTTTGTTGGCTTCTGCCGCAGCTTCATACTTGTTCATAGCTTTTCCGCCCATGGTATTATCGTTGGAGGAGTTTTCCAGATATGCATCACCCAAAGCGAGCATAATAGTTGTGCTCTTGTTATCGAGGTTATAAGCCGACTCAAAATTTGAAATGGCTGACGATAAATCAATCACAGAAGGACGGAAGTAAGCATCGCCAATTTCGTAGTAGATGTTGGCGTTTTTCATTTTACTGGTTTGTAACGCCCGGTCAAAATTCTGCTTCGCACCAACCTTATCTTTCGATAAAAGCGACAGACGTCCGTTTGCCACATAACCCAACGCGGTACGTGTATCCGGATTAAATGCCATTTTATAAAAAACCTTTGCTGAATCAGCATCATCGCTTTTCAGGTAGGCGTTACCCAGATAATATGCTACATCAGTCTTACTCACAGCACCATCTTTCATCAATTTGAAAAGAACCTGCTTTGCTTTGAAATAGTTCTCGTTATCGATTTCACGCTGTGCATCCTGCAGGGTTTGTGCGGAAAGCACATAAACGCTAAGAGCTAAAACTACAATTGAAAATACCTTTCTCATTTATTTATCGGTTTTGATATGCATTTATGATAGAAACGAAGTGCCAATGTTTACTTGCTGCCTGTTACTTCACTTTCATTAACAATAATCTCTCTCTCCGGCATCTTCACCGGTATCAGTCCGGCCTTCAAAAAAATCTTTGCGCCCTTTTCTCTCGATAAAAACCCAACCAGCAGTAATTCAAGATTGTCCTCGTAGGTGTATCGTGTTACCGTGTTCACCGTCCTAATCAACGGATAATCACCTGCTGCAATATCCGACTGGTTAGCGCTGACACGAATCGTTTCCCCCTCCTTACTTTTGGCGCGCAAACTTAAAATTTTTATGTTCTCTAAGGTTTTTTTCACTCGGTCGTCATCCCCATCACTCACCATATTGAACGGAATAAATCCGATTGTATTTTTGTTCTTTGAAACATATTCAATCACCTCTGCAGCAGACTGAACTGCAAACACATTCGGGGAAACTTTTTCCTTGTAGCCAAGTGCATTCAACACAAAACGGACCGTGCTTGAGTACTGATTTTCAAAGACCAGTTTCGGAGTTGAAGGAGATGAGTTATTCGGGTCAAAATATCTTTTCAGCGACTCCATGTCCAAATACTTATCATCAAAACTTCTGTTGCCAATCAGCGCCACAGCATCATATGCCACCGGCAACTGACGGATATAAATGGTATCAAGATTTTTTAAATCATTTATCTCCGACTTTTCGAGCTCTCGGGAGAGCAACAACACAGTCGCTTTTTTGCTTTTAAAGTCCTCGAACATTTCCTTCTCATTCCTGTAAGAAAAGTTCGTCTGCACGCTGTCATACACATAATCGAACACTTCTTCCTGCTGTCTTATAATAGGCTCAAGGGTTGCGTCAACAGCTATATTCAATTCGCCTTTGTAAACTCTATACTTGCCTTGCTCTTTTGTTTCATCGGTTGCTTTTTTTTGAGCGCAGGAAGAAAGAATCAAAAAGAAGCAAATGCTCCAAACAGTTAAAGGATTGCTTCGCTTCGCAAAACCTTCGCTCGCAATGACATGTTTCTCATTATTCATCTTCATAACTCTTATATTCTGCATAACAACTGTAAAGACGAAAAAGTGCATATATCATTAGCAAGCCGGCAAACATTAACCGGGAGTTATCAGTAAGCCCTAATGAAAGCGAAGGCACAATGACTATAGCCAGCGAAAAGCAAAAAAATATAACTCCGGCCCCTGCTTTCCATAACATGGAAGGACTGGAATAAAGCCTCCTGAAGAATTGATTTAAATCTGCCATCTCCATAAAACTGCAAAATCATAACCATTCGCAGCGGAACGATTATGATTTTGCATAAAGTTGTTTTCTATAATTTACTGTAGTTTGAATACCACCGGCAGGTTGAAATAAACCCGCACTGCTTTACCCTGTTGCTTACCTGGTTTAAACTTAGGCAATGTTCTTACCACACGAACCGCTTCTTTATCCAACCCCGGGCTAACCCCGCGAATAACATTTACATCTGCCACTGCACCATCTTCCATTACCACAAAGCGCAGCAATACTTTTCCCTGAATATCATTATCGCGTTCCATTTGCGGATACTGAATGTTCTTCTGCAGGAATTTTATCAACTCTCCGTCTCCGCCCGGAAACTCGGGATTCTGCTCAACGAAAGTAAACACCTTTGGTTCTTCCACTACCGGTGCTTCGGTTACTACCGGCTCGGTAATTTTAGCATCGGGGTCACCTTCCTGTGTTTTGGTAGAAATTTCCGCTTTCTCATCTTTCGGCATTTCTATCGGCTCTTCTTCACGCACCTCCTCCTGCTTTTTCACAACCATTTCCACAAAACGCACAGTAGGCCGTGTTGGTGGGGGTGGCGGTGGTGGGGGTGGCGGTGGTGGCGCTTTTTGGTCTAACGGTGGCGGCTCGGTAAGCGTAACCGAAGTTTCCACTGTTTCTGCCTTTTTATCAGGAATCAAAAATCCCCAATCAACCATTGATGCAAAAATGAAAAGCGAGAAGCCAACGATTGCAGCAAGCAACCCGGTTCTCACATTCTTTTTAGATAGTATTCTGAGCTGGTACGCCCCGTAATCTTTATTACGGTTATCGAACACGATGTCATCCATCGTCCAGTTCATATAATTTTTTGGTGTTTCCATGCTTTACGTTGCTTCTTTAAATATTATGATGCATGAATTAAATTATTCCACAAAACTTATTGCGACACTACTTCTTTAGCAAACTCTTTTACCACTCCGCCATTTTCTATCGCTTCAATTTCTATGGGGTCCGGATCCTGAATGGCGTAAATCTTACAGCCGGTAATATCCATTTCATCCAGAATATCTACCATGTTCTTGTAACGGGCGCCTTTCAGCATTTTAATAAGAATGATAGCATCGCGCGGTCCCATTGAAATTTCTTCGGGCTGCTTTACTTTATCCTTATTAGCATCTACCCATTTTTTACCCGGTGGACAAGGCTCAATACCTTCCACTTGCGAACCATTAGGAACAATCTTTAACTTCCTAAGAATCTCCTTACGTATTCCTCCATCGCCTGCAAAAGTTGTTTTCTGCAAACCCGCCACTTTCAACCCTTCGTAATACCAAACCTGGTCGAGCGTGTCTAACAATACATTCAACACTTGACATTCCCCTACATCCTGTTTATCTTCTTCAATATCTGTTTTCTTAGGCATGTTCAGCTCCATAGCTTTGGGTTTATTCAAAGTGGTAGTGAGCATAAAGAAAGATATAAGCAAAAACGCAAGGTCAACCATAGGTGTAAGGTCTACCCGTGTTGACATTTTTTTGGAACGGACTCCACCTTTGTGTTTTCCATGCCCTCCACCGTCTCCGGTTTCCATTTGTGCCATCTTATTTCTCCGTTTTTAAGTTTACAAAATTATTTCGCTGTTTCTTCAGCAGGTGTTTCGGAACCGCTGGGTGCTGCCAAAGAAGTGATAAGCACAAAACGATGGATATCTTTTTCAGTTAATCTTTTGATAATCTGTTTTACATACTCCACGTTCGAATTCTTATCGCCCTTAATAGCAATTTTAATATCACCACCGGTAGCATAACGTGCTGCCATCACCCAATCTCCAATCTGGTTATTGGCTGAATCGCATGGTATGCCCGGCATTTGTTCTTCCTGATAGGTTTTAAACTGAAGGCCATTAAGAGCGGTTACCTCTTTGGTTTGTTCAATGGGTGTTCCCCATGTATCGCAAAGCGAAAAGAATTCTTTTTGCTGCGCAGAAAGATCCTTAACTCCCGGATAATGGTCGCCCGAAAACTCCGCCAGTTTTTCCAGCATGGCATAGCGGGTTGCTTTCTCCTTTACCGAAATAAACGCTTTGCCTTCGGTGTTCACCGTAATAGTAATGGCATTGTCAACCGCTTTAGTGGTGCGTGCAGTAGGCACATCAACCGCTACAATTGACTGCGGTTTAAACTTTGCCGTAAGAATGAAGAAGGTAAGCAACAGAAACGACACATCGCACATGGCGGTCATGTCAACTATGGTACTTTTTCTTGGTACTTTAACTTTAGGCATTTCGCTGTTTTTTTTTGCGTAACAAAATTACTTTCTGGTAGCTGCGAAAGTCTGTGCAATAGAGTAGCCTATTTCGTCAATACCGTAAGTCAGTTTATCAATCATACCGGTAAACATATTATACATGATGATAGCGATAGCTGAGGTTCCGATACCGATAGCCGTATTAATCAAGGCCTCGGAGATACCGGCAGCCAAAGCGCCCGGATCGGGGTTACCGGTAGTGGCAAGAGCTGCGAAGGCTTTAATCATACCGATTACTGTTCCTAAAAGAGCTACGAGTGTAGCTACGGATGCGATGGTGGCAAGTATCGGAAGGTTCTGCTCTAAGCTTGGTAACTCCAGCGAAGTTGCTTCTTCAATTTCCTGCTGAATGTGCGATACTTTCTGCTCGAGTGTAAATTCGGCATGCTTATCCATTTCCTGATATTTGTGCAAGCCCTCTACCACTACATTAGCTACGGAGCCTTTTTGGCGGTTGCACTCTGCAATAGCACCGTTAATATCGTTGCTGTGTAAAAGGGTTTTTACTTTTTGAAGAAAAGCTTCGAGTGAGCCATTGCCCTGCGCCTTGCGAATGGTAAGGAAACGCTCGATGGAGAAAGTGGCCACGGTAAGGAACATGGTCATCAACAACGGAACGATAAAACCTCCTTTATATATGATACCGAAGTAATCGCCCGGAACGGGTTCTTTACGCATATCATCCATAAAGTGTGACCGCGCTCCGAACACCACATGGAAGAGAATTTCGGATACCGCTAAACCTGTTAAGATAACTACTAATGCCCATGGAAAATCGCTTTTTTTCTGAGCTTGTGGTTTTGCCTGACTACTCATTTTGTTTTTGTTTTTAGTTATTAAAATTGAAGAATTTGTTTTTTTTAAAGAGCGGTAAAAATATCCCTTATTTTGTCTTTTCAAAATTTTGCCTGTAAAAAATGCCCTGTCGGAATCTCCCCTTTTACAGAGGTTGTTTTGCCCTTAAACGAAGGTCATGTTTAAATATTATGCCGAAACTTTCTATTAACCAAAAAATGACAATTTGGTGACAATTAGATATCGGATGAGAGGATACCAACCTAAACATTTTACCCACCTGCGCTTTACCTTGCTAATTTGGTTTGTAGGTGCTACAAGCTTGCCAGTTGGGTTACCCAATGACTGGCGAACGTTCCGGAACCGTTGGCGAACGTTACCCAATGGCTGGCGAACGTTCCGGAATCATTGACGAACGTTACCCAACGGCTGGCTAACGTTCC
>CAZBPG010000010.1:0-43931 GCA_964493695.1 uncultured Chitinophaga sp. | reverse complement strand
AATCATTGACGAACGTTACCCAACGGCTGGCTAACGTTCCGGAACCGTTGGCGCATACATTAAAAGCAAAAAGCCCTTCACGGGGCTTTTTGCTTTTAATGTATGGGCGTATTACCGTATCACCGAAATTCTTTCGGTCTTCACCGCTTCGTTCGAGCGGAACTGGAGGAAGTAAACTCCCGAAGGAAGCTGGTCAATATTAACAAACGTGTTGTTGATGCCCGTTGTAAATTCTTTTTTCAGGTTCATCACCACTTCACCGTTTACATTCATCAGCAATACGGTTGCTTCGGTGCTTTCGTTCAGCGTAACCTGTAGGTTAAGCGAAGAAACTTTCGAAGCCGGGTTAGGGAACACTTTCATAGCCACCTTAGTATCGTAGTTAACGCCTATAGAAGAAATAACAAACGATTCGGTAGTGGTGCAGCCTTTAGAATCGGTAACGGTTACGGTGTAATTGCCAAACGGCACGTTGTTGTTGAACTGTCCGTTTATTCCGTTGCTCCAGCTATAGGTGTAAGGCGGGGTTCCACCGTCACCATAAGCGTTCAGGTTGTTGCCTACTTTATTAATAGAAACTGTAACCGGTGAAGGGTCGTTTACCACTATGGTGGCAGTAGCTACTGCTCCGTTGTTGTCAGTAATGGTTACCGTGTAGTTTCCCGGTGAAACATTCGAAAGGGTAGTACCGGTCTGGCTGTTGCTCCAGGTAACCGTATAAGGCGGCACACCATTGCTTGGCGATACGCCTATTACTGCATTTGCCTGACCGGGGCAGCTCGGTGTAACAACCGTAATGGTAGCTTTGATAAGCGATGTTTGAACATAGTGGTAAGGCGAAGCGCTTTCGCAAACATTGCCGAACGAAATAGGCTTTACATAAAACTTGTAACTCTTGTTGGCCTGCAAGCCACCGAAGTTAAAGGCAGTGTCTGTTGTTACGGTATCTACCAGCACTATAGAGGAAGATGCCGGTTGCAGATGGAAAAGATAATACTGTGCACCGGGTACTGCATGCCATTTAAAGCTGATGCTTGAACCTATAGCGGTGCTGTCACCACTTACCGGTGTAATAAACTCAGCCGAATCAAGCGGTGTAACACTTGGAACCGGTTGTGTCAGCAAACCCGGACGGTCGCTGGTAAGCGTAGCATTCATTTCGTTCTGCTGCTGGTTGCTGAACCGGTAAACACAGTTATCGCTGAAATAACTCATGATAAGCGTTTCGTCAATTACGGTGCTGTATAAATCGCCATGCGGGTCGGTTTGTGTTCCGTTGTAAGGGCAGGCAGTTCTTTCATCTAAAAAGTCAGCGGGAGTATCGCAAAAGCGGTCACCCTTGGTAGCACAGTTGGAGCCGTCAACATACTCCACCGGATTAGTGGAACGGAAGGTATGGTCGAGATTAAAGAAGTGCCCCATCTCGTGCCCGATAGTTCTTCCTCCAACTCCGCAACAGCCTTCGTTCAGGAAAAGCCCTCCACCGTTAGGTGCCGAACCGGGGAAGGTAGCAAAGCCGCAAAGGCCCGGCAACTCACCGGTAATGTAAACGTTCACCACATTGGTTTCGTTGTAAGTAGAATACGCCCCATAACCTAAATTGTAATTGGTTCCGCCCTGTCCATCGCTCATTCCCCAAAGCGCATCATCATTAATTTCAACAATGCTGTAGATGTAGAAATACATTTGCGATGGAGCAAAATCGGTATTCAGTTCGCAGTGTGTGTCAAAAACCGTTTTAAGCGAAGCACCGCCTGTGCCGTTGGTTTTGGTCACCACATGATAAGTAACCGGAACGTAACGTATTCCGCCACGCGAAGCGGTGGAGATAAAAGAACTCCTTTCGGCATCGCTGGTATTCAGCTGATAGTTAGCCGGTGCAACCGTTCCGCATCCGCCATTATTAACGGCAGAAGCAAACAGAAAAGAAAAAACAATAAGAGAAAGTGTCAATAGGTATCGCATTTTTTTCGTTTTTCGGTGAACGAAGAAAGCAAAGTTAATGAATAAATAACTGACAGCAGATGGAATGGTAACGAATAGTTAATAAGGCAGAAAACAGAAGGCATTCAGCGGCTCTCTGACACGCTTCAATTATCATTTGCAAACTTTTCCAATTCGTATATGTTTGCACCGCTTTTCAAAAAAATAAAACAATATAAACATGAAAATTACAGTAGTAGGTGCCGGTGCCGTGGGTGCAACAGTAGCCGATAACATTGCCCGCAAAGAACTTTGTCACGAATTGGTTTTGGTAGATATTAAAGAAGGAATTGCCGAAGGTAAAGCAATGGACATGAACCAGACAGCTACCCTGCTTGGTTTCGATACAAGAATAGTTGGCTCCACCAACGATTACACCAAAACAGCAGGCACCGATGTGGCTGTGATAACTTCAGGTATTCCGCGCAAACCCGGCATGACCCGCGAAGAACTGATTGGCACTAACGCATCTATTGTAAAGGGTGTTACAGAAAACATTTTAAAACATTCACCGAATGCCATCATAGTGGTTATCAGCAACCCGATGGATACGATGACTTACCTCGCTCTTAAGTCAAGCGGACTTCCTAAAAACAGAATCATCGGTATGGGAGGAATTCTCGACAGCTCACGCTTCAAGTATTATCTGACACAGGCATTAGGTTGCTCTGCCGCTGATTTGCATGCCGTAGTTGTTGGCGGACACGGTGACACTACTATGATTCCTCTAACACGCCTGGCTACCTTAAACGGCAATCCGGTTTCCAATACTTTAGATGCAGAAGCATTAAAGAAAGTAGCAGTCGATACTATGGTGGGCGGTGCCACTTTAACTAAACTTATCGGAACTTCGGCCTGGTATGCACCGGGTGCTGCAGGTGCTGCATTAGTAGAAAGCATTGTGCGCGATGAAAAGAAAGTTTTCACCTGTTGCGTTTCGCTCGAAGGCGAATACGGACAGAAAGATATCTGTTTAGGTGTTCCGGTAGTCATCGGTAAAAACGGTTGGGAAAAAATTATTGACTACAAACTGAATACTGAAGAGCAGGCTGAGTTTGCCAAGAGTGCAGATGCCGTTCGCAGTATGAATAGTGTGCTCAGCACCTTGAGTATGTAATACTGAAGTTTTAAAAAATAAAAAAGTCTCTTACGGCCGTAAGAGACTTTTTTATTTTCGGATTATGAAGAAGAACAAGAAAGACACACCGGTAAGAATCATTCTGGAAGCTTTGGATAAAACCGGCTACCATTTATTCCTAAACGTAATAGTGAATAACAAACGTTGCCGCTTTTTAATCGACACCGGGGCATCGCATACCGTAGTTGATAAAGCCTATTTCGAAAAACATTTCGGAAAGAAGAGTTTAAAAACAGTAAAACAGTCAACCACCGGACTGCACAGTTCAACAACCGAGTCGCATTTTGGCAAGATAAAGGAACTGAAGATCGGGAGAACCGTTACCAAAAACTACACTGCCGCTGCCGTTGACCTTGCTCACGTAAACAATACTTACAAAAGTTTGAAGAAGCCCGCCATACAGGGCATACTCGGATCGGACCTGATGTTGAAGTATAAAATGAAAATTGATTACGGAACTTTAAGGATTGAGTTTTAACCCCCTAGAACTTAACAACCAAAACACCGTTTTGTATTTAGCCCCCTTTAGATAGTTGGGGGTTCGTATCTCTGCACTTCCTCATGAAAAAACTCCAGCGAAACACCGGCAGTTTTAAACATCTCCTCGCTTTCCGTTCCGGCATGATATTTCCGCTCACACACCACGCGCTTTATACCGCAGTTAATGATAAGCATGGCGCATACACGGCAGGGAGTCATGCGACAATACAACGTAGCTCCGTCTAAGGCTACTCCGTTTTTAGCGGCCTGACAAATAGCGTTCTGCTCGGCATGAACCGTGCGCACACAATGTTCCGTCACCGTTCCGTCCTCGTGAATTACTTTCTTCATCTGGTGCCCCACTTCATCGCAATGCGGCAGGTCCACCGGTGAGCCCACATAACCGGTTACGAGTAACTGGTTGGCTCTGGCAATTACACAGCCGCTTCTTCCCCTTCCGCAGGTGGCCCGCTTGCTGATGGCATCCATCACCTCCATAAAATATTCATCCCAGGTTGGGCGTACGTATTTGGCTTCTTTTGTTTCGCTCATAACTCTTATCCTTTTATTTTTTGTAATACTTCGCCTACTTCCCAGTAAAGTTTATCAAAACTTCCGTCATTAATAAACCGGTAGTCGGCCAGTTTCATACAGGCGGCAAGGTTTTGTTTGCTCGGGTCGTCCGAACTCATTTCGCGGGCTTCGTTGTCAGCAAAGGTTTCAAAACTCACCTTGTCGGTTTCAGAAGCGCGCTCCACAATTCTTTCGTAACGAAGTCGCTGGTCGGCATCTACCGCAAACAGATTAAAATTTCCTTTGGCATGCAAAGCGTTCACCTCTCCTACTGTGCGTATGCTTTCTATAATGCAATCGGTGCCGCTTTCTTTTGCTTCGCGGTACAATTCCTCAGCAATAAAGCTGGGTGAATTCTTTGCCCTCAAGTCGTTGGCAGTAGCCACTAAGGTATCGCGGTTTACTTCTTCGCCCTTTGCTTTTATAATCTTTGTCAGGTAACCCCGCACCGAAAAATGAGTAAATCCGTGATGCTTCGTCAGGTAATCAACAATGGTTCCTTTGCCTGCTCCTAATGTTCCTGTAATGCCGATAATCTTCAAGTCAAAAATATTTTCAGTGAAAATAAACGAATTGATTTCAGATAGCTGCGCGTGTGAATAAATTGAGGGGCGTTGTGAAAAACAAAAACATCCATTCGGGTAATTTCTGTAATTAGTGGCTGGTATTCAAAAACAAAAATATTTTTACCGGCATGAAAATTAAACGGGTGGGACTTGTGATGGCTGTGGTGTTGGGAGTTGTCCTGTTTTTCTTAAACAGGTCCGATGTTACCCTTACCAAACAGGATACTTTTTCGGTTACACCAATCGGAAACACCGGCTATCAGTTGAAGTCGGTTCTTCACCTGCACAACCCTAACCTGCTTTCATCTACCATCAAAACCATTTCCGAAAAATTCTACATCGAAGGACGGGAAGTGGCTATTCTGAATACTGAAATCAGTCAGGGCATTCCCGGTCTGAAAGAAACCACCTTTCCGGTAACCGTTCGTTTCAGCAAAGCAGACTTACTCAGAATATTTCTAAACGATAGCCTCCTGACCAATTTTAAAGCAGAAATCAATATCATTGGCGAAATTACTTTTGAGAACCTTATGAGCAGCGGAAAGATTCCGGTGAACCAAAAAGATTCGGTAATAATTTCTGTATTCTAAATGTTTAAGCAACTCAGTTCCTTTCTTTTCATAACTGTTTCCCTTTCCATACTTCTTTCTTCCTGCAAAATCTATGCACCGGTTTTCAAAACCATCGAGAATGTTCGTTACGAAAGAATGGAAGCAAGAGGATTTAAGTTAGGCGCAGAAGCCGTGTTCGACAACCCGAATAAAGTAAAATGCACCATTAAAGACATTGAAATAAACGTAATCCTCGATAAAAAACTGATAGGCATACTCGGAGAAAAAACCGATGTGGAAGTAATAAAAGGAAATGAATTCCGTATCCCGCTCGGCATTCAGATAAAACCGGAAGGAACTATCCTCGATGACATCAAAACTCTCTGGGGCATTTTCGCAGATAAAGAATCTGAACTCTTCTTTGTAGGCAAAGTAAAATTGAAAATCTTTGGCATTACCGTTCCTATTCCCATCAAGTATCAGCGCAAGTTTAAGTTGAGCGAGTTGAAGAAGTAGTTTTTGTTTCCGTTAAAACAGTTATTACTTTCATCATTACAAAATCAAAAACTATGAGTATCCGTTTTTTCAAGTACGCTTCGGTTTGGTTAAGCATCGGGATCATCATGACTTCACTGGTGTTTGGTGGTAAATGGGTGTTTGTTGCCCCGCTTTATGTGTTTGGTTTAATTCCGCTCATCGAACTTTTCTTCGGTGGGAGCAAAGAAAACATGGATAAGGTGGAAGAAGAAATTGCTAAGAAAGACTGGAAGTATGACTTGGTGGTTTGGAGTGTTGTTCCTTTGCAGTTTACGCTCTGCTTCTTTTTCCTGAACCGGTTAGACGACAATTCTCTCGCCCTTTGGGAAAAACTCGGAATGATGTTCGCCTTTGGTATTGCCTGCGGTGTATTGGGGATTAACGTAGCCCACGAACTCGGCCACCGCAATACTTGGTACGAACAACTGATGAGCAAAATGCTTTTAGCTACTTCGCTTTACATGCACTTCTTTATTGAGCACAACCGCGGTCACCACAAAAATGTTTCCACCGATGAGGATCCTGCTTCTTCCCGTTACGGTGAAAACATTTATACTTTCTACTTACGTTCCGTAATCAACAGTTGGCTCTCGGCATGGCATATTGAAGGGGAACGTTTGAAGAAAGCCAATCAGGGTTTCTGGAGTATTCATAACGAAATGCTCATTTACCAAATCATTCAGGTTTCTATGCTCGTGACCATTGCCCTTATCTGGGACTGGCAGGTGATGTTGTATTTTACCGGTGCCGCTACTATTGGATTCTTACTTCTTGAAACCGTTAACTATATTGAGCATTACGGTTTGCGCAGAAAGAAAATAGACGGAGAGTATTACGAAAAGGTAATGCCTATTCATTCCTGGAACAGCAACCACCCGATTGGAAGAATCATGTTGTTTGAGTTAACCCGCCACAGCGACCATCATTATATGGCTTCGAGAAAGTATCAGGTGCTTCGTCATTTTGATTATAGTCCGCAAATGCCCACCGGTTATCCGGGCATGATGGTGTTGGCGCTCTTTCCTCCCCTTTGGTTTGCGGTTATGCATAAACAGATAGCAAAATACCGCGCAACTGCCGAAGGTGCAGCATTGGCGTAGATTATGAAGCACATCCTCTTGGTGGTTCTGTCCGTTTCGATTACTTGTTTTGCATTCGCACAAAACGACACACTTAAACTGAACCAGATCCAGATTATTGCCAGCCACAACAGTTACAAGAAACGTCCGGATGAAAGGGAAATAAGATTCCTCTTGAAAGTAAAAGACAAGTTAGGTAAAGAGAATAACCCCATAGCATTAGACTATGGTCATCTTCCTTTTGATTCCCAGTTTACTTACTACAATGTCCGCGGCCTCGAAATTGATATCAACCCCGACCCCAAAGGTGGCTTTTATTACAAAAGAAAAATCAATGCTTTTGTTCGCGGTATGAAACAAAAATCGGGCATTGAAGAGTTAAAGAAACCCGGTTTGAAAGTATTGCACATAAAAGATGTAGATTACGAAACTCATTATTACACTTTCAAACAATCACTAGTAGCATTAAAGAAATGGAGCGATGAACATCCGAACCACTTGCCTCTGTTCATCAACGTAGAAAGTAAAAGTGGCGCCCCCGGTGATGAAAGCGGGCTGCTTCGTTTCGCAGGATTTAAACGTGCCATACAATTTGACGAAGCCATGTGCGACTCAATTGATTCAGAAATCAAAAGCGTATTCGGCAACGATTTGAAAGGAGTAATTACACCAGACCGTGTACGAGGTAACTATTCCACCCTTGATGAAATGGCAACCAACAACGCATGGCCACTGCTAAGCGAATGCCGGGGAAAAGTTTTGTTTGCCATGGAAGGCGGAGCAGTAGATGACTATTTAGTGAACCATACCGCTTTAAAAGGAAGAGTAATGTTTGTTTACAGCGAACCGGGCCGGCCGGAAGCCGCTTTCGTAAAACGAAACAACTCGACACGTGACATTGAAAAAATAAAGGAACTTGTAAGGAAAGGTTACATCATCCGCACGCGTTCCGATGCAGAAACATGGGAAGCCCGTAACAATGATTACACCGATATGAACAACGCATTCGAAAGCGGTGCGCAGATTACCTCTACTGATTTCTACAAACCCGATTTGCGGTTCAGCACCTTTCAGGTCAAATTTCCGAACGGAGAGGTTGGCAGGAAAAACGTCATCAACTCTACAGGTGAAGCGTTGACGGAATAGGACTTTTTGCCGTCATCAAATTATCATATTATCACACGATCAAACTGCATTTATGAGATACTTTACTCCCGCTTTCTTCAAATTCTTCGATGAACTGGCTAAGAACAACAACAAGGAATGGTTCGAAAAAAACAGAAGCCGTTATGAGAATGATGTAAAAATTCCTTTCAAGAAACTGGTAACCGACCTAAACGAAAAACTGCTGAAAGACTTTCCCGATCTAAATCGCGAAGTACACAAAAACATTTTCCGCATCAACCGCGATATCCGTTTCAGCAAAGACAAATCTCCTTACAAAAACAATGTAGCCGCTGTTTTCAGTCGGAAAGGAACACAGGATATTGATTATCCGGGCTTCTACATTCACCTCGGTTCAAAAGAACTTTTGATTGGTGGTGGGAAGTATGAAGTAAGCAAAGAACAATTAGCTAAAATCCGTCAGGAGATTTACTACAACCATGGTGCCTTCAAAAAATTACTGAACGACAAAGCCTTTAAAGAAAAATACAAAACACTGGATGGTGAGAAGAATAAAGTACTGCCACCCGAATACAAAGAGTTTGCAAAAGAACAACCGCTTATTGCGAATAAGCAGTTCTGGTACCACGCGCAACTTACCCGTAAAGACATAACCGGTGACAAGTTAGATACACTCATCCTCTCTTACTTTAAAGCGGGAATGAAAATGAATAAATTTTTGCTGGAAGCAATCAGTAATCAGTAAATGAAACTACTGCTTTGCGTTTCTTCGCTTTCTGATATTGAAAATTTTTTGAAAGAATTTTCTGCTTCTCTATCTTCTCATCAATCACTTAAGTTTCTTCATTCTACAAAAATCTTACACCATGAAGTAGATATTCTGGAAACAGGTGTGGGTGTTTATCAAACTGCTTACAAAGTCACGAAGGTTTTATCGCAGCAGAAATATCATTTGGCTTTAAAAATCTCTCTTGGGAATGCTTACAAAGAAGAAATTGTGGTTGGTACAACCTTAAACATTGTAAACGAGAAACCCGGTGATTTTGGAATGACCGTTAACAGTGAGTGGAAAGACCATTACGATTTCGGTTTAGCCGATCGTAACATTGAGCCTCATATTCGCGGAGGGTTTATCAATCTTACCAATGCCTATATGGATGTGTTTTCCCTTTTCAAAAAAGTTGTCGGTGTAACGGTAAATCATTATGCAGATAAGAGCACGTTCGGGATAAGAAGAGAAAAGTATAAAGCCGATTGCGAAACCGGTGACGGGCTCGGCTTTGTTTATCCCTGTCTGTTTGAGAAGCAAAGTTTTTACCAATTGTGTGTAGTGGAAAGAAATCTTGTAACAGGGGAAGAAAATTTTAATCTTGCGAAGGAGAAAATGAATGAAACTTTAACTGGCATTCTTCAAAAAATCTGACATGACAAACACCGAGTTACTTGAACAATACCGCGAATGGAGAAAAGCGAATGACCCTAAAACGCTGAAGATGCTGAACAACACTTTGCTGTTCGAAATCTTTCTTGCGGGAAGATTACCCATGGGCTTTATTGCCGGATTAAAAGTAAAATCGGTAGATGCCGAACAATGTCAGATTACTGTGCCTTACCGTTGGATAAATCAAAACCCTTTTAAGTCAACTTATTTTGCGGTGCTATCAATGGCAGGTGAAATGAGTACAGGCATGCATGGCATGATGTTCACCAATGGTTCCAAACCTTCGGTTTCAATGTTGGTTACGCATCTCGAAGCTGATTTTGTTAAGAAAGCCACCGGTATCACCACCTTCACCTTTAAAGAAGGTAAAGAAATGAATGAAGTCGTAGAACGCGCGATTATCACCGGTCAACCGCAAACATATACTGCTACCAGCGTTGGCACTTCGAAATCCGGTGAGGAGGAAGCCCGTTTCAAGGTAGAGTGGAGTTTTAAGATGAGATCCAGATAACGGGCACCTTATTAACCCAATCCACAGACATTTTTACCGTTATTAATTACCAATTAAATATTTCTACATTCGGATACTTAAAAAATTACCCACAGATGAGAAAAGTTTTACTGTTTTCATTATTAGCCTTTTCAGTTCATCATTTTACCTACGCGCAATGTACCACCAACAATGCTACCAGTTGCCAGTGTAAAGACGGCAGCACGGATTGCAACCTGTTGCCTGACATTATTCTGGCTAACGAGCCTTTGGAGGCCAGCGGTAATAACGGCAACATTGAGTATTCTCAAACCGGTAACGGTGCAGAAAACGGGCGGCTCCGCGTTTCGGTTTCCACACCTAACATAGGCCGTGGTCCGCTTACTGTTCGCGCCTCCTCTATTTTCATTTGTGGTACCGATACTTTCACCTCTAACCCCGGAACCTGCCCAGGTGGCGGCTCTCCTCGCAATCTTTGCTTCCAGCGTGTTTATCATAAAAACGGAAGCACAATGACTTATTCGGATCGTCCTGCCGGTTCAATGACCTACCACCCCACGCACAATCACATGCACGTTGATGACTGGGGCGTATACACTTTGCGCATCCGCGATACCGCCATTGCTGACCCTATGCAATGGCCAATGCTAGGATCCGGTGCCAAACTCGGTTTTTGTTTAATGGATTACGGAACCTGCTCATATTATAACGGGCACTGCGTTGATTCACTTGGCAATACCCTATTGAATGGGGACTTTCCCAATTACGGATTGGGCGGTGGAAATTATAACTGCGACCCGACCGAACAGGGAATTTCTTCGGGATACACAGATATTTATTACCAGTACCTCGATGGCATGTATATCACCATTCCACCGGGAACCTGCAATGGCGAATACTACATAGTAGTTAAGATAGATCCACACGATTATTTCTTGGAAGAGAAAGAAGACAACAATGTTATTGCCATTCCTTTTACGCTGACCAAACAGGTGCCTGCAGGAACCGGTAGCGCCACCATTACGCCTTCTGTTCCCTCCACGAATGTTTGCGAAGGAAGCAGCGTCACTTTAACTGCTAATTCCGGCAACAGCTATTTATGGAACACCAACGATACTACTCAAAGCATCTCCACCACTCAGCCCGGCAACTATTCTGTTGAGGTTACTTCTCAATGTGGAACGGCTACGAGCGCACCGGTTACTATAACCAATATTGCCAGCAATGTATCGAACGTAACAGATGCTACCGTTTGTTCCGGAACAGCAATTACCTTATCCGCTTCTGCCTCTGGCGTTGCCCATTGGTTTGATACTATTACCGGAGGGAATGAATTGTACATTGGAGACACATATGTTCCGGTAGTTACAGCCACTACTACTTTTTATGTAGAATCACACGATACCCTATTAGGTGTTTCGGGTAACGTTGGCCCTGCTGATAATACTTTCGGACCAGGCTCCTATTACAACAACGACCAGCACCAGATTTTTACGGTTTACAAACCGCTGGTCTTAAAAACAGTAAAGGTGTTTGCTAACTCTGCTAAAAACAGAACAATTGAATTGCGTAGTTCAACTGGTGCTGTGTTGCAATCAAGAACAGTAAATATTCCCCAGGGTACCCAGATCGTAAATCTCGATTTTGCTATTGCACCGGGTGTTGATTACGAACTCGGCTGGACCTCGGGCAGTTCTCCAGATTTGTTTAGAAACAGTGACGGTGCCAGTTATCCGTATACCATCAATAACCTGATTAGCGTTACAGATAACTCAGCGAATGACCTTGACCGCTGGTATTGTTTGTATGACTGGCAAATACAAGAACAGCCGGTTGCCTGTACGAGCACCCGGGTCCCGGTTACCGCTACTGTTGTCTCCTTACCTAATGTTACAATGAGCGGATTGAGCAGCCAGTATTATGACACCGATTCTGCTGTTATGTTAACAGGCACCCCCGAAGGCGGCACATTCAGCGGCACCGGTGTTACCGATAGTTTGTATGATCCTTCGGTTGCCGGAGTTGGCGGGCCTTACACAATTACTTACCAGTATACAGATAGCAATGGCTGCATCGGTTCATCAACTTTTGACGTAACAGTGTTGCTTGATAATTCTTCAGGAATCCAACATATAGAAGGCATCAGCAAGGTGAACATCTTCCCTAACCCGAATAATGGTCGTTTTGAACTCACATTCAAATCAAACGGTTCAAAGAGAATTGATTTGTCGGTAACCAATATTCTCGGACAAAAAATATTAGACGAGAGAAACATTTTTGTAAACAATAGTCTTGAAAAAAGTATCAACCTCGGAAATGTGCCGCAGGGGGTTTATCAGTTAGTTATTAACTCAGGTAAAAAGCAGAACACTTATAAGGTGATTATTGAATAACTATAAGGACATGAAAAAAATCATACAGGTCAGGCACAATGCCTGACCTTTTTGTTTCACCTTTGCCCTAATGAAAAAAACCTTCTGCTTTATTTTTACGTTCATCTTCTTCAGTGCGCAATCACAAAGTCTGTGGACGATATACAACACTTCCAATTCCTCGCTTCCCGACAACGTAATTCGTGTAATTGAAACTGATACCGCAGGTAACGTCTGGGTAGGCACCGATAACGGACTGGCTAAGTTTGATGGCAGTAACTGGACAGTCATTGACAGTAGTAATTCCGGCTTACCGGTTAACCAGATAAGAAGTATTGCTTTCGATTCTGCCAACCGTTTATGGGTGGGAACCCTACAGGCTGGCTTCTCTGTTTATGACGGCAGTAACTGGACAAATTTCAGTTCAACTAATTCCCTGCTACCCGATGACCAGGTACGCAGTATTGCTTTTGATGCCGATAAAATTGCCTGGATAGGAACCACCGGTGGTGTTGCCTACCTGAGCGATGAAGGGTGGATTATCTATGACATGTTTAACTCTCCGCTCGGAGCCAACAACATCAACAAGATTTTCATTGATGCCAACGACACCAAATGGATTGGAACGGTGAATGGCGGTATCAGTAAAAAAGAAGGTAACGCATGGACTATCTACGATAACCACAACAGCGGGCTTACCGATAACACTGTCACTGATTTAGAGAATGACATTTTCGGGAATCTTTGGTTTGCCACACCCGCACAGGGATTGGGAAGATTCAACGGGGCTAACTGGTATTACCGGGTTGATGCAAACTCAAACATTCCTACCAACTCAATTACCTGTGTGGAGATTGTGAAGAACACCGATGTAAAATATATGGGCACTTCAGATAAAGGTTTGGTGCGCTGGAATAACGGGTTGGAGTTTGACTCGTTTACCGTCAACAACTCTCCAATACCTGATAACCGGGTTAACTGCCTGAAGCGTACAACAGATGGGAAAATCTGGATAGGCACTTCGACAGGAGGGGTTGCCGTATTTAACGATACTACCAATTTTGCCATAGTGAATACGATAAATGAAGTCACTGCAACTGATGCTTTTCAGATTTATCCGAACCCGGTGAGGGAGAAATTAAACGTTCTCGGTTCGCAATTTGCCGTGTGTAAACTAGAGATTTCAAATCTATTGGGAGAAGTGATGTTACAAAAGCCAGAAGTTGGAAACCTGAAGTGGGAAGTGGATGTAAGTTCATTCCCTAACGGCTTATACATTGTAAGGATGAGCGGTGACGGGTTAGCCCTTACAAAGAAATTTTTAAAGCAGTAACGGCTTTATTTTCTTCCTTTCTTCTTTGTCTTCTTGGCAGGTTCTTTCGGTGCAGTTAGTTTTTCCAAAACCTTACCGCTCTTATCTATCTTATAGCGCTGGCTGATAAACATGGACTTATTCTTCGGATCTTTTTCCTTTTTACTGATAATTCCAAAGCCGTTTACAAAATCTTCCGCAGTTTCGTACAGTGGCTGAATAACATAATTACCCGCCATATCAATATAGCCCCATCCTATTCCGTCAGGCGTGGCAGCACACAAACTATCAGAAAAAGAAGAAACATTCTGGAACCGGTTATAAAAAGCCTGCTTTCCGGTTTTATCAACGAAGAACCAGTTACCGTCAATGCCGACAGCAGCTACTCCCTGACTGAACGGAAGCGCATCCGTATACTTTAAAGAAATAACCACTTCTCCTTTTTTATTCAGAAAACCATACTTACCGTCTTTAGCTACCAGATAAAAATCTTCGGTAGGTTCATTTATCTCTTCATACTCCGGTGCAATGAGAAACTTACCTCGTTTATCAATCAAACCATACATGCACGAATCTTCCTCGCAATTCCCGATACCTACAACAGCGTAACCGTGCTCGAAATTGCCCGCATAATTAAACTCTTCAGCAAAAGCGCGTTGGTTTCCTTTATCAATGTAATAGTAAGTGCATTTATCAGTACATGGCTTTGAACGCACCGCTGCCAGCCCATTACTGAATTCATACGCTTCAAGATACTCAAACGGAATAGGCACAACCAGCGAGTCAACAGCAGGGAGAATGGCATAACCCCATTTATCATCGTTCTGAAAAGGTTTCAGTTCCTTTGCCGCCAATTCAATGTCCCGGTAAGCACGGTCTTTACTGGGGCTCGAAGGAAAAGTCTGGATAAACATCAGGTAATCGTTCTGTGTTCCTTCAGCAGTATAAAGCAGGTACAACTGCTCCCATGCATCGCGGTAATTTTTATTCTGACTGTAGTTGGCTATAAAATTTTTATAGGATTCAATGCTTCCATCTTTAGTAGCCAGGTAGTAAATGCTATCCTGAACTGCATTAAATGCCGGGTGGTCTTTGTGGTTTCTTTCAAACTCAAGGTAAGCTGACAGGTCATTCTTCTTCGTGTAATACTCCAGCACTTTTTCATTGTAAAGTTTCTTCGCTTCACTTACATAAGCACCGGCAGGATAGGTATCGAAGTATTTTTTGTACGACTCGGCACTCTGGTCACCGGTGGTTTGTTCGTAGAGCAATTTCTCGTAACGCTCTTTTGCTTCTTTAACTTCTGATGCCTCGGGGTATTTTTTAATAAACTCCTCAATGGCCTGCGGACTTTTAAGCGACATGGCCCGCATGTAAGCCTTCTGGTTGCGGAAATTTACCGCCTGCTCTACAAATGCTTTGTCGTTGTAATTATCAATGTAATGCTGGTAGGACTCTAAAGTGTTTTGCTGCTCGGCTGTGGAATAGGCTTCAAAGTTGATGGTTTTTTGCAGTGTTTGAATAGTGTAATCACGCACACCAAGTGCGAGAAACTTTTTAGACTGCTTATCATCAGGGTTAAAAGGAATTTTCTTTGCGGCAGTGTTGATATAAACAATGGCGGAGTCGAGGCTGTAAGCCGGGTTATCTTTAGAAGAAAAATATTTTGATAAGCCGTAATTCACGGCTGCGTTATCCGGTTCGTCCTGAAAGGCTTCGGTTAAATACTTTTTTGCGTTCGGATAGTCACCGGTATTAAGGTACTTGAAAGCTTTATCTACATCACCGGCAAAAGCGAAACTGCAAAGCAAAAGCAAGGCAACTGCGGCCATGTAACGATATGACAACATGATGAAAGGATGATTCATTTTTATCTGATAACGTTTTTGTTCATCAATTCTTTTATCTGTTCATCGTTATAGTTCAACTCTTTCAGAACAGTTAACGAATCGTCTCCCAAATCGGGAGCGCTCCAGTTGTTGTCAAATTTGCTTTGTAAAAATTTAAGCGGCTGGTTAATGGTCTTGTATTTTCCAACAGCAGCATGTTCATTCTCTACAAACATGTTCCGTTCCGTGAGGTAAGTATCCTTTTCCATGTCCGGCAATTCGTTGATAGTGGTGAAGCAGAAATCCTCGTTTTTAAAATACTCGAGCCACTCTTCGCGGGTTCTGGTCAGAAACAATTCTTTCACTTCCTGTTTCAGTTTCTGCAACTCTTCTCCCTGCTGTAAAAGTTTCTCATTCCAATCGGCTCTGCCAACCCTGGCACAGAACTTATTCCAGAACTTGGGTTCCAGGCTTCCGAGTGCCACTTGCTTTCCATCTTTACATTTATAAACGTTGTAGTTTGCCAACGCACCGCTTAGCTCAAAACCCGCACGGGTAATATTCTGCTTAGTGCCCTGATAGGCCGCAAACTGCAAAGCGGTGAAAGGAACTGCAGCATCGGTCATGGCTACATCTATCCATTCGCCTTTGCCGGTTCTCTCTCTTTGGTAGAGTGCAGCGGTTACTGCATTCATGGCCATGTAGCTTCCACCGGCAATATCAGCTAACTGGAAACCGGGAATAGTGATATCGCCATTTTCTGAACCGGTAATGCCAAGCGCACCGGCAATGGCAATGTAATTTAAATCGTGGCCGGCATCCATGGCGCGTGAAGAAACCTGACCGTAACCGGTAATGGAAACATAAATCAGTTTCGGGTTAAGTTTTGAAAGTTCTTCGTACCCAAAACCCATTTCTTTCATTACACCCGGCCGGTATTGCTCTATCAATACATCGCTAGTCTTTATCAAATCGTAAATTATCTGTTTGCCTTCTTTGCTGAGGGTGTTTACTGCGAGGCTTCTTTTATTCCGGTTCAGCGAAAGATAAAGCATACTCATGCCGTTTATCTGCGGGGCAAAGCCACGGATGTAATCAGGGTTATCGGGGTCTTCTGCTTTTATTACATCGGCACCAAGGTCGGCAAGGAACATAGTGGCAAGAGGACCGGGAAGTAAGCGGGTGAAGTCGATAATTTTTACCCCTGCAAGAGGACCTTGTTTAACAGGACGATTGACCATTGACAATTGACCATTGGTTTTGTCAACGGTCGATGATCGGTTGTCAATGGTCGAAAATTTCCTAAAACATTTTGCAAACTGCATCATGGCGGCAATGTTCGATATCTTGATCTTGCCCGTCATAAGCGCCATCTGCGGATTTGCTTTCCCTGTTTCCAGTTCTACATAGGTAGATGCTTTTGTTTTGAGCACGCAGTCCGGAGCGTTCTTTAAACCTTCGATAAGTTTACAACTGCCATCGTTAATAAAGACAGTGCATTGAATTGTTTCTTCACCCGAAATGTCGAAGTGGAACACGAGCGAGTAGCCCTGCGCCTTTTCGGGGCGAAAGCGGGATGGGATGGATTCTATAATTTGTCGGGCGGTGATGCTCACTCGGGGAATTTTATTTTAGATAAGACTACTGCAATGCAAAATAAAAAAAGCAACCTCATTAGGGATTGCTTTTGGGTAATCAAATAATGTAGAGTCTAAAGTCAGTAGTCGGTTATCTATGGCTTGGTTTCAGACTATGGATTACTGCATCTAACGGCTCTCTTGCTCTTCCAAATCTCTCATTTTTTTATTAACCCTAACTAAACGAGCCATTCGGTCAAGGCAAGTGTCGTGCTCTTTTACATAAGGGTTTTCCAAATCCCACACATGCCCGGCAAGTACAGAACATATTTTAGAAACATCATCCGGTAGTCGCTCTTCATTAAAGAAGATTGTTTGTAAATTGCCGTTGTACCATGCTTTTATATAGCTGTTGAATACGGCTACGCCTTGTGCCATTACTTCGGTATATTCTTTTTGCCAGTCAACTTTTTCACCTTTCAATTGGCGCACTACCAAGCCGCTGGCAACCTGCGATGAAACAGCGCATAATGTAACGCCCGATGAAAATACCGGGTCAAGAAACTCTGTAGTATTACCGGTGAGCACATAACCATCGCCATAAAATTGTTTAATAGATATTGAATAACCCTCCATTACTTTAGGTTCAAATAAAAATTCTGAATCTTTAAACCGCTCGGCAATGCTCCAGGTGCCGGCAATTATATCGCGCATTTGTTTTTCTTTAGAACCCGTGAACTGCTCATAAAATGCCGGCTCACTTACAAAGCCCACGCTGCTTACCCCGTTAACGAAAGGAATAACCCAAATCCATACTCCCGGCTTGTGGTCAACAATTAAAATGCGGTTTGGTTCAACGTAGTCAAACCTGCGGGTGTCGCGGATATGAGTGAATACTGTTTTGCGAAAAGGCAGATGCGAAGGTTTATCCAAATTAAACAAGCGCGGAATTACTCTTCCGTATCCTGAACCATCAACAATAAAACGCGCTTCAATTTTCTTTTCAGCGCCATGTTTATCAACCACGGTGGTTGTTGAATCTGTTCCTTCAAATTTTATATCGGTTACTGTAGATTCAAATTCAACCTCAATACCCATTTTTTGACATTCTGTGGCTAACACATAATCGAAATCATCGCGAGGCGCTTGCCAAGTCCATGTCCATCCTTTGGTAAATTGATTATTGAAATCGAAATCTATGTACTGGTTATTGACTCCGGTAAACTTAGCACCAAATTTTTTCTGATATCCCCGCGCTTCCAGTGCAGGTATAAAACCCGCAGCCTCCAGCGGCTCCATGCCTTTAGGCAAAAAACTTTCGCCAATAACAAAACGCGGGAATTTTTCCTTTTCAACAATTTTTACTTTAAAACCCGCCTGGTTAATTAAAGATGCAGCAACAGTCCCCGAAGGTCCTGCGCCAATTACTAATACGTCAACTTTTTCTGTACTCATAAGTATATTTTTTTAGGTGAGCGAATGTAGAAGAAGGGTCGCAGCCGTCAAATCCGTAGACGGTTTTTTGCGAATGATGTTTGTCAGTTTATTTTGAGTGTTTTAGTAATATTCAACGGCTCCGGAACTCCCGATAGGTGCATGAGCAAGCGGAAACTGCGGTAATGTTCATTACGCGTAGCTAAAAAATATTTACCGACTGAAACCGGCAACTACCCTATTTCAGATAGGTTTGCAGCCATTGGTTTACTTCGTTATAAACCTGTTGCTTGTTCACCTGATTCGGGCCGAATACATCGTGACCGGCATTGCCGAAAAAAGTGGTATCGGCAGGTATGCCGTGTACACTTAAACTATCGAACATGCGCTGGCCTTGTGCGGGAGGAACAAGATCATCGTTGGCTCCGTGAATAAAAAGCGAAGGCACATTACTGAACCGGAACAGCGGACTGGCATCGGCATACACCTGTGGGTTAGTGAAATAACTCGCACCTAAAAACTGTTCAAAAACATAATAGATTCCATAATTGGCCGCATACAGGTGAAACACCGGGTCTGTCAAATCTGTCGGGCCAACCAGCGAAACCACTGCCTTTACCGCGTGGGTGCTGTCGAAAGCATGCCCGTACAACAAGGCAAGATGACCGCCCGCACTGCCTCCTATGAGCGCGTATTTTTGTTTACCGGTTTTCCAAACAGCTGAGTTGCTGTCGATACAGTTAATAGCCATTTGAATATCTTCCATTTGCAAACGATAATCGCCACCGGCATACCGGTAGTTCATACAGGCAACTCCATAGCCCTTACTCATAATGGTGTTTATCACTTCGTTCGACCAATCGGCCTTGCTGCCTGCCACCCAGCCGCCTCCGTGTATCAGTATCACCATGGCGGTGGTGCTGTCGTGTCCCACCGGCAGATACACATCCATTTTATGGCGTGTGTCAGTACCGTAAGCTTTGTTATAATACTTGTCGGCAGTCAGCAGCAGTTTATCCTTATCGCAGGAGGAGACAGAGAGCAGAAAAACATACGAGAGCAGCAGGAGTATTCGCATGGCACAAATTAAATACAAAAAAAGCAACCTCCTGATTGAGGTTGCTTTTACTTTAAGAAAATACTTATCGGCCGATTATGCTATGCGGCTGAAGTACGTAATAAACTTCATTACCTCGCCCAGATTGGTCACTTTAATTTTGCCCATCATAAACATCATCTGCGGGTTGCCGCGCCCCAGTTCAAGGTCTTCGTAATCGGTTGCCTTGGCAGTAATAACACAGGTAGGCGAACCTACCAGGCCATCCTGCACAATCACGTTTTTGTCTTTAACGTCAATGGTAAACTCGCCACCGGTCTCTCCGTCCAGTTTCATATGAAACACGTGTAAAGCGTGGTCGTCTACTTTGTCACTTTTAAAGCGCTCAGGGAGCGTGTAAATAATTTCCTTTGCTGTCATGTTTGTTGCTTGTTTTTTTTGTGAAGAAATATTTAGGTTGTTTGTTGTTTCTTGTTCTTTGTTGGCGGTTGAAGGCTTTGGCGCTACCACTTCTTCTGCATGTTGAGCTTTCATATTTTTGTAGGCACTCTCATAATTCACTCCGTCAATGGCAATTTTCGAAATTATCTCTTTCATAATTTCGGTGGTGCCGCCCACAATGGTTCCTACACGTGCATCGCGGTAACCGCGCTCGATAGGATACTCGCTCATGTAACCGTAACCGCCAAACATCTGCAAGCATTCATCGGCTGCTCGTTTGCCCAACTCGGTAGCTTTCATTTTGGCCATGCTGCATTCTTTTACAGCAAAAATGCCACGCGAAAACAAATCGCAGCAGTAGTAAACAAAACGCTTAGTAATTTCCACCTCGGTAATAAGGTCGGCCATTTTGTGGCGCAGCACCTGATACTTTTCGATAGGCTTGCCGAACACACTGCGTTCGTGCATGTATTTAAGCGTGTAATCTATAGCCCGCTCACAACCGGCTACACCCATAATGGCGGCTACCAGCCTCTCCAACTGAAAGCTTTCCATGATGTAGAAGAAACCCTGTCCTTCTTTGCCTACCAGATTGGCAACCGGTACCTTTACATTATCGAAAAACAACTCACCGGTGTCGCTGCTTTTCCACCCCATCTTCTTCAGCTTGTTGGTGGTAAAGCCCGGTGTGCCCTGGTCTACCACAATTAAGCTTACACCGGCTAAGCCCGCTTCAGGGTCGGTTTTACAGGCAACGGTTACAAAGTTTCCGTAAACACCGTTGGTGATAAATGTTTTACTTCCATTAATGATGTAGTAATCGCCTTCGCGTTTAGCGGTGCAGCGCAAAGCTGCCACATCGCTGCCGGCACCCGGTTCGCTGATGGCTATACTGCCCACCCATTTACCTTCGATAGAAGGACGCAGATACTTTTCCTTTAACTCGTGGCTGCCCGCCAACAGAATGTGGTTAGTAGCCATATACTGATGAACGCTGACCGCGCCTGCATAACCGGCACAGGTATTATTGGCCAGTTCTTCGAGATACACTACCGTGTGCCAAAAATCGTTGTTGGTGCCTCCGTATTCCTCGGGGAAATTAATGCCGAGCAAACCCAGTTCGCCCATGCGTAAAAAAACCTCGCGCGGAATCTTTTCCTCTTCCTCCCATTTATTGATGTTGGGTGCTACTTCCTTTTGCACAAAATCGCGTACCGTTTGGCGAAACAATTCGTGCTCTTCGTTAAAGTATTGTCCCATTAAGATATATTGGATTCTGAATTACTGGTTTGAATCAGCACTTACTCGATAGTAGCGTTTATTCCCCGCTCGGTAATAGCGTCTTTCATGGGCTTCAGCAGTTTGAAAGGGCCGTTCTTTACCGCATACTTTCCCTTGCTGTGAATAATATAAGAACATTGCTCGGCCTGCTCGGCAGAATGCTTGCAAACTTCGATGAGTGTTTCAATTACCCACTCAAAGGTGTTGTGGTTATCGTTATGCAATATCAGCCGGTGAAGTTGTGCGGTGCTTTCCCCTAAATCAATGTCGGGTTGCAGTAAGGTTGAATGCGAAGTGCTCATACAAGTGTTTTGTGGTAACGAATGTAATTGGGAGTTTTCATAGTTCAAACTAATGTTTAAAAATATTATCAGCTCATCCGTATAATATAATAAGGATTAAACTCCTCTCCCGGCTCCAGCATAATTACACCTTCCCGCTGGGCAAATTCTTTAGGGGCACCGGCAGTATCGGCACAGCCCAGCCAGGGCTCAATGCAAACGTAAGGGGCATTTTCTTTTGCCCACAGGCCGAGGTAATTAAAGCCCTTAAACTCTACGGTTAGTTCCTGCGCGTGGTTTTTGCTTTTAATGGTAACCGCCCGCGATTTTAAATCTTTAAAAATAAGCGCATCGTCTTTAAACAAATCGTTCTTCAAATCAATCCGGTTGCTGTTATCAAGCACCGGTCCGGTTCTTCCGTCAAAGAACCCGTTGCCGTCAATGTAATGCCGCGGAGAGTTTTCTGTTTGTTCAAACTCTAAGTAATAGTCGTCATACTTCTCATTTGTTGTGAAAGGAACGGCAAAAGCCGGGTGCCCGCCTAACTGAAAGTAAACGGGCTTATCGTCTTTGTTCCTTACTTCATACGAAACATGCAGTTCGTTTCCCTTTAACCGGTAGCCAATCAGAAACTCGAAGCGGTAAGGATAGAGTTTTAGGGGTTCTTCAGAATCGGTAAGCGAAAAAATCATCTTCTCCTGACTTAACTCCAACAACTTAAAATTCGACTTGCGGGCAAAGCCGTGTTTCTCCATCGGGTATTTTTTCCCGTCAACTATTATCTCATCGTTCAGGCATCTGCCCACCACCGGAAACAGCACCGGTGCATGCCAGCCCCAGAATTTTTTATCGGCCTGCCATAAATGTTCAATCCCGTTTTTTTTATCAAAAACCGAAGTAAGCTCCGCCCCGTATTCGCGGGCTTTTACTTTGAGGAACTCATTTTCTATCTGGTGCATGCCGTTTATTTAAGTCAGCAATATTAACATTCTGTGGAAAGAGGTATAGTGACAAGCCTCCGTTTCAAATACATTTGTTTGCATCCAATTATTCCACCGCATGAAAAAAACTTTCCCGTTCATCGCATTTGCCATGTTGCTTTCACATTTTGCTTTCGGGCAGGAGCTTTCGAAAGCAGAAAAGAAACGCCTGAAGGATGAATTGAAAACCTACGAAAAAGACCTGGCGGGTTACAAGGCAAAAATGGAAGACATACGCGCCACACTTGACAGCAACGATGCAGAGATAAAAAGACTGAAAGACGACCTCGCCTACGCCTCTACCAAACAGGCTGAACTGGAAAACAAGATTGCAGCACTCGATACAGATTTAAAGAACGCCAAAGATGAAGCTGCGATTTTGAGAGGAGAGAATGTAGAAGGTGCTGACCCGGCTGTTGTTTCAAAAGTTCAGACCGCTATGACCAATGCCCCGCAAAAAGGAACGGTTTATAAAGTGCAGATAGGTTTATATAAGGAGTTTAACATCAATAAGTATTTCGAGCAGCCCCGCTTTATAGGTTACGAAGAAGTGGATGGCATGAACCGGTATATTATTTCGTATTTCCCGGAGGAAGAAGTGGCCAAAAACTTTGTGGCCGATGTGCGCAAGATGGGAATTAAAGATGCTTTTGTTTCGAAATACATTGACGGGGAGCGTGTGTATGAGTGGAGTAAGAACCCAAAGTATAAAGGCAAACCGGAACCGGCTACGCTACAGGAAGCGTTGGAAGTAAAGTAAAAGGCAAAACTCAAAAAGCAAAAGGCAAGAAGCAAAACTCAAAATGCAAGGAGCAAAGGGCAAGAAATAAAAAAGCCCTCCGATTTCACGGAGGGCTTTTTTTATACCGGTTGGAGTTGGACGTTGACTCTTTTGACGGTACCGGTTTGAACGATGACTTCGATTTCCTGCGGGATGTAACCGGGTTTTGAAATGACTACCTGATAGGTTGCTGCGGCCAGTTGAAGTTTGAGTGCGCGACCGTTGTCACCGGTTATGAGTTCGGTGCTTGGTTTGATGAGGATGGATGCACCGGGTATATCGGCTTCGGTGACAGCATCGGTAATATGAAAGCGCATACCGGCTACGCCTGCACCGCGAACAAGAAGGAGTTGCTGTTCTAATACGAACTGTTTGCTTTCTGCTTCTTCGTCTTCTTCTACAAAAATTGCCTGCGCATCGGCATTTACAGAAGTGATGATTTTGTAGATGGCGTTATTGGCATCTATTTTATCTTCTGTGCCGATTTCGGCACCGGACTCGGCACCGAGGAAGGAGGTGTGGAGGTTTTTGAAATCGGTTTTTAATGTGTTGAACTCACCGGGAAAACCGGCAGGCATGTTTTGACCGGCATCGTCAAGGGTGCCTGTGTTATCTATGATAAACTGGTTGCCTTTGGTGAGGAGTTGGCTGGTGGCATCGAAGTCGCCACCGGATGCAGCGGCATAGTATGAGCCACCGGCTGCGTCTATGTTGATTTCCCACTCATCTTCGGGGAACACTTCGACAATGTAGCGTTTGAGGGAGTTGAATTTGTTGAGTGCTTTTTTACGAAGCTTTTCGAGGTTAACGTGTTTTGTTTGATGGGACTGGTCGCGTTGTTCTTCATCGGGGAGGTCTTCGGCAGCATCTACAGCAAGGAGTTGGGCTTCGACCCAAGGGGCTGTGTATTTACCTTTGAAAGCACCGAAACGGGCGATGAAGAAGAGGACACCTGCGAGAGCAAGGCGAGCGATGGTGTAAAGCTCGGATTGTTTGAAATTGTACTTGGCAGTTTTCATGATGATTTGATTTTAGGTTATGAAAAAGGCGAAGTGTTACATGCTGTTGTTTTATTTTTAAAACGGTGACCGGTGTTTTGATATTGTGTTTTGGTGTAAAAATATTTTGTGAAAAAGTTTTAAACCTGGATGAGAGTGAATAGGTGTTGGTGAAAACACCAACAACGGCAAAAGAGGAGTGAGAAATGGAAGAACATGCGACCGGTAAGCAGAAGTAAAAGAAAGAAGCGGGAGTGAAAGGGAGATTTGTAATACAGTTTCACGCAGAGACGCAGAGGCGCGGAGAAGAAAGGAGGGCAGAGGGTTTAGATGAAAGTGATGAGTAAAAAGTTAAGGAAAGGGAGCAGACATATATAAGAACTGAGACGACAGAAATAACGGAAGTTGCGACAGATGTTAAAAGGGAGGTGACAGAAATGAAAGCAGAAGTGACAGAAGTTAAAAGAGTAGTGACAGAAATGATAACAGAGCCGACATAAGTTAAAAGGGAGGCGACAGATTTTAAAGGAAAGGCGACAGAAATGGTGGAAGAGGCGACAGATGTTAAAGACGAGGCGACAGAAATGAAAGCAGAGGCGACATAAGTTAAAAGGGAGGCGACAGATATAAAGGTAGAGGCGGCAGAAACGAGGAAAGGGGTGGAATTGGTAAGGTTTTGAGAGGAAAGTAAGGGGAAAGCGCAAAAGACAAAGGTCAAATGGTAAAAAAGAGAGCAGCAGTAGGCTGAGGCAGTAAGGAAGGAAAGGCAAAGACAGAAGGGCAATACATTAAAAAGTTTGACTCACCTAAAGCAACAGCGAAATTTTTTCGTGCTTTTGTATTTGTTGTTAGTTTTTCACGTGCCAGTAAAAAACATGCCAAATGTTTTTACAAACATTAGCCCAAAACTAATTGTAGCAATCTAATGTGTGTACACCGGTTAATTCCGTACGAACACCGGTTTCTAATCTGTGAAAATCTTTTCAACAAAATTTTTTGAGAGTTTGTGTTTATAACAAAACGAACAACTTTTCTCCCAACCTTTTTCGTATGCTTCTTTTTACGGCACCAAAAAACCAAAGCCATGAAAAAGACCACTTTCCTACTAGCCGTTTTGTTTTGCACCCTATTAGCTAATGCACAATCTCCTCAATCTATCCCGTATCAGGCGGTAGCAAGAGACTCGTTTGGCACACCGATACCTAACCAGGCGATGAAAGCGCGGATGAGTATCCGCACCGGCAGTTCGGGTGGAACAGTGGTGTATCAGGAGACCGATACGTTTACAACGAGTAAACTCGGGATGTTTACCGTGAACGTAGGAAGCGGCACGGTGGTGAGCGGAACGTTCAGCACTATTGACTGGGCGGGAGCGAGTAAATACTTACAGGTGGAAGTAGACCCTGCCGGTGGAACCAGCTATGTAGATATGGGGGCTTCGCAGTTGCTGAGCGTACCATTTGCTTTACATGCGGCAAGCAGCAGTGTTACGAATGTGCCGGTTAAGCGGGTGCCTTACGGGGGCAGCAGCGGGCTTTCTTCAGATAATAACTTCACCCGCGATACCGCTAACGGCAACACAAAAATAAAAACAGTAAAAGGCAGTGATTTTTACTCGCTCAGTTTGGGAGATTCGAACACCTTAGATATAGGAGGAACCATGATGAATATACCTTCCGCTTCTTTGAGTTATGGTGATACTGCCGGTGATTTTGCCATGCATATAGGGGTAGGAAAGGTGCCGGGTTACGGTATCAATCAATTCGGGTTTTTGAACCTGTCGAACACGGAAGGTGACTATGCGGCTGTTGATTTTCTGGAAAACAATGAAGGTGAACCGATGATAATAGCCGGTGTAAACATAACCGGTGGCGGTGCTTTTGCCGATGCCGGAAGTAATTTGCGGTTAGAGGCAGGCTCGGCAGGTTTGGTGTGGCACAATGACGATAACCATATACATGGTATTGTGGCAGATTCGCTTACCTTAAAAATATACAGCAGCAGCACCGATTATAACTGGATATGGCCTAACAGCGATGGCAGCAGCGGACAGGCGTTGGTGACGAATGGAACCGGTGCGCTTGGCTGGTCGAATCTACCGGCTATAAGTTCTGTAGCACAAGGTGACATACTTTACGGTTCGGCAAGTAACACTGTTTATTCCTTAGCCAAAAATACCAGTGCCACCCGTTACCTGAGCAATACCGGAACAAGCAACAACCCAGCCTGGGCGCAGGTAGATTTAAGCAACGGAGTAACCGGTAACTTACCGGTGGGTAATTTAAACAGCGGAACCAGTGCCAGTGCAACTACTTTTTGGAGAGGTGACGGAACATGGTCTGCACCGAGCGGTTATGCGCTGACGGTTGCAGCCGTTACCTTTAACCCTGCCGATAATGCTACTTATTACATGGGGCAGTTACCGGCTTTAGCACCTACTACCACAGCCGCTATACGAAGGGTATTGATACCGAAAACCGGCACACTGAAAGCGGCTTACTTACTGGCGTATGTAAACGGAACACTGGGCAGTGCCACGAATACTTCTTTTTACGTGCGGGTGAATAACGGGACTGACTACACGGTTTCTACCACCACTACACTAAACGCCACACCGGTAAATATTACGAACTCTTCTATGTCGGTCAGTGTAACAGCCGGTGATTACATAGAGATAAAAGTAGTATGCCCTACGTGGGCAACGAACCCGACTAATGTGGTGCTTTCGGGTAGTTTGTATATAGAGTAAGCACCTCACCCATCTGCCTTCGGCATCTTCCCTCTCCTAAGGAGAGGGAAGAACTTAACGCCAAGGTTGCGGTTAAATTTTAGGAAATGAATTTGAAAGCTCATTAAACCGAAAGACATGAAGAAGAAACAAAACAGCGAGAGTATGCAGTTGGCAGTAGGCATTATGCAAGAAATGCAAAACGCAAAGAGCAAAGAGCAAAGAGCAAAACACAAATGGCAAATTACTTTGCTTGTTCTTGTTATTTGTTTAGCAACAGCAGATGCGCAAAACTTACAGCTAACACCGCGAGTGCAACCGGTGCAGGGAAGCCATACACAGGTAGGTAACTTTGGTTTAAGTTACACGGTGGGCGAACCGGTGCAGACTACTTTGAAGCACGGGAACTTGATGTTGACGCAGGGGTTTGAGCAGCCGGAGAAACCTTTGCCACCGGCAGCACCTGCACCGCAGACGGTGTGCGGTGATACGGCAGTTACATTTGTATTTGAAGATATGATTGCCGGAAGTGGTGCTGACCAATTGGAATGGAGTTACGACTCTGCTTTTAGTTACAGCCACTATGCAGGCTGTGACAGTGCATTGAAGATAAGAGTATACATAGGACATAGGGACACGATATGGATGCGAAGCAGGGTAAGCGGAAGCGGTGTGGTTAGCAAGGAAATTGATTACACGGTGCTAACTGTAAACTTTAAGCCTGATGCACCTACACCACCGGCACCGGTGAGGGTGGAGAGCGATACTGCTTACGATTTTGTTTTTGACAGCATTTATGCTGGCTTTGGAGCTAACCAAATGGAATGGGCTTTGGATAGTGCGTTTGCAAGCGGAGTTATTGATACGCCCTATTGCACGATTAGCTTAACCGTGCCGCCTGATTCGTTTCAATTGATTTGGCTGAGGAGTATGGATACAGTGAGTGGGTGTGTGAGTGATGTGCGGAGTACGATTGCTATTGTAACACAAGTTTTTCAACGGCAACCAATAACGGTAGACTCTATAGTTAATGTTTGCGTTGGCACAGGAACTATTATTAAAATACCGAACACAGATACAACAGTCAGATATGACCTGTTAACTGATACCGGCAGAGTTGCAACGGCATTTGGTAACAATACTGTTTTAAGTATAAGTACCGGTAATGTTTATACAAATACCTTCTTTACCATTTTAAGCACCGATACAGCTACCGGTGATACTTTAGTGTTGGGATATGTTTTGGTTTCTGTGTTACATGCGGTTGATACCAATGTTTACATAGAAGGAGATACCCTTGTATATGTAAATGATAGTGCGCTTTACCAAGGTAGTGCCATGTATGGGGTTAAAGCTATTTACAGTATTGTAAGCGGCAGTGCAACGGTTGATTCCTTAACCGGCTGGGTATATAGCATGAGTGGAGACAGTTTTACTTTAAGAGCAAATGTGCATGGGCCAGCCGGATGCGGAAATGCCACCGGTAACTTAAAGGTGTATATAACAGATGTAGCCTCACCGGTTGCCCCTGCACCTAAAACTATGTTAGTTGATACACCAATAGCAGTTACGGTTACCTTTGACAGCATTATTGTTGGTGCGGGAGGTGATGAAATAGAATGGGCAACCAATGATAGTTTTGCTAATTACCATACAATAAACCCTTATGGTAGTATTAACATAAGTTTACTGCCGGGTATGGATACTATAATATGGTTGAGGAGTAACGATAAAAATACGGGCAATAAGAGCAGGGCAGTAACTACAAGGGCAAGAGCTATATATCCTCTTTTAAGCGCAGGGTTGCTTGATAAGACTAACTGGGCAATATCTTTGGATGAAAACTTTGATTATACTAGCTATCTTGAGGCTTTCGGTGACGAAAACAACAGAAGATGGGCCCCTTTCTTTTGTTGGGAGTCTCAAGGTGATATCTGCACGAACGTATGCGATAACCATGATATTTGGAATTTAGATACGGAACATGCTAATCCTGTTTACGCATATACAAACATAGGTAACAACGGAAACGGAGATGGAAGTGCTGGTGAATTGAGTTTTCCTGGCGGGGGTATACTTCGATTTACTGCTAGCTCAATAGCCGATTTTCCCACTTCGTGTACTCCTGAAACAACGCTAGTAGAAAAAACATATACTTACCGAACAGGTAACATAACTTCTCAAAGTGTTTTTGTTGACCCAACCTTGCCTGGATTACTTGAAGTGCGATGTAAGACCCCTTCGGGTGCCGGTGCCTGGCCAGCGTTCTGGATTTTTGACGGGCAAATAGAATATGACATAATGGAAAATAGTTTAGGGGAAAATGAATCAAAGAAAATGACTTCCAATATTCATGATTGGAGGGATGCATCTTTAGATACATGGCCACAGTCAGACACAAATGCAAATCATGTTGCTTGTGGCAGAGCATTTTGGAAACAAACCCCGTGCGATTATACTGAAGACTATCATACTTACAGCATGGTATTTTCTACAGAAGAGCTGATTTTATTTGTAGATGGTAAAGAAACGTGGTCGATAGACAGAGATGTGCAAACTCCTTTTCCGGCAGATGAATGTTACGGATGGTCACCGCGCGAAGTTAGAATAATGCTTGGATTAGGCTTGACATACTTCGCTAACGAACCAAGCTACGTAATGGATGTTGATTATATAAGATTTTACCAGCCAAGAGATGGTACGAATAACGTACCCGAAAGCCTGCAAAATAGGCAAGGCGGCATAGCAAGAACATTAGAAAGCCCCAATGCCGATGGACAAAATCCGAACAACACATTGCTAACAATTTCGAACAACAATGGACAGGGTGGTTTGACACATCCTGTTTTTCCTGGGAAGATTGCCTATACAAACGAGCCGGGGTTGCAGAAGATTTATTACACAGGAGCAGACAATAAACTGTATAATGCGTATTTAGATGGTGGCAACTGGGTGGAGTATGCCCTAACCCACAACGGAGCAACCGTACGGGATGTGGCGGGTGAAATTACTGTAGATGAAGACAGGGTTTACTACCGTAGCACATCAGGTGAAATAAAATTCTTTCAATGGATATCAGGGCAATGGGCAAACTATGCCACAGGTGTTTACTGCGGACACTGGTCCACGCAATTGAGTGATTATTTTGGAGGGGCATTAAATGTTGATGATTTAGGAAGATTATTTTACATTGGGTTGGATGATAACATTTACGCATGGTGTCCTACAGGACCTACCCAAGGGCAGGTTGTACAGATAACAAATACTGAAGATGCTAATTTTGGTTTAGCTGTACATGGCTGTGGCTGCTTGCTGTTCTATGAAGATGATGATAACAACCTGATTCAAAAATCGTGGTGGAACAACTGGCAACCCAATCAAATTGCAGCCAGTACAATTGCCGCATCATCTTTAGTAATAGACGAAGAAAATTCGAGGATGTATTTTAAAGGGCTTGATGAAGATGTTTATTCTTACGATTGGGACTACAATGCCCCGAATGCAAACGGCCTACAAAAATTAGGAGGCAACCCGGAATGCACAGATGCCATTAATGCGCATACCGTTTTTGGATATAATGCGCCAATTGTGTCAGTGGCATTAAGTCAGCAAGAAAACATGGTGTATTACGCGGCTGAAGACGGTCATATCTGGTATTATTTCAGCGACAGAGAAACCGGCTTACACGGCAACTGGTATAAAACACCGTTAAACTATAATGAATATGCATTTGGCATGATGGCGTTTGAGCCTACTGATTTTGGCAAGTTGTTTTATGTGGGGTACGATGCAAGATTACATGTTGTGAGTTGGTTAGATGCCGACAATCCGGTTGATTGCCCAACAAACCCTCAGTGGGGAAATTATGCATCTTTTAAAACAGATGACAGATCAGACGGCTCCCCTATACAAAACGAAATTGCCGATGACTCAAAAGCCAAAAAAGAAAGGGCGTTAGGTGTTTCGGTGTATCCCAACCCTTCAAATAATACCTTTACTTTTCATATTGAGAACTTGACACTGGGTAATATTATTGAGATTTTTCTTGAAGATGTTAACTGTAAAAGGGTGTATGAAACAAACCGATACGTTGAGACTAACATTATTGAGTTAATGTGGAATGCCGGAAATGTGAGTAATGGTATGTATTTTTACAGAGTAAGTGTAAACGGGATTGTAGCGGGTAAAGGAAAAGTAGTGAAAAACTAAACATGAAAAAACTAATCAATTTTATCGTCTTGGGTTTGTTTTTCTTCGTGTGTAATGCGCAGTTTACTTTGGTTAAGCAGTGGGATAAGCGGTTTGGAGGAAACAGCAACGATAACTTTAATGAGTTTCAACAAACAAACGATGGGGGGTATGTTTTAGCAGGGCATACAGATACAGAAATTTTTGGAGACATTACCGAAGCAGGCAGGGGGAGTTTTGATTGTTGGTTAGTGAAAATTGATTCTATGGGTAATAAGGAATGGGATAAACGATATGGGGGTACTGGGTATGAAGCACCACACAGTTTGCTTCAAACTGTAGATAATGGTTATTTGATTGGAATGATTTCAAGTTCGGGATTAAACGGTGATAAAACTGAACCAAATTGGGGCAGTTGGGATTTCTGGATAGTCAAAACTGATGGGTATGGAGGGAAGCAATGGGATAAGCGGTTTGGAGGAACGGATGGAGATTACCTGCAATCAGCAATTCAAACACAAGACGGAGGATATCTGTTAGGAGGCAGTTCAAGTTCAGGAGTAAGTGGGGACAAAACAGAAGCATCAAGAGGAGATTGCGATTTTTGGATTGTAAAGATTGACTCAATGGGCAACAAGCAATGGGATAAACGATACGGAGGAACAAAATGTGATGGTATAGGAGATTTAGCAATTACTAATGATGGAGGATACTTTTTGGGAGGAGGTTCGCATTCTGACAGCAGTGGTGACAAAAGCCAGAATACATGGGGTAGTGGTGCAAACTTCAGAAACGATTTTTGGGTAGTAAGGATTGACTCCGTTGGCAACAAAGAATGGGATAAGGACTATGGCGGAACAAAGGATGATGATTTTTACTCCCTGCAAAAGACAATTGATGGTGGATATGTTTTGGGAGGACTATCTGCATCAGGAATCGGTGGAGATAAAACAAATGACAGAATTGGCTATTGGATAGTAAAAATTGATTCAACAGGTAACAAAGAATGGGATAAGGGCTATAGTGGTGGAATACATAATTTCAATAAGATCAGGCTAACTACGGATGGAGGATATTTGTTATCAGGTCGTTCAACAGTTGATGTGCCGGGTGATGACAAAACAGAAAATAATTTCGGCATATGGCAAACTTGGATTGTGAAAACAGACTCGGCAGGCGATAAACAGTGGGATAAAACGATTTTTACTAAAGAAGTAAATGATGGTTATGCTATACAAACCAGTGATGGTTGTTATGCTGTAGCTGCAATTTGCAATGGAGGAATAGGCGGTTACAAATCACAGCCAAATTGGGATGGTGGTGTAGATTCAACTTATGACTATTGGATAATGAAGTTTTGTATGGATACCGTTACCGGAATAGACGATAGACAACAGACACAAGACACAAGACAAATGCAGGTTTGGCCTAACCCGTTTAGCAGTGACCTCTCCCTAACCCTCTCCGAAGGAGAGGGGAGGGCTATGCGCGAAGCCACCTTTACGATTACAAACATGTTGGGACAAGTGGTTTACCGGAGAGAGGAAAACAACTTAGCCACCGGTTATACTAAGGTGCTTGATTTAAGCTGGCTGGCGAATGGGGTTTATTTTGTGGAGGTGGCCTCACCCCCGACCCCTCTCCTGAAAGAGAGGGGAGAAGTTTGGCGCGTAGTGAGGAAGGTGGTGAAGGGGCAAGGTCAATAGCTAAAACACCTCCATTAATAACTCAGAAGCGTTGGGAAATTCAGCCAGCGCCTTTTTTATTTCATTGAACTCGTATGGAACACCAATGAGTTGACGGATGGCAGATGACGGATGTCGGATGTCTTTTATCATTCCTTCTTCTACTTCAATCTCCGTTTCTGCTTTCGTAATTTTTGTAAAGGGACTTCTACCGTAAATCCATTCAAACGATTTGAATTTTTCTTCTGCGCTTTTTATAATAGCGCTCCACTCCTCTTCTGTAAACTCAAGAACCGTTTCTGCTTTCAAGTCTTTTGCCAGATAATCTTTCAACTCTTCTGCAGATGATACACGTTCAGCAACTTCCTTGATGTTCATTACTGAACTTCGCACTGAGCTTACCGCTTTTGATTCAACAGAAAAATCATTCTCTTTCAAACAACTCCGCAGTAAATTCAAATCTGCATTGAACAAAAGAGTACCGTGGCTGATAATGTTTTTGCGGTTAGTAAACTGCGCATTGCCTGAAATCTTTTTCCCGTTACAGAGGATGTTGTTTCGCTCATCCATCTCTGCATTTACACCTATCTTTCTGAGCGCATCTACCACCGGTTGGTTAAAGAGTTTGTAGTTGTTGATTTTATCCTCGGAGAACCGGGAAACAAAACTGAAAGAGATGTTTCCGCTATCCTGATAAACCGTCCCTCCTCCTGAAATCCTCCGGCACAGTTTCAGTTTACCATTACGGAGAAATTCAAAATTCACTTCTTTATAAATGCTTTGATTTTTACCCAGAACGATACATGGCTCGTTGATGTAGAGCAGCAGAAAATCCTGTCCGCTGCAATCGGCATGGCGAACAAGAAACTCTTCAATAGCAAGATTGATGTACGGATTGGAAGTGTTCCGGTTGTTTACTAAGGTCACTACGCGAATATGGAATAAAGAAAGAAGAAACCCTTCGACTACGCTCAGGGTGACATGCAGAAAATGAAAATGTTTATTCTCCTCTTCTGAGGGCGCGCCTTTGTTCTTTAGCCATAATTACCTTATCCAGAGGCGCTGTGCCCGACCGGTAATATAGATAGATAAAGAGAATACAGGCGGCATTCAGCAAGTGCCAGAGAGCATGCCCTTGAAAAATGCTGGTAGGGTTGCAAATCACACTTGTGCGGTCGAGAATCCAGATGGCTGCGGAAAGCATGAGTATGGAAAATGCCGCCCAAAGGTAATTGGTGAAGTAATGCTCTTTGCTTACAAAAAGCAGGTAATAGCAACTGGTTAAAAAAACCACCGTTATTAACAGCGGGAACAATAAGTTGATATTGATTTTATAAAGGGTTGAATAAATCAGATAGTTAATACCCATTCCAAAGGCAATCATCAGGGCATGAGAACTTTTGTATTTGCCTTTGATACGTATGAGCGGAAAGATTTTATACAGGTTAAACACCAGCACCATTACCGCTACCGAACACATACCGGTTTGGTCCAGCTTTTGAAAAAACTCGGTGAGTGAAGCATGATAAAAGAAACTGCCTATAAAAAGATAGATAGCCGAAGCACCGAACATGATAGAAAATATGGGGTAGCGCACTAAAAAATTATCGGATTTTTTACGTTCGGAATATTTTAAATCGTGAATGCCGAGCGTAAGCGTAAAGAGGCCGACTAAAAAGAAACCAAGATTACTCCAGGTATTTGCCGGTTGACGAACCAACTCATCCATGTGGTTCATTTCGCAAAAATGAAACGCGTTGCCGTTGGCCTGGCTCCAGTGCTCCCAGAAATCAGTAAATTGAAAAAGAGTATAGTACAGTATAAGCGAAAGAGTGGAAAGCAGAAAAATAACTGCCGGTAAAAAAAACATACGCGGATGCAAACGCTCGAGATAAAGACGGGTTCTTAATAACTGCCATTTAATGCGTACGCCTAATTTCATCATGTGTGTTTACTTTATTTTACGTAGTTCTGCGAAAAGGTTTCGAAGATAAACGAATGAGAAGAATAAAAAATTGTAACGGTGAAAAATATTTTTAGAATGCGAGGCACTTACACAAAGTGCGGCTTGTTACGGTTTTGCAATTGGCAATTTTTCTTAGGTTTGAAGCGTGCGTAAAGAACCGGTAAAAATTATTGAATGTCCGCGCGATGCCATGCAGGGCATCCGACAATTTATACCTACCGAAAAGAAGATATCCTACATCAATAAACTGCTGAAAGTAGGTTACTGCGCCATTGATTTCGGAAGTTTTGTATCTCCCGATATTATTCCGCAAATGGCAGATACTGCCCGTGTGCTGGAAGGGCTTGATTTAAGCCGTACGAAGTCTAAACTGATTGCCATTATTGCCAACGAACGCGGAGCAAAAGATGCGTGTGCCTTTCCGCAGATTGATTGTCTTGGCTTTCCGTTCTCGGTATCTGAAACTTTTCAAAGGCGAAATGCCAATTCAACCATCAGCGAATCGGTAGAACGGGTAAAAAGAATCAAGCACCTTGCAGACAAGCACAACAAAGAACTGATTATATACATCAGTATGGCGTTTGGAAACACTTACGGAGATGCTTACAGCCCTCAGATTGTGGAGCAATGGGTAGAAAAGCTTTCGGTGCTGAACGTTAAAACCTTTATGCTGAGCGATACGGTGGGCGTGGCGGAACCGAAGATTATTGAATATCTGTTTTCTACGCTCGTTCCGGCTTTTCCTAAACTGGAGATTGGTGTTCACCTGCATACCGCTCCGTACAACTGGAAAGAAAAAATTGAAACCGCCTACGATAACGGTTGCAGAAGGTTTGATTCGGTGATTAAAGGTTATGGCGGCTGCCCTATGGCAAAAGATGAACTGATTGGCAATATGTCTACCGAAAACCTGCTCAACTATTTTTCGCGCGAACAACTGGGAGAAGATTTCAGCATTACTTCGTTTGATGAAGCATTGAGAGAAGCAAATGCGGTGTTCCCTGCTACACATTAATAGTAAAAGAGTGGACAACTCCTATTGATGTATTAACGCTTTGCTGATAATTTCGCAAGCAACTTTTACATCAAATGCCTTCTATACCTTTACACATATCCGCGCTTTTCATTTCGCTGGTCTTTGCTATTGCGTTTCTGATTCTGATTGCCGTTTATGTCAGCAGTCAAAGGGCGAACCTTTCGGGTGAAGAGCAGCGAAACAACTTTGTATCTGCCATTGTGATAATTCTGGTTTGGTTAGTGTTTACGTTAATCATCGCCTCTTCCGGTTTTTTGACAAATTATACCGCCATGCCTCCGCGGCTGTTATTGATTGTAGTTCCCCCGCTTGTATTTTTCCTGATTCTCTTTTTCTCAAAACAGTTTCACGACCTTAATGAGCATTACAATAATTTCTGGCTGGTTTATTTGCAGTCGTTCCGGATTTTAATGGAGTTTATTTTGTGGCTGCTTTACCGTTACCAGGTTATACCTGAGCAAATGACTTTTGAGGGACGCAATTTTGATTTGCTTATTGGTGTTACTGCTCCTTTTATTGCTTATTACTGTTTTGTAAAGAAAACGTGGTCGCCTAAAGTAGCGCTGGTATGGAATTTTGCCGGTATACTGATGTTAGGGAACATTGTAGCCGTTGCCATTCTCTCCACCCCGTATCCTTTCAGGTATTTTATGAATGAGCCTGCCAATACCATTGTGTTCAGCTTCCCTTTTGTCTGGCTCCCTGCTTTTGTTGTTCCTTTTGCGTTGTTGCTGCATCTTATATCTATAAGAAGGCTGCTGAAGACGTAATTTCAGCTATAGTATTTTATTAGTTTCGCGTTGCAACATTGGTTAATTGCCCTAGTGAAACATTTAGCAACCCTCAATAAGTACTTTCTCAAATACAAATGGCGCATTCTGGCAGGAATCCTGTTTGTCATCTGCGCTAACATCCTCAACGTTTACACGCCTCTTATTACCGGCCAGGCAGTTACCCTTATTGCAAAAAACCTCGAAGGATTTGCAACGGCCGGACACGCCAGTTTGAGTATACAAACCTCCGTTACCAAAGACGTTCTTTTTCTCTTCATAAAATACCTGTGTGTAGCTTTGCTGGCAGGAGGTTTTACCTTTCTCATGCGGCAAATGATTATCGTGGTTTCAAGGCTCATAGAGTTCGATATGAAAAACGAAATCTATGACCATTATCAAAAACTCGACCTTGCTTTTTACCGGAAAAACAACACCGGTGACCTGATGAACCGGATTACCGAAGACGTGAGCCGGGTGCGTATGTATATCGGCCCTGCCATCATGTACTCCGTCAACCTTTTCTTTACCATTGTTTTTGCAGTAAGCGCTATGCTGTATCTGGATAAGGAGCTTACCCTTTATGTGCTTATACCCTTACCGGTGCTTTCTTTCATCATTTACTTTGTCAACGAAAAAATAGAAGCAGCCAGCACAAAAATTCAGGCAAAACTCAGCGACCTTACAACCGATGCTCAGGAAACTTATTCAGGCATACGTGTAGTGCAGGCCTACACCCGCGAAAAAGAAATGCTGAAGCATTTTGATGCGGAAACCGAAATCTATAAGCAAAAGCAACTTCATCTTGCCCGTATTGATTCCATCTATTTTCCCAGCATGACCTTTCTGGTGGGGTGCAGTGTTATCATTGTTATCTATGTGGGGGGCATCCATGTAGGAAACCGTCAGATAGATGCCGGTGTACTCGCTTCTTTCATCGGCTATGTAAACATGCTCATGTGGCCGGTAAGTTCATTGGGCTGGACAGCTTCGCTCATTCAGCGCGCAGCCGCCTCACAAAAGCGCATCAACGAGTTCCTGCATTATGAGCCGGCTATCAAAGATGGCAAGGGGATAGAAAAGGAAATTGAAGGCAATATTGTTTTCAATCATGTTTCGTTTACCTACCCGGATACCGGCATTCAGGCGTTGAAAGACGTTTCTTTTGAACTGAAACCCGGTCAGCGTATTGCGATTATAGGTAAAACAGGTTCCGGCAAAACCACCATTGCCGACCTGCTGATGCGCATGTATGATGTTACTACCGGTAAAATTTTACTGGATGGTGAGGAGATAAAAGATTATGCATTGCATTCCTTACGCAAACAAATAGGCTTTGTGCCGCAGGATGTTTTTCTGTTTTCTGAAACCATTACCGAGAACATCTCCTTTGGTGTGGAGAACACTAATAAGGAAACTGCAACCCGTTACGCGCATTATGCATCTATAGGGCAGGAAATTGAAAGTTTCCCTCAGGGTTACGAGACAATGGTAGGTGAAAGAGGTGTTACTCTTTCCGGTGGACAAAAGCAACGGATATCCATTGCCCGTGCATTGATTAAGCAGCCGAACGTTCTTGTATTAGATGATAGCTTAAGTGCTGTTGACACCGCTACCGAAAAGCAGATTCAGCAGAATCTGGATGAAGTACTGTCGGATAAAACAGCCATTATCATTACACATCGTATTTTTTCGTTGATACACTTCGATAATATCCTGGTGCTTGATAATGGTAAAATTGCGGAACAGGGTACGCATGATGCTTTGCTGAAACAAGGAGGCATTTATGCCGAGATATATGAAAAGCAGTTAAGTGAACAAACACAGGAAGAAGCTGTTTAACACAGGTGGTATAATATTTGTACAGATTGGCAAATAATACTTTTATTCACTATCGGGAAAAATATTCAGTAAACCAAAACCTAAGAACCGTGGAGAACAGCAACAATGGGAAGTACAGTGGATTCTTCAGTAAAAAACTGAAGGCAGGTAAACGCAGAACTTATTTTTTTGATGTCAGAAGCACCAAGCAGGGCGATTTCTTTTTAACCATCACCGAGAGTAAGAAGAAGTTTGAAGGCGAAGGTTACGATAGCCATAAAATTTTCCTTTACAAGGAAGATTTCAAAAAATTCGTAGAAGGACTGAACGAAGCGGTAGACTATATCAAAACCGAGTTAATGCCAAATTACGACTACGATACTGAGCGTCCTGCCAAAACAAATAATTCATTCGAGCAAACAGAGCAAACTTCCGATAACGGTGTGGAGGCTAAGGTTAACAGTGCACCGGTTAATACGAATACAAATACCGAATCAACCAATCCCACTGCAACTCCTCAAATAGGAGATGATGAGCAGATAGACTGGAATTAAATTCTCTTTAAACAATAGCAAAAAAAGCCTTCCGTTTTACCGGAAGGCTTTTTTGTTTCCCTCTTTATATGCGTTACAAAAAAAACGGGCCACAATGGACCCGCCTTTTAGCTTGTTCGGTAATAAAATCTTGATTAGATAGCTTTTACAGCAGCCACCGGAAGAACAGTCTCAACACCATTCGCATTGATAGCCTTTACACGGTAGTAAGTAAGGTTATTGTTTATGCTGTTATCAGTATAAGTCATGGCAACTTCGTTCTTGCTGATGCCCGAAACCATTTCTACTAAAGTAAAGTTAGTGCCGTCAGTACTTTTTTCGATACTGAAAAGCGATACATCTACTTTCGAAGGATTTGAAACGCTCAGTTCAACCGCATTCAGTTTCACATCAGCGCTAAGATTCAAAGAAGAATTGATGGAAGCAGTTCCGTTCTCAATTGCACTACCATAGAAAACCTTTACATCAGCACCGAACTTTGAAGCAGCAGAAGCCGAAACATTATTGTTTACAAAGTAAGCACCTCCGTTACCGGCTGCATTGCCACCAAAGTTGTTCAGATTGTTTCCGGCTACCATGTTGTTGTTATTGGCAATAGAACCTTTGTTATCAATATCCATCATGGCTTCCATAATCAGGTTGTTATTGATAGTTCCTTCGTTCATTATTCTTTTCATTACGGTGTTGCCGTTGTTTACAAACTTACCGTTTTTGGCAACCACTAAATCTTTCATACCTACCATACCGGCACCTTTTTCTACCTGCAGGGTTCCTTCTACTACTATCGAAGTATTCATAGTCATTTGTCCGGTAATGATAACCACATCGTTTGCGCCTATAGTAGATCCTATATACTGTCCGCCCCAAACTGCGGCATCTGACCATTTGCCTGAACCTACAGTATATGTTTTTGCATTAGCTGCTGCGAAGATGATGATGGCTGTGAAGAGAGTAGAAACTTTTTTCATAATTACTGGATTATAATTATGCTTACGCAGACATTTATGAAAAGGTTTCCCGTGTGCTTAACAAGAATACACTTGTCAGCTTGTATTAGTTGATTTTCACCTTGTTGGGGGATATTTTAATGCAAAATACAAAGCAAGACTTGTGATACAAGGTGCAGATTTAGTAACACAACGTGTAACATTTTTTCAGGGTATTTCCGGCTTGTAAAACTACCCTCAAACTCCCCAAAAACCAATCTTAAACAAATAGTGACTGAAAGCAAAGGCAACGAGCGTGCAAACGGAGTAAACAAAAAAAGGAATACCTCTGATGTAAGCCGAAGGCTTGATGTCATAGACAAAATAGCCTATCCCTATTAAAAACAACTTGTCGAAAGTGTAAGCCACAAATGTGCCCACGGCAATACCCGGTAAACCTATTTTACCCGCCAGGTAAACACTCAGCGAAACATTCAGCACAATTTCGATTACCGAAGAAACAAGCAGGTATTTAGTTTGCTGTATACCGGTAAGAATGGTTTGCGGAAACAGCACCCTTGGTATAACCAGCAGCAGATAAATATTGAAGATAACCGCGCTGTAAACAAAACTCTCGCTGAACACATACCGGTAAATCAGCGGGCTGAGAAACATCAGCACCATTGTAAGCGGAAAGAAAAAGTGCATCAGTCTGCCCGACTTCTTTTTCAGTTCTTTCAAACCATCATCCAGGTTGGCGGCTATAGCAGGAATCATACCCGTGCTGAAGGTATTGGCTATAATCAGCAGCACCGGTAACTCCTTGGCACCATACCGGTAAACCGCAAAAAACATATCGTTGAACTTTGCTTTTACAATCAGCCCGTCAATATACTCGGCAGAACCGCTGACAAATATGGAGAAGATAAGCGGCAGCGACAGTTTAAAACTGTCTGCCTGAAACTGTAAACTGAATTGAAAAGAAGCGAACCGCTGAAGAAGAAAAACAGCAAACAACATCCGCGCAAGCGCTGCAGCTATTAAGCCATACATCGAATATTCAATAGGGTAGTTCAGGAGCACGGGAACAATGGCCACCGTAACCGACACCAGTGAAATAACCAGCCCGTAAAGCAGCATCTCCTTTCTCTTATTATTCAGAAACAAAACGTATTCTGAAATAAAAGAAGGGTTGTTCAGCAGCAAATACACCACCGAGAGCGGAACGAGATTACCCTCACTCTGCTTATCTAAAAACGAAAGAAGGTTACCCGAGAACACCATCAGCAGCACCCCCGCTACTGCACTGAACATAAAAAGAGAAACAAAAGTGTTGAACAGAACCGCCTTCTTCTCCTCCTCATTCTTCTTCGGATAAACAGAAAGCATGGAGTTGATAATACCGCTCACCCAAAAGAAACTCACCATACCGCTTACCAGAATAAACGTTTCGAATTGTCCGATAACGCTTTGCGGTAATTTCAGTTTGGCAAAGCAAATTCCAATCCAGATAAAAATGCCGTAACGGATAAGCTGAAATAACTGAAGCGAGGAAAGGTTAGAGAGTTTGAACACTTAGCTTTTGTTGTTGGCTGCCAAAATAAAGTTAACCGGACATTCAAAAGTAGAAATATTGATAGCTTTGAATTCTAATTCTGACAAATGAAACGAAATTACCAGCTCTTATTGTTTACCATCCTTACAACCGCAACACTTTCCGCTCAAACCGGTACACTGCTTTTTGAAAAAGCCGGAATCAAAATTTACACAGCCGATAAGTCGGCTGACTTTCCGGGGGCGGAGCTATCGCTGGTTTCTCCTAAAAACAATTCCAGCATTGCCGAAGGCAAAGACACCTTCAACTTTAAAGTAAAGAACTACACCCTTGGTGCACAAACCCCCGATGCCGACCAAAAACTCTGCGCTAACTCTGCCAAAGGGCAGCACATTCATTTCATTCTTGACAATGCCCCTTACTTTGCCTCTTACAATCCGCAAATAGTACAAGAGGTAAAACCCGGTCACCATGTGCTGCTTGCTTTTCTTTCGCGCTCATACCACGAAAGTTTAAAACACAAAAAGGCTTACATCTTAAAAGAATTCAACACCGGGAAAGATGCCAAAGACAACTTCAACGAAAAAGCTACTCACCTCTTCTTCAGCCGCCCTAAAGGCGAATACACAGGCGAAAAAGAAATTAAACGCATCATGCTCGATTTCTTTTTAGTCAACTGTAGCCTTTCCGAAACCGGTTATAAAGTTCGCGCCACCATTAACGGTATTGAGTTTATGCTGACCGGTTGGCAACCGTATATGATAGAAGGCTTACCGGTTGGCCCCAACAAAATAAAGTTAGAACTACTCGATAAAAACGGTGCTCTTGTAAAATCTCCTTTCAACGGTGCCGAACGAACCATAACCTTAAAGACCGAGCCGCTGAAATAAAAACTTTGCCACTAATTACACCAATTACACTAAACAGTTCCGGCTGTTATTCGTGACATTCGTGCAATTCGTGGCAAAGTATCTCTCCTTGCATTTCGTAAATTCTTCGAGATGATTATTTTTGCGCTCAGAACACGGTGGCTTTAGCTCAGCTGGTTAGAGTAGTGGTTTGTGGTACCATTGGTCGTGGGTTCGAATCCCATAAGCCACCCTTAGTAAAACGAAGAAGGTCAGCAACTGCTGACCTTTTTTATTTTTGTTTCGAAACGGTTAAAGGGAAATGTCACCCTGAGCGTAGTCGAAGGGTCAAAAGAATAAATGCTTCGACTACGCTCAGCATGACATACCGTTCTATACTTGACAACTTAAACCGTTTCTGAACCAACAAATACTGTATGAGAAAAATAAGATTCCGTGAAGCACTCCGCGAGGCCATGAGTGAAGAAATGCGCAGAGACCCTTCGGTGTTTTTAATGGGCGAAGAAGTAGCCGAATACGATGGGGCTTATAAAGTAAGCCAGGGAATGCTGGCCGAGTTTGGCGCCAGGCGCGTAATAGATACGCCTATTGCCGAACTTGGTTTTGCCGGTATTGGCGTAGGTGCCGCCATGAACGGAACCCGCCCCATTATTGAATTCATGACCTGGAACTTTGCCATCCTCGCCTTCGACCAGATAATTAACGGGGCCGCAAAAATACTTCCCCTCAGTGCCGGTGCTTTCGGCTGCCCTATTGTTTTTCGCGGGCCGCACGGTGCTGCCGGTCAACTCGGTGCCACCCACTCGCAACAGCTAACCAACATGATGGCCTCCGTGCCGGGCTTAAAAGTTGTTTCCGTTTCCAATCCTTACGATGCTAAAGGTTTATTGAAATCTGCCATCCGCGATAACGACCCGGTGATATTTATGGAAAGCGAACAGATGTACAGCGATATGGGCGAAGTGCCCGAAGAGGAATACCTCATACCCATAGGCCAATGCGATGTAAAGCGCGAAGGCACGGATGTAACGCTGGTGTCGTACAACAAAATGATGAAGGTGGCTTTAAAGGCTGCCGAAGAATTAGAGAAAGAAGGAGTGAGTGCCGAAGTAATTGACCTCCGCACCATCCGCCCGCTCGATATTGATACCATCATCAACTCCGTAAAAAAAACCAACCGCCTGGTTATTATTGACGAAAGCTGGCCCTTCACTTCCATCGCTTCCGAAATCAGCTTTCAGGTGCAGCGCTACGCCTTCGACTATCTCGATGCTCCCATCCGCAGGGTTTGCGGGGCCGATACCTCTATGCACTACGCCCCTAATCTGGTAGAAGCCTACCTGCCTTCGGTGGCTAAGGTGATGGAGGCGGTGAAGGAGATAACCCCCAACCCCTGAAGGGGCTTTAACAGCCGGATACAGAAATGCAAGTAGGTAGATTTTGCCATAAACTTTGCTTTTGGCTGTTTTTATTTAATAATACTTCGGACAAAATTTTAGTCAACTTACGTGAATGTTGTTGAGTAAA
>CAZBPG010000009.1:51262-65123 GCA_964493695.1 uncultured Chitinophaga sp. | reverse complement strand
AACAGGGGGTGTACAAACTAAAAAGCGCTGCTCAGTTTTGAGACAGCCACTTTGTATTTGTATTGGCTGTTAAGCCCCCTTTAGGGCATCGCCTGCGGCAAGCCTTTGGCGACCGAAGGGGTTGGGGGTGCTACCTCGCCACACTCACACTTCTCTTCTCGCGTATCACCGTCACTTTTACCTGACCGGGATACGTCATTTCCTTTTCAATTTTTTGAGAAATGGCAAATGAAAGCTCTTCGCTTTTCTTGTCGTCAATTTTATCGGCTTCTACAATTACGCGCAGTTCGCGTCCGGCTTGTATGGCATAAGCTTTATCTACTCCGTCAAATGCCTGAGCCAATGCCTCCAGGTCTTTAATACGCTGTAAATAACCTTCCATTATCTCTCTGCGCGCACCCGGTCTTGCACCGGAGATGGCATCACACGCCTGAATAATAGGAGAGATAACATACTTCATTTCCATTTCATCGTGGTGGGCACCTACTGCGTTTACGATAGCCGCATGTTCACCGTACTTCTCGCAAAGTTTGGCACCCAGCAAAGCGTGCGAAAGTTCACTTTCTTCATCCGGCACTTTACCAATATCGTGCAGAAGACCGGCACGTTTTGCCAGTTTAGGATTCAAGCCTAACTCCGCTGCCATAGTAGCGCAAAGGTTAGCTACCTCGCGGCTGTGCTGTAAAAGATTCTGCCCGTACGAAGAGCGGAAACGCATCCGGCCCACATAGCGAATCAACTCCTGATGCAGGCCTTGTATGCCCATATCAATTACGGTGCGCTCGCCAATTTCAAGAATGTGCTCCTGCAATTGTTTGTTGGTCTTCGCTACAATTTCTTCAATACGTGCCGGGTGAATTCTTCCGTCAGCCACCAAACGCTGCAACGACAATCTTGCAATTTCTCTGCGGATAGGGTCGTAACCCGAAATGATAATGGCCTCCGGTGTATCATCTACCACAAACTCGCAACCGGTGGCAGCTTCCAGCGCGCGTATGTTTCTTCCTTCACGTCCGATGATTTGCCCTTTCTGCTCATCGCTGTCCAGGTTAAAAACCGAAACGGTATTCTCAATGGCATTCTCCGCAGCCGTTCGCTGAATGGTCTGGATGATAATCTTCTTCGCCTCCTTGTTGGCTTTGCTCTTGGCTTCGTCAATCAAAGTTTTGGTTAAAGTCAAGGCTTCGCTTTCCGCTTCCTTGGTCATGCTGTCCACCAGTTCCTTCTTCGCATCTTCTTTAGTCAACCCGCTTATCTGCTCCAGCTTGCTCACAAATATTTCGTGGCTCTTTTTAAGTTGCTCATTCTTGGAGTTCACCAGTTCCAGCTGCTTGTTCAGGTTTTCTTTCAGGCTGGTAATTTCCCCTTCCTTCTTTGCTACTTCGTTTTCTTTCTTGGCAATTTCAGAAGTGCGCTGCGAAACTTCGGTTTGCAGGCCTTTCAGTTGCGCTTCTTTTTCCACTACTTTTTTGTTGCGCTCGGCAACCTCGGCTTCGTGCTTACTCTTTAGCTGAATGAAATGTTCTTTGGCAGAAAGTTCTTTGTCCTTCTTTACGTTATCGGCATTTCGCTTGGCATCGGCCATGAGTTTATCGGCTGCGGCTTGTGCATCGGCAAGTTTTTTCGAAACTTCTTGCTCTGCTTTTTTCTCTACATCCACATTACTTTTCTGTGTAATAGAGCGCCCCACCAATAAACCCACAATCGCAGCCATTACCGCAATACCTGCCGCAATGATGATGATGATTGTGCTATTATCCATTTTGGGTATTTATTTATAGTTGTTTAAAAATAGTTGACGGTTTCCGGTTTGCGGTTAACAGCCAAAAACAAATCTGTATTTGCCGTGAACTGTGAACTGCGAACTGAATGACTATAAAGGAGGAGAGTTAAAGGGAAGATTTATTTAGATGCGCCCGAAAGGACTTCTTCTAATTCTGTTATCTTTTCTTCCAGTAAACGGTCGTTTTGCTGCGTATGGTGCTGAAGATTCACATGTTCCACCGCAAAGTTCAGGAGGCACATAGCCATGTAGTCCTGTTTATCTTTGCCATCATACAGTTGCTGGTATTCTTTTATCTTCTCGTTTACCAGACTTACTGCGTTCTGTACTTTTTCTTCATCGCTCTTTATAACCTTTAACGGGTAGAGCCGCTCCGCAATTAAAACATTGATGTTCACCGTTTCATTCTTCTCCGCCATCTTCAATCATTCAGCATGGTAATACAATGGTCTATCTCCTTAATGTATTCGTTAATTTTTCTTTTCAATTCCGTTACATCGGCACTTTCCGAATCCGCAGAACTGATATTCTGCGCTAACTTAATTATTTTAATCTTATTCAATAATTCATCACTTTTCCTGCCTTCCGCCTCCAGCGTTTGCTTCAAAGCCTTTACCTCCCCTTCCAGCTCTTCGTTTTTTAAAAGAAGTTTATGGTTCTGCTCCAGCAGATGAACTACTTTCTTTTTAACCTCATCAACTTTGTGGGCTATTGTTTTACTCATGGCTTATGATTTTCTGATAACCGCTCCCAACTCGCTTTCGTATTTGTTCATCAGTTTACTCATCACCTTTTCAATTTCCGCATCGGTTAAAGTCTTTTCCGGGTGCTGAAAAATGAAACTCACCGCATAACTCTTTTTCCCTTTCTCCATTTTATCGCCTTTGTAAACATCGAACAAAGAAACCTCCTGCAACAGTTTCTTCGACTCCGCCACCGCTATTTTCTCAATGGCTTCAAACTGCAAATCTTCATTCACCACCATCGCCAGGTCGCGCTTTACAGAAGGAAATTTAGGCAATTCGCTGAAAGATGTTTTAGCAAACTGCGATTTCTCTAACAGGTAAGCCCAATTTAAATCAGCAAAGAACACCTCGTTCTTAATATCAAATTTTGAAAGCACCGGTTTTGCAATACTACCTAAGCGGGCTATTTCAACTCCGCCACTGTTGGTGCCGTTGTTGGTGTTATCACCAACAACTTTTAGTACTAATCCGAACGCAAATGGGTTTTTCTCCACCACTTCTTTTTCGAAGCTGTAATGACCCAACCGGTTCAACACATTCATCACTACACTTTTCAAATGGTAGAAGTTATAAGGTATTCCCTTCACCAGCCAGTTATCTTCCGCTTTTTTACCGGTCAACAGAATCTGCAAATGATTGCCTTCCGCAAATTTCCCATCTGTTTTGTGATATGTTCTGCCGAATTCATACAGGCGCAAATCGGTTGCTTTGCGGTTTTGGTTGTAAGCAATCACTTCCAAACCCGAATACAACATCGAAGTGCGCAACGAATCCAGTTCAACGGTCTGACTGTTCAGCAATTTCACCTGCTGCTGTTTCAATAGTTCATCTTCTTCGTACTTCGATTGTGTAACCGAGTTCGTCCACATTTCCGAAAAACCCGCACCGGTCAGCATATCAGCTACCAGGTTTTCCATCTTTTGTGTATCCACTTTCGGGCTGTAACTCAAGCTCGATTTCAAAGTTTTAGGAAGCGTAAAACTGTTATAACCCAGTATGCGGATAACCTCTTCCACTACATCAGCTTCTCTTTTAACATCGGTTTTGAAAGCAGGAACCAGCAATTGCCATTCATCGCTTTCCTCTTTTTCAATCTTTATTTCAAGATGATTTAAAATCTGTTTAATGGTTTCCTTCTCAATCGGGAAACCCGCCAGCTTAATCATGTGCGCATACGAAACCGAAAACCGCCATCCTTCTATCGGGTTGGGATAAATGTCAATGATTTCAGAGGAAACATTTCCTCCGCAGATTTCGCAGATTAATGCAGAGGCCCGCTTCAATGCTTCCACCGTAATGTTAGGGTCGGTGCCTTTTTCGTAGTGTGTAGCTGCATCGGTGCGCAGATTCAAACGCGTTCCTGTTTTACGTATACCGGTGGCAGAGAAATAAGCGCTCTCTAAAAAGATATTTTTTGTAGCAGCGGTTACTCCGCTGTTCGCTCCTCCAAACACACCGGCAATGCACATTCCTCCTTCAGCATCGCAAATCATTAAATCTTCAGCGCTTAGTTTTACTTCTTTTTCATCGAGTGTTTTGAAAACGATTCCTTCTGCTAATTTCTTTACAACAACTTTCCTCCCTCTAATTTTGTCAGCATCAAAGGCATGTAAGGGCTGACCGTATTCATGCAAAACATAGTTAGTAATATCCACTACGTTGCTGATTGGACGCGCGCCAATCGCCTTCAATTTATTCTTCAGCCAATCCGGTGACTCGGCAACGGTGATGTTGGAAATGGTAACACCCGAGTAACGCGGACAAGCTTCTATATCTAAAACTTCAAGCGCAATTTCCGATTTCTGATTTCTGATTTCTGATTTCTGAACAGCCGGTTTAGTGAAATTTACTTTTGCCTTGTATTCCACATTCAATGCAGCAGCTAAATCGCGGGCTACACCAATATGCGAATTGGCATCTCCTCTGTTCGGGGTTAATCCTATTTCGATAACAAAATCCTTTTCAACCTTAAAGTAGTCGGCTGCTTTTGTTCCCACCGGCACCGAAGAATCAAGCACCATAATACCTGCGTGATTATCGTTCAGCCCTATTTCATCTTCGGCACAAATCATTCCAAGACTTTCCACCCCGCGAATCTTTGCCTTTTTGATTTGCAGCTTTTCGCCACCGGTTGGATACAATGTTGAGCCAACAAGCGCCACTACTACTTTTTGTCCGACTGCTACATTCGGTGCACCGCAAACAATTTGCAATAGTTCACCGGTACCCGCATCTACTTTAGTTACCGAAAGTTTATCGGCATCGGGATGCTTGGCACATTCTTTCACTTCGCCTATCACCACACCCTCTAATCCGCCTGTTATAGTTTCGAAAGGAGTAATATCTTCCACTTCCAGGCCCACTCCGGTCAGTACCTCTCCCAAATCTTTGGGAGTAAGGTTAAAATCAACATAATTCTTCAGCCAGTTATACGAAATCTTCATAAAGCAAATATATGTTTAGTGGCGAGCAGTTAAATTACCTGACTATTGCACGTGAACCTCTTTCGCCTGATAAACCACTTTAGAGTTTTGAAACTCATGTATGTATGCCACAACGTGCATATTTTCAGGCTTCCAGGCAGCATCCAAAACCTTTTTGTAAACCTTGCGAACCACTCTTCCTGCTTCGCGGGTTTGAGTGATAGCATCACCCTGTGTTTCACTAATAAAATCGCGCATTACGTCCTTGTGGTTGTAAAAAGTATCAACGGCAGAACCATCTAACTGCGCAGAAATAACATCACTCTCGCTGAGCAAAATGGTAAGTTTATTTTCTTCTGTCACGTTTTGCGTGTAATGCAACTCGGCAACTACAGTCAACTCGTTGTTGGTTGAATCAAAACTGCTGCTTAACAAAAGATTCACAGGAGTAGAAAGTGCAAGCTGGCTTGTCACTTTGGTACTCCAAACGCTTTTATCAAACAGCACGGTGGTTGCACCGGCAGGAATTCTGTCAATGGCGGCAGCCGGTTCTATACCAATTTGCCCGAGATAATCAAAAAGCGATTGTCCTTTCTGATTCCGAAAGTCCTGTGCGCTAAACGGATACGGGGCACCCAGCGAATTGATGGGATGCATACTGACAGAAACAATCCTGTTCGGATTAGCTGCTTTTATGCCGGCAATAGCTATATGCCCCTGCGGACAGTTAGGGCAACGCACCCCGGTAAACTCTTCTATCATTACATTTTTAGTTTCTGCTGTTACTACCGGTGATTCAATGTATGTAGTATCTGAAATGGCATTTTGGTTATTGCGCAGATTGATTTCAGGACCCACTTCCTTACAGGAAAAAAAAGAAAAAAGAAAAACAGCCCCCAAACCTCCGAAGGAAGTTTTTAGGAAACTCAAACCATTCATTAGGTGTTTCATATTTTATTCCGATTTTATTTTTTAAAACAACTCTTCTTAAGCCTCCCCTTCGGAAAGGTTAGGGGCTTTTAAAACGTTGAGTTAACACCAATCTTCACACCACTGAATGCCGGTTCCAAGCGGCAAACACCACCGGTGCACACAATTCCTTCCACCTGTTTCACATAACTCAGCGTAAACCGGTGAGGCCCTATAACATAAGCGCCAAAAACCGAGTAATAATGGTTGGCATTCGGGTTCACATCAGGGTTAGGTTTAAAATTCCACATATCCGAAACAGCAAACGAAAAATGCGGGGAAAAATTATACTCGATTAACGCGTAAATCCATTGTCCGTAATCGTGTTGTACGTGCTGGTATTGCACTTCCATTCGCAACGAATGTTTCTTGTTTACCTTATAACCAAGCTCCAAAAAAGGAGTATAAGCATCTACCTCATGGTGTCCTTCTTTACGGTACAGGAACTTATTGTAACGGGCATACATAAATCCTACTTCCAGTTCCACATTCTTATGCGGTTTAAATGTTCCCGCAAAATATCCTTCGGCAAAAAACACCGTGTCGGTAGGGTTATACTTCCTCAAAATAAAATCTCGGATGTAGGATCCCTGAAAAGTAAAAGTCATTTTGCGGTTAGGGGAATAAGTAATCTCCGCGCCAAAAGCCAGTTCACGGTTTTCAAGTGAAGGCGCAAAATAGCGTGCAGGTAAACGAAGTGAGTTTTGCTTTGAAACCGGTGGAAGAAAATTCAACAGTCCGTCAAACAGTGCCTCGGTAGCGTTAGGCGATGTGTGCAGATAAAAATTTTCGGTGCGCTTAAACTGAAACGTGACTCCGATTCCCTGTTTCGAATAATTAAGTGTGGTAAAAACACAATTACCAGTGGAGTTTATCAGGGAATCTTTCGCATCACGAATCTGGTCTTTCTTGATGGCTTCTGTAGTTTTAAAGGCACCTTCAGCATACCAGCTGAAATTACCGAGTATCAAAGTATTGTAAGCCGTAACAGCATAAGTATTAAACTTAGGCACAAACCTTCCGAGGGTATCATAGCTTTCAATAGTTGCTACAATCTGGTTTACACTCTCTTTATCCATACTGCGGTTGAGTACCCCAACACCCGGCTGAAAAGTTGCTTTGCCGTTTTTGGTGGTAAAATTTCCGTCTGCATTAAAACCAAGTATGAGTGGTTTCTGCACACTGAACTTCAGTTTCTGTGCACCGGCAAATGCTTTCAGTTTTACTTTGCCCTTAACATCATATTCAAGTCTTGCACCCAGTAATGGATTATCAATTCCCAGCGCACGCTCTTCAAAGGTGCGGTAGATAATTCCGCAACCAATCTGGTCATATATATAGCCACCGGTAATGGTGAGGTCTTTCACTTTCTTCTTGATGAAAAAATTTCCCACCCCTACACCGGTGTAGGGTGAAGTAGGAACCCGTAGAATAGAGTTGTAGAAGAAATCTATCCGCACACCGGTCTGCAATTCAAACTTATCGTTAGTGTAGCGGAGCTCCAGCCAGTTATCAGTACCCACTTTCAGATTGTCGTAATGCGGAAGATTGAAAGCACCAATCTTAGGATCGCGGACAAAGAAATTGGTGTTGTTCTGAAAGGAGCCGGAGAAGTAACCCCACTGAGCGCTTGCATTTGTGAATAAAAGCAAAAATAAAATTGTGGATACCGTGTTGAGTTTTCGCATGTAACCAATAGAATGTTAGGGCGTAAAGTTATTCGAATCATTATTATTCAAAAATCGGGTTAGTTTTAAATCTATCTTGGCACGTAGCTTGACATTAACCCACAACTAAATTTTAAAACACATGAAGAAACCAATTTCTGCTTTAGTCCTTCTGTTATCTGTTTTCCTTACATACGCCCAAGGCGAAAAAACTCCACTCGAAAAAGTGATAGGGGAGAAAACACTGCCTGCCATAACCCTGGCCGATATAAACGGTAAGCAGGTAAACGTGGCGGATTATGGCAAGAGCGGAAAAATTACCGTGCTCAGTTTCTGGGCAACCTGGTGTGTGCCCTGCAAAAAAGAGCTAACCAACATTGCCGACTTGTACGAAGAATGGCAGAAGAAGTACAACATGCAGATAATTGCCGTATCTATTGACGATTCTCGTAGTTCTACCAAAGTAAAACCTACCGTAGAGGGACAACGCTGGGGTTTCGAGGTGTTGCTTGATGTTAATCAGGATTTAAAACGCCAGTTGAATATTCAAAGCGTGCCGTTTACTGTACTGGTAAATGAGAGCGGAAAAATTGTTTACACTCACTCCGGTTATGTAGAGGGCGATGAGTATATATTAGAAGAAGAACTACAGAAGCTGACAAAGAAGTAAAAACGCAAAGAGCGAAAAGCAAATTTGTTTTTGCCTTTCGCTCTTTGTATTTACTGACTTCCTTAATCTACCTTAGTCAATCGCGAAGTGCCTGCAGCTTTACCATCGGCATCAAACGCTTTCAGTATGTAGTTGCCTTTTGAAAGATTCTGTAACGAAATCTCGATTTGCGTGTCAGAAGCATTTTTTATTTCACTCTTCACCGTTTCACCTTTCATATCATATACTTCAAACGAAAGGTTTCCGGCATCTTCTAATCCCGTTACAACAAAAGAACCGTGCACAGGATTCGGATAAATCTTTAAACGTACCGGAGTATTATCCGCTACACCGCTTAAACAGTTAGCCGTAAGTGTGGCACGATAATTTAAAAACACTACTGAATTGATGCTGTCACCGTTGATGTACGCATATACATTGGAACTGGCAAAGCCTGTGTTACAGTGTGAGGTGTATTGAAACTTCATGTCCATCGTATCACCGGCCTGAACCTGAAGTGAAACATGCGGGCCGGGCGCAAGCAGCAAATCGTAGCAGTTGTTGTTGTCGCATAGCTTTACCTCCCAGGAACCGGGTGCGGTGTAATTCATCAACCCCCAACTGATGGTAACCGGTGAGCCGCTGTTATTGATAAGCCCGATATGTACATCGTACGGCTGAAAACCATCCGTCACCACATCCGTGATTTCAGATGAATCGTTAGGAACAGTGATTAGCTGCTGCGCGTTCAGTACCGCTACAGAAAATAATACGACAAGTGTAAAGTAGATTTTTTTCATGGACGCTTTGTTCATTTTGTTTTACGATTAGATGAAAATACAAAAATGATTTGTTGTTTACACAATCATCTTGCTAAAGAAATTGTATTTTTATAAACAGATACAGAACCACTCTTTAAGAAAAAGTACACATGAAAAAATCCTTTATAACCTCTCTCTTGTTTTGTTTACTGCTGAGCGCACAATCGCAAACTACTTTCTTTACAGCTAATTTTTCGGGCGGTATTGGTACCTGGGATCTAAACGATAACAGCGGCAACGGTGCAGGCAACTGGGTGTATGCTCATAACCCGGTGGTAAGTGCTTACTATGGCAATTTAGCTTTCAAATCTGCTACTTATACCAATGGTTATATACTCTTTATGTCCGATGCTGCCACCGATGACGGCAAAGCTGAAGATGCTGACATTATTTCGCCCGCCATTAACTGCTCGGCTTACTCATACATCCATATGGAGTTCGATGAATGGTTTGTGCAACGCAGCGCTAGCAGCGGAACAATTTACATAAGTACTGATAACGTAAACTGGAGCCAGGCATATACTATTGATTTTACCGAGGGAAGCACCACACATAAACAAATTGACCTGACTCCCTTTGCCGCCAATCAACCGACCGTTTATCTGCGGTTTAACTTTCAGGGCGATCATGATTTTTTTTGGGCTGTGGATGATATTAAACTCACCTCTGTGCCTATGCTCGATGTAGCGGTGGATACTATCACCATCAATCCGTATGTCTTTGCCGGTAATAATATGATTACCGGAACCATCAGCAACCGGGGAGGAGAGACTATTACTTCTCTGGATATGTCGTATTCCATTGACGGAGGCAACGCAACTTCACAAAGTTTCAGCAACTTAAATATTCCACCGTTCGGCACTTATAATTTTTCGTTTCAGCAGCCTGCTGCTCTGGACAACTTTGTAAAATATGCCGTTACCGTTAATGCTATCGGCCCCAATGGAGGAAATGACGGAGCATCTGCCAATAACACACGAACCGCGCAAGTAAATGCACTGAGTGCTTTGCCTGCAAAGAACATTGTGCTGGAAGAGTTTACTACCGCTTCCTGCCAGTACTGCCCCATGGGTGCTACTATTGTTGAAAGCATTGATAATGCTTACTCCCGTATTATTCCGGTAGCCCTGCATGCCGGTTTTGGTACCGATGCCATGACTATAGCTGACCATTCTACCATCTACTCCGCACTTGGCGGGGGCAGTGGTGCTCCGGCTTTAATGATTGACCGTTATTACTGGCCCGACCTGAAAGATATTACCATGAACATGCTGTACTCCAGCGATTTTTCGTACACTCTTTGGGGCGAAAAGACAACACAACGCCTTCCGGTTCGTTCACCCTTGGGAATTAAAGCAGCAACTTATTATAATTCTGCTAACCGGTCACTTACCGTTGTGCCGACAGTTGAGTTTTATACACAGATGAGCAATTTAGCTTATCGTGTTAATTGCTACATAGTAGAAGACAGCGTAAGCGGAAGCGGTGCCGGTTATAACCAGGTAAATTATTTTACCAACCATAGCAATGTTCCTTTTAACCCATGGTGGGGCAAAGGCAGCCCTATAGTTGGTTATAAGCACCGCCATGTAGGGCGTTACCTGTTTGGAGGAGCCTGGGGAACCACCGGTATCATTCCTGCCGATGTAAATAACGGTGATGAGTTCAGCACTCAGTATACTTACACCATTCCTGCGGGATGGAACACCAACCGCATTAAACTGGTGGTGTTTGTGCAGGATTACCACACCGCCACCAGCGGACGAAGCATCATCAACGCGCTTGAATTGGGATTGAACGAGGAAGACTCAACCGGTGCCGTTATTATCAGTGCCATTCCGCAAATCGACAACTCTTCTGTTGCTGCTCTTAGTTTGTTTCCTAATCCGGCATCGGATATAGTATCCGTTGATTACACCATAACCCAAACCACCACTATCAGTTTCGAAGTTTACAATATGATAGGCGAGAGGATGCACACCGGTGAACAGCAGAAGTTAGCTGCCGGAGATTACCGCACACAGATAAACACTGCCGCTTACCCAAGCGGGGTTTATTTTGTGGCAGTAAAAGACGGAAACCATCAGGTGAAGACACTGAAGTTTGTGGTTGGAAAATAATTACAGCGTTTCTTCTTTAAACCTGTAATTCACTCCTCTGTATTTGAGGTACGACAGAATAAAATCGAAACAACCGTTTTCTGCGCCCAGCATTTCGGGTGATATAATTCCTTTCTTTTTGTATTGTCCGTTTAGCAAAAGATTAGCAGCAGCGGTTGCCGTATAACCGGTAGTTCGAGCCATGCTCGATGTTTTGGTTTCGTGGCTGTACCGGTCGAACAAATCATAGGTATAGCGTTTCTTCTTTTCTTTCTCTTCACCTTCCACAATTACCCGCATTACGGTAAAGTCCTCCTCTCCTTCTTCATATTTCCATTGCGGAAAAAGAATCTTGCTCGTTACGTCTACCGGTCGCACTTTGGTTCCTTTTACTTCCATCTCATCGCTGCTGAAGAAACCTGCATCGCGGAAAGTTTTCATCAACTCAATATGGCCGGGATAACGCAAAGTTTTTTCTGCCATGTCAGGAATATCCATCGTCAGTAGTGTTCTCAGTCCATCGGTATTAAAAGCCTCCAATGTTCCTACACCTTCAAAGTTGATAAACTCCGGTTCGGAAAGTGCTGGCTTGGTTACTACTTCACCTTTTTCTACCAAACGGGCAGGACGCGTATATTCTTCAATTACATCAATGGGCGAAAACGGTGCTTTGTATTGCCAGGGCAGTTTGCGATCGGCAGGCAGACCGCCTACCATACACACAAAGCGCGAAACCTTCATGCGCTTGTGGTGATAGCCGAGGATAATGTTATCCATACCCGGAGCCACCCCGCAATCTACCACGGCAGTTACTTTGTTCTGCCGCGCCAGTAAATCGAGGCGGAAGGGGTCTTCGGGGAAAAAGGAAATATCTACTATGTTTTTCTTGGCATCGAGCACTGCTTTGAGCATGTTAAAGCCCATAAAGCCTGGCACCGCACCCACCACTAAATCGGCTTGGGCAATTACTTTCTTTATTTCGGCCGCATTGCTTAAATCGGCTTGGGCGGTTTTTACCTTGGCTGCCTTTTGCACCAGCGCCAGGTTCTGCTTCGATAAATCAACTGAGGTAACCTCGTATTGTTTGGCAAGGTCAATAGCGAGGGTCCTGCCCACCATGCCGGCCCCGAGGACGGTTATTTTCTTTTTCATAGGGCAAATGAATGAAAAATGCGCTGTATTTGTCCCCCTTTGAAGGGGGCAGACAAAATTTTTCTTTCAAAAATTTTGTCGGGGGATGAATCATTCCGATTTTAGTTCTATTGAAAAACAATCATTACAAAAAGGAACTAAAACCCTTTTCCCGAAAGCTTAGAAGTAACAGCACAAAATCGGAAATAAGGATGTGGTGCGAAATGCTTCGCGATAAAGGCATGCTCGGATTTCCGTTTTTACGGCAACGGGCTATTGATAAATACATTGCTGACTTTTTCTGCAAAGAACTAAAACTTGTAATTGAACTGGATGGAGTTACGCATGAATGGGAGGAAACTATTGAGAAGGATAAGAAAAAACAAAGCGACTTGGAAGCCTTAGTGTATACTGTTTTGCGGTTTGCAGATAGCGATGTGATGTATAATCTTTCATCGGTTAGTGAAAGCATTCAGGATTGGATAAAAACTCATCATTCCGATAAATTGGTGGATGGCAGGTTTTTTTCTAAAAAGTCATCCCCCGATAAAAAGAGCTAAACGCTCTTTTTATCTGCCCCCTTCAAAGGGGGACAAACAGCCCAAAACAGCACTTATTTTTCCCCATCAAATATTTGCTCAACCCATTAGTAAAACTATATTTGCCGTCCGTTTTAAAAGGGCTTCCAACTATTTTAAAGCGAACCGTTCTTAAAAGCCCCGTTTGCCGATGTGTGTGAGAACATTTGGGTAAGCAAAGCCGGAGAGGACAAAACAAAACTTATAACAAATTAAAACTTATAACAATGGCAGATTTAAAAGCATTAGCTGAAACATTAGTAAATCTTTCAGTAAAAGACGTTCAGGAATTAGCAACAATTTTGAAAGCAGATTACGGTATTGAACCGGCTGCTGCTGCTGTAGCTGTAGCTGCAGGTGGTGGTGGTGGCGGTGCTGCCGCAGCTGCTGAAAAAACAGAATTTGATGTAATTCTGAAAAGCGCAGGCGCACAGAAATTAAACGTGGTTAAAATCGTTAAAGATTTGACCGGTCTTGGCTTGAAAGAAGCTAAAGATTTAGTTGATGGTGCTCCTAAAGCAATCAAAGAAAAAGTTGACAAAGCAACTGCTGATGACTTAAAGAAAAAGTTAGAAGAAGCAGGTGCAGAAGTTGAAGTGAAGTAATTCGCTCCGCCTTGGCAAAATAAAAGCCTTCCGGTTAAACCGGGAGGCTTTTTGTTTTTTAACAAAGTATCTGAAGGTTCTTTGAAGGTTTTAGAGAAATAGACGAATGTTGAGAAGCTCCCGGGAAACCATAGAGGCATTGGACGAATGTCCAAAGGCTCTGTAGAAATTACAGAGGCAATAGACGAATGTCGAGAGGCTCTGGGGAAACCACAGAGGCAATAGACGAATGTCGAGAGGCTCTGGGGAAACCACAGAGGCAATGGACGAATGTCGAGAGGCTCTGGGGAAACTACAGAGGCAATAGACGAATGTCGAGAGGCTCTGGGGAAACTACAGAGGCAATAGACGAATGTCGAGAGGCTCTGGGGAAACCACAGAGGCAATAGA
>CAZBPG010000009.1:0-51162 GCA_964493695.1 uncultured Chitinophaga sp. | reverse complement strand
ACAGAGGCAATAGACGAATGTCGAGAGGCTCTGGGGAAACCACAGAGGCAATAGACGAGTGTCGAGAGGCTCTGGGGAAACCACAGAAGCAATAGACGAATGTCGAGAGGTTCCCGGGAAACCACAGAGACAATAGACGAATGTCGAGAGGCTCCCGGGAAACCACAGAGACAATAGACGAATGTCGAGAGGCTCCCGGGAAACCAGAGAGGCAATGGACGAATGTCTATTGCTTTACTAACTGCCTCACACTTCGCTCACCATCGGCAATTACCTGTAAAAAATAAACACCAACAGGCAGGTAGCTGAGGTCGAGTGTTTTGCTGTAGTTGCTGCTTAGATTGCTCTCGTGTTTAGCATAAACCGGTTGGCCTATTATATTGGTTATGGTAAAATCTGCCTGTTGCAGGTTTTCTTTTTGGATGGAGAGGGAGAGAGAATTTATAAAGGGGTTGGGGGAGAGAGATAGATTGATATAAGAATTTGGCAGTGCAATTATGGCGCTGAATATTTGACAATTGTTTGAGTTATTCAATGCATCGCATAATGGTACTGAACTTAACACCGGTGTGCTGTTAGTTACATTACCATAACTCGGGAGGCAGGTAATGGAAGTATTTTCAAAATCCAAGTTTACAATACGCTTGAGTTCTGGCAAGCACGTAAGATTTGTGTTTCTATCGACTAAACAGTAATACAAAGAGTCAGGAAAAGCAGGAAGATTATTAAGTTGATTGTTGCCAGCCCATAACTCGGTTAAATTACTTGGCAGTACCGGTAGTGTTGTAATATCATTATACATGCACTTTAAAGTTCGTAGCGAATTGGGTAATACCGGTATTGAGATTAAATTATTATTACGGCAAAACAAATGAACCAAGCTATCTGGCAATGTCGGCAATACACCTAAAGGATTCATTGAACAACTCAGGTTTTTTAAACCTGACGGCAAAGTTGGCAAATTGCCAATGTAATTACTGGAACAATCTAACGTGTTTAAAACCGGAGGCAAGTTAGGAAGCACTGTAATTTGATTCATTGAGCAATTCAGACTGTTTAAACTGTTTGGTAAATCAGGTAGATGACTTAAATAATTTACCATGCAATCAAGTAACAATAAGTTAGAGGGTAATACAGGAAAACTATCCATTTCATTGCCGTAACACCACAAATAAATTAAGCTAACGGGCAACTCGGGTAAACTTGTTAACCAGTTTTCGTGGCAGTCAAGCGACTGCAAATTTGAAGGCAATGCAGGCAAGGTTGTTTGGTAATTATGCGAACAATCTATACGTGTAACATTTTTGAAGTAAGTAATACCAGATAGATCATGGATGTTTTGCGCGCTGCAATTAATCTCGGTGGCAGTTAAAACTGATTGACAAGAAGTATCTAAAAGGTTTCCGTTTAAACATTGAGAAAACCCATTTATATTTAACCAACTGAGAAAAGCGGTATCAGGAATAGCAACATATTGCGCTCTTGAAATAGAAACCGATGCTGTAAAAAACAGGAATGGCAATAGGTATCTCTTCATTATTCCTTTTTAAGCAAGCCATTAACGCTTAAACTTCTTTTAAAGTATCAGCAGGTATCATTTATTTAAAACAAAAAAGCCCCGCAAAAAATGCAGGGCTTTTGTATTAGAACTTTCCATCAAAAATATCCTGAACAGGAAAAATAAAATCCCAGTCCTTGCCCCATACTATGTTTCCAGCTTCGATGTTGAATTTCTTAAAATTCTTTTTATCGGCATAAACCGCATAATCTCCTTTTGCATACTTTTTAATAGCCGGAGCAAAATCAATCAGCTTCATACGGTTGTTACTAAACAGGATGAGGATTTCAAAGTTGCGCAGATATGCAGCAGCTTCTATTTTGATATTTTCCTGCTTATTTTTTCGCAGCTTACTTTTTTGTGAAGGATAAATACCTGTTGCCATTTTTTTAATATTTCGTGATGATATTTTTCTAAAAAAATCCCTGCCTCCAATTTATCCTTTCCACTTAATTCCTTCCTCCCTTTCACTTTTTTCCACTGCAACTCCAGTTTACCGTTGTTAAACACAAACTCACACTTCGATTCGCACTCCGCTTTACTTATATGCACATGAACCGGCAAGTGTTCATTGGTATAAAAGAAAAAAACAAAACCGAGGTATTCGTAAATTTTAGGCATGTCGCTTTACGGTTGCAAAATACAACAAAAAAGCCTCCCGAAAAATCGGGAGGCTTTGTATTCTGCACCAAGAGGGGTTTATTCCTCTGTAGCAGTTGTTTCTTCGGCAGTATCTTCTGCTTTTTTCTTGGTAGCCGCCTTCTTAGTTCCGCCTGCTCTTCTTGTCTTCTTCTTAGGCTCGGTAGCTTTTGCAGTGTTCTTGTTCTGGGTATAGATTTCGTTAAAGTCTACCAATTCAATCATCGCCATTTCAGCAGCATCGCCTGCACGGAAACCGGTTTTGATAACACGGGTATATCCACCCGGGCGGTTGCCTACTTTAGGGCCGATAACGGTGAACAGTTCGGTAATAGCCGCTTTGTCTTCCAACAAACTGAAAACATTTCTGCGGTTATGCGTAGTGTTATCCTTGCTTTTAGAAATCATCGGCTCAATATAGCCGCGCAATGCTTTTGCCTTTGCCAGAGTGGTGAAAATACGCTTGTGCGTAATCAATGCCACACCCAGGTTCATCATCAATGCATGACGGTGAGCTGTTTTTCTTCCTAAGTTATTTACCTTATCTCCGTGTCTCATGACTTTATCTTTTTACTATTTACTATTTGTATTTACCACTGGCTACTCACCACTTACCGCTCGCTATTTATTGCTCGTCTAATTTAAACTTGGCCAAGTCCATTCCAAAGCCTAAGCCTTTCTCAATCAACAGAGCTTCAATTTCTACAAGAGATTTTTTACCGAAGTTGCGGAACTTCAACAAATCGTTGGTGTTGAATTGAACCAATTCTTCTAATGAATTGATTTTTGCTGCTTTCAAACAGTTGAAAGCGCGAACCGAAAGGTCTAAATCTTCCAGCGAAGTCTTCAGCAATTTGCGCATGTGTAATACATGCTCGTCTACCATTTCAGTTTGTTGTGCTGTTGGCGTATCGAAAGAGATATGCTCATCGGTAATCAGCATCAGGTGTTGAATCAACACGCGGCTTGCTTCTTTCACCGCTTCTTCCGGATGAACCGTTCCATCAGTAGTAACTTCAAGAACCAGTTTTTCGAAATCCACTCGCTGCTCCACACGGAAAGGCTCCACAGCATACTTAACATTCTTAATCGGAGTATAGATAGCATCTACCGGAATAAAACCGATAGCGTGCTCTTTAGAGTTTTCATCAGCCGGAACATAACCGCGCCCTTTAGTGATAGTCAGCTCAACTTCCAGGTTTACATTACCTTCCATGTTGCAGATAACCAACTCAGGGTTCATTACCTGGTAAACGTTGGTGTGCTTTTCGATATGCTCAGCTTTAAAAGCCGTTTGGTTCTTTAAAGCAATGTAGATTTTCTCAGCAGCATTCTCATCATCCATTACCTTCTTCAAACGCACCTGCTTCAGGTTAAGAACCATTTCAGTTACATCTTCCAATACTCCTTTAATAGTAGAAAACTCATGGTCAACACCGGTAATCTTGATACCGCTTACTGCATAACCTTCGAGCGATGAAAGAAGAACTCTTCTCAGCGCGTTACCGATAGTTACACCAAAGCCAGGCTCCAAAGGTTTAAATTCAAAAGTTCCTTCAAAATCGGTTGCTTTTTGTAAAGTGATTTTGTCGGGCTTCTGAAAGGTTAATAGTGACATATGTTATTTTGATTTAGATTTATGAATAACTGAACTTCTGATATCTGATTTCTGACTTCTGCTTCTATTACTTAGAATACAACTCCACAATCAACTGCTCGTTAATGTTCTCAGGTACCTGGTCTCTTTCCGGGTAATCCACAAAAGTTCCTTCTACATTCTTTTCATCGAACACTAACCAGTTGAATTTCTTACCTCTTTTTGCAATAGCATCCTGAACCACTACTAAGTTCTTTGAACGCTCACGCAAAGCCACTTTATCTCCCGGAGATAAAGTATATGATGGAACATTAACGATGTGACCGTTAACCGAAATGTGTTTGTGAATAACCAACTGTCGAGCCTGAGCACGTGATGCAGCAAAACCTAAACGGTACAAAGTGTTATCCAATCTTCCTTCCAGCAATTTGAACATGTTATCACCGGTTACACCTTTCTTGCGGCTGGCTTTCTCAAACAGGTTACGGAACTGGCGCTCCAATAAACCGTAAGTGTATTTCGCCTTTTGCTTTTCCTGTAACTGCACAGCGTACTCCGAAGCAGTCTTACGCTTCTTCGATTGTCCGTGCTGTCCTGGCGGATAGCTTCTCTTATCGAAGTATTTGTCTTCTCCGAAAATTGCATCACCGAACTTGCGGGCGATTTTTGTTTTTGGTCCTGTATATCTTGCCATAATTTATTCTTCTTAATTCGTATTTCTAATTTCTTAATTCGTATTTAATTAAACTCTTCTCTTCTTCGGTGGACGGCAACCGTTGTGAGGCATTGGAGTAGTATCATTAATGATAGTTACTTCAATTCCGCTCTGGAAAATAGTTCTGATAGCTGACTCGCGTCCGCCACCCGGTCCTTTTACAAACACTTCTACTTTACGTAAGCCAGCTTCGTGTGCTACTTTCGCAGCTTCTGTAGCTGCTAACTGAGCTGCATACGGAGTGTTCTTTTTAGAACCACGGAAACCTACCTTACCGGCACTGCTCCAGCTAATGGTTTGTCCCTGCATGTTAGTGAAGGTGATAATGATGTTGTTGAAAGTAGCGTTCAGAAAAGCCTTGCCTTCTGAATCTACCTTTACAACTCTCTTCTTAGCTTTTGCTTTTGCAACCGCTGATGGTTGTTGTGATGCCTGTTGTTTTGCCATTTGTATTTTCTAATGTCTATTGTCTAAAATCTTGTGTCTCTTACTTGGTTACCATCTTCTTATTAGCAACGGTCTTACGCTTACCTTTTCTGGTTCTTGCGTTAGTCTTTGTTCTTTGACCACGAAGCGGCAAACCTTTACGGTGACGGATGCCACGGTAAGTTCCTATATCCTGCAAACGTTTAATGTTCTGCTGAACTTCTCCTCTCAGTTCGCCTTCCAGTTTCAGGAAGTCGGCAATGTAGCGGATGATTCCGTTTACCTGCTCATCCGTCCAATCCTTCACCTTAGTGTTAAGGTCAATTTTAGCCGAAGTAAGAATTTTCGCGGCTGTGGTTCTGCCGATGCCGTAAATATAAGTAAGCGCTATTGCGCCTCTTTTGTTTTTTGGAAGATCTACTCCTGAAATACGTGCCATTCGTTATTGATTGGTTTATTGGTTTTTAGAATTAACCCTGACGTTGTTTAAACTTCGGATTCTTTTTGTTGATGATGTAAACCACCCCTTTGCGTCTTACAATTTTGCAGTCCGCACTTCTCTTTTTTACTGATGCTCTTACTTTCATTTTTTTTACTTTTTGCCTTGTTACTGCTTCTGCTTACTGCCGCTGCCTACTTATACCTGAATGTAATTCTTCCTTTATTCAAATCGTACGGGCTCATTTCGAGCTTCACTTTATCACCGGGCAAAATCTTAATATAGTTCATCCGCATCTTTCCCGAAATATGCGCAATCAACTCGTGTCCATTCTCTAATCTCACCCGGAACATAGCGTTACTGAGCGCCTCTGTTATCGTTCCGTCTTGCTCAATCAGGTCCTGTTTTGCCATTCAAATTGTTGAAAAATACACTATACCCTTAAAAAAGGGAACGCAAAAGTAGAATTTACATTCACGTTTCCAAATATTTTATTTGAAAAAGAGTACTGCCTGAATTTAATTACTTGGGCGTTACCCGCCAAAGCGCGGGCCGGGTTATCCGTTCCAATCTTTTTTGCGGCTGTTATGTTCCCCTCATGCGTGGCCTTTAGCGTAGGCGGAGGGGGTGCCGTAAGCGGGGGAGTATAGTATTAGCAAAAAAGGATTTCCACTGCTACCCCTAACGCAAGCAGCCCTGCCGGTTATGCCTTTTGTATGCGTATTTTCTCTCCCGCTGGCGGGAGTACCCCGCGCTTTTCAGCGGGAGGAGGGTGGTATCAAAATAAATTCCCACTTCTTAAATCCACTTTTATCTTTACAAAAACAACTCTCTATCTCATGAAACCTCTCTACTCAAATTGTCTTGCTATAATTTTTTTTGTAACCACTATATTGAAATCTCTGGGACAAGCGCAAACAGTTCAACTGCCTGCACTCAAAGTAAACCCTTTTAAAAGCGGAACAAGCCAAACAGGCATTGTTACAACAGCCCCTTATACAAGTAATCAGGTTCCGGGCACCGGAGGCAAGAATTTAAAGATTGAAATAGAGAAAGGTTCATTTCATCTCAACCTCAAAAAATACAAGCTCACTAAAGAGCAAGTCAGTAATAACTTTAAATCATGGTTGCGTTTAAGCGATAAATATTCTTTCCAGCAAATAAGTGAGCGCACAGACGACCTCGGCTTTACACACATAAACTATCAGCAACTATTCAACGGCATTACCGTTGATGGTGCTTTAGTAATGGTGCATTTTAAAAATGGGGAAGCAACATCTATCAATGGGCAAATCGCAGAAACTGAAAACATCAAAACACAACAAACCATTTCAGCTACAAAAGCACTTGAATTAGCTAAGAGATATTTGAAAGCAACTGAACTAATAACTGAATATCCTGTTGAACTTCTAATCGCTGGTATTCCAACCAAGAAAGGGAAGGTATACAAGTTAGTTTACAAAGTTCGTATTGATATAGCACAACCGCTTACTATGTATAACGTTTTCGTTGATGCTGCAACAGGAAAGGTTTTAAATAAAATAGATCTCATCGCTCATGCTGACACTCCCGGTACAGCTACAACACTATACAGCGGAACTCAGTCAATCACTTGCGATAGTTACAATGGAAGTTATCGCTTACGAGAGAGTGGCAGAAACATTCAAACTTATAATGCTACAAATGCTTCAAATGCTCTTAATTATATACCTGTAACATCAGCGACCGTCTCCGGTTATGTGAATTCTTTGACCAGCCAATCCTTGGACTATACAAATGGAAGTAGTAATTGGACTTCAAGCACACCTAAATTATCCTCCTTTACGATTTCCAGTGTAGGGTCAAGTTGGTGGTATGCTCCATTTGCAGATGCAGTTCCTGACCTCTATTTCATAATCAAAGATGCATTCAACCAAGTTATCTTCAACGGACGTTCATCTTATATAAGTGACATGGATCCACCGCTCACTTTCAACAACCTTAGTGTCTTTATGGTTAATCCTCCCTACACAATTGAAATTTGGGACTATGATGCGGTTGGAAGTGATGATTTTGGTGGTAGTTATACCCTTAATACCTCTAGCGGAGTGCATTCACTAAGCGGGAATGGCAACACTGGAAGTTATACTATTTCGTCCTCCAATAATCCAGCGTTGGATGTTCATTGGGGAATGGAAAAAACATACGACTTCTATTCATCTGTTTTTAATCGAAATAGTTTTGATGATTTAGGTTCCGCGATTAAAAATTTTGTTTTCCCTCCAGGGCTAACTAACAATGCTTCAGCACTTCCAACTCCTTACAATGTTATGCAGTATGGTACTGGTGATGGAATTGGAATGGGACCAGTAGTTAATCTTGATGTTGAAGGACATGAGTTTACGCATATGGTAGTCAATCACAATGGGAACGGGGGCTTGACCTATCAAGGCGAATCCGGTGCTTTGAACGAATCATTTGCTGACATCTTCGGAACATGTATAGAGTTTCATTCGGGAGTGAGCCCTGACTGGCTTATCGGGGAAAACATAATGCTTCAATCTCCATTTATGCGTTCTATGTCCAATCCAAATTCAGGTCAACAACCCGATACATATAACTCTCCTTCTCAAAATGGCTATTGGGCAGACCCTTCAAATTCAGCGTATGACAATGGAGGTGTTCACGTTAATAGCGGTGTCCAAAATTATTGGTTCTATCTTCTATGTCAGGGAGGTAGCGGAACAAACGATTTAGGTAATTCATATTCTGTAACAGGCATAGGTATTAATCAGGCAAGGCAAATAGCTTACCTTAATCTTACTACTTATCTTGGCGGTTCTAATTCGACTTATTACAATTCTTACTACGGCTCTCTTGATGCAGCAGAACAACTTTACGGTAATCCCTCCACACAATACGATGCAGTTCGCGCAGCTTGGTATGCAGTAGGCATCGGTAGCAATCCATACACATATTGCAGCGGTCAAACTTGGCTCACAGCTTCAAGTGGCACGGTTACAGATGGAAGTGGTAATGCCAATTACAACGACAATTCAAATTGCAAATGGGTGATTGCTCCACCGGGTGCTAATCAAATTACAATCACTTTTACAGTTTGTAGCTTGGAGGTTGGCTTTGATACCATATTTATTTATGGTGGCACAGACACAATAGGCCCCCCTTCTATTACTTTAACGGGCACAACTTTGCCACAACAGATAACTACACAACCTGGACTTGGCGCAGTTTTAGTTAAATTCAAAACCGATAACTCTGTAACTGCTCAAGGCTGGTCATTTAACTACACATCAACAGGCGTTACACCAACATGCGGTGGTGGAACAATTCTTTCTTCACCAACAGGTACTTTCAACGATGGTTCGGGTAGTGGCAACTACGCGAATAATCAGGTTTGCGTTTGGTACATAGCACCGCCTTGTGCTACTTCAGTTACGCTTGATTTTTCTTCGTTCAATACTGAGTTGAGTCACGATGGCATCATTGTCTTTGATGATCTCAATCAGTCCAATATGATTCTAAACACATCAGGAACAACCATTCCAGGTTCCGTTACCTCAAACACCGGTACTATGTTGGTTTATTTCGTTTCCAATTCGTATCAAACATTTCCTGGCTTCTCAGCCAACTATACATCTACCGGTGCCGCCTATTGTACCGGTACAGCAAACTTGAACACTTCCGATTATGGCATTATCACAGACGGCAGCGGAGGTAACAACTACTGCAACAACATGAACTGCCAGTGGCTCATTCAGCCGCCACAGGCAACCACCGTTTCGCTTAACTTCACTACGTTCGATGTAGAACCCGCCTCACCGGACGGGCAATCCATTCCCGATGCCGTTGAAGTTTACAACGGTACAACAACGGCTGCGCCATTGTTAGGCAGGTTTTCTGGAAACAACTTGCCTCCATCTGTTACCTCAACCGGTGGCAGTATGTTAGTCCGTTTCTATTCTGACCTTGAAACAACTGCGCAAGGTTGGTCAGCAAATTATACTTCCACAAGTAATCCGTATTGCAACGCTCAAACAACCCTCACTGCACCAAGCGGTAATTTTTCTGATGGAAGTGGAGCAAACCAATACGCTAACAACACCTCCTGTTCCTGGTTGATTCAGCCACCTAATGCAAGCACCATCACGTTTTCGTTTGTATCCCTAAGCACCGAGCAGAACAACGATGGAGTTATTGTTTATGATGGAGCGAACAATACCGACTTCATTCTCGGACAGTTTTCAGGAATAAATATTCCTTCCTCTGTCACATCTACGGGTGGAAGTATGTTAGTTGAGTTTCTTTCAGGTGTTTCGGTGCGTGGTGTCGGATGGACAGCAAACTATACTTCAACACAAAACCCGCTTGCACCGGTTGCATCTTTCGTTGCAAACAATACAAATGTTTGCACAGGTACTTGCATCAATTTTACTGACAACTCAACCAACAGCCCCACAACTTGGAATTGGTCTTTCCCCGGTTCTAACACTCCAACATCAACCGCACAGAACCCAAGTAATATTTGCTACCCAACAGCAGGAATTTACAGCGTGAGTTTAACAGCAAGCAATAGTGGTGGTAGTAACAGCGTAACAATGTCCGGTTACATCACTGTAAACGCACAGCCCTCTGTTTCAATAATCCCCTCTGGTCCCGGGTTTTGCGTGGGTAGTACGGTTACTCTTTCAACAAACCCTACCGGTTCAGCATACACTTGGTCGGGTCCCAACAGTTTTAACTCTTCATTATCTTCTGTAGCAGTAGCTGTGGCGGGCAATTATTCGGTTACAGTTACTAATCCAGCAAATTGTGTCGGCACTGCTTCAGCAAACACAACCGTTAGTCAGTATCCTTCACCTACAGCCAATGCAGGCACAGACCAAACGAATACCGGTGCAGGTGTAACCATCGGTGGCAGTCCAACTGCAAGTAGTGGCACCGCCCCTTATAGCTATCAATGGAATCCAACCAATAGCCTGAATAATGCAACAGTTTCAAATCCAACTGCAAATCCATCCACCGCAACTACATATTCTGTTACGGTTGCCGACAACAACAATTGCACAGCTACCGATAATGTTTTAGTGAACGTTTCCTGCTTGAGCTATACTTTATCTAACGCAACCCAATACACCACTTCGTCAGGTGGTAACTTTTCTGTAAACATTTATACAGACCAATCATGTCCTTGGTCTGTAAATACGGGTGCTTGCTCGTTTATAAACTTCAATACATCATCTGGTTCCGGTTCTGCTAATATTCCATTTTCAGTAGACCCCAACCCATTCTTTAACCAAAGAGACTGCTACGTAACTATTCAAGGCAATTCTTTTCATGTTATTCAGGAGGGTTTGCCAAATGGGCTTAGTGTATTTGTTGAAATCAAAAATATTTCTGTTTTCCCCAACCCAAACAACGGAGCATTTACTCTTAACATCGAAAGCGCACTCAACCAAAAAATAAGCACAAACATTTTCAATTCGCTTGGTCAGCTAATTCTCAAAAAACAAATTGAAACAAATACTCAAACAGAATTTGATTTATCGGCAAACGCGAAAGGCATTTACTATCTCCAAATTCTTTCAGAAGAAAAACACTACTACATAAAAGTATCAGTGCAATAAAAAAATACTCTTAACCTGCTCTTCGATATGTTAGCCACGCGAACAGAAGATAACAAGCTATTTACAACCGGCATATTGCAGTTGGCGGACTTTAGTCCGCAGTTAAACTAAGTTTTCCGTTTATCGGTTGTTTACCGTTGGTTTAAACCAACGGTTAAACAGATTTAAACCTTCACTCAGTCTTCTTGAAACAAAGATATACCATGTCTTTGCACACTCACCACATTCGTCCCTGCCCGTTGAGGCTTCTACAGAGGGCTGAGACATTCGTACCAGCCTGTTGTGGTTTCTACAGAGGGCTAAGACATTCGTCCCTGCTTGTTGTGGTTTCTACAGACGGCTAAGACATTCGTACCTGCCTGTTGTGATTTCTACAGAGGGCTAAGACATTCGTCCCTGCCTGTTGTGGTTTCTACAGAGGGCTGAGACATTCGTCCCTGCCTGTTGTGGTTTCTACAGAGGGCTAAGACATTCGTACCTGCTTGTTGTGGTTTCTACAGAGGGCTAAGACATTCGTACCTGCTTGTTGTGGTTTCTACAGAGGGCTAAGACATTCGTACCTGCCCGTTGAGGCTTCAACCGTCCACTGCAAATCATCTCTTTACAACGTGTTTCTTTTCGAGCTACGTTTTTTTGTATTTTGTCTCTCGAAACACACCTGAAATCATGGAAGAAAACAACCAATTCCTCTCCATTAAAAGTTGGGCAGAAGAAGACCGGCCACGCGAAAAACTCCTGCTGAAAGGGAAAGGCGCATTAAGCGATGCCGAATTAATCACCATACTTATCCGAACCGGTGTAACCGGAAACTCTGCTTTAGACATTGCCAAAAAAATCCTTCATCGCGTTGGTGGCGATTTAAACGAACTCGGAAAACTTTCAGTTACCGAACTCAAAAAAATGGAAAAAGGTCTGGGCGATACCAAGGCTATTACCATTGTAGCTGCGCTCGAATTAGGAAGACGAAGACAATCGAGCGAAGTGCGCGAAAAACCCGTTATACGAACCAGCCGCGAACTGTTCGATTACATGTATCCCGAAATTTCCGATTTAAAACACGAAGAATTTTATGTGCTTTATCTGAACCGTGCAAACCGCCCTATTACATTCAAACACATCAGCACAGGCGGGGTAACCGGTACCGTTGCCGATACCAAAATCATTCTTAAACACGCTTTGGAGCTACTCGCTTCATCTTTCGTTGCTTTTCATAATCATCCTTCGGGCAACTTAAAACCCAGCCAGGCAGATATTGACCTGACCAAAAAACTAAAAGAAGCTGCTAAGCTGATTGATGTGCTATTACTCGACCACCTCATCGTAGGTGATAAAAACTATTACAGCTTTGCCGATAACGGAATGTTGTAAGACCACCCCAAACCCCTAAAGGGGCTTTAAACGCAAACAGCCGAAGAATTTTTTCTTCGGCTGTTTGCGTTTTGTATTGGCTGTTCAAGTCCCCTTTAGGGGATTTAGGGGTTATTTATTCACTACAAACTTCAGTGTTTGAACAGTCTTGTTGCCGTCTTTCAGCACCACAAAATAAACTCCGTTGTTTAATTCAGAAGTATTTATGCGGGTATTGTAATCTCCCTCGCCAAGGTTCACAACCGGGAAATTTTTAACCGCCCGGCCCAACAGATTATAAACTTCCATACTGAAATTTGCATCTGTGTTCAACGAATATTCAACATTTACAAAATCGTTAGCCGGGTTCGGATACAGATTTGCTGAACTAATAGCCGTTCCTTTCTCTATAATTGAACTCACCACACCTCCCGAATTTCCGGAACTGTTCAAATCAAATTCCATAGAGTTCAGAATCTGACGGTCGAATTCATTGCTCGCGTTATAGTGTTGCACCAATACCACTAACTTGATTCTTGAATCATTCCATCCTGCCGGCAAAGTATAAGTATACTGTTTGTTATAAGTTCCTCCATCTGTTGTAGTTGTAGGCACCACAGAAGTAGAACCCCATGCCCCACCAAACATATATCTTGCTACATGGCGGTGTTTATACCCGACAATCGGATTTCCGGCCTGATACCACTCGCTGGTGTTATCTCCATTCGACCCGTTTACTTGATTGTATCCGCTTCCGCTTCCCGAAATACTGTCTTCAACAATGTAGCAGTTAACTCTGTAGTCATCATTAATAATAGAATAAAAAGTAGCCGCTAAATCTACGGTTAAAACACGGGTAGTGCTGTTATAGGTATTGGTGGCTGCAATAGAAACAGGTGTTAACTCGGCTTTGCGTACTAAAGCATAAGGCTGCCATCTGTCAGTATTATAGAAAGCAACACTCGCTCCATCTTCTACTTTATAGTAAGTCCGGTCAATTAAAACGGCAGGCGCTCCACCGGTAGCTAAATCGCTCGCAATAGTCGAATGGTCTGCAGTAGTCATGGCATCGGTGCCGAATCCTGCATGAATGGCAACCGGAATCAGACCGGTGTTGTTGTCTACAATCTGATTAATACGAGTAGCAGCATCCGGGCAGTATTGACATGCTGCCGTAGTAAACTCTTCCATCACCACATTTTTTACCGGGAACTGTGACAACACTACCGTTATTGCTGCTGCTGTATTGTTTGACGAAACTAAATCTGTTCCGCCATTCGGGCTGGAAGCCGTAACTGAAATAGTATAAGACTGCACCGTAGTAAAAGAAGCTGGCGTGGAGAAAGTAAACCCTTGTGTTTGGAAAGGAGCTACAGATAAACCGCTGAATGTTTGTGTTACCGGAGCACCACCGTTTACGCTGTAGGCTAACTGAACCTGAGTAATCGTAGTACTTCCCTTATTTGAAAAAGTTCCTGCAATAACCTGCGAAGAAGCGGCTATGTACTTGGCAACGGTAACCTCCTCAACTGCTGCATCGAGAGCTGGCGGTTCAATCAGGCTTATATCATCAACAGCCCACCAGCCATCCCAGCTTCCTGTATATTTAAACCGGATATACACGGTCGCCTGATTTGCTGCATAGCTTGTTATATCTATCGTTTCTGTTTGCGGATTATCAGTATCCTCTGTATTTGAATAAACTTCATTCCAGTTAGTACTATCTGTACTTACTAAAATTTTCGCTGTGCTGTTGGTGTTGTTCGAAAAGTAGGTATAAAACCACTGCTGCACTTCCAAAAATACTTTTGAATGACCGGTGCAACTGATAGCCGCTGAAGTAAGTTCCGCATCTTCCGGAAGGTTATCATTTGTTTGAGCATCCGATAAAAATATCCAGTACCCGTTGGCATAAGTGGTGGATTGAAAATCGCTAGTTGTATAGCGTTTCCAGATACCTGCAGTCGGGTTGCTCCCCGTTTTGTCAACGTTGGTCCAACCGGTTGGCAAAGTGGCCGAAGAAAAATTCTGCGAATAAATAACAGTCTGCGACTGTAATGAAAATGCTGTCGCAATCAACATTACTGCAACGAGTGAAAAGTTTTTCATGCTTGTATTTTTTTTTGAAGAAGCTGATTTATGCCTCTTAAAAATTAAGAAGCATGCGAAAGTATTAGTTTTTCAATCATTTTTAAACCCGAACAAAATTATCCTGTTTTTGAGCTAATTGTCATCTTATTTCGGTCTTTTAATCATTCGACCGTAACATATGATTCCATTCTTCGGAAAATGCTGTCGTTGATTATCACAATCTTCTTCAAATCAACCACAGCTTTAAAATTTCCATGTTGTTTCCGGTAGGCATCAATCACTTTGGCGTAGGCAAAATTGATGTAAGGATGGGTCCCCATCGTTTTAAAGTCAGCCGTGTTGATGTTTATCTTCTTTACTGATACTTCATTTACCACCAGCTGTTCTTCAAGGTTCTGAAAAGTGCTGTCCGGAAAGCCCCATACTTCTCTAATCTGCTCTTTAGAAACAAAACCACCCAACCGGCTCCGGTATTTAATTACCCGGCTGGCAAGCGATGGACCGATTCCCCTCAGCATTTCAAACTGCAACGAATCGGCAGCATTGATATCCACTATAAGTTTCTCCTTCCTTCGCTCAGGATAAACCGTCTTAGGATATTCTTTCCTGGGAAAATCGTTCGGTTCAATTTTTATGTAGGCAGCAAGGCGTTTGTAGTTTTCTTCGCCCACCACATAAACCGTCTTCAAATCTTCCGGCTTGCGGAACTTAAATCCTTTCGCTTTCAGTTTTTCAATACTCTCTGCCTGCTTTTCGCTGAAACCAAGTTTCATCCATTCCTCCACACCAATCTTATTCGGGTCAAAATTGAAATACTCAATTACCCTTTTTTCTTTCTTCTTAAAGTGGTTGCCTAAATCAACGGTGGTGTACGGGTTAAACTTTTCGTATGGCGAATCTTCCACCGTATCGGCTGAGGCAAGTAGTTTTCTCTCATTATACTCCTGAATAAAAGCGGTCACTTCCTTTTCATACATCGAACTGTCGAGGTGCTCAACCGGTTGAAAGTAGAAGTAAACCGGAGGGGCAATAAAGGTGCAGGCAGAAAGGAAAACCAAAGCGATAACACCGTTCCTCTCGCCCTGTGTGAAAGTAAAATATTGTTCCAGCCATTTCCACATAACCGAAAAATAAAAAAGTCCGTTCAAATAATGAACGGACCTTGTATTTTGCCTTTAAGTCCCCTTTACCTTGCTCCGCCAAAGCGCTTCGCGAAGGCGAGGAGGGATTTAGGGGTGATTAGTTTGCTCTCTCTTCCAGTGTCTTCAACAAACCGGCAATCTTCTGAGCCGATGAACCTTGAAGCGCACTGATAACGTTCTTAGCAGGAGACTGAAGCAATCCAAGTATATCGCCAATCAATTCTGCTTTGCTCTTCAGCGAAGCAAGAACGGCAATCTGGTTGTCGCCAATAAACACATCGCTGTCAATGTAAGCACCTTTCAGTACCGGCTTATCATTTGTCTTTCTGAATTCCTTCAAAACTTTAGCAGCTGCTGCACCATCGGTTGAAAACATCACACCGGTTGGTCCGTTCAGCAACGGATAAAGCGCTTCGTAGTTTCCTTCCACCTGCTCAAGAGCCTTGCGGATTAATGTGTTCTTCGAAACACGGTATTCGATACCCGAGTTAAAACACAATCTGCGGAACTTGTTTATCTTCTCTACGGTAAGTGTAGATGAATCGGTGATGTAGAAGTATTGTGAGTTGCCGAACTTCTCTTTTAAGTCAGCAATTTCCTGGTTCTTTTTATTCTTTTCCATTTTTATATTTTTTATTGGATTCGTTATCTAATGTCTATTGTCTAACGTCTCTTGTCTGTTTTTTAATTTAATCCATCTACCGATTTAGAATCAACATTAATTCCCGGGCTCATAGTTGAAGCCATGCTGATTCCTTTAAAATAGATTCCTTTAGCAGTAGCCGGTTTCAGTTTAGCAAGTGTTTGCAAAAGTGTTTGTGCGTTCTCGTTGATTTGTGTAGCACTGAACGATACACGACCCACAGAGGTGTGAACGATTCCGAACTTATCTACCTTGAAGGCAATTTTACCTTTCTTCACTTCGCCTACCGCTTTACCAACTTCCGGTGTAACCGTTCCCGATTTAGGATTCGGCATTAAGTTACGGGGGCCTAATACTTTACCGATTTTCGCAATCTTAGCCATTACGTTTGGCGAAGCGATAACCACATCAAACTCCATCCAGCCGCTTTCAATTTTCGTAACAAACTCCTCCAGGCCTACAAAGTCGGCACCGGCAGCTTTTGCTTCTTCTTCTTTGTCGGGAGTGGTAAGTACCAAAACTCTTTTGGTTTTACCGGTTCCGTGAGGAAGCGCTGTAGTTCCGCGGATTGCCTGGTCGGCTTTCTTAGGGTCAATACCTAACTGAATGTGTAAATCAACCGATGCATCAAACTTGCAGGTGGTTGTTTCTTTCACCAGCTTACTAGCATCGGTGAGGGTGTAGAGCTTGTTAGCGTCTACTTTGCCTTGAACGGCTTTTCTTTTCTTAGTTAATTTCATTGTTTTAGTTTTTTGAGGTCAACCGGAGCAATGAACTCCTCCCTCGGTTATAAAAAAAGTTGCAGTTGGCAGCGGCAGTAGCAGTATAAATACCGGGCATGTTACTGCCCCTGCTTAGTGCTGCTGCTACTGGTATTAGTATCCTTCTACATTAAATCCTGCGCTCTTGGCAGAACCGGCAACCATGCTCATAGCTGATTCGATAGTGAAGCAGTTTAAGTCAGGCATTTTCTCTTCTGCAATTTTGCGGATAATGTCTTTGCTCACCGTTCCAATCTTCTTACGGTTAGGCTCGGCAGAACCCAGTTGCTTCTTCGTCAATTCCATCAACAAGGCGTGAGCCGGTGGAGTTTTGATAATGAAGTCGAAACTCTTATCGGTATAAACGGTTATCACGCACGGAAGAATCTTTCCTTGCTTATCCTGCGTTTGCGCGTTAAAGCGTTTGCAGAACTCCATAATGTTCACACCCTTTGAACCGAGAGCCGGACCAATTGGAGGAGCCGGATTTGCTTGTCCGCCCTTAACCTGTAACTTGATGAATGTTTGAATTTCCTTTGCCATTGTATTTAAATTATCGTTGTTATTTTAATTTTTTGCCTTTTGCTATTTGCCTTTTACTGCTACTGCCACTGCCTACTGCCGCTGTTATGCTATCTTCTCTACCTGCATAAAACTTACTTCCACCGGTGTTTTGCGTCCGAAAATCTTCACCACCACTTTCAGTTTCTTCTTCTCGTTGTTAATCTCTTCTATCGTTCCTAAAAAGTCGTTGAAAGCTCCGTCCACAATCTTCACCTCTTCGTTTACAATAAACGGCTCTGCCATTGTTTCACCGGCATCCAGCATTTCATCGGCCTTGCCCAACACTTTTACTTCCTCTGCACGCGACAGTGTTCCTAAAAACCCCAGCACCCCATGCACCTGACGAACCGTAAGCCACATTTCCTGTGTCATCTTCTTGTCTTCCACTTCAATGTAGATATAACCGGGGTAAAGCGTTTTATCTTTAATGGTTTTTTTACCTGCTTTAATGGTATATATCTTCTCGGTAGGTATCAGGATGTTGGTTACAATCGCCTCCCACTTGGCACGCTTTACCTCCATCAGCACGTGCTCACGAATCTTCTTCTCCTGCCCGCTGATAACGCGCGTTACATACCACTTTTTACCTTCTGCCATGGGTTATCCTATAATAAGTTTATAAAGCTGCTGTGTTCCTTCTTTAAACGAAATGTCAATTCCTAAAACTATCATTGAAATGATAAGCGCTGCAATTAAAACAACTACTGAACTGTCCTGCAGTTCGCCCCAGGTAGGCCAGGTTACTTTGTTCATTAACTCATCGTAAGCTTCCTGAAAGTATGTTGTAATTTTTTCCATTGTCGTTTCTTCTCTTTATTTCTGTTTACTACTTACTACTCGCTATTCACTCCTTGCTACTCGCCATTCACCTCTCGCCAATTTGCAGGGGCAGCCAGATTCGAACTGACATCAAGGGTTTTGGAGACCCGTATGCTACCATTGCACTATGCCCCTATTTCCTTCTACAAAAAGGGTTTCTGCACAACACTTACGGCCATAGCCCCTCACCCCTTTTCTCAAAAGGGACGCAAATATATTGAGATAGTGCAATTTTCAAAATAAAGAGAGGGAAATATGAGGGAGAAGGAGAAGTGGCAGTAGCAGGGGTAGGGGCAGTAAAAGGCGAAAAGGCTGAAACCGATGGTGACAACACAGCGACCAAAATGAAAAATACAGGCACCGAAGGAAATGACACAAGGATAGAAACGGATAAGAGGTAAACATAAGTTAAAAGCACAGGGGCAGAAACCGAAAACACAAAGAGCAAAAGCCGCTTGGCAGCGACCAAAGTTAAAAACACAAGCACCAAAGCCCGCAACATAGCGACTAAAACGGGTAACCCGCAAACAGAAGTTAAAAACACAGGGACCGAAGCCGAAAACACAGCTACCGAAATGAAAAACACAAAGACGGAAGCAAGCAACACAGAGACGGAAATTAGCAACACAGGGACAGAAGGGTGGTTTTGGAGGGTTTTAACAGGGAAAAGACCCCAAAAACAAGTTGCGCACGGAGGCACGGAGAAAGCGGAGAACAGCCGAATACAGTTAACCACAAAGAGCGCGAAGGTTACACGAAGGACACAAAGATTAGAGTTGGAGGTTGATGTTCCCCGCCAACCTATAAGTAAAGAATTATAATCGTAGGTTTCTGAGTTGGAGAATGCGGGGACTTAATTTGTCCCTTGGCTGTTATATTAACCAGGTTTTTCAGCCCGGCTTAATTCGCAGGTGATGTTGCCATAGAACATCTTCTACTTCAACCATCATTCTTACACTGAATTTTTTGATGGCAAACAAAGAAGCGGTATCAAACTCTAATAAATCCTGAACGGTTTTTATACCGGCCCCTTTTAGCAGATTGATGGTTTTAGCCCTTAAAGCAATTTCGTCAATTTTTTTATCGGTTATATCATTTTTGCGGAGTTCCTGTTTTTCTTCCTTGCTTAAAGAATCGAGCATGGCTTTATACCTCGCAATTTCCTGTTTCAGTTGCATATTCTCCTGTTGCAATTGTTTCCTATCCGGATACTCGGTAAGCACGCGCGGAATGCGCACATAGATTTTAGTTATTAATTTGTCATGAATCTGTCTGGCTCTTTCCTTCGATAGTGAGAGGTTTCCGGCAATTTGTTCGATGGTGAGGCCATACTTCCATTTCATTTGTATTACATCTTTTTCCCGCTCGCTGAAGCCCAATGCATCGAGGGATGCGGGGTAACGGATTAACCAACCTAATAAGTTAAAGGTTAAACGTACGACCCTTTCATAATTGAGCCGTTCCTGTTTTTGTTCTTCGGTTTCTTTTGCCATCGGTTTTACTTTATAGAAAGTTGGTTACAGTTTTGTAGAGCAAGGCCGCTTTTTGAACCGTTGCCAAGGGACAGATTTTCAATATTCTTTTTGTTTCAAATATAATATGGTTTTGTTTTTGTGAACCGGATGGCGGCTTGTGCAGAATGACAGGAGGAGAATTGAATATAACCACTCCCCATCCCGGCCAGCGGGGACAAGAGAATTGTCATGGAATTGTAAAAATTTTCTAAAAACTATTTGGCGGTACAATACGGCAGTATGGGTGTGCGTTTTTGAATAAACCCGCTTACGCTAAAGCTACAGCGGGGAAACAAAACCAATTATTAAACGCTTAAATTTTAAAGCCATGTCAAACGAAATTAAAGCCAAGTATGCCAGCTCGCAACCGGAGCTATACGCCATCTGCAACTTAGGATGGAACATTTGCAAACAACATCAGATAGACGTAGAAGGCAAGTTTCCGGAATACACCATGCTGTACATAGATGACAAACTTGCGCGCATTGCCGTGGTGGAAGCACAGCCGGATTTTCAGGTGCGCGATTCTGTTACCGAAAAAGAGCGCAACGACTTAAAAAAGCTGGCAGTCGATGCCATTTTTAACTGGAAACTTTTAGAGCGTTACATCATTCGTGCTCACCAAACTAATAAAGAGCAAATCAAACCCGACTTAGAAGCAGCCGGCAGCGGCTATTACCGCACCGCCACTGCCACCAGTCCGGATTGGGAAGACCTTAAGCAAATGCTCATATCCGGCAAAAACTTTATCACCAACAACATTCTTTTGCTCACCGGCAAAATGTATGTTGGCTTCCCTGCCGATTACGATACAACCAAAAACGCCTTTCAGGATAAATACAACCAGTTTACCCTTGGCGTTGCCGGAGCACCCAACATGACCGATGAAAAAATTGAGGACAACAACGAAATATACGATGACCTGATGCTGATGCTGGGCGATTTAAAAATGATTGCACCGCCTGCCACACAGGATGAGGTAACTTTTGCTTACCTGAAAGGTATCATCTCTTCTCCCGGCCCAGCCGGTTTAAAAGGAACCGTTACCGGTGAAGCTACCGGCAACAAGCTAACCGGTGTGCTGCTCCGCCTGCTCGAAACAGATTATGAAGCTACTACAGATGGTGTTGGTGAATACGATTTCGGAAACATTGCCAGCGGCACTTATACACTCGAAATTTCGAAAGACGGTTACCAGACTTTAACTGTGACTGTGCAGATATTCACCGGTGTTACTTCTACTAAGAATTACGTGCTTGCCAGCAGTACGTAGGGCGCTTTTTTATTGTTTCATAGGCAAAAGGCGCTGTGAAGCGCCTTTTGTTTTTGGGTTGGCTGTTAAGCCCCCTTTAGGGCTTGGGGGCAAAAAAAATCTCCCGATAAATCGGGAGACCTTTCACTTTCCTTTATCGGGATTTCGCTTGCGCGAACCTACCCTTCAATAATTACATAAGAGCCTATAGCTCCCGGCACCGAACCTTTAATAAGAACTAAATTCTCCTCAGCCAAAACTTTCACCACTTGCAGGTTCAGCGTTTCAACGCGGTTGCCTCCCATTCTTCCGGCCATTCTGATGCCTTTAAATACGTGTGCAGGGTCAGACGATGCACCCAGTGAACCCGGAGCACGCATACGGTCATGCTGACCGTGTGAACCCATTCCCACACCACTGAATCCGTGACGTTTTACAACACCCTGAAAACCTTTTCCTTTCGAAGTTCCGATTACGTTTACCAAGTCACCCTCTTCGTAAGTGGTGGCAAGAACTGTGTCGCCAACTACTTTTTCAAAATCATAATCGCGGAACTCAACCACCTTTCTTTTAGGGGTTGTTCCTGCCTTCTTGAAGTGGCCTTGCAAAGCCTTTGGTGTTTGCTTTTCTTTCTTGTCGTCAAAAGCCAACTGAATAGCCGAGTAGCCGTCTGTTTCTTTTGTTTTGATTTGTGTAACCACACAAGGGCCGGCTTCAATAACTGTTACCGCAGTTTGTTTACCATTGGTAAACACGCTGGTCATTCCTACTTTTTTTCCGATAATTCCTTTCATACTATTTGGTTTTAGAGGAGCCCTTTGTTTTAGAGGCTCATAAATGATAAAATACTGTTTCGATTAATTGATGTATTGATTAGCAAATTAGCAGATGGAATACAATCAACTCATTTGCTAATTAGCTAATCAGCTAATTATGCCTTTATTTCCACCTCCACTCCGCTCGGAAGTTCAAGTTTCATCAACGCATCTACTGTTTTAGAAGTAGAAGAATAGATATCCAGCAAGCGCTTGTAAGTACAAAGCTGGAACTGCTCTTTAGAGTTAGCGTTCACGTGCGGTGAACGGAGAACCGTAAATATTTTTTTATGTGTTGGAAGAGGAACCGGTCCGCTTACTACAGCACCTGTGTTCTTCACTGTCTTTACAATCTTCTCAGCGCTTTTGTCAACTAAGTTGTGATCGTAACTCTTTAATTTAATTCTGATTCTCTGGCTCATAAAAAGAACGTTTTAATATTTAGGGTTTAAGATTTCTGTTTCTGTTTTTAATTATTGCTCTACTGCGCTGCTTCTTTGCTTACCTGAATTCTTGGCAATAACCGCTGCTGCAACGTTCTCCGGTGCCGGTTGGAAAGCGAAGAACTCCATAGTAGATGTTGCACGGCCTGAAGTCAATGTTCTCAATTGAGTAACATAACCAAACATTTCGCTCAACGGCACTTTAGCTTTTACTACCTGTGCGTTCACCTTTGCTTCCATACCTTCCAGCAAACCTCTTCTGCGGTTCAGGTCACCTACTACATCACCGGTGTTTTCATCGGGTGTAATAACCTCTACCTTCATAATCGGTTCCAGCAATACCGGTTTGCACATTTTAGCTGCTGTTCTGAAAGCCATCTTAGCGCACAACTCAAACGATAACGCATCAGAGTCAACCGCGTGGAAAGAACCATCAAACAAACGAACCTTCAAACTATCCAATTCATATCCTGCCAACACACCGGTCTTCATAGCTTCTTTAAAGCCTTTTTCTACAGGCGGAATAAACTCGCGCGGAATAGAACCTCCGAATACATCGTTGATGAACTGAAGACCAAGAGGTGCATCTACATCTGCAGGTCCTATTTCAATCTTAATATCGGCAAACTTACCACGACCACCCGATTGCTTTTTGTATTGCTCGCGGTGTTCGATAGTTTTAGTTAAACGCTCTTTGTAATTTACCTGCGGTGCTCCCTGGTTACATTCTACATTGAACTCTCTCTTCAAGCGGTCAACAAGAATTTCTAAGTGCAACTCACCCATTCCGGCAATAATGGTCTGTCCGGTCTGCTCATCAAACGATACTTTGAAGGTAGGATCTTCCTCAGCCAGTTTACCGAGAGACATACCCAGTTTATCCAAATCTTTCTGCGCCTTAGGCTCAATAGCCAATGAGATAACCGGCTCAGGGAATTTCATACTTTCCAACACCACCGGGTTCTTCTCATCGCAAAGGGTATCACCGGTGCGAATATCTTTGAAACCTACTGCGGCTGCAATATCACCTGCTTCTACTCTGTCAACCGGATTCTGCTTGTTGGCATGCATCTGGAACAAACGCGAGATACGCTCTTTCTTACCGGTGCGGGTATTCAATATATATGAACCGGCATCCAGACCTCCCTGATAAACCCGGAAATATGCCAGACGACCAACATAAGGGTCGGTAGCAATTTTGAATGCTAATGCACAAAACGGAGCAGAAGTATCCGGGTGAATTTCCATTTCAGCTTCTGTATCAGGGTTAGTTGCCTTGATATTCGGCTTATCTTGTGGTGAAGGAAGAATAGCGCAAACGGCATCCAACACCGCCTGAACACCTTTGTTCTTGAAAGCCGAACCGCAATACATAGGAACTACCTTTTGAGCAATTACCGCCTTGCGAACAGCCGCACGGATTTCGTCCGGTGAAATTGAATTCGGGTCTGCAAAATATTTCTCCATCAGGTGGTCGTCAAACTCAGCCACCTGCTCTAACATCTTCTCGCGGTATTCTTTTACCTCATCTACTAAATCGGCAGGAACCGGAACAGTTTCAGAAGTCATACCTCTGTCGCTTTCGTTCCAGATAATTGCTTCGTTGGCAATCAAGTCAACCACACCTTTAAAGTTCTCTTCGTTACCAATAGGAATCTGCATAACCATTGGAGTTGAACCCAACATGGTTTGCACCTGCTTAACTACATTAAAGAAGTCAGCACCTGAACGGTCCATCTTGTTTACAAAACCTAAACGGGCTACATTATAGTTATCCGCCAAACGCCAGTTGGTTTCTGATTGAGGCTCAACACCGTCAACAGCAGAAAACAAAAACACCAAACCGTCCAATACACGAAGTGAACGGTTCACTTCCACTGTAAAGTCAACGTGGCCGGGAGTATCAATAATATTAATGTCGTATTTCTTATCCTTCCATGTCCATGCGCAACGGGTAGCAGCCGAAGTGATGGTAATACCACGCTCCTGCTCCTGCTCCATCCAGTCCATTGTTGCAGCACCTTCGTGCACCTCACCAATCTTATAGTTTACACCGGTGTAATACAAAATACGCTCGGTAGTAGTTGTTTTACCCGCGTCAATGTGTGCAGCAATTCCAATATTTCTCGTATAACTTAAATCCTTTCCCATTTTATTTTTAGTGTCTTCTCTTATTAATGTATTTGTATCAAAACCCTCTTTACAAGGATTCGGGGTTTAGAACTTGAAGTGAGCGAATGCCTTATTAGCATCAGCCATCTTGTGTGTATCTTCTTTCTTTTTGAAAGCACCACCTTCGCCTTTTGAACCTGCAATGATTTCAGAAGCTAATTTATCGGCCATGCTCTTTCCGTTTCTTTCGCGGCTATACTGGATAATCCATTTCATAGCGATAGCAGCCTTACGGTCGCCTTTCACTTCAGTAGGAATCTGGAAGTTAGCACCACCAATTCTTTTACTTTTTACTTCTACAGAAGGTCCGATGTTTTGAAGAGATTTCTTCCAAATATCCATTCCCGGCTCTTTGGTTCTTTCTTCAATCAATTCCAGCGCACCGTAGAATATGCTGTAAGCAATTGATTTTTTGCCTTCATACATCAAACGGTTTACAAATTGTGTAACCATTACATCACCGAATTTAGGATCAGGCTGAACGTAACGTTTGGGAGCTTTTTTCTTTCTCATTGCTTATTGATAAACTTTTAATAATTATTTTTTAGCAGCAGCTACAGCACCTGCTTTAGGTCTTTTAGTTCCGTATTTAGAGCGGCTCTTCTTTCTGTTTTCTACACCGGCCGTATCTAACGAACCGCGAACGATATGGTAACGAACTCCCGGAAGATCCTTCACACGACCACCGCGAATCAACACGATAGAGTGCTCCTGCAAATTATGCCCCTCACCCGGAATGTAGGCGATAATTTCCACCGCATTGGTTAAACGAACCTTAGCCACTTTACGAAGTGCTGAGTTTGGTTTTTTAGGTGTGGTAGTGTAAACACGGGTGCAAACTCCACGCTTTTGCGGGCATGAATCAAGCGCACGGCTTTTCGACTTTGCACGGATAATATTGCGCGATTTTCTTACTAACTGTTGAATTGTAGGCATTCCTTCTTTTATTTTGGGACGGCAAAAGTAGATTTATATTCCGAATTTCAAAATCGGAATTGCCGAAAAGAAAGGACTGGAAACGATGAGGTAAAACGCGCCTTAAATTGTCCAGGTAGTTAAGCCGTGCTGGGTGAAGTTATATCGCATCACACGACCGCCCAATTTGTTGAGGGTTTCAATCACTTTAAACTTGGAGTTGTAGGGAGCATAGAAAATCATAAATCCTCCACCGCCTGCTCCCGAAATTTTACCGCCTGTAGCTCCTGCTTTAAGGGCTGCGTTGTAAATTTTCTCCAGTTGAGGGTTCGAAATCCCCTCTGCCATGGCACTTTTATGCTGCCAGCTGTGGTGAAGAATCTTTCCAATGCCGTCAATATCGCCTTTCAATAAAGCTTCTTTCATTTTAACGCTCTGCTCCTTCAAATTGTGCATGGCATCAATTGATTTGGCATTCTTCCTTTTTACGTTCTCAGATTGTTTAGCAATAATAGAGGACGAAAGCCGGGAAGTTTCTGTAAAAAACAGCACAAGGTTGTTCTCTAACTCATGCAGCCATTTGTCTTTTACGCGAAGCGGATTGACAATTACTTTATCGTTTGCGTAAAACTCCATGTAGTTAACTCCGCCAAAAGTAGCCGCGTATTGGTCTTGTCTTCCCCCATGCATTTTCAAATCTTCCCGCTCAATTTTGTAAGCGAGGTGTGCAATGTCGTATTCGCCTAAAGGAAGTTTGAGCCACTCTACAAACGCACCGAGAATAGCAACAACAAGAGTTGATGAAGAACCTAAACCGGAACCGGGAGGAGCATCTACATAAGTAGTAAGTTCAAAAGCCAAAGGCTTTTTTGCAAAATCTTTTATTACCCGATTGTAAACTCCTTTCGCCAAATCAAGTTTCCCGTTAATGGCTAATTTTTTTTCTGCGTCAACTATTACTTCTTCGTTTCTGTCAATGGCTTTGATGTGAATCTTCTTTCCGCTCAACGGTTTGATAGTAGCGTAAGCATACATACCGATAGTGATATTGAGAATAGCACCGCCATATAAATCGGCATAAGGAGAAACATCGGTGCCGCCACCGGCAAGTCCGAGGCGAAGAGGGGCTTTACTGCGATAAATCATGTTGCTAATAACGGATTACAAATTAGAAATTACAAACGAACCTGTGCTGCCACTTCAAAAATCTTTTTCAGCATTTCGCTCCAGGCATACTTTTTCTTTTCGGTTTTGATGTTGTCGCGCATTACAAATTCCCTGTGATTAGAATAAAAATCAATCAGCGCATCGGCAATAGCCGTTGGATTTGGCTCTACCACATAACCTACTTTACCGTTCGGAACAATCTCCGGCAAGCCGCCCACATTGGTTACGAGCATTGGCCTGTCGAAATGGTAACAGATTTGTGTGACACCGCTTTGCGTAGCATGCTTATATGGCTGTACTACCATATCTGCCGCGCAGAAATAATTACGCACTTCATTATCCGGAATAAAATCAGTTTTCAGAATCAGTTTATCACGGATACCCAGTTGCTGAATCATTTCGGCATACGGCTTTGAATCGGTGTAAAACTCACCGGCAACAATCAGTTTCACGTTCAGGTTCCTGACACGCTCATCTGCCATAGCCTGTAAAAGCAAATCCAATCCTTTGTAATCGCGGATAAAACCGAAAAAGAGAATATATTCTTCGTTGATGGCAAGCCCGAGCTTTTCGTAAGCTTCGGTTTTTGTGATGGCTTCGCCAAAATTATCAAAGAGCGGATGCGGAGAAAAAAGCTTCGGTTTGGCTGAATCGAATTTGTTCAAATCATTCAGTACCGATTCGCTCATGGCAATAAAGCCATCTACACTGTTCACAAAATATTTAGCGAGAACAAAATCGCCAATTCTTTTTTCGTGAGGAATAATGTTATCGAGAATGGAAATGACTTTTGTTTTTCCGTTCTTCTTTACAATACGTGAAATTTTTCCGAGACAAGGCGCCATAAACGGCAGCCAAAATTTCACAATCATCAAATCGGCATTCAGTTTGGCAATTTCCTTTCCTACGCTGTACCAGTTAAATGGATTTACAGAATTCACTTTTACATGGATATACAAATCATCGGGTGCCGGTGCATCGCTGTATTGTGTAGTACCCGGAAACAAAAACTCGGGATATTGCAAACTGAAAGTGTAAATCTGAACACTGTGCCCCTGCCGGATAAACTCTCTTGCCAACCGCTCGTTATAAGAAGCCAAACCACCGCGAAGAGGGTGAGCGCTACCGAGGATAATGACTTTCATTTTCCGATGTTCAGATACTTCGAAATATCGTATAGATTTCTATCGGACGCTTTACGGGAAACTAACTCGCCTAAGAAGCCGGCCACGAAAAGTTGAACTCCTACAACCAACGAAACTAAACCGAGATAGAACAAGGGTCTATCGGTCATGTGAAATTTCATGAACGCAACTTTCTGTATAGTTAATACAAGAAGAATAGAGAAGCCTATGAAGAAACTCAACACGCCAAGCCCGCCAAAAATATGCATGGGGCGATTGGCAAAACGGGTCATGAAGGAAACAGAAAGCAAATCAAGGAAACCATAGAGAAATCTCTCCATGCCGAATTTTGTTTTGCCGTACTTGCGCGCCTGATGCTGCACTACTTTCTCTCCGATATTCGAGTAGCCTGCCTTCTTGGCCAGTACCGGTATATACCGGTGCATCTCCCCATACACTTCCACACTTTTCACCACTTCGTTCTTGTATGCTTTCAACCCGCAGTTCATATCGTGCAGTTTGATACCGGTCATTACACGGGTGGCGCCATTGTAAATTTTGGTAGGAATTGTTTTGGTAACCGGGTCGAAACGTTTTTGCTTCCATCCACTCACCAAATCAAAACCTTCTTCGGCTATCATTTTATACAAGCCGGGAATTTCGTCCGGTGAATCCTGCAAGTCGGCATCCATGGTAATCACCACATCTCCCTGCGCATGACTAAAACCCACCTGAAGCCCAGCGCTCTTTCCGAAATTTCTTCTGAAACGAATGGCTTTAATATTCGGATTCTGTGCTGAGAGTTTTTCAATCACACTCCAGCTTTTGTCTTTACTGCCGTCATCAATCATCAAAACTTCATAGCTGAAATTGTTTGCCTTCATTACGCGCTCAATCCATGCTGCGAGTTCGGGCAGCGATTCTTCTTCATTAAACAAAGGAATGACAACGGAGATTTGCATTTACGCTTCGGTTTTTACGATTGGTTCTTCTTTGGACTTACGGCTAACGAATAAAGCAACAATTAAACTCAGGATAAGCCCTAACCCCAAACTGATGCCCAATCCGCGCAGTGTGGAAACAATGGTTGGAGTAAACTGGTCCGGTGTGATTCGTTCCAGCGCTTTCTCAATTTCTTCATCCGGTGCACCGAATTTCTCCATAGTCTGCTCGGTGTTTCTTTGCACCAGGCCATACAGTTCCTGCGGATACTCGGTGTCAAGAAAATTGGGAATAACGTAAGCAATTACATTGCTCATAACCATTGTAATGAAAACAATAATCATACAAGCGGTAACTGCCTGCAAGTAGGAGATTGTTCCGAGAGAATGTTTAAAGCTCACCGTACCCCACACCGGAATAAAAATCATAATCGCGATAGTTACCAGGCCGAAAATCATTTGCACCCATAGAGAACTGAACAACTGCGCGTAAAACATGTAGGTAATTACGCTTATCACGCACATCACCATACCACCAATCAAACCGTAACGAATGGGTAAACCATATTCTGAATTCATGTGTTATGAGTTTAGTTGCAGTTTGCCTTTATTGATTACTCCAAGTGACTTGCCAACGAAATTTGTTCCTACAAAAGGAGTGTTTTTTGATTTTGATTTTATATCGCTTGCAGCAAAAGTCCATTTCAATTCAGGATTGAACAAAGTTAAATCCGCCTCTGCTCCTTCTTCAATTTTGCTTTTCAGACCAAGAACTCTTCTCGGATTATTTGAAATTGCTTCAATAATTTTCGGCAATTCAACCTTTCCTTTCAGTGCTGTATTTGCTACCGCAAAACAGGTTTCCAAACCTATCATTCCAAAATCCGCTTTGTCGAATTCCAAATTTTTGCACTCTTCATCTTGTGGCTGGTGAGAAGAAGTGATGGTATCAATTGTACCGTCAGCAATTCCTTTTACTAAGGCAGCAATATCTTCCTTAGAGCGTAAATGCGGATTTACTTTACAATTGGTATTGTAGTTACCTACAGCCGTTTCATCGAGCATGAGGTTGTAAGCATTTACCGAAGCAGATATTTTCAAACCTTTCTTTTTCGCCCCGCGGATGAGGTCCACACTTTTCTTTAAAGAAATATCGAACAGGTGCAGTTTTGATCCGGTGTATTCAAGCACATATAAATCGCGGTTCACCGCAATTTCTTCGGCAAGTGCAGGTGCACCGGGTAAGCCGAGTTTAGTGCTTGTTACTCCCTCGTTCATCGCTCCGTTTTTCGAAATGCTTTTTTCTTCGGGGTGATTCATAATTAAACCATCGAATGCTTTTACATAAAGCAACGCACGTTCCACCATTCCTGCATTGGCACTTGCTTTTATTCCATCACTGAAAGCAACTGCACCGGCAGTATACATATCATATAACTCTGCTAAATCCTTTCCGTCTGTATTTTCCGAAACGGCACCCAACGGGTGCACGCTTACAATTTCACCAGCCGACTTGCGCAATACGTATTCTATCTGCGCCTTGGTTTGGGTAACCGGTTGCGTGTTAGGAATGCAACAGATATGTGTGAAGCCTCCAAAAGCTGCTGCTGCACATCCGCTTTCAATCGTTTCTTTTTGTTCGTAACCGGGGTCAGCGAGGTAGGCGTTTAAATCGAACCAACCGAGCGACACGTGCATGTTATCGGCTTCTACTTCTTTGGCTTTAGAAGTATTCGGCAACTTAGCACCAATCTTTTTGATTTTGCCATTGCTGATTAAAATGTCTTTTACCTGATTATTAAAAGGAGAGCCGGTATCTACGATGCGAGCGGAGCGAATGATTATTTCCATACCGAAAGCCAAATATAAAAAAGGTTGGCGGTTAATGGCGATAAACAGATTTTATATCCGTTTATAGTTTTTGTATTCCCCTATGTTAATCCCCGTCAGGTCTTCTATCCATTTTCTGATTCTGTATTTAAACTTTCGGTTACTTTTTGATGTATCAAATTCAAAAGCCCAGTTCCGGTTTTTAATTCTGTCCTTCATTACCTGCGGATGAGTGCCTTCAAATTTCTTAAGTGAATCAATCAGTGAATAGTCGAAGGATTCGGTTTCAGCGACATTCTTTTCTATCCACTCATCGGGGTGCCACATTTGATGAAACGTTTTTTGCTTGCGTTGTTGTGCCTGCGGGTCTTTCACCCAGCCATAGTGAAAAACCGTGGCATCTACCTGCTTCACGTTCAGTTTCCGGTTTCCGGTTTTACGAAAACCCTGCGCATCCTTATAGGAGAATATGTCCGGACGGTTACGGATAATCCGGATTTCTTTCCGGTACCAGTTATATGAATCGGCCACATAATCGTAAGAACCGTAAAAATGCTCGTAGTTAAAAAGCAGACCATCCACCTCCTTATCATCCCTATAAAAGAGCATTGCCTGACGAACCGGTTCTAAATACTCTTCGTGCAGCACTTCGTCTGCCTGAATATAGAAGCACCAGTCCGCATCTGCTGACACTGCACGCTTTGCTTTATCGGTTTCATCCGCCAGCAGTTTGCCACCGCTGCGCAGCGAGTCATTCCAAACCGTTTCTATGATTTTGATCTTAGAAGAGGCAATGCCCTGAATCAAGTGCAGTGTTTCGTCTTCCGATTTTCCGACTGCTACAATCATTTCATCCACCACAGGGAGAATGGAAGTAATACTCTCCACCACCGGATAATCGTATTTAACGGCATTTCGGACAATGGTGAAACCGGAGACTTTCATCATTAAACGGATTACTATTTAGCAGGCAGAAGAATCTGAAACACGCTTCCTGCCGGTTCGTTTTCTTCAACCCATATTTTTCCTTTCATTTTTTCGATAATACTCTTTACTGTGGAGAGACCGATACCGGTGCCATCGGCACCGCTGGCGTTTTCCACGCGCGAAAACATTTCGAAAACCTTTTCGCGGGCCTCTTCAGGAATACCCACTCCGTTATCGGCAACCGAAATTTGAAAGAACCCGCCTTTTGCCTGGGAAGAAATCCGGATGACCGGCTTTGCGCTGTTATTGTATTTAACGGCATTGGTCACCAGGTTCTGAAACACCTGCAGCATCTGAATATCATCTGCCATCAGCACCGGTAAACTTTCAAATGTCACTTCAGCATTTTTTTCGGCAATCAGCTTGGTGAGATTTACTTTCAATTGCTCTGCAACCTTATTCAGGTCAACCGGTTTCATTACGTTCTGTTTCCCTCTTGCCGAATTCAGAATGCGGGTAACCATTTCATCCATCCGCTTGCTGCCGTCTACCGCAAAACGCAGAAACTGTTTTTCGTCTTCGGTGAGTTTGTCTTTGAGCTTTGCCTCCAGAATACTCATATACGTAGAAACCATACGGAGCGGCTCGCGCAAATCGTGCGAGGTGGTGCGCGCATAATTGTTCAGGTCTTTATTCAGTTTCTGTAATTCGGCCGACTGCGATTGCATTTCATCATTCAGCTTCCGGAAATGCTCGGCATCTTCCTGCACGCTTTTCTGCTTTTCCTGTTCGGCATCGAAAATAGAACCGATGGTTGCCTCCAGTATGTCGTTCGACACAAACGATATATCGAGTTCTTTAAAAAAACCGTATGCTTTTTGATAATCGCCTTTGGCGGCATACAATTCGTAAAAAATGTCGTTGCGTATCTGCCGGTCGTACACGTACGGATACTTTTCCATTACCTTTTCAATTACGGCAAAATATTTATCGCCTTCTTCGGTGCGACCGGTGCTGTAAAGTAATTTGGTAAGTGTAAAATAGGAATAGTTAAGCCTGAGTTCATTGCCGATTTTTTCGCGAATGCGCACTGCTTCGCGGATGTATTTTTCCGACAGGTCATAACGTTCCCGCTGCAGATGTATAATGCTCATATAATTATTCAGTATGGCCCATTGCTCGGTGTCGTTCAGGTCGCCATACGCATTGTAGAGTTCCTCATAAGCAGCAAGCGATGTTTCGTACTCGCGTTTATACATGCGCAGATTGGCAAAGGTGAGTTTGGTTTTGAAAAATACCTGCCGGTCGTTAATGCCCGCACAGTACTTCATCGCTTCCTCAATGTAAGGTACCGCTATGGTGTGCAAACCCATCTGGCTGTACATTACCCCCATCGAATAATTGGTTGTATGATGCAGCGGATAATATTCAATAGAACTGCACCGGCTCGATTCGAGCAACCGGAGCGCCTGTTGCAACCATTTCAACTCGTTCGGATAATCGCGCAACATGTGGTGACAGGTTGCAGTAGCATTGAGCGCCTTAATACGCCAGTAAAAATCGGGCAGGTCTTCGCTCTGCTCCAGGGCAAGCTTGGCGTAGTCGAGCGCCTTAACGTGGTCTAATGTGCAGTTTAACTGAATAGAAGAAAGCAACAGATACGCGCGTGTGGCGGACTCCTCTTCTTCTAAATCCAAGGCGAGCTGAAGGAGATGTGAAGCCTGCTGTTCGGAAACCGGTTCCCCTTTTCTGAGCAGTGCTTCGTAATGTCCGAGCTGTTCCTCGAGGTTCTGTGGTGTTGCCGGAAATATTTTTTCCTTCTCTTCCATGGTTAAACTTTCCAGAAACGAAGCAAAGCAATTTCGATGGCAAGGAAAAGCAGCGTGAGCATTAAACACCATTTCCAAAGAGGGGTGCCGCGGTCGAGTTCTCTTACTACAGAAGCAACCTCGGTATTGGCACCGTTCACCACATTGATGTTGAGTTGCGGATATTGTTCTTTCAGTTGCGAGGCATCCAGAAATTTCATGTCCGATTCCCTGCGGTCGAAGTTGAGGGCAAGCAAGCTGGCGGAGTCGGAATTTTCAAGACCAACATTATAAAAACCCGATTTCTTTATCTGTTCATTCAGGCCGAGCAGCATTTTGTTGCCTACGGCTAACTGCTCAGGAATAAACTCTACATTCTCTCCTTTTATTCTGTAAACTTTTTCGCCCGATACCTTTTTTGCATCTACTTCAATGCGGGTTTTGTCGCCAATAAAATAACTGCTGTTTCCGCTGCGGATGTTGAGCACCGCCATTTTATAAAGCATGGGGACAAAAATGGCATGCACCGGTAAGTCAGAGAACTTCTGGTCGAGCGGAGAGCCGCAAACATAAAGCGAACCGCTGCCGTGCGGATAGCGGCTGAAAAAAGAATTGCCGTCTTTTAAAGTAAGAATAGCTTCTTCGTTAGATGCCGTTGAACGGGTGAACTGATAATACTTTTTGACGCGGGGCAGGTTCATATTCTCGGGTATGCGTTCAAACACATCTTTAAAAATATTTTGCTGAAGGTTGATGCCCGCAAGGTCCTGCTGCACTTCGGAGAAACCGGTGATGGAGTTAGCCTGCAGATTATTCAGAAACCGGTTGTAAGCTTCCACTTCGCATTTCTCGGCAGGGAAAACCGCTGCTGCCCCGCCCTCGTTTACATACAAGTTGACCGCTGCCGCCATAGAAGAAGAAACCGTTTTCAGATTATCGAGAATCACCAACTGGTTTCCTTTCAGATTGTTAGCATCGAAAGCCGAAACCAGCGAAGCGGTGTAATCGAACTCCGGTTGGTTTTTGAAAAGCGCATCGAGAAACTGATTCGATTTGTTTTCGCTATAGGCCAGCACTTTTATTTTTTCGATAACATTGAAGGCAAGGAAATAGTTATCGTCAAAGTTGATGGGATAGTCCTGCACCTGCAGTTCGGCTTTGTTCCAGCCGGGCTGGTTCAGCAGAAAGGTCATGGTGTCGTAAACAAAAGAGTTGGGCTCTACCGAAAAATCGGCCATGGCTTTGGTCTGCCCGTTCAGTTTTAAAACCAGCCGGTTGTTCTCTACGGCTTTTTCACCGCTGTTCGAAATTTTTACAATCAGTTGTGTTTGCTGGTTGAACAACTGCACCGGTTCGTTGAACCATACGGTATCAATATAAACATTGGTCTGCGCATCGGCAGCGAGGGGAATTAAATTATAAGCCACCACCGAATCAATACTGAGCGCACCCATGTTTTTTTGAAAATCGGAAAGCAGATAGGCAATCTGGTTTTTGCCGTTCTCTCTGCTCAATGCATCTTTCTGCCGCTTGGTAACCTCCGAAAGATTGCGCACTGCCGGTGATATTTCCAGTTCCTCCACCATACTCACAAATTCTTCTTTACCGGTAAGGCGCTGGTGCTTGCCCTGAAAATCGTTGCTGAGTAACTGAAACTGGTCATCGGCAGAATAGTTGCGGGCAATTTCTTTGGCAGCGAGTTTCGCTTTATCAAACAAGCTCCTTCCATCGCTTACGGCATTCATCGAAAACGAATTATCAATATAAATACTCACATACTTTCTACCGGTGGTTACCCCGCTGTGTTTGTTGGGGATAAACGGCTGGGCAAAAGCAAAAACCAGAAAAGCCAGCGCCAGCAAACGCGAAGCCAGCACTAAAAGATGTTTGAGTTTGCTCCGCGAAGTGGTTTCCTGTTTCACTTCTTTCAGAAACTGCACATTGCTGAAATAAACGGTTTTGTATCTGCGGAAATTAAAGAGATGGACAATAACGGGAACAGCCAGCGCAGCCAGCGCAAACAAAAACAGAGGGAAAACAAATTGCATGGGGACAATAATAAACAAAAGGCAGTAGGCAATAGGTAGTGGGCAGTAGGCAGCAGGCAAAAAATGCAAAGCCCAAAACGCAAAAGGCAAAAGGCAAAGAGCAAGAAAGACAAAAGGCAAAAGACAACTGGTTGCACTTTGGGTTTTGCGCTTTGCCCTTATATTTGCTCCGTCTGAGGGTGAAGTTCGCCTCAACATGCCGCCTAACAGGATAACCCCGAAAGGGTTCAGAACCCTTTCGGGGTTTATTCTCTGGGTGTAGCGCAGTCCGGTAGCGCGTTTGCATGGGGTGCAAGAGGCCGTGGGTTCGAATCCCGCCACCCAGACAAAACAAAACCCGCTCAAAAGGCGGGTTTTTGTTTTCCGGAAAGCCAGGGTTTTGCTCTCTTTTCTCCCCAAAATAAATTTTTGCCTTTGCTTGCTTTTTTAAAATCCGGAATTTATCTTCGGTTTCCGAATTTATTCAGGGCCCTGTTGCTTGTTTATGTTCCGATGCGTTTTTTGAAGGGCTTTAGTGGTTGTGTTTTTTCTTACTTAAAACATAAAAGCTATGAGCAGAATTATTGAACCCGAAAGTTTTGTTGACCAACGCCTGTTGTTTAACGCCATTTTTGAAAAGCACACCACCGATGGCACTTCGAGTGTGCTTATTCCTTACCTTACGCAGCAGGGCATTGACCTTGCTGCCGATAACACCGCCAAGGGCCAGGCCACTACGCACGAGGGCAGGCGTTTTTTGTTTTCGAAACAAAGCGAAAATTTCCGGCAGCTACGCGATTTGCACTGGGACCCCGTAATGGGCCACCAGCGTAAGTATTATCAGTATCTTAAATCGTTTTACAAACCCAACTTTATGACCTTAGGCGAGTGGGGCGCGCCTATTACGGCCACGGGTAAAATAAATTACCCGCCCGAGTTTCCGGAACTGACCGAAGTGTTTGAAGCTTTGAAAACAAAATACGACAGCTATGACCCTGACCCTTCTCCGCTCGACCCTTTTTTAACCGAGCACACTTTGAGCATTGCCAGCGATTGGACGGAAGTGAGCGCAGCGCGCGAGTACCATACAAAATTTGAGCAGTTTGCGCGCGACAGCGAGGACGAAACCCAACTTCGCAACAACAAATGGAACCCCGTACTGGAACACATACAAGGTATCGGTAATTATTTGATGAAGTTGTATCCGAACAATACCAAAAAGCTGGGGCTTTGGGGCTTTACGGTGGACGACAGCAAACGCGCACCTAAATTGCAAACCAGCAAGGTGAAGCCGGCTACTCAAAAGACACTGAATGCTGTTATTGTAGGCGGTACGCTCACAAATACAGGAACTGTTGACTTACATGTATATAAAGGAAAAAGCACCGCAGGCACACCGGCCATTGTTCACCCCAACGAAAAACTGGGAATGACCAAAGGTTACAGCACTGTTACCGTGGTAAATCCTTCAACCACCGTTGAAGGCAAGTTTACGGTACTTAGAAGCAATTAATCGGTCGAAATAATGAACAAAACGGTCGGAATTTTCGGGAAAACGGTCGGAATAATGAATAAAACGGTCGGAATTTTTCAAAAAACGGTCGAAAAAATGAGTAAAACGGTCGAAACATTCAGCAAAACGGTCAAACCAAACAACTATGAAATTAAAACATAAAGATTCGGTCGGTATAACCGAGGGGGCGCAACACAAGGTACTCCCTGGTCGGGGGGCATGAAGGGGCAGCATGTTTAACGAATTCCTCCCACGGTTATATGTCCATGTTGGTCTAGTGGAATTCGTCTACATAAACCACGCGCATTAAAGCATAAGGGAATGCTGCTCAAAGACTGGCAGTCCGGAAAGACGGATACTTTAAAACAAAAACGCTGAACCGGTACCGGTTCAGCGTTTTCTGTTTAAGCTGAAATATGTTTATTCAAAATCGGCACCGCTGCCCATGCTGGTTCCCATCTGAATGTTATTGGAAACTGTTTTTGAATTGGTGCAGCCGTTTTTAGCGTAAGCAATAAGGCGCACGTTAAAGTTGCCCGGTGTGTTGTAAATGTGCACCGGATTAACCGAAGCCTCGGTGTAACCGTCACCAAAGTCCCACATGTATTTAAGGTTAGGGTTGTTGGTTTTGTTTTTAAAGCTGAAAAGGAAAGGCGGCACCAGTGTTTGCGATGAAGCCGACATTTCAAAATCCACTTTCAGTTCGTCCACATGCACATAGTTTTTAAAGCTGATGGTAGAGTCGCAGCCATCGCCATAAGCGGTGAGCGATACATCGTAGTTTCCGTTCTTCTTATATACATGGAAAGGATTTTTTTGCGTAGAAGTTTCGCCATCGCCAAAGTTCCACAGATACGATGCGGCATTAGGCGTAAAGTTTACGAACTTAACCTGGTAACCGGCACAGGCAAACGTATCGCCCTTAAAGCCCACCAGCGGTTTCAACGCATGAATTACTTTTTCCGATTCTTTCTTTACGGTGCATCCGCTGCTGTCGGTTACCTCTAAACTCACTTTATAGTTACCGGCTGCGGAATAAACTTTCTCCGCTTCGTTTTTGGTAGAAACCGTTCCGTCACCAAAGTTCCACAACACTACTGCACTGTTAGGCGTGTTGTTCTTCAGCTTCACCGTTACCGGTTCTGCGCACGAAGAAGAAGCATCGGAAGTAAACGTGGTATTAATACCGTTGCGCACCGTTACGTAAGCATTGCGGCTAACCGTTTGCGAGCACTCGCCTTCGGTTACCGTAAACTTTACCGAATACGTACCGGCTTTGGCAAATGCCTTCTCCGGATTGCTTTCGGTGGAAGCGGTACCGTCACCAAACTCCCATGCCCATTTGCTTCCCTTAAAATTCGAAGTGTTTACAAACTTCAAACGCTCACCGGTGCAGGCCTGTTCTTTCTCGGCAATAAAATCGGCTTTCAGTTTAGTTACACTCACCTTTTGTGTAGCCGTGTTCGAACATCCGTTCTCATCTTTTACCTCTAAGCTTACATCGTATTTGCCCTGCGTAAAAACATGCGAAGGATTCATTTCGGCAGAAGTTTGTTTATCGCCAAAGTTCCAGGTGTAGTTCAGCTTGTTGTTACCGGTGCTCTGGTTGGCAAATGAAATCTGCTCGGTTTCGTTGCAGCTGCTATTTACCGAAGTCTTAAAAGCGGCAACCGGTTTAGCGGCAGCCTCAATACTGCTGTAAGTGGTTTTAGTCGACACACAGCCGTTGGCATCGGTTACCAAAAGCGAAACATCATACACGCCCGAATTTTTGTAAACATGAGCGGTTGTCTGCATTTTATCACCGGTAAGGGTTTTGCCGTCACCAAAGGCCCATACATAATTAACAATAGGTGCAGTACCGGTAGATTTATCGGTAAAGTTAACTCCGTCTGTTACACAGGCTTTAGTCTTATCGGTTGTAAAATCGGCATTTGGCGAAGCAAAAACAGTAATGTTTACGGTAGAAGTTTCGTTACCGGTGTTCAGCTTTACGGTATATACACCCGGCTGCACAAACACCACCGATGGGTTCTGACGGCTGCTGGTGCTGCCGTTACCAAAATCCCAGTTCCAGGTTCCTCCGTTCGTTTCGCTCACTCCCTTAAAACTAACCTGCACCGGTGAACATCCCGATGTTTTATCAGCTTCAATTTTAGCGGCAGAAAACGTAATTTGAGTGAGGAAGGAAAGACAGATGCAAAGCACTGATTTCATAACTGTGTAAGTTTGAGTAAATAAACGGATTACACAGGGGCAGGGATACTAATTAGGCTTCTTATTATACACTCTTCAGGTTGTGGTTTACTAAAAAACATACAGGAAAAACTGTGGAGGTTTAAACATTTACAAGCAAAGGATTGTGTGGCACAAAACAGAGCAGTGCCGGGCAACGGGTTAGCATTTAACTTCTCTTAAACCCACCGGAGGCTGGTTCAGAAACACCCAGAAGTTAGCGAGGTCGGCAATGGCCTGAGAAAATTTTTCGTAGTCAACCGGTTTTACCACATAGCTGTTGGCGCCCAACCGGTAAGCGGCCATAACATCCGGTTCTTCTTTAGAGGAAGTAAGTATCACCACCGGTATACCTTTTGTGCGCTCATCACCTTTAATGTTTTTCAGCACCTCCAGGCCATCTACTTTAGGTAACTTGAGGTCCAGAAAAATAACTTTAAGCCGTGCGCCTACCGGTTGCCCTTCGTAGGCTCCCCGCCCGAAAACAAAATCAAGCGCTTCTACACCATCATCAATATGCAGCAACCGGTTGCCCAGATTAAATTTTTTGAAGCCGCGCAAAGCCAGTTGCGCCTCGTGCGGATTATCTTCAACCAAAAGAATTTCGACTTCTGAGTTTTTCATTTATGTATAACTAAACTCAACGTGTTTACAGAAATACAAAACAAAGTGTTTTACTGCCAATGGAGTGCTGTAACTCGCTCTAAATTATCTGCAAAATCCTGTAAATCACAAATGCAAAATGGTATAACTAAGAACCGGTTAACATTTCGCTAAGGCAGTGTAAAATAAAACACCGCTCCTTCATTCACTTTTGCATCGGCCCACACCTTTCCACCGTGGCGCACCACAATGCGGTGCACAATAGCCAGCCCCACACCGGTGCCTGGAAACTCCGCTGCTTTATGCAGCCGCTGAAACACCCCAAACAGTTTGCCCACGTATTGCATGTCAAAACCCACACCGTTATCCTTAATGTAGTAAACCACCTGTCCGTTTTTTTCTGCTGCGCCTATTTCTATCATCGGGTTGGCGCGCGTTCCCGAATACTTCACCGCATTTGAAAGCAAATTCATCCATACCTGTTTCAGCAACACAGGGTCGCACTCCGCATGGCCCAGCTCCTTCAGTTTTATTTTTGCCGCCAGCTTGTTGGTAGTAAACCGCATTTCATCAATTACCTGTGTTACCAGTTCGTTCATATCTATCGGGCGTTTCACCAGACTGGCCCGGCCCAGCCGCGCAATGTTCAGCAAATCGTTTACCAGTTCGCCCATGCGGGTAGCATTCCGCCTGATTACATGTATGGTTTGCAAACCATCTTCATCAAGTTTGTTCTTATTGTCATCCAGCAACACCTGCGAAAACCCGTCAATAATCCGCAAAGGTGCCATCAGGTCATGCGAAACGGAATAGGTGAAAGCTTCCAGTTCTCTGTTTGCATTTTCAAGTTCTGCGGTGCGCTCCTTTACTTTTTTCTCCAATAAATTGTTCATGGCCCTTACTTCTGCCTCTGTTTTTTTGCGGGCGGTAACATCGTTAGCCGCCACGCATACCCCCACAACATTTCTTTTTTCATCAACAATGGCCGCTACTTTTACATTATACCATCCGCTTACTTTATCGTGTCTGGTATAAGGTGCTTCGTACTGATGGGTTGCACCCTGAAGAACTTTTTGCAGTATCTCATTTGCCCGGTCTTTGAATATCTCCGGGAAATTTGTCATAAAATTTTTGCCTGTCTCCAAAGAAACATTCATCTCGGACTTTGCCCATTCATTAGCCAGCCGGTTGGCCGCTAATACATTCAGCGAAGTGTCGAGCAGTACACAAGCCATATCAGTATTGTCCAGCAAAAAGCGAAGGTTGGCTTCCGACTTCAAAAGCTCTTCCTCCGCTTGTTTTCTTTCAGATATATCCTGAACAATAGCCACAATGGAACTTCCATGTTCAGAAGCATTTCGGGAAGCAGTAACATTTACTTTTACCCAGTCAACCGTTCTGTTTTTAGAGATATATCGCTTTTCTATCTGGTAGTTATCTATTTCTCCTCTTACCAGTTTTCTGAAAAGACCGGTCGCTTTTTCTAAGTCATCCGGATGTGTAAAATCTTTGAAGTGTGCGCCTTTTAATTCTTCTTTTGAACTGCCGAGCATCCTGCAAAACGCATCGTTGCAATCAATAAGTCTTCCGTCCATAGTTCCCCACGCAATACCTAAAACAGGATTTTCAATCACTGCCAGGTAATGCTCGCCAATTCCTATATCCATACGGTCCGCCACGTGTTACAGCCTTAATACAATTGCTAAGTTGAATAAATACTTAAAAAACAAAAACAGCACCATCACGAAAGTATTAGCAATGTCCATAAAAAAAGGATGAAGAAACCTTTCCTCATCCTTTCTGCTGAAAATTAAAGGCGTAATTAAGCCCTCCGGATATTTGTATTGGTATTGGTATTACCGTTCATTTGCTTCTCGCTGTTGGTAGTAAGCAACTCTTCAAATATCTCTACTTTCTGTTCCAGTTTGCGGTATGTAGAAATAAACTCGTAATAGCTCTTGGTACCGTAACGCTCGATGGTTTCTTCAGTAATAGGCACATCGGTAGCAATTAAAAACGGCAGTTCTACTTTCATTACATCGCAGAAACGTTTTAAAGTTTCTAAACGGGCATTGCTGGCGCCTTGTTCAAGGCAGCTGTAAGCCTGTTGAGTAATGTTCATAGAAGAAGCTATGGCGGTTTGTTTCCAGCCGCGCACTTCACGGATTTTGCGGATTCTTGAGGCGATTGTCATGGTATTAAGCTTTTGTTTGTTGAATAAATGTTTGCACTTGTTTCTTACCAATCCAATGCCCTTTTGCCAACATCCTATAAACAAATCATCAAATACACTGGTTTATAATGAGTTGCACTTGCTTTGCAAAACAAGTCTGTGATTTTAAAATGCTAAAACCCCTTCCGTTTTGGAAAACGGGTTTTCCAAAATGGAAGGGTTTACAAGAAAATACTTGTAGTTTACAAAAGGCAGATTCGGTTTTTGACAGGTTACAGCCGATGTTTTACTACTTTAAGGTAGTTGAAGACCAATTTCAACTGTTTAAATACTTGTTTGAAGTAGTCTTTAAGTGAACTTTTCGTGTAGGCAGTGAAATTACTCTATTTTATACTCTTGTAATTTTCTGTAGAGAGTGGTCAGACCTATATTCATTAGCCTGGCAGTTTCAGTTTTGTTACCATTAGTGTGGCGCATTACTTTCTTTATATGTTGCTTTTCCACTTCAGCTAAATCGAAAATATGCTCTGATGAACCTGCTTCTGTAAAGTCGAAAGGAAGGTGTTCGGGTAATAGTTCTTTATCACAAAGAATAAGTGCCCGCTCTATCACATTTTTCAATTCACGGATATTTCCCTTCCACGGATGCTTTTTTAGTGTTGTCAAAAAATCCTTACTTACTCTGGGAAACGGTTTTGTCATTTTATCAGAGTATATCTTGATGAAATGAAAAGCCAATGCCTCAATATCCTGTATCCGTTCAGCTAAAGAAGGTAACTGAATCTGAAAAACCGAAAGTCTGTAAAACAGGTCTATGCGGAAATTTCCTTTCTCCGCTTCGGCCTGCAGATTTCGGTTGGTGGCTGCTATAATGCGTACGTTTACGTTAGTGGGTTTCGAATCGCCAACTTTGTAGAACTCCTGGGTCTCTAAAACGCGAAGTAGTTTTGCCTGCAGGTCAATATTCATTTCGCCTACCTCATCTAAAAAAATAGTTCCTCCATTAGCTTCTTCCAGCAAGCCTCTTTTATCTTTTACCGCACCGGTAAAACCTCCTACTTTATGGCCGAAGAGTTCGCTCTCTAAAATTTCTTTGCCGAACGAACTGCAATTGACGGCAATGAATGGCATCAACTTTCTTGTTCCGGCTTCATGTATGGATTGGGCAAAAATTTCCTTACCGGTACCGGTTTCTCCGAGCAGTAAAACTGTAGCATCGGTAGCGGCTACCTTGGATGCCAGTTCTTTCGCTTTATGAATCACGGTTGATTCACCCACAATGTTGTCAAAACTGAATTTGTCGGATATCTTCTTTTCCAACAATTGAATGCGGTACTGCAACTGCGACTTCTCAATGGCCTTATTCAGCAGCGGAATTATTTTTTGATTATCCTGCCCTTTTACTAAGTAGTCGAAGGCTCCGTTCTTAATGGACCTTACCCCGTCTTCAATAGTTCCGTGATTGGTTATTACGATAATTTCAGTAAACGGATACTTTAACTTGATGGTTTGAACCAACTCTACTCCGTTGGCATCAGGCAGGTTCACATCGCTTAGCACTACGCGTATATCTTCTTTACCAAGTAGCTTTAATCCTGAAGTTCCGTCTGGTGCGTCAAACACCTTAAATCCTTCTTTCGAAATAATACGAACCAGCAGCGCACGAAAATCATCGTCATCGTCAATAATCAGAATGTTGGAATTCATGGCCGCAATTAATGAAAACTGAGCGGAGTAATTCAGGATGTGATATTAACGGGTTGTTGATTAAGGAAAAAGCAAGAGCTGCCTTAAGGCAGCTCTTGTTCAATTTATCTTTACAAGGGTAATACCTTGCTCTTTTAAAACATTACCGGACAATGACCGGGGCGCGCTTTTTTACGGAAACTTCCCTGATACATCAGCGAAATTTCGGGAGCTCCGACAGTTTTTGTAGCAGGAAGAAGTTTAGAGATATTAAGGTCATAACTCAACCCGCAACTGAAACCTTTTACATCTAAACGTGTGCTTACAATTACCGCATCATACAAGCCGCGATACTGGGCACCCAGATAAATGGCAGTTTTACTCATTTTTACATTTCCTAAAGTAGCCCTTAAGTGGCAACCTAAATTAAACTCATAAGAAGTTCCCTGCCACAACACCATAAAGTTAGGCATAACAGCAACCCGGTTGTTTACCGGTATCGAAGCGCCACCATGCACGGTCACTTTCATTGCTAATTTTTCCGCCTTTCCATTCTCTCCGTCTACCCCGCTTGGCTGAAACGATATCTTGGGCTGGTTCAAATGGCTTAAACCAAAGCCGCAATAAATGTTTGTTCCCTTTCTGGTAACAGCACTATACAACAATCCCATAGACGCATCAGCAAAAATTATTCTGCTTTTTCCAAATACCTCACGTGTGCCGTTAGGGTCTGTATTTCCGGTAATAGGATCATACTGCGAACCGTAAACAGCTCTTGAAGGGTCAATACTTCTAACATTCAATCCTCCTTGCACTCCTGCCGAAAGTTGCATGGTTCCTCTGCGGTTAAGCATAAAGTGATATGCAAAAGAAAGATCAACATGATTTGAATTCAGATTTAAATCACCCGCCTGGTCACTGAAAAAAGAAACTCCTATACCTGCAAAACTGTTGTAGCGGGTAATTTTTCCTATAGCCATATCTGCACCACCGGCAAAAGTGCGGTAAGTGTTTTTCTTGGATAGCGTAACCCACTGCGTACGGAAATTTGCATACGCCCGGTAATCTCCTGCATTCATACCGGCCAGTGCCGGGTTCAACAACAAGGGAGAAGCGTTGTATTGCGAAAAATGCAAATCCTGTGCCTTCAAAGGTTGCGAGAGAACCAGAATCCCCACTGCTGCTACAAAAGTTTTTAGTAAATACTTTGTCATCCTTTCATTTTTATAATGCCAAACAATCAGCAGATACGCTTACACATATTTAACCGCGTACGATTTATCTGCCTTTACGAACAACTATCTGATTATAGATAGTGCGCGTTGCCTTCATTACGGTTACTGATACCGTTTTCTTTGCGAAGCAAATCTTCATACACCGAAAGCTTGTTGCTTAAACGTTTGTACTCTTCCACCACTTGCGAGAAGTTGAGGCGGTCAAACATTCTGAGGTTTTCGTCATTCACCGGAATGTCGAACGCCAACAGGAATGAAGTTTCAATTTTCATTACATCGCAAAAACGCTGCATGGTTTCCATTTTCAGGTTGCCTGCTTTTGTTTCAAGGCAGCTGTAAGCCTGCTGGGTAATTTTCATTTCCTGCGCTACAGCTGATTGCTTGTAACCGCGGTGTTCGCGGATTTTTCTGATTCTGTCTTGAAGTGACATAGTATTTGGTTTTAATTGTTTACGAATTATTAGAGAAAAAAGTTTGTTATCTTACTAGGGTTATGTTACCGTATTTCAACACCGGTGAGCCGTTTTGGCATTTTCCTTCCAGAACATAAGCAAACACATCGGTTGAGGCAGACAATCCGTTCACGCTTCCATCCCAGGTATCGTTTATGTTTTTAGTTTCGAAAAGCATCCGTCCCCATTCATCAAATATTCTGAAGTAGTTGATGCTGTTCAGCACTTTTGAACTCAAAAACAGCACATCGTTCAAGCCATCGCCATTTGGTGTAAATACGTTCGGCAGAAAAACAGATTCAGGGTCACAGGCCATTACACGTATTATTACCGAATCCTGTGCACTGCATCCGTTTTCGTTGGTACCGGTTACATACACTGTTTGTGTTTGTGCCGGATAGAAATTGGTTTCGCGACAAGTAGCACAGCTTAGTGAATCACCTGCCTGCCATTCGTAACTCAAATTCTGTGTTGAATTAACCCACAGGCCAACTTCGGCATGCGGAGTAGTAGTTAAGCTTTCGGAAATATGAATATCCGGCAAGCTGTTTATGTGAACAGTTACTGAGGCAGTATCGGCAGTACAAGTACCGCTGGTAACAATTACCTGAAAAGTAGTTTCGTTGGTTAAGCCGTATCCGGTGGTGTTAGCTGAATCAGCAACAGATAAATAGTTTGCCGGTGACCAGGTATAGTTAATCTCCGCATCCGGTCCTGTTTCAATAATTGATTGTAATTCGAAGGTATCAAGCGCACAGGCAGAAATATCAGCGTTGGCTGTTACATCTAACTTGTCGATTACATTTACAGTTACCTGTGCATTAATAGCGCATCCAAGACTATTCGAAGCGGTTGCGTTGTATACAATAGAATCAAGCGGAGTACAAATCGGGCTTACAGCACTTGCGTCATCCAGATATAAAGCCGGTGACCACTGTATGCTGAATGCATTTCCTGTATTCAACTGAAGTGATGAATTTTTGCAGATAGTAAAAGATGAAGATGTAAGAACCGGAAGTGCATCAACCATTACATGCATAGTATCTGTTACTGAACAATAAGGGTTAGAAGCAGTAAGTATGTAAGAGGTACTCAGAGAAGGAGTAATAACAACACTTGCACATGTATCGCAGTCGATATCTGCAGATGGTGACCACTTGTAGTTATCTGTTCCTAATCGAGGAATGCTGATAGATGCTCCTTCGCAAACTGCTGTATCAAAAAGTTGAAAAACCGGTGGAACGTGTGTGATAACAGGCGGCAAGTCATAAGGAACGGTGCAACCCACATGGTCAACCAAAATAAATTTCGGATTAAAAACCCCCAATTGAGAATAGGTGTGAGCAAAAGCGAGTGAATCCATAATCAAACCACCATCGCCTAAATCGCACCACATACTTTTGGTGTTGGCTGAAGTAGTTGCTGTAAAGTTTACGGTCAGCGGAACACAACCTGTTGTTGGGTTCGCGGTAAACACGCCCGAAGGTCCTTGTACCTCGATCAGATTCGGATAAACAACCGTATCGGTGCAACCGTTAGCTGTCTGAACAATCATGGAAACAGTGTAAATTCCGGGATGGAAATAAATGTGAGTAGGGTTAGCCGCAGTATCTATCTGTCCATCGCCAAAATACCAAGTGTATTTTGTAACTGGTTTATTAACGGTGCTGGAAAAAACAGTTACAAATGGCGGACAAGGTGAAAACGTTTCGTTCACTGTAAAATCGGCTTCCACAGTTTCAATAGTTATATAGTTAGGAACCACAATGGTGCTGTCGCAGCCGTTACCACCATATACTGTTAATGAAATGGTATAGGTGCCCGGCATGGAATAGCTGTAAAGCGGATTTTGCAAGGTGGACGTACTACCATCACCAAAATCCCACAGGTAAGTTCCTCCGCCTGATGTTGTGTTTTGAAAAGTTACAGGAACATACGGACAACCGGTTCTGGGAGCCGAAAAGCTCGGAGAAGGTCTTTGTGAATTTATACCAATAATTGATGTTCCCGGCAAACTACAACCGTTACTATCGGTTACGGTAAGTGTTACGGTATAGTTTCCGTTTGCGTTAAATGTGTGAGAAGGATTGCTGGCTGAAGAGGATGTACCATCACCAAAATTCCATTGAAACTGCGCTCCACCCGGTGTTGTATTTGTAAAAATTATAGGAGAATTATTGTCGCAGCCGGTAGCCGGATTACTCATAGTAAAGCTAACCTGAAAGCCCTGGGTAACGGTTATGTAAGCAACTTTTGTTTCGCTATCTGTGCATGACCCTATTCCAACAGTTAGAGAAACCGTATAAACCCCCGGAGTAGTATAAGCATGGCTGGGATTGTTGCCTGAATGCGTAACTCCATCCCCAAAATTCCAGTTGGAATAATCTGGAGTAACAGCTCCTGTATTTGTAAACTGAACCTGCTGACCGGTACAGATGGTTGTTTTATTAGCAGTAAAAGCAGCATCCGGTTGCATAACCGTTATCCTGCGCTTTACCTTACTTGAGCAGCCATTGGAATCGGTTACGGTTAACCAAACATCTTCCACCTGATTACTATATGTATAATTCGGGTTTGTAACGGTAGATGTAACTACATCTGTAAGTTCCCAAAAGGAAGTTAACCCCGCACCGGTTGAGGTATTGGTAAACGTAACCAACTCCGAAAGATTACAACTGCTGGATGGTGTGGCGGTAAATGATGCCTGAGGACGCGAAACTACTTTTATGTACTGAGGCTGTGTGTTATTTACACTGCAGCTATTTGAATCTTGTACAACTAAAGTTATATCGTAAACACCGGTTTGCGTGTATATATATGAAGCATTGGTCTGACTGCTGGCTACACCATTTCCGAAGCCCCATGCATAATCGGTAATAGGGGCATCTCCCAAACTAATATTACTGTTCAGGAAAAGTGTGTCGCCAAAGCAAATATTCAGCTGATTGGCTTGAAAACTTACCTGTGGTAACCGAAAAGCAATAATTGATTTAGTAACGGTATCACTCTCAATGCCGTTTGTAGCTATTAACTGCACACGGTAGGTACCCGATACACTAAAAATGGCAGAAGGGTTAGGTAGTGTAACATTCACATTTCCGTTGGCAAAATCCCAACGATAACTTAATGTTCCGGTAGTAGTAGTAGAAGTATTGGTAAAGTTAGAAAGCAGCGGAGGGCAACCGTTAAATCTGTCGGCAGTAAAATCTGCCTGCACAGTTGCAGAGGCAACAGCACACATAAAAACAAAAAACAGAAGTAGAAAATTGCGCATGCGCTTTTTTGCATCTGTTTACGCGCAGTAGTTTTACATTGATTCTGTTTTGCAGGCGTGAATTACAAGGCAGGTGTCTATGTTTAAAGCATGATACTTTTATACCACAACCTTAGCCTTGTGTCAGCGCAGTTGGACCTTGTATCATATAGTTTCTAATCTAAGTTTCACTTCATGTAACTGTATTCTAACAAGTAGAACGCTTCCACGAAAAAGAAAGGCTTTCAGAAATTTCTGAAAGCCTTTGCCTGAAACTGTGTTCGTATTGTTTATGCCTGTGCTGTGGGCCCGAAATTCATGGGCATCATAGGGGCATCGCGATCATTAATCGTTCCGAACTGGGCTTCGTACTTCTTTACATTATCCAGCAATGCTTTCATTAAACGCTTGGCATGTTCGGGTGTAACCACCACACGCGATTTTACTTTTGCTTTTGGAATACCCGGCATTACCCGCACAAAATCTATCACAAACTCCTGCGGTGAATGAGAGATGATTGCGAGGTTTGAATAAACACCTTCTGCAATTTCTTCGGGTAATTCAATGTTCAGTTGGTTCTCGGGGTTTTGATTTTGGTCTGCCATGATTTTGATTTTGTGCGAATGTAAAATGATTTTCTATTTCACTTTTGCTGTATTTCTTCGGTTAGCAGGCGCAAACAGTTTCGGACAAGCTCGCCCATAGAAGTGCAATCGAGAAATGAAACATCATAATAGTGTGCGGCCAGTTCTTTGCGAAGCTGAATCACTTTTTCTTTTGGCGAAATGATATCGCGGTCCATTACGTCCACTAAGTGGTCGAGTCGGTGATGGGCAGAAATGCTTCTGCGCGCAATCAACGTTCTCTCCTCTTTCTGATACTGGCGAATAGTTTCCGGTGCCAGCAAGTCCAGGGTAAGCTGCACAAGAACCGCATTCTCTTTAAAGAACTGCGGCAAGTAAAGGGTTCGTTTACCTTCGTAACTCTGCTGGTCAAAATCTATAGGGCGAATACGAAACTGTACTTCTTCAAAGTCAGGAGTAATATCAAACACATAATTATAGGAGCGCATATCGCCCAGCAAACGGATAAAGCAACGCTCGTTGAATTTCACAAACTCTTTGGCAATGCGCACTTTGTTGAATTCTTTATTCTCTAAGTAAAACTGAATGAACTGGTCGCCCGGTATACCGGCAATATGTTCTTCTACCAGGGTATGGGCATCTACAAAATAATTGATGCGGGCGGGCGAAAGAATATGTTCCAGTTCTAAACCATAAATGCGCGAAGCATCGGCTTGCTTAATGTAGAAGTAATCGTAGTTATCGTTAAAGTCGTTGACTATTTTAACGCGGAAAGGGTTGGAGTTGCCAAAGGTGCAGTAGTCAATACGCTCTACATGCAGGTGAGTATGCACCGAAGCATCGCCACCGGATTTAAGAATAGAGTAAATCTGTTTTAACCCTTCGTGAATGTGCGGAAGTTCGCTGGGTGGATACATGGCTGCTTCCCAAAGGGTATCGTTATCTTTTTTATCGCGTATAGAAATGCTGCCGCTGAAATGCTTAAGGTCGTTGTAACTAACGGGCAGTTTTATTTCGCGTGCATTTATTTCGAGGTATTGCCGCAGTTCTTTATTAACCGGATAAATGGTTTTCTTTTTAGTAATCACCTGCTGCCGGTAACTCTTCGGTTTTTTCATGATTGCAAGAAACAAAAAAACGTTTAGTCCTGTATAGCCCTGTTGGCATCATTTATTATACTCGGTTGAAACAATTTCTTAGCCATCCGGTGACTATTTGCCTGTTTTTGTTTTCATAAAATTCTAAATTCACGGAATAATTTTTATGCAGCCCGCCAGTCTTAATACCAAACAAACTACCATTCATATTCGCAATATGGTTTGCGACAGTTGTGTGAAGGTGGTGCGATGGGAATTAGAGCGAACCGGTTTTATAAAAGTAGAGCATGTTGAATTGGGCAAAGCGGTCATTAGTTTCAACGAACTGGTTATCGGGTTATCGCTGATTGATGAGATTTTAAAAAACAGCGGTTTCAGTTTGATTGATGATAGAGATGATAAACTCGTTGAACAAATTAAACAGTCGGTTATTCAGCTTATTTTTTTTGGCAACAACACCAACACCATTCTTCGCAACTCCGATTATTTGAGTCAGAAATTAGGCGAGCCGTATCATGTGCTCAGCAAAATATTTTCGCAAAAAACAAACCTTACGCTGGAGAAATACATTATTCAGATGAAGATGGAGAAAGTAAAAGAACAGATTAGTTACGGTGAACTTACGCTAAGCGAGATTTCGCACATGATGGGTTACAGCAGCGTGCAGTATCTTTCCAATCAGTTTAAACAGGTAACCGGTGTAAACGTGAACGACTACAAAAAAGAGTTTCACAAAAAGCGAATCCCGTTAAATCAACTTCCTCAGGTAGAAGAGGACAATTGAATGTTTTTTGAAACCAACTTGCTTTGCACCGGCAAACAATACACCACTTTTATCATGTAACTTCTACGGATAATAGTACACACCACTCGCCACGCGCAGGGTCTGTAGCAGACGACCCTGCGCGTGGTGAATAGCTGCAGCGTTCCGAAGAGGCCCCCCTGCGCGGAAAGAAACCTTTACCCGTTTACATCATTTTATGACTATCCGTTTGTTTACCTAAACTCATACCAGGCGGCTTCAACCGAAG
>CAZBPG010000008.1:15824-67739 GCA_964493695.1 uncultured Chitinophaga sp. | reverse complement strand
GGGGGCATAAATCCTCCTAAAACATCGAAAGACCGTGGTTTACCGGATGGTTACGGCGCAATTCACCTTCTCCAACAGATTTTTTAGGGTGAAACATATTTCATTTGTGTAGCAAGGTCGGCATGTTGAATAACAAAAAACAGTACGTATTACCTCTGTCACCGACAAAACTTCTTTCCATCCAACAATACTTAGCAATCAGGCATGCAACCTTCACCAAATTAGTGCTGTCAATATATCGAATAAACGCTGCAGAGTCAGTTCCAGTTCTTGTTTTTTGATCCCGCTCATGAATCTGTTCCAACTGTTTCCTGATCGAAACTGTATCTGGCCGGCTCTGCGCAAACAAACTGCTGCTTTAAACAAACATCATCATAAAAACCGGATTTTTTTTCATGCTCTATAAACTTGTTACTACCTACATTACTCTGACTAACATTTTATTCAAAAGGGTCCTGGCTTTACCCAGACTTTGCATCGGCAGAACCGACATAAAACCCATCTCTGAAAGACTTTTCCACCTTGCTTACTCCTTAAAAAAAACTGCCCAACAACTCGCTCTTTTGATTTCGAATAAAGTAAAGGTTTGCGATATCAAGCAAAGTTAGTCGTGGTTATGAGAAAGTTATCGGACAGACACTTTTTTATCAATTAAGCATCAAGACAATTTTCAAACAGGACAAAGTGCGAGAAACTATTCTGGCGATAGAAATTACTTCAGAACTAAAAACTGCGACTTCATTTTTACCCGACTTTGAGTTGTTGAGTATCAACTTTCATTGATATTAAACAAAATAAAATTACACGGACTTGCACCACAAAGACAGAAGTGTGTGCTGCTAACATGGTTTGCCAAACGTTAGCGGAAACCAAAACCATTAATACAGGGTTATGTAGAGTTGTCACCAACGCAAAATACAAATAAACGCAAACTGATTAACGGCAATTGTAAATTGCCCTAAATAACAGAACAGGTGTTGCCCTTAGCATACACTTTTACCTCCCTCCAATAACCCTGTAAAACTTTTTACGTAAAGAGATGGATTATCTCCGTATAATTGGTGTGAATTTTGCACTCAAATACGCTCAAAATACCTGATATGAAAAAAATCTACTTTCTGGCCGTTGTGCTTACCCTCTTTACAACCGCCCGCTCACAAAACGTAGGTATAGGCACCAATACGCCAGCCAGCAAAACAACCGTAAACGGTAACCTGTCGGTTGGTGCAGGCTACACCGGCACTGCCGCCCCCGCTAACGGAGCCATTATTGAAGGCAAGGTGGGTATAGGCACTTCCGCCCCCGATGCTTCGACTGTGCTGGATATTACATCGGGCAACAGAGGGGTTTCGTTTCCAAACGTAAACCTTCAGTCGGCCAGCGATGCGGCTACCATTCCAACTCCTAAAAAAGGCTTAGTGGTGTATAACACGGGTGTTTCTTTTCCGCCAGCTGGCCTGTATACCAATACCGGCACTTCGGGCACCCCTAACTGGCAAAAGCTGAGCGATGCCAGCGGCACTATCAGCAGCATTACAGTTACTGCCCCTATTACCTCTACCGGTGGAGCCAACCCAACCATTGGTTTGGGAGTAGTTCCGGTAAACTTAGGCGGAACAGGTTTAACGGCTATTGGTGCGGGACAAATTGCTATAGGCAACGGTGGTAATACTTACCTCAATACTACCCTAACCTCCGGAACGGGAATAAATGTGGTAAGCGCAGCCGGTTCTATTACGGTAAACAACACCGGTGATACCAATGCCGGTGACGATGTTACTACTGCTTCTACTGCCGGTGGCGATATAAGCGGCCCTTTCAGCAACCTGCAAATAAACAGCGGAACAGTGGGCAGCGCAGAAATTGCCGATGCCGGCATAGCCGCTGTCGACCTTAATCAGATGGGTGCAGGCAACGGACAGGTGTTACAATGGAACGGCTCGTCCTGGGCACCCGCCACACCAACCGTAGGAACCGTAACCGGTGTAACCGGCACTGCTCCTATTGTGGTAACCGGCACCACCGCACCGGTGGTAAGCATTACAGCCGCTACCGGTAGTGCTGCGGGCAGCATGAGTGCCGCTGACAAAGCTAAACTGGATGCCGCTACCAGTGCCAACACCGCTTCTACTATTGTAATGCGCGATGCATCGGGGAACTTCAGTGCCGGTTTAATATCGGCCAACCTTAACGGTCAATGGCAAAGAATAGACGACCGCACCATAGCTCCTGCCGATATCAGCAGTGGTTATGCCAGGTTTGGTTTTACCAGTTTGGCAAACAATAATTCTGCTCCTTATGCCGATTTCCTGCACCTGCGCTCGTATACCGATGCCAGCGGTGGTTACGATAACCTGGTAATGTTCAGAAAAGACCAGATAGGTATGCGTATTTATCAGCAGGCCTGGAACAGCGCCACCCCGTATGCCACGTTTAAAGATGTTGCTTTTGCACAGGATGTAGCCACCGGTTATATACAGAACCAGATTTCAGCTGTTCAAACGGCCAATTTTTGGATAACCGGCAACGCTGGAGTAGGAAATACAACCCCTGCCGCCAGATTTCATGTATCAGACGGAGGTATAATTGTAGGAACTACCAACGGGGGAACCAGTTCAAATACCAAAACGCTTACTATTTTAACTAACGGGCAAACACAAACCAATTTCGGTTCATATCCCGGTGTGTGGTCGCCTGCCCTGCAAATTCAAAATAATGATAACACCCATTTTGTGTGGCTTTCGCCATTAGATGCAGCAAATAATGCTCGTTTGCGGGTGTCGGGTTCGGGCTTAGATATATACACAGGTGGCGGCAACGATGTAGGTACATTCAGTACTACCTTTACTTCGGGCGGCAATGTAGGAATAGGTGCAACTGCGCCTACAGCAGCATTAGATGTTTACCGTGGGTCATCCACCAACCTTTATGAGGATGGTGTAAGGGCCCACAGACCGGGTTCGTTCGGGCAGTATGCTTTTATGAGTTATGCTCCATCCAGCAGCGATGCTTATTTCGGTTCTGTGTATACCGGCAGTGCCGGTGTTTACGGCAGTATTCATTTCCGCCAGTATACACAGGGCATGACAGCCCGCGATGCCATGAACATTAACACCGATGGTTATGTAGGTATTGCCACCACTGCGCCTACAACTAACTTAGATGTAAACGGCACTGTCCGTATCCGTGGCGGAAGTCCTGCTACGGGAATGGTTTTAACTTCTACCGATGCTAACGGCAATGCCACGTGGAAAGATCCTGCCAACACCGGTGTAAAGTATGCCGCAACAGCCGCTGCAGGTACCTGGTATAGAATAGCCAGTAATACCGGTGACCGCGCCAATGCCGAGTTTACTTTAAGAGATTACATTAGTGGAGGAGGACACTCCACCCTTACTTTCAGAGTAGGGGCTTCATTTAATGATGCGGGTGGTATGAGTTTTACTTTGCTAAACCATTCCAGATATAGTACGGCCACCTTTACAAAGGTAAGAGTTCTTACAGCAACCACTTACGACCCGCAGTATCTGGAGGTTTATGCCAGCCGCGCAGGAAGTGTTGATTTTTCTATTTCCGATAACCAGCAGGCTAACGGATGGGTTCCTCTTGCCTGGACTGCCGGTTCTCTTCCCGGTGGCTATACTTCTAGAGAATTTGAAACAGATAACATTTTTGCCGTTGGCGACAACGATGACCGCTTTACCATTAATCGCGGTGGTAACGTAGGAGTAGGAACTACCACTCCTCAAACTAATCTTCATGTAAGCGGTTCTGCCGCATCGGCTATATCTGTATCGTCAAACAATTATCCAACCACTTATAAAACTCAGTTGGGCGCGCAATCAGGGGCACAAGGTGTTTTGGTGTTTGGTAATAATAGTGCTAACGAAATAAGATTCGGAAATACAGCAGCAGGAGGTTACGGCTCGGTTTATGTAAATAACACAGCAGATTACAATGCAGCCACCACCGGAACGCTCTCCATGTTTTTTAAATCTGACGGTAACGTAGGTGTAGGCAATTCTTCTCCGGTAGATAAGCTGGATGTTACCGGACATATCACCCTATCGGGTGGCGGAAAGGAAATCAGGTTCCGTAATGCCGGTGGCTCGGCAGAACAATACGTTTGGCATTCTGGTACTTCGCTGGGTATGGGGGCAGGCGGTGCCGCCAATTCCATGTTTATTACCTCCGCAGGTAATGTGGGTGTAGGAACAACAGCCCCGGTAGGTAAGGTCCACATCTTTGCGGGTGGTGCAGGTGGCGTAGGTTGGTCAACCGGTTTAAACATTGGCGATGCTACTAACTACACCGGCTTTATTCAGGATGGTGGTGTTGCCCGCTGGAGAAACTTTGGCACCGGTGGTTATGATTGGTACAATAGTGCGGGTAGTGCTCAATTGATGATATTAAATAACTCCGGCTTAGGTATTGGCGTATCACCGGGTGCTACTTTAGATGTAAATGGAAACGCCCGAATAAGAGGTGGTTCACCGGATGCCAATAAAGTTTTAACTGCGACTGATGCCAATGGAACTGCTGTTTGGAGTAATTCTATTAGAAGCAAACAAGCCACCGAAACGTTTACCGTTGGAGGAAGTAATACCACCTTTTACCCGATAGTGTTTAACGATGCTGCCTGGAGTGACGGTCCGATGGAGCTTGAAATTATACGTTCCAATGTACACCAAGATGCCAGTTGGTGGGGTGCCTTGCAGGCAAAATTCCGATCACACGCTTCATCGTGGGGGCACGGTGCCGCATTTATTAATTCCGAGATTTATTATAATACCCGTCAGTTTATAGCACGGTATGAGTACAATCCATTCTCTACTGAGTTTGTGGTTTGGCTGCTTGGCGGCACTTCGTACACTTGTCGCGCCAACAACACCACCCGTGTAACCGATTATGGTGCTACCAACAAAACGCTCGTTAACGGCTGGACTGCAAACTCCCAAACTACTGTTGAGACTTATGTGCAGGATGCCGGAGTTCGTCAACAAGGCAATCTGAACATAACCGGTAAGTTTAAATCAACCGGTATCAGCGAAACCTCTGACTCTACTTATAAAACCGATGTAGCGGTTTTAACCAATGCCTTACAAAAAGTAAAAGAGTTGAGAGGCGTGAGCTACAACTGGAAAACAGAGGAGTATCCGGATATGAACTTTGAAAGAGAAAAACAAATCGGGTTAATTGCACAGGAAGTGGAAAAGATTTTGCCTGAAGTAGTAGAAACCGACCAAGGAGGATTAAAATCAGTAGAGTACGGGCACATTGTTCCGTTGCTGATTGAAGCAGTAAAAGAGCTGCAGAATATAATTCAGTCGCAACAGCAGCAATTAAAATCTATCACTACATCTACCGAAAACCGTTTTATGGAACTGGAGGATAAAATTGCAAGACTGTCAAGATTGTTGGAACCAAGTGTTCAGAAATAATTTAACCCCCTGTTATCTGCTATGAAAATCGCGAAACTTGTTTTCTCTTGCTTTGTGCTTTGTATCTTGTGCGCTGAGCCGGCACAGGCGCAGCAAACTCCGGTAACGCCTGTTCCTGTTTTTGTAAAAAAGGTGGATGAAAGCAAAAAGCCCGGATACTCTTCCGATATGTATTATCCGGCTTTCATGAAGTATCCGGTTACAGAGCAGAAAAAACCCGAGTTAAAAAACACGAATAATAAAGACTGGGATATTACTGTGTATAATAACGAAATGCAGCACTGGTATTACTTGTACGACAAAAAGGGGTATGTTGAAAAATACGGTCCGCTGCCCGACTTAACCAATAAAAAAGTACCGGAAGGGAATACTCCTATGTTTGACGCTGCCACAGCACCCGAAGAATACCGAAACTATAAACCCGAACAAAAATGAAGCGTTTCTATTTTCTACTTACTCTTTTGGCTCTGTTGTTTCAGTTTGTTCCTGAAGCACATGCTCAAACTTTCAGCGATGGACCGATGCGTTTGATGATAAGGGTAAGATACGTTTATATTGATAGTTATCAAGATGCAGGCTTTGGCGAACAGGAAGTAAGATGGAAGTTTTGGGCGCGAGCTGATCAAGATATTCTTGGCACAGGGTGGAATGGCGGGCAATGTATTCAAGCTAATACCTGGAATTATGGATGGATTGGTGGTCCGTACGATGCCAACCAATATGTAATTCTTGACCAAACCTACACCGGCAGCACGGTTCCTTCCAGGTTCGATTTGTATATTGATGCATGGGAAGAGGATGGGTGTGGGGGCGATTGCTCTTATGATGAAGCCTGGTACTGTGATAATGACGATTACCATTGCGGTCCCGGAGAGTTTGCTTCGGATATAGCTTACCGCGATTTAGGACCTCCATGCCAATGGAACGGTGTTGGCTGGGCAGACTATTACGCCTGCGGCAGTGCTTATGCCGCAGAAGTAAACGTTTATTGGTATTACACCGGTGACGTAAACGGAACTCATACATGGCGGGGCACTTCCAGCACTAACTGGTTCGATGCCTGCAACTGGAGTACAAACTCGGTTCCTACTTCTACGAAAAATGTTGTAATACCTGCCGGAACTACGTATAGCCCGCTTATTAATTCGGGCAATGCTTATTGTTATACACTTACAGTAAATGATGGTGCATTGATTACCGTAAATACTGATAACGGTGCCCGGTTGGAGGTTACCCAGCCGTAGCTTTACTACGATGAAGTTTCTCTATCATTTATTTACTGCCTGTTTTGCTGCAGTTTTGGTTCTTTCTTTTCTGTTACAAAGTAATTTAGCAACTTCTTCAAAAGGATTTTAACGGAAGTAGGGAACTCTTCTCCAAAAAAAAATGCCCGTCTGTAAACAGACAGGCAATTTTTTCAAACAAAAGATTGCTCTTTTGTTTTCAGAAAGAAACTACGATACGTGCTTGCCGATTAGTTTTGCTAATTCGAACATGCTCACTTGCTTCTTTCCACCGAACACCTTCAACAGATTCGCATCTGCGTTGATGTTGCGTCTTTCTTTTGCATCTTGAAGTTTGTTCTTCTTGATGTAAACCCAAAGTTGTTTTACTATCTCGGTACGAGGTAGTGGTTTGCTTCCTACAACCGCTGCTAAAGCTGCGCTTGGAGTTAGGGCTTTCATAAATGCCGCGTTTGGTTTACGCTTAGCTTTTGGCGCTGCTTTCTTAGCCGCCTTTTTTGGTGCTGCTTTTTTAGCAGCTTTCTTTTTTGTTGCCATAATTAAATTTGGTTTTGTGACCGAAAAGTAAAAACGAAATGCATCCTTCAAAAGATTCCCCTCTATAAGTTATGCACACTTATCCTCACATTTCCCTATGAAAAATGAAAAAAATGTTTTTCGTACCGCGCAAAACTCCGGTTACGCAAAAAAATCTATATTCGCACAACCAATCTACGATGCAGCCACGCATTCTACTCGACAGCAAAAAACTTACCCTCACTATCACCCGTCTTTGTCATCAGTTAATCGAACAGCATAAAGATTTTTCCAACTCTGTTATCATTGGTGTGCAGCCGCGCGGAGTGTTTTTAGCTGACAGAATTCATAGGAGAGTCAGCGAAATTTTGAAGAAAAAGAATATTGATTACGGGAAGTTAGACATCACTTTTCACCGCGATGATATCCGGTTGAAAGATAAGCCGATGATTGCCGATGAAACTGATATTGAATTTTCGCTGGAAGGAAAAAATATTATCCTCATTGATGATGTGCTTTACACCGGTCGCACCATCCGGTCGGCACTCGATGCCATGCTGGCTTACGGGCGACCTGCCGATGTAGAATTGTTAGTACTTATTGACAGAAGACTACAGCGCCACCTGCCTATACAGGCAAAATATGTAGGAAAAGTAGTGGATTCTATTGCTGCAGAAAAGGTAAAAGTAGAATGGAAAGAGACGGACGGAGCAGATAAAGTATGGATAATTGCGGAGAGTTAACAGCTAACGGACAACAGACAACAGTTGAAATACAGAATACAAGAGCAACATGGGATTTAAGTTTGAAAAATTAAATGTATGGCAACTGGCAGTAGATTTTGCAAACGATGTTCATTTACTAACACGGAAATTCCCAAAAGAAGAAATGTTCGGCCTTACTTCACAAATGAAAAGAGCGGCAGATTCCATATCACTGAATATAAGTGAAGGAGCTATCGGGCAATCGCCCGCTGAGTACAGAAGGTTTCTGTCATACGCTTCACGTTCCTGTGCAGAGGTTATCGCTTGCCTGCATCATGCTGATAAGAGGAAATACATAAACCAAGAAGATTTTGATAAACATTATTCAACAACCGAAACAATATTTAAAATGGTCAATAAGCTACGAAACTCAATCGGTGATTGAACCGTTAGCCGTTGTCTGTTAGCCGTTAACTATAAAGAAAGAATGAGCGCACTTAGTCAAAAGCACCTTATCGGTTTAAAGTATCTAACTAAGCAGGACATTGAACTCATTTTTCAAACAGCCGATAACTTCAAAGACATCCTTCAACGACCTATAAAGAAAGTTCCTTCTCTCCGCGACATTACCATTGCCAATTTGTTTTTCGAAGATTCTACCCGCACAAGAATATCATTTGAATTAGCAGAAAAAAGACTGAGTGCCGATACCATTAACTTCTCGGCCTCCGGTTCATCGGTTAAGAAAGGGGAAACACTTTTAGATACGGTGCGCAATATTCTGGCGATGAAAGTAGATATGATTGTGATGCGCCACTACAGTTCGGGTGCCGCCAACTTTCTTGCCGAAAATATTTCGGCCAACATTGTTAATGCCGGAGACGGCACGCATGAACATCCTACACAGGGTTTATTAGACGGTTATTCGGTGCGCGAGAAATTTAAAACGCTGAAAGGACTGAACTACCTGATTATTGGCGACATCAAACATTCGAGGGTGGCCGGCTCCGATATTCCTTTAATGCTGAAGATGGGCGCTAAGGTGAAGGTGTGCGGACCGCCAACACTTATACCTAAGTATATAGAAGAGTTGGGAGTTACTTACGAGCCTAACCTGAAGAAAGCTTTAGAGTGGTGCGATGTAGCCAACGTGCTGCGGATACAGTTAGAGAGAATGGACATCAAATTCATTCCATCGCTGCGCGAGTATTCGCTCTTTTACGGAGTAAACAAAAATCTGCTCGACTCTATTAATAAGGATATTACCATCATGCACCCAGGCCCTATCAATCGTGGGGTGGAGTTGAACAGCGATGTGGCGGATTCAAAACAATCGTTGATTCTTCAACAGGTGGAAAACGGAGTGGCTATACGAATGGCGGTGTTGTATCTTTTAGCGGGACGAGCATAACGCTTCGACTACGCTCAGCGTGACATTACTCTTTAATCACTTTTTCCAGCCTTCCGGATTTTGGTACCAGTTCAGCAACGTTTCTTTTTCTTCTTTCCTAATGTAGTCCTGCTTTAAAGCTACTTCGAGCAAAGTAGGGTAATCGGACAGGGTAAAGAACGGGCACTTCGCTTCTTTAAATGCTTTTTCTGCTTTATCGAAACCATAAGTAAAAATAGCTCCCAGCCCGAGCACCTCTGCTCCTGCTGCGCGTAAAGCATCTAGTGCTTTCAGCGAACTGCCACCGGTGGAAATTAAATCTTCAATCAATACTACTTTCTGTCCTTTCTCCAGTTTTCCTTCAATCAGGTTTTCCATGCCGTGTGCTTTGGGTTTGTCGCGCACATATACAAAAGGTTTGTTCAGCACATCGGCTACTAAAACCCCGTGAGGTATACCGGCAGTAGCCACACCGGCTATTACTTCGCATTTTTCAAACTCCTCGGCAATAATATCGGTAAATGCAGTTTTAAGATAAGTTCGCACTTTAGTGTACGAAAGTGTTTTGCGGTTATCGCAGTAAATAGGACTCTTTAATCCGCTGGCCCAGGTAAAAGGCTCATCGGGTTTCAGCACCACGGCTTTAATTTCCAAAAGATACTCTGCAACTTCGCGCGCTGTTACGTTATTATAAATCATATTATGGTTAGAGATTATAAAATTTATTTCAATGATTCGTTTGTGCTGCTTACCAGCGACCGGGCGCAAATGAACAAAAATTTCATCACCATTCTCACCGATAAAAAGGAAACCGATAAATTTTTCAGCACTACCGAAACCCTGTTTGACGGCACCACCAACGGCAACATTCTGGTGATTACCGAAAGCCCCGATAAAGTGCTGCGCAATTTTAGGGAGCACATAAAAATGGTGATAGCCGGTGGCGGAATTGTGTTTAACGAAAACGATGAACTGCTCCTGATTCACCGCAGGGGCAAGTGGGATTTGCCCAAAGGAAAGATTGAGGCTGACGAAAGTATAATAGAAGGGGCCGCCCGCGAAGTGGAAGAAGAAACCGGTGTGCTGATTGAAAGCGTTTTGGATACTCCCGTTTACACCTACCATGCCTACACCCTGAAAGGGAAAAAGAGCCTGAAAGAAACTTCCTGGTACGAAATGCGGGCAAAACCTAACCAGTTTAAACTTGTTCCGCAGGCCGAGGAAGGCATTGAAGAAGTGCGCTGGGTGAAGAAAAGCGAGTTAAAAAGCTACCAAAACGGCTGTTACCTGCTTATCAGCGATTTGGTAAGTCCTTATATATAGACAAAGCCCCTGTTGGTTATGCACCCCTGTGCATTGTTAAACGCGCAGACCGCTTACCTTAGTTCCATTAACTAACCACTAAAACTTAAAACTATGAACAAAAAAGTAATGATCGGTTCGGTAGTAGGAGGTGTAGTAGCATTCTTTTTAGGATGGGTTATCTTCGGTATGTTGCTCTCGGGCTTTTACAAAGCCAACATGACCGTTTACGAAGGCCTGATGATTGACCCGCCTAACATGGTGGGCATTGCCATCGGTAACTTAATGTGGTGCGTATTGCTGGCGGTGCTTTTTAATAAAATGGGCATTGCCGATTTGGTGCAGGGCGCCATTTGGGGAGGGCTTACCTTCTTCCTGGTAATGGGGGGAATGGACCTTTTCTTTTGGGCAAGCATGAACCTATACAGCCCTATGGGTTTGGCGGTTGATGTTGTGGCCAACACCTGTTTTGGTGCTATAATGGGAGCCGTAATTGCTTTTGTTATGAGCAAGATAAGTTAAGCGCGTTGCTGTTGTTTTAAAAAGCTGCCATCGCTGTAAGCAATGGCAGCTTTATTTTAAAGTAGATACAGCAGAAGAGAGCAGATTACAAAAGACGGGAAACATTCCCGACTCTTTCAATTGTCCCACGCTTTCGATGAAGAAGATTTGATTGCCTGCGCGAAAGAATAGCCGCAATAACCAGATTGGGAAGCGCCTTATATTCGTTCAAATGGCGTTCGTAAAGTTCCGAACCACATTTTGACCAATTTAATGATGCTTTCCGGTTGGCAAACGAAAACGGTTGTCAAAAGGTAACGCATGGAATATATAAACCGTTGGCGGTTGTCAAGCGACAACGTTTGCCAATTTCAGAACGTTACCGATTGTCAAGCGATAACGTTTGCTTTTCTCCAAACGTTATCGTTTGACAGTCGTTTACGCTTACCATTTAGTAAACGTTAGCATTTGACAAGCGATAACGATTGCTTTCCGAAAATAGCTGTAGCGGAAGTTACGGGGGCAATAAAAGAAAAGAGAATGGGGTTATGAGCGGTTTTTCCGGAAGGCGTCTAGGTCTGTTGCTTTAGCGAAAACCTCATCGCCAATCAGCCAGCCTTCGAGCTTTCCGTTGATAATGGCGCGCAGGAAAGGGTAACAGCGAATCTTTTTGCCCCAACACCACGTGATTACACAACGCAACTCGTGGTGCGCTACGTGCGCACCGCCCCTGCTTTTTTGTGCCGAGCGATGGTTATGTTTAATGGGAGGACAGGCAACTGTATTGATAGCGTAATACACATCTACCTTTATTGCCAAAACACCACCGGCCTTTATACGGTCCATAATGGCGCGCTTTTTTTTGCCGCACAGGCGGGCATACTCCTCAACCGATACATAGTTTTCCAGCACATGAATAGCCATAAATTATACGTTTGGTATAATTTGGAAACTGAAAAGGGAGTAGATTATTGTGTGGAGGAAAGTGAAAGAATGTTAGGAATTAGTATCGGTAAGGGTGCACGGTATTCAGCAGGCTATGCCCCCACCGAAAAACAGGCATTAGAAGAGGTGTTGTTTCTGGCAACACCTCTTCTTTTTTTATTGCTGATGTTTTTTAAAAAAAGCTTTGATACCAAAGAAGATGAATACTACAGCGGCATGAGCCATAAAGCACGGAAGGGGTTTGAACGGTATGCGGAGAATTTGGAAGATTAGAAAGAAAGTTATTTTTACCTTACACACTAACCCGTTAGCCGAAAAGGGGATATAGAGTAGGCGAAAAAGTAAACTCACAGAATGAAAAAAATTTTAGCAGCAATCGGAATTTTAATCACCATTGATGGATGGGGTCAAAATGCCGAATGGAATAAAACCGATGCTGAAAGTTTATTTAATGAAGCGGTTTCAATGCTCTCTAAATATCCAATCAAGCAAGAGCAAAAAGAAACAATTGGCATTTGCTTTAAAGATAAAGTCACATCAGGGTTTAAAAAGTCAGATTATAATTTAAAGTTAGAGGTCGAATTAAAAAGAATAAAAGAAAATGCTTTGAACGAATGTGCCAAAACATCCGGCATTGAACTTAAAGAAGAACAACCTAAAGTAGAAAAACCAGTCGAAAAAAAGATAGATAAATCTGAAGTTAATCTTGCTAATCTTTCCGCTACTTGGATTTTTGAATCCGAAACTTTTACCTTTTCCGAAGGGGGCAATTATCTTATAGAAAGTACACTGAAAAAATGCAATGGTACATGGCATTTGAATAACAAAACAATTACGCTTGAGCCATCAGATAAAGTTGCCAATAAAATGGCTTTATGTAAGCCCGAGCAATATGACATTGTAAAATTTGATGGCAATGAACTTGTAGTTATTAAGACAGGTTCAAGCAAAAAGTATCAATTTAAAAGAGTGAATTAATTCTTTCTCTGTATTCCTCAACTGGCGCAAGAATGAAGCAAAGCAAATGAGCAAAGCTTCTTGTGCCAAACAAAAAAGCCCTCTCGGCTAAACCGGGAGGGCTTTTGGTTTTTATACTACTACCACTTCTTCCTTCATTAAATACTTCACCTTCTCCCAAGGCTCGTATTCAAAGTGCTTGTGGTTATTTATTTTATTACTCATGCCACTTTTACTTCCAGTTCGCGGAAACCAATAAAGCGGTTGAGCTCTTTGGCAGGTGTTTCTTCCATACACATATCTATTACCTCACGTATATTACTCATAGCCTCCTCTACCGTTTTCCCGTAGCTATGGCAACCCTTAAAAGATGGGCAGGAAACAATGTAAACTCCGTCTTCATCCTGCTCAATAAGTATCGGTAGATGCAACATTTTATCGTTTATATAAGCCATGTTATTGTTTGTTTGTTTTGTGAAAATAAACCAAATCTTCTGCACTCCTACTGCTTCCTCCTTCATCAAATACTTCACCTTCTCCCAAGGCTCGTATTCAAAGTGCTTGCGGTTATCAGGCAGCAATATCTATTAATTGTTCCTTGCCGGTATTTTCGTTGAGGAGTAAAAGTTGTTTAAGGTTATCGCCAAACATCTGTTCTTTTACATTCAGCAATTCTATACCGTAAATTGTGCCATCGGGGGCAATATCCACCACTAAATCCTCGCTTAGTTTAATCGAGTTTACCTGTTCGGTTTTTTCCTTGAACAAAAGATATCCTACGTTATACTTCAGGTCGTATGTCAGTTTCATGTTTTTGGTTTTTTACTGAGTTTTACTGGCATGTAAAATTGTTACACCAATTATTTCACCTCCTTTGTCGTAGCGCACAATAGTATTCTCATCTATTTGTTCACTATCATCGGCAACATTGGGTTTTGTAAAGTGCAGATATAAGGTATCTGCTCCTTCATCGTAATTTGCCCAAAGGTTTTTATGCTTGAGCAGATAGGGCATAATAGACTTTATCTCTTTTATTTCTGTGATTGCCATACAACATTCTTTTTACTAAGGTAATTTAATTTCTTCGTTACAAACGCGGTGATAACAAAACCATCAGATGGTTTATCCTGCCGGTAAACAACCACTATAAATTTATTTAAACCGGCAACCGGCTTTACCGCAATCAGTTCTCCTTCACCTCCGTCATAAACCGTTTGCGGTTCTGCTATGGCTTGCAGCATTTCATAATACAAATCAGCAACCTCCGGGTGACCTGTTGAAATGTGTTGCCATCTTTCATCGGTCAACCTGATTATATTTCCATCAACTGACTTTGCCTGACTCATGGCGAATCTGCTTTTACACTCCCACCGCTTCCTCCTTCATCAAATACTTCACCTTCTCCCAAGGCTCGTATTCAAAGTGCTTGCGGTCTTTTACTTTTTCGGGAAAGCGAACGTGGTATTCGAACTCGTGGCGGAAATGGCGGATAGCAGCAGCTACCGGCCATGCAGCCGCATCGCCCAGCGGGCAAATAGTATTGCCTTCAATTTTGCGCTGTATATCCCAAAGCAAATCAATGTCTTCCATTTTGCCGTAGCCGTGCTCTAACCTCCACGTTACTTTTTCCAGCCAACCGGTTCCTTCGCGGCAGGGCGAGCACTGTCCGCAGCTTTCGTGGTGATAGAAGCGCGAGAAATTCCAGGTATTGCGCACAATGCACTGCCGGTCGTCATACACAATAAACCCACCCGAGCCAATCATACTACCGGTGGCAAAGCCACCGTCAGCCATACTTTCGTATGTCATTAAGCGCTGTTCGCCTTTTGCGGTTTTAAATAATAATTCAGCAGGAAGAATTGGCACTGACGAGCCACCGGGAACGCAAGCCTTCAACGGTCTATCGGTTTGCATGCCTCCGCAATATTCATCGCTCATTACAAATTCTTCTACCGGTACGTTCAGTTCAATTTCGTACACACCGGGCTTCTTAATATTACCGGATGCCGAAATCAGCTTGGTTCCGGTAGATTTTCCGATTCCAATTTTTGCAAACTCCTCTCCTCCGTTCATCACAATCCAGGGTATATCCATAATGGTTTCCACATTGTTCACCACAGTCGGGTTGCCATACAAACCCACCACCGCAGGAAAGGGCGGCTTAATACGCGGGTTGCCGCGCTTGCCTTCCAAACTTTCAATCAAAGCAGTTTCTTCACCGCAGATATAGGCACCGGCACCGCAGGTTACGTGTAAGTCCAAATCAAAACCGCTGCCCTTAATGTTTTTACCCAGCCATCCGTTGGCATACGCTTCGTTAATAGCGCGCTCCAGAATGCGATACACCCACATATACTCTCCGCGAATGTAGATGTAAGAAAGATGCGCTTCGAGGGCAATGCTGGAAGTAATCATTCCTTCAATCAGCAGGTGAGGAAGTTTCTCCATCAGGTACCGGTCTTTGAAAGTGCCCGGTTCGCTTTCATCGGCATTGCAAACCAAATGATGCGTAGGATTATTCTTACCGATAAAGCTCCACTTCATACCGGTCGGGAAACCCGCACCACCACGGCCGCGCAGCCCGCTTTTCTTTACTTCTTCCACAATTTCTGTGGGAGTCATTTTCAATGCCTTTTCTACGGAAGCATAGCCGCCTTTGCTGCGGTAAACTTCGTAGGTATGAATGTTCGGAACGTTAACGTGTTCTAAGAGAATTTTTTTGCCCATTACTTAACTGGTTTATAAGGGCACGAATGTAATTTCATAGGGTAATATCTCAAAACAAAGTTTCAACAGCTTACAATTGAGGCTACACCTGAATCTTTCTGCCATTTTCTTCGTTTACAAGTTGCAGGCTGTTTTACAAATAATAGTTTTACTGCCAACTTACCGGTATCTTAAACTACCCTGAGAGCGGAAAGTATTATCTTCAATCCTGTTATACCAATGGACCAAGATCACTTAGCAGAGCAGTATATTAAAATTTCGGGCAGCAACGGCACGGGAGTAACCCTTGCTTTTCGCCATTTAGTAGAAAGTATTAACGAGGGTATTTACTGCGTAAATTCAAATGCAGAGGTGGTGTACGCCAATGAGAGTTTTTGTAAAAACATTGGATACACGGTTGATGAAGTGATGGGCAAGGATGTGTTTCAACTGCTTTATAAAGAACCCTACACCAAAATAGGAAGAGCGAAATTTGAACTGCGCAAAAAAGGAGTTTCTGATAGTTACGATATTCAGGTTACTAAGAAAAACGGAGAAGGGTTATGGTTTCGCATGAACGGCAAACCGCTTACAGATGCAAATGGAGAATTTGTGGGCTGTGTGGTTATCTGCAGCATTATCACTCAGCAGCTGGAAATGCAGCAACAGCTTGTTGATGCCAAAGAAGATTTGGAGTCGAAAGTAATTACACGAACCCGTCAGCTATCCGAGGCCAACCAAAAACTATCTGAGCAGATTAAAGAGCGAAAACTTGCAGAGATATCTTTAAAGAACAGCGAGAAACGTTTCCGCGATATTTACATCAACTCACCCGATGCCATATATGTTGAAAGCTTCGCGGGTGTTATACTGCATGTAAACGAGGCCACCTGCAAGCTTCACCACTCCACGCGCGAGGAACTGATAGGCAAAACGATTTTCGACCTGTCTCCGGAAAGCGACCATGCCAACATCAGGGAACGACAACCTAAACTTATCAGCGGAGAGTTAACTAAATTTGAAAGCGTATGCCTTACCAAAGACGGTGCAATTGTACCCATTGAGGTAAGTGTAGCACCCATTGAGTTTAAAGAACATTTGGCACTCCTGATGCACGTGCGCGATATCAGCGACCGGTTGCAAAACGAAATCCTGCTGCAACAACTTAATGTTGACCTGGAAGAAAAAGTAAAAGAGCGCACCAAAGAGTTGCAGGAGATGAACCAAAAAATGCAGAGCGAGATAAACTCAAAAGCGCTTATACAGCAGGAATTACAGCGGCAGAAAGATTTTTTGCGGCTGATTATTGACTCAACGCCCAACCTCATTTTTGTAAAAGATGAAAGCGGGAAGTTTTTGATTGCCAATAAGGCAACCGCCCATTTCTATGGCATGACCACCGACCAGATGGAAGGCCATTACGATACCGAACAGAATTTTACGCCCGAAGAAATACAGGAGTTTAAAGAACAGGATGAGGCTGTACGGGCAGCCGGTGAAGAGGTGCAGTTTCCTGAACAGGGTTTTGTAAACCCTGAAACCGGTAAAACGGTTTGGCTGCAAAGCGTAAAAAAACCCATTCCTTCCTTTACCGGTGACGGGGTAAACATTCTGGGAGTAGGCACCGATGTTACGGCTATTAAAGAAGCAAAAGAAGAACTTAGGATTTCAGAACAGCTTTACCGCGAAATAGCGCGTAACCTTCCTAAGGCCGCCATGTTTATTTTTGACAAGAACCTTCAATTCATTCTTGCCGAAGGACCGCTGGTAGGCATTGTAAGCAAGAAGAAAAGCGAGATAGAAGGCAAGACTGTTTTTGAAACTATCCGCGAAAGCGAACGCGAGCGGGCCGAAAAGATTTATCGCGGCATACTGGCCGGTGAGAGCAGCGAAAGCGACCAGGAGTTTTTCGGACGTTCCTTGAAAGTCCATCATATACCTATCCGCGATGATAAAGGTGAAATCATATATGGAATGGTGATGGTGTTTGACATTTCTGACTTAAAGGAAGTGCAAACCGAACTGGAAAAACGTGCCACACTCTTACAGCGTTCAAACGAAGAGCTGGAGCGCTTTGCCTATGTAGCTTCGCACGACTTACAGGGTCCGTTGCGCACCATAGCCAGTTATTTGCAGTTGCTTGAAATGCGTTACAAAGATAAACTGGATAGCGAAGCGCTGGAGTTTATTGACTTTTCGGTAGGTGGTGCCAAGCGTATGCAAACCATCATACTTGATTTGCTCAACTACTCACGTATTTCTTCTGCTCCCAAACCATTTGTAAAAACTGATATGAATCAGGTTTTGAACGATGTAAAACGCGGATTGGAGAGCACCATTAAAGCAAGCCAGGCGGAAGTTATCGTTCCTCAGCTACCGGTTATTTACGGGGAGCCCAACCAGTTGTATCAATTGTTTCAGAATCTGGTTGATAACGGCATTAAGTTTATAAAAGACAAGCAACCGGTAATTACCATTACCTGTCAGGAGCGCGAAAACGAATGGGAATTTGGCGTAGCCGACAACGGTATTGGCATTAAACCCGAATTCAAAGAAAAAGTGTTCCAGATTTTTCAGCGGTTGCATAACGTAACGGAATATCCGGGTACCGGTGTAGGTCTGGCCATCTGCAAAAAAATTGTGCTGCTGCATGGCGGCAAAATCTGGTTCGACTCTGAACCCAATAAAGGAACCACCTTCCGCTTTACCATCCGCAAGAATCTGGAGAAGGAATAGAAATATCCCCGTGTATTTCTATATCATTACAACATGAAACGAATTGCTGCTTCCCTGTTGTTTGTTGGTTACTGTCTTTTGTCTTTTCATTCTTACTCTCAAAAAAACATTCAGTTCCGAAGCAATGTGCAGTATCCGCGCATACTCAGCAACATTTGGGGCTATACCGATTCGCTGGGCAGGGAGTATGCGTTGGTGGGGGTTGAAACCGGTTTGGATATTGTAGATATTACCGACCCCGATAATCCGGTGCGTTTGTTTTATGTCCCCAACGATACTTCGATATGGCAGGAGCCGAAAGTATGGAGCCATTATGCCTATGTTACCAACGAACATTATGGCGGTTTGCTGATTGTTGACCTCGGCTATTTACCTGATAGTGTAAAGTATGTGCACTGGAGCAACGTGCCCGGTGAAGATTTTCAGAAAGCACATTCCTGCTTTATTGATGAAAAGGGCTTCATCTACATCAATGGGTCTAATCTGGGACAAATGATTATGTGCGATTTAAAACCGGACCCGATGAACCCGGTTTATCTGGGATATTATGATGACCATTATGTGCACGATTGTTTTGCGCGAAACGATACGCTTTACACCGCTGAAATAATGAATGGTGAGTTTTCGGTGATTGATGTGCACAATAAAACCCATCCTACTGCTTTTGTGCGGCAGGCAACACCTTATGCGTTTTCGCATAACGTATGGCTGAGTGACGACAGCCGCTACCTGTTCAACACCGATGAAAAGAAATTTGCACCGGTTACTTCTTACGATATTTCGAACCTCAACAACATTACCGAACTGGACCAGTACCGTCACAGCGATGTAGATTCTTCTATTGCCCACAATACCCACTACCGCGATGGATTCCTTTATACTTCATACTACCGTGATGGAGTAACCATTGTTGATGCTCACAAACCCGATAATCTGATTGAAGTGGGTGACTATGACACCTCGCCCTACCCGCCCGGTGACGGTTTTGAAGGCTGCTGGGGCGTGTATCCGTATTTCCCATCGGGTAATATTGTTTGCAGCGACCGGCAGGAAGGGCTGTTTGTCCTTACTCCTGCGCTGCAACGTGCCTGTTATTTAGAAGGCAAAGTAACCGACCAGTCGAACAACCAACCCTTGCCGGGTATACAGGTAGATATCATCGGCAAGCCCCGTTACAAAATAACCAACGTGCTGGGTAACTATAAAACCGGTGCGGCTGATTCGGGTTTGTATGACGTGCGCTTTACCGATTTTAACCACCATTGCCAAACCCTGATTGTAGGCGGTGTGATGCTGCATAGCGGTGTGGTGACCACCTTGAACGAACAACTTACCTGCGATTTTACCAGCGGAATTACCAACCTGAGCGAAACGTTTTCTTTTACCGCTTCGCCCAACGTGTTCAACCGCAGCACACAAATTCAGTTTCATTCTGCCGTTGAAAGCAATACGGTTATCTCTCTCTTCGATAACACCGGTCGGCTGCTGAAACAGTATGAGATAGAAACTCCGAATGCCACCTTAATTCTGGGGGACGAGTTAAGTGCCGGTGCTTACTTTCTGAAAGCTGAAAAGAAGAGTGCGGTTAAAACGATTAAACTGATAAAACAGTAAAAAGTTTATAGCAACAAGGACTGCTAAACACTAAATGCTCCGCTACTTCAACGGAAGCAGCATTTTTATTTCTATAGTTGTTGCGAAACCAAACTACCCTTGACTGTTTTTGCCCCTTTCCTTCAAACATACGACTTATTTCAAAGGCATAGTTGCAGTAAATGGCAGTGCCTCATGTGCAACATCAGCAAACCGACTGTTTAAAATCATAGCCCCCTGGACAGTTACCCTTTAGTCTTGCAATACATAAACAATCAAAAAATGATACTTAATAAAAAACTCATTTCCGTTCTTTTAGGGATACTGTTATTGTCAATCGCGCAGGCGCAGGCTCCGCAGGTAATGAATTATCAGGCAGTAGTAAGAGATGCATCGGGTAATCCTTTAACGGGAGGTACAAATGTTACTGTTCGTTTTAAAATTCATGATTTAAGCCCAACAGGTCCGGTTGTTTTTACAGAAACAAACACAGCTACCACCAACCAGTTTGGTTTAATTACCCAGCATATAGGAGGTACCAGTCCGCTAGGTGCAGTTAACTGGGGCAGCGGTGCCAAATACTTACAGGTAGAAATAGACATTACTGGTGGAGCAAACTTCATTGATATGGGAACTTCTCAGTTACTAAGTGTGCCTTACGCCCTTTATGCAGGTAACTCTGCTTCAGGCATTACAGGTGCTACCGGTGCGCAGGGCATTCAAGGAAATACAGGAGCAACAGGTGATACAGGTCCTCAAGGGGTTCAGGGTAATACTGGAGATACTGGTCCACAAGGCATTCAGGGGAATACTGGAGCAACAGGAGCTACCGGTCCACAAGGCACTCAAGGAAATACAGGGGCAACGGGCGCTACCGGTTCACAAGGCATTCAAGGAAACACAGGAGCAACAGGTGATACAGGTCCTCAAGGGGTTCAGGGTAATACTGGAGATACTGGTCCACAAGGCATTCAGGGGAATACTGGAGCAACAGGAGCTACCGGTTCACAAGGTATTCAAGGAAATACAGGAGCAACGGGGACTACGGGTCCGCAAGGTATTCAAGGAAACGTAGGGGCAACAGGTGCTACCGGTGTTCAGGGCATTCAAGGGAATACCGGAACAACGGGAGCTACAGGTTCACAGGGTATTCAGGGTAATACCGGAACAACGGGCGCCACCGGCATTCAAGGGGTTCAGGGTAATACTGGAGCAACTGGCGCTACCGGTTCACAAGGCGTTCAAGGTAACGTAGGAGCAACAGGTGCTACCGGTGCGCAAGGCATTCAAGGAAATACAGGAGCAACTGGTGGTACCGGCCCTCAAGGGATTCAGGGGAATACTGGAGCAACAGGAGCTACCGGTTCACAAGGTATTCAAGGAAATACAGGAGCAACGGGGACTACGGGTCCGCAAGGTATTCAAGGAAACGTAGGGGCAACAGGTGCTACCGGTGTTCAGGGCATTCAAGGGAATACCGGAACAACGGGAGCTACAGGTTCACAGGGTATTCAGGGTAATACCGGAACAACGGGCGCCACCGGCATTCAAGGGGTTCAGGGTAATACTGGAGCAACGGGTGCTACTGGATCACAAGGTGTTCAGGGAAATACTGGCGCAACAGGCGCTACCGGGTCTCAAGGAGTTCAAGGGAATACTGGTGCTACTGGTTCACAAGGAGTTCAAGGGAATACAGGGACAACAGGTGCTACCGGTTCTCAAGGTATTCAGGGCAATACGGGAGCAACAGGCGCTACCGGTTCCCAGGGCATTCAAGGCAATACTGGTGCCACCGGTTCGCAAGGCATTCAAGGCAATACGGGAGCAACGGGCGCCACCGGTCCGCAAGGCATTCAAGGTAATACTGGTGCAACAGGTGCTACCGGTGCGCAGGGCATTCAAGGCAATACAGGGGCAACAGGCGCTACCGGTTCCCAAGGCATTCAAGGAAACACAGGAGCAACAGGTGATACAGGTGCGCAAGGCATTCAGGGAAATAATGGTGCCACGGGCGCTTCTGGCTCGCAAGGTGTTCAGGGAAATACTGGCGCAACTGGCGCTACCGGTGAGATTGGCGCTACCGGACCAACGGGCGCAACCGGTAATACAGGCCCCACGGGAGCAACCGGCAACGATGGTGCGCAAGGCCCTACCGGTGCCACCGGGGCTGACGGTGCATTGAATGCCTGGGGCTTAACTGGAAATACAGGAACAGTAGATGGTACCAATTTTATTGGCACAACCAGTGATGTTGCACTAAGTTTCCGTGTTAATAATGAGAAAGCAGGCAGAATTGAACGTAGCTCAAATTATAATACCTCTTTTGGTTATCAAACACTTAATTCCAATACCAGCGGTTTTGAGAATTCATCGGTAGGATGGGGGGCACTTAAAGCCAATACCAGTGGTTGGCAGAATGTAGCAATCGGCTCCAACGCGCTTTTTTTAAACACCACCGGAATGGAAAATACTGCCGTAGGAGTTGGTGCTCTAAGGTCTAACACTACAGGATACAATAATACCGCCAGCGGCAGAACTTCACTTTACAATAATACCACCGGTATTTCCAATACCGCTATCGGTTACTCTGCACTTAAATCGAATACCACCGGGAGCAATAACACAGCTACTGGTGAGTCATCTCTTTTATACAACACAACGGGCTTTCAAAATACAGCCACCGGTTTGGCGGCAATGCTTTACAACACTACGGGCAACCATAATACCGCCAGCGGATATGTGGCACTGTATAAAAATACCGAAGGAGCTGAAAATGTGGCCTGTGGTTCCGGTGCGCTTTATAACAGCACCACGGGCGACCGCAACAGCGCTATTGGCGCAGATGCACTTAAAAACAACACCTCCGGTTCGTATAATACCGGATTGGGCTTCAACGCCAACGTAAACAGTGGCGGCTTTACTAATGTTACTGTAATTGGAGCCAACGCACTGGCTACTGCCGGCAATCAGGTAAGGCTGGGCGATGGCAACATTACTTCCTTGTACTGCCAGGGGGCCTACGCAGCCACCACTGCCGATTTACCGAACGTAGTGGTTACTTCTACCGGTCAGATTTTGCGGAGCACTGCGGCTTTGCCGGTGGTTACCACTACCGGTATTTCATCGATCAGCTATACCAGTGTGCAGGCTGATGGCAATGTAACCGCCAGCGGCAACGAATTGATTTTGGCCCGCGGGTTCTGTTACAGCACAAGCACCTCTCCTTCTCTGGCCGATGCTTATGTGCTGGCCGGCAGCGGCACCGGTGCTTTCAGCGCTTCGTTTACTTCGCTGTTGCCTAATACTACTTATTATGTAAGATCATTTGCCACCAACACCATCGGCAGTTCTTACGGCAATGAGTTAAGCTTTACCACGCTTGCGCTTACTGTTCCAGCCCTTACTACTAACACCGTGTATAATATCTCGCTTACCAGCGCTATGGGTGGCGGCAACATCAGCGATGACGGGGGCAGTGCCTTAACCGGCAGCGGGGTTTGCTGGTCAACATCAAGTAATCCTACTACTGCCGATGCCACTTCAGCCGCAGGTACCGTTACCGGTAGCTTTAATGCGCTCATGACCGGCTTAAGCCCTAACACCCTCTACTATGTTCGAGCTTACGCTACCAATGCACAGGGCACCGCTTACGGAAACGAGTTATCGTTTACCACGCTTACCCTCTCGCTGGCTTCGGTTACCACAACGGCTGTCAGCAGCGTATCGTATACTACTGCCACCAGCGGTGGAAACGTAACAGCCGATAACGGCTCTACCGTAACCAGCCGCGGTGTTTGCTGGAATACTTCTTCCAACCCCACCACTGCTCACTTTACTTACACGCAGACAGCAGGACTGGGTAGTTTCAGTGCACCCATAACCGGACTATCGCCCAATACCACTTACTATGTGCGTGCGTTTGCAGTAAACGGTGGCGGCACTGTTTACGGTAACGAATACAACTTTACTACCCTCGCACTCACCGCACCGGTGCTTACTACCAACGCTGTAGGGGGTATATCTTCTACCCTGGCGGGCTCGGGAGGCACTATTACCAGCAACGGTGGTTCGGCTATTACCGCCAAGGGAGTGGTTTGGGATGTAAACCCCTCTCCTACTTTGGCCAATAGTTTTACCAATGACGGCACCGGTTCGGCCAATTACAGCAGCACGCTTACCGGTTTAATACCTTCCACACTTTACTATGTGCGGGCTTATGCCACTAACGGGGTGAGTACCACTTACGGCAATCAGGTAAGCTTTACCACCAGCGCATTGGTGTTTCCGGGGCCAAGCGTTCCTACTGTTGCCACTTCTACTTCAACCCTTACCGGCACTTCCACAGCCAGCAGCGGGGGTTATGTAAGCGATGATGGCGGCAGCACCGTTACTGCCCGCGGGGTATGCTGGAGCACCAGTGCCAACCCCACCCTGAGCAGCAGTTTCAGCACAGACGGCAGCGGTTTGGGTTACTTTACCAGCACGGTAACGGGCCTCAGCGGTTGCAACACCGTGTATTACATACGTGCTTATGCCACCAACAGCACCGGTACCGGTTACGGTGCACAAAACACGGTAAGCACCGGTTTAACCCCAACGGTTACTACTGCCGATGTTACGGCTATTGATACTTTCACGGCTGTATCGGGCGGTGAAGTAACCGATGACGGTGGCTGCGCCATAACCCAGAAAGGCGTTTGCTGGAGTTTAAACAGTAACCCCACTACTGCCAATGCAAAAACCACTCAGGGGGCAGGCAGCGGGGCATTTGTTTCGAACATTACCGGATTGCTGGGCGGGCAGACTTACTACGTAAGGGCTTATGCAACCAACAGCAAGGGCACCGTGTACGGTGCTGAAAAAGTATTTAGTACGCTTGTTCCTCCTACCCCTTACATAGGGCAGAACTATGCCGGTGGCTTAGTATTTTACATTGATAGCACCGGCAACCACGGTTTGGTGTGCACCCCAACCAATCTGGGCAATTACCAATGGGGTTGCAACGGTACCAGCATAGCCACCAGTACAGCCTTCGGTACCGGTGCCAGTAACACCGCTGCCATAGCGGCTTTTTGTGCACAGGCCAACATATCGGCTAAAATTTGCGATGCGCTTAGCTTAGGTGGTTACAGCGACTGGTTCCTTCCTTCAAGAGATGAAGCATATTTGATGTACACTAACCTTCATCTGGTAGGTTTGGGGGGCTTTAGTGTATCACCTGGATGCGGTAGCACCTGCTCTTATGCCACTTCGAGTGAAAACAGCCCGACAGGCAGTATCGGGGTAGATTTCTTGAACGGCAGTTATGCCAACCCCGCTAAAAACCAGGCCAACTACGTGCGTGCCGTGCGGGCGTTTTAAGCGCTTGCCTTTGTGCGCTATGGTATAAACAACAAAGCCATCCCTTTAAAGGATGGCTTTGCTATTTACATTTCTGCTTTTGCCATACATTATTTACCTTGCTCCCGCACTAACTAAAATCGTTGTATGAAAAAGAAAATCCTCAGCGCTTTCAGCGCTATGCTCTGCATGGTGTTTGCCACAGCTCAGGCACCTCAATTTTTCAACTATCAGGCAGTAGTCCGCAATGCGCAGGGCGATGTGCTGCAGAACCAAAACATTGCACTCCGCTTCACTATTCACGATGGCAGTGCCGCGGGTAATGCGGTTTTTACTGAAACCCAAAACACCACTGCCAACCAGTTTGGCCTGGTAAACGTGCAGATTGGCAGCGTGAACAATTTAAGCAGTGTTAACTGGGGCAACGGTGCCAAGTTTTTACAGGTTGAAACCGATATTAATAACAGCGGCACTTTTACTGACATGGGCACCTCTCAGCTAATCAGTGTTCCGTATGCCTTGTTTGCAGGAAACAGTGCAATTGGGCCAACCGGAGCTACAGGCCCTGCCGGACCTACCGGAGCAACGGGCAGCGGTGGAGGTGCAACCGGACCTACAGGCCCTACCGGCCCGACAGGCAGCAACGGTGCAACGGGCGCTACTGGCACAGCCGGAAATACCGGTGCTACCGGTGCCGGTGTAACAGGCGCTACAGGACCCACCGGAGCAACGGGCAGCGGTGGCGGTGCAACCGGACCTACAGGCCCTACCGGCCCGACAGGCAGCAACGGTGCAACGGGCGCAACAGGCCCAGCCGGAAATACCGGTGCTACCGGTGCCGGTGTAACAGGAGCTACAGGCCCTACCGGCCCTACTGGAGCAGGAGGCGGTGCAACCGGGCCTACAGGCCCTACCGGCCCAACCGGAAGCAACGGAGCAACAGGCGCAACAGGCACAGCCGGAAATACCGGTGCTACCGGTGCCGGTGTAACCGGAGCTACAGGCCCTACCGGTGCCACCGGTTCTAACGGAATCAATGGCAGCAACGGAGCTCCCGGTGCTACGGGAGCAACAGGTGCTACAGGCGCCAACGGAACCAACGGAAGTAATGGAGCTACAGGTGCTACAGGCGCGACAGGTGCAACGGGCGCAGCCGGCACAAACGGAACTACCGGAGCCACAGGTGCTACAGGCGCAGATGGAGCATTAAATGCCTGGAGCCTCACCGGAAACAGCGGAACGGTGGACGGCACCAATTTTATCGGCACCACCGATAATATTCCGTTTAATATCAGGGTAAACAACGAAAGAGCCGGAAGAATTGATAATGTAAACCAAAACGCCTTTTTCGGACATCAGGCAGGCAATAGCATTTCAACCGGTGTATCCAATACCTTTATAGGTGACGATGCGGGATTTACCAACACATCGGGAGCCAACAATACCTTTATTGGAACGGCAACGGGTTACAACAACCTTGCTTCTTACAATACCTTTGTTGGAACAAGTGCCGGTTCATCCAACACCATTGGCTATTATAATACGTTTGTCGGCTATATTTCAGGGTATTCCAATACAACCGGCTATTACAACACGGCTATCGGGCGCAGCGCTTTTTATTCCAATACAAGCGGTCAATATAATTCAGCTTTGGGTAATGAAGCTCTTTATTCAAACAGCACCGGCAATTCCAATACTGCCACCGGACACCGTGCACTTCATTATAACACTACCGGCAACTATAACACCGGCTCCGGAAGTTTTGCGCTCTATAATAATACCACCGGAGTTCTTAACGCTGCCTTTGGCATGTTAAGTTTAAATAATAATACTACCGGAGAATACAATACGGCTTTAGGCGCTCAGGCGCTTTATGAGAGCAAAGCAGGAAGTTACGCAACAGCTGTTGGTTATAGCGCTATGGTACGCAGCAACAATACCACTACAGCTTTTTCCAACTACAATGTAGCCCTTGGTTATGTGGCACTGGCGGGAAGTGCAAACGCTTCTGATAACACCGGCAATTACAATACCGCCCTGGGTTCCCGGTCTCTGCTGTCGAACAGCAGTGGTGAATACAACTTTGCCGGTGGTTATACAGCCCTTTATTCCAATACCACCGGTTCGTATAATACTGCCTGCGGAGTGCAAACGCTTTATTCCAATACCACCGGTGTATATAATACGGCAGTTGGTTTGAATTCGCTTTACTGGAATACTATCGGTAATTCCAACACGGCCATTGGTTACGATGCCCTGTTGTTTAACAAAGCCGGTAGCCATGCTACTGCAGTGGGTTATAGAGCCATGATGAATGCTAATAACACCACCACTGCTTTCAATAATGAAAATGTAGCGCTGGGTTATGAAGCCCTGCGCGGCAACACTACTGCTTCGCTTAATACCGGAAACTACAACACCTCCATCGGAACACAAACCATGTGGATTAATTCATCGGGCAATTACAACACAGCCCTGGGCCATAGTGCGCTTTACTCTAATCAATCATCCGGCTACAATACCGCGGTGGGTTATAACAGCCTTTATGCCAATGACGGAGGATCTAACAATACCGCGGTGGGCTCCTTAGCCCTGTATAACAATATAACCGGTGATTATAACACAGCCATGGGTTACTATTCGCTTTACAATTCAACCGGAGGAAGAAATACCGCTTTTGGCTACCGTGCGGGATACTACGGAACGGCTATTGTTTCCGGAACTTATAATACTTTTTTGGGGTACTATGCCGGTTCAGATAACGATGCCCGCATCAACTGTATAGTAATTGCCGGAAACGGTAACCTTGCGCTGGGAGGCGATAACCGTGTAAGGATTGGAAACGCTTCCATGGCTTCTATTGGCGGGCAGGTGGGCTGGACTACCCTTTCGGATGCCCGCACAAAAACCGGTGTGCAGGAAAATGTTGCGGGGCTTAGTTTCATCAACCAATTGCGACCGGTTACTTATTACTACGACATTGACAAAGAACATGAACTGATGTGGGGCAAAACAGATACCGTTAACTGGGCCGGAAAGTATGACATACAAAAAACCGCCTTTAGCGGTTTCCTTGCCCAGGAGGTGGAACAAGCTGCTATTAAAGCAGGATATTCGTTCAGCGGGGTAGATAAGCCGCAGGATAAGGGAGGGTTGTATGGCTTGCGCTATGCCGACTTTGTGGTGCCTTTGGTTAAAGCCGTGCAGGAACAGCAGCAGATGATTGAAGAACTGAAACGCGAAATTGAGGAACTGAAGAAGAAGTAGACAGTTACCCGCAACCGGTTAACCAGTGCTTGTTATTACAACCCCCTAACCCTCCCGAAAAAGATTCGGGACAGGCTCTAAAGGGAGAACCGCCACGCAAAATAGCTCACCGGCTGTTGGCTGTTAAAGTCCCCTTTTGTTTCATCCCGCTTATTGCGGGAAGGGGATTTAGGGGTTGGCCTTTTGCCTTATCACCGCGCTTGCTAAAGCACTCCAGGGGCCGCTTTTGCTTTTACCGGTGTTGTTTTACACACCGGTAACAGTTATAGAAACTTCGCCACTCCATTCGCCTGCTTCTTCGTCTTTAAAAACATAGCGGAGCATATATTTATAAACTACAGCCGAACCGGTGGGCGGCAGGTGAGGGTCTAAGTAATGGTTGTGAGTAATGCGCGCAATGGTTACAAAACCCTGCCCGTTGCCGTAGTCGGCTTTAATATCTGCCGCGTGGGCGTGGCCGGTTATCCATTGCAAATAAGCGTGACCGTTTTTGAGACTTGCCTTGGGTTCGGGTTTTGCGGTGCTTAAATCAACGGCAACATCACCGCCAATTATTCCCAGATCTTTGCCAATGCTTTCGGTAAAATTTTTGTGAAGCTTAATAAGCGCCACCAAGCTGCCCACCCGCTTAAAAATACCGGCAGGCACGGCATCGGGGGCGGTGCCGGCCATGAGTTGCGGCACGGTGCCAATGGGGTTTTCGCTGCCATCGCGCAGCAGGTTTTTGTATTTTACTATGGCCGTTTTATAATTTTCGGTTTCAAGGGTAAGTTGAAGCACATAATCGAAATAAGCCGAAGCTTTTTGTATATCATCCACCTGTGCCGGAGTAAGGTTGAGTTTTGTGGCGTAGGCAGGCAGTTTACTGCTGAAATTTTTAAGCCAAATGTTCCTGCCCGAATCATCTTTAGGCAGGTAGCGACTGTGTTCCATAGCGGTGTTGTTTGTTTTGTAAAGGAAAAACAAATTTTTTACAACAAAAAGAGGGCCTCCGTTGCCGGTTTGGCCCCGCCCCAATGGCCGGGGCGGATGGCTGCTGCCGCCAGTAACCCGCCCGTGCGGCAGAGGCGGCTGAACAGTGCCACTGTCCGTCCGCCTCAAAGGCTCAGGCGGTTGGCCGCCACCAAAATAAACCCGCCCCTAAGCCCGAGGCGGCTCAACACTGCGGCCGGCAACCCGCCCGGGAGCCTGAGGCGGGTAACTGCTGCCGCTGTTGGCCTCTCCCGTGTCACCGGCCATCCGCCTCAGGCTTCGGGGCGGGGGGGAATGGCTAGTAAACCTGTGTTTTTGAACGAAAAAACGATTGTCATGGAACTGTCATTTTTTTATGCTTACCTCCGCCCTTGCTAACTTAAACTGGCGGGTGCCGGCAGCGGACTTTAGTCCGCAGTTAAACAAAGTATTCCGCTTATCGGCTGTTACCGTTGGTTTAAACCAACGGTAAAGGCAAGGATAAAAGGAATGTATTTTATCTATGCGGACTAAAGTCCGCTCCTAAATCGGGCGGGCTGCATTGTCATGGAACTGTCATTTTTTTATGCTTAACGCATACCGGTTTCTTTTTATCGGAAAAGGGGGTTAGTTTTAATGCCGGTTACCCGTGCCACGGTTTTGAACCGTGGCACGGGTAGGTAAAACTGAAAGCGCATGAAGAAGGGTTTACTGTTTCTTGTTTTTGGTTTGGGGTTGGTGGTTGGTGCGAGGGCGCAGAATTGGGCGTTGCCTTCTTCTACCTGGCTTACTACTTACTTTTGGATGTCTCCTCCATCTTTCGGCACAATAAAAGTTGAAAAAGATACGCTTGTTGATGGTATAGTTTGTCAGAAACTCGGGAAGTACGTTCCCCTTTATACTTACAGTTTTAATGACACAGTTTATTTCTTCTTCGATGGCCGTTTTCGCTCAATGTATTACTTCAATGCAAATATTGGTGATACCGTATCTTACTGGAATACTTATTTAGCATGCACACCAAGAGATACTATAATAAAGGCAGTGGTTGTGGGGATAGATTCTATTGTTCTAAGCAATCAAACACTTCGTTCCTTTCATACTAAAATAGTTCGCGATTCAACAGGGCTTACGGTGAGTGTGTGGGCTGATACTGTAACCTACACAGAAAAAATAGGCTCAAATTATATCTACCCACGCCTTTATCCTAATTGCCTTATAGATGGTGACAGTTATGGTATCTGCGATTATGGCGATAGCACCATTACCGGTTTTTATGCAGGGCTTAATCAAGGTTGCCTTACCGGTATTCCTCAATCCGCAATTCAAAATCCGCAATTCGAAATTCATCCCAACCCCGCTACCACCACCGTTACTATCACCACTCCCGAAGGTGCTGAGAGTGCTACGCTAACCGTTACAGATTTAACGGGCAGGGTGGTGCTAAACCCCGAAAGGGTTTGGAACCCTTTCGGGGTTGCGCCCAAAACGGTTGTGCTATCAACCGGAAATCTTCCCAACGGAATTTATCTGGTTACCCTAACCTGCCTGTCCGGCAGGCAAGCCGGTGCCGGTGGGGCGAGTGCAACGAAGAAACTGATTATTCAAAACTAAAAGCGCATGAAAAAGGGTTTACTGTTTCTTGTTTTGGGTTTATTGGTGGTTGGCGCTAAGGCGCAGTATTGCGGAAACTCTGGTTCCTCTCAATGTATAATTGACCCTAACCATCAGGGCTTTTTTTATCCGGTTAACGATAGTTTGCCGCCTCTCGAAAACGGAGTTGTTTCCAATGCGGTTATTCAATACATTAATTCAGGCACCATTACATTTGGCGGAAATGTGGTGAGTGTTCAGTCACTGCGAATTGACAGTATCGAAAATTTGCCTGACGGCTTGTGTTGGGCAACAAGCGATACAACGAACACATTTACCGATACCGGTTGCATTAAATTAAATGGTACCACCTGTTCTATGCCCGGTCAATATAAATTGCGGGTTTATATTACGGCAAATATAGGTGTGCCTATTTTTACCACAGCCGATGCAGCCGGTTTTAAATTTTTTGTTCGTGTAAAAAACCTTTCTTCTTCCGATACGCCCGTTGATACTTCGCAAACTTCCGTCAATCCTTTCATAAGTTATGGTGATAGTATATGGGGTTGCGCCTACGATACTTTATGCCATGCCGCCTTTACACTTTATCCTGATACTACTACCCCGCATAAGTGGTGGGCGCTTGACCAGTCAACCAGCAGTATGCCGCTTACCTACTTTTGGAGTTGGGGCGATGGCAGCGGCACCTTTGGTCCAACACCCTCGCACAATTATGCTTCACCGGGTAACTATAATATTTGCCTTGCTATTTCTAATCCCTGGGGCTGCTCAAATACTTATTGCGATTCGTCTACTTACATTTACAAAACAGAGGATATGATTTCCGTGCAGGTAGTTAACCATTTGGTTTCGGGGATTACCGAACTGCCCACTGCCACTGCCTCCTTCACCCTCTCCCCCAACCCCGCCACTACCAGCGTTACGGTTACCACTCCCGAAGGTGCTGAGAGTGCTCTGCTAACCATCACAGACATAACCGGAAGGGTAATAATGACTGATGTATTAACGATGGTCAATCGTCAATGGTCAATCGTCAATTTCTCTAATGGGGTTTATCTGGTTACCGTTACGGATAGCAACGGCAGAAGCGGAACGAAGAAGTTAGTGATAAGCAAATAAACTTTCATTACTTTAGGCCAATGGAACAGGATGAAAAAGACAAAGCAGAAGATCCGGTGGTTTCCTACAAAAGTATAACTGTTTCTTCGTTGCAAGAGCAAAAAGATTTACAGCGGAATTACTGGGCATCGCTTACCCCCGAAGAACGATTTGCCGATTTCTATAAACTCATGAACAAATTTTACGAATTCAGGCAGACCATGCCGCACGGAAGTAAAATAGTTATAGACGCATGAACTTTACACATCCGGTGCATCAGCAAATGATTGTTGAGCTAATTCAACACCAGGTAGATTTCATATTAATTGGCGGTTATGCAGTAATCTACCACGGTTATATCCGGGCAACTGGCGATATGGATGTTTGGCTCCGCCCTACCAACGAAAACAAAGAACGGCTTTTAAAAGTTTTTGAAAAATTAGACTTCGACAAAGATGGAATTGCAGCAATAGCCGCCATGAATTTTACGGAGGTAGTAGTTTTTCATATCGGCACAGAACCTGAACGCATAGATTTTTTAAGTAAAGTGCAAGGGCTGAATTTTGATGATGCCTATAACCGGAAGCAGTTGTTAACCATCAAAAATTTATCAATCCCGGTATTGCATCTGGACGATTTGATTGTAAGCAAACTGTTAGCTAATCGCCTGCAGGACAAAGCCGATGTGGAAGAATTGCAAATAATAAGCCGGTTGAAAAAAAGTTAATCATACTTACCATTACCGGCAGCAATAGATGAAGTGCCACAAAGAAGCTTATCATTAACCGCTAAGTTACCGGCTGTTCATCTGCTAATTTGCTCATTAACTCATCAACTCATCACCTCCTTTTCTTTATCACCTATTCTTATATATTTGCGCCCGCCCCGCCAAAAGCGGGACGCGCTTTTTTCAGACTATAAATAAACTTTCAAATGCAGAATCTTAGAGGAGTTATTAAATTTTTCACCTGGGTACTGGTGGTGGTGTGTCTTATTCAGCTTTCGTTTACCTTTCTGGCTAACCATGTAGAGGGCAAAGCCGACAAATATGCAGCCGCTGCTGTTAAGGTAACCCAGCCTGCCGGTTTAAACCCCGCACAGGAAATTCTTTTTAAAGATTCATTAGAGCAAATCACCAAACTCTACCGCAGAAACTACCTCGACTCTGTTTCTTCTCTTCCCATTATCGATATCTGGGGCCTTAAAGATTTCTATACCTACAAATTCTGCCGCGACCATGCACTTTCGCTGGGTCTTGACTTAAAGGGCGGTATGAGTTTGATTATGGAAATTTCGGAAGACGATGTGTTGCGCAACCTGTCTTACAACAACCGCAACCAGGTTTTTAATCAGGCTATTACCAATGCCAAAAAGGCGCAGGCTAACTCACAGGCCGATTTCCTTACCGTTTTCCAGGACGAGTTTGAAAAGCTGGATAAGAACGCCAAGCTTTCTGCCATCTTCGCTCCTATCGAGGGTTATCAGGGCAAAATCAGCATTACTTCTTCCAACGATGAAGTTATCAATGTGCTCCGCAAAGATTTTGACGGTGCCATTAAAAATACTTTCCAGGTTCTTAAAACCCGTATCGACCAGTTCGGTGTGGCTTCACCTAATATCTCCTTGCAGGAAAACACCGGTCGTATCATTCTCGAACTTCCGGGTGTTGACGACCCTGCCCGTGTGCGTAAACTCTTACAGGCCACTGCTCAGTTAGAATTCTGGGATACTTACGAAACCGAAGAAGTAATCAACTATCTGGATGGCGCTAACACCACGCTTCGCGCAGCGCTTGCCGTTAAGACAGAAACCGTTGCCACCGACACCACCCTCACCGGTGCTGTAGATACAACTGCTGCTTCAACTGCCGGTGCTGCTTTGTTCGGTACCGACACTACCACTAAAGCTGCTGCCGATACCGGTGCTGCTGCCAAGCCCGATACTTCCAACACTAACTCTAACCCGCTGTTCGAAGTGCTTTACCCGAACATAGTTACCGAAGGCCAAAGCCAGCGCGTAGGCGAAGGACCAATGGTTGGCCGTGCATTCGGAAAAGATACTGCAAAAATTAACCGTCTGTTGAGCCGCGAAGAAGTTCGTGCAGTATTCCCCCGCGATTTGAAATTGCTTTGGGGCGCGCATCCGGCTATCAAAGACAATAACGTTTATGGCTTGTATGCCATTAAACAAAATCCGTCTTCACCCGAAGCACCGCTGGGTGGCGATGTAATTACCGATGCTTATCAGAGTTTCGACCAGTTCGGTATTCCTGAAGTAGACATTTCGATGAATGCCCTTGGTGCCGCTAAGTGGGAGAAAATGACCGAAGCCGCGGTAAACGGCAACGTAAACGGCAAGACGGTGAAGAAATGTATTGCAATTGTTCTCGATAACCGCGTGTTCTCTGCTCCTCGTGTGCAGCAGAAGATTTCCGGTGGCCGCTCGCAGATAACCGGTATTGATGTGCTGGAAGAAGCGATTGACTTAGGTAACATCCTTAAGAGCGGTAAACTCGAAGCTAAAACCGTAGTTATTCAGGAGCAGGTTATCGGACCATCGCTTGGTAAAGAATCTATCAAGTCCGGTTTGCTTTCGTTGCTGATTGGTTTCGGTATGGTGTTCCTGTTTATGGTGGCTTATTATAACCGTTCGGGTGTTATTGCCAACATCGCCATGTTCCTGAACCTTTTCATCTTGATTTGTGCACTTATCTCTATCGGAGCATCGTTTACCCTTCCGGCAATGGCGGGTATCCTGCTTACGCTGGCTATGGCGGTAGATGCCAACGTAATTATCAACGAGCGTGTGCGCGAGGAAGTCGCCCGCGGCAAAGGATTGCGCTTAGCTGTTGATGAAGGTTACAGCCACTCTTACAGCGCCATTATTGACGGTAACTTAACTACCATGGTGGTAGGTATCGCCCTCATGATTTTCGGTCTCGGTCCTATTCAGGGCTTCGGTCGGGTGCTGGTGTATGGTTTGTTTACTTCCATGTTTACAGCCGTATTAGTATCGAGAGTAACCTTCGACTGGTGGTTCGATAAAAACTGGAAAGTTGATTTTGGAAATAAATACACCAGCAACCTTTTCAAAGGAACTACCTTCGATTTCATCGGTAAGAAGAAATACTCTTACATTTTCTCTGCCATCATCTTTGCCGTTTCCATCAGTTCTATTGTTTTCTATGGCTTCGACTTAGGTGTTGACTTTAAGGGTGGAAGAAGCTATGTGGTTCAGTTTGATAAAAATGTAACTACCGAAGCCGTAGGTGCTGCTCTTGAAAAGAGTTTAGACGGAACCCCACAGGTTAAAACCTACGGAAGCGACAACCAGGTTTCTATCACCACGGCTTACATGATTGATGCAGAAGGTGCAGCTACCGACAGCACCGTGGAAGCGAAAATTTACGAAGGATTGAAACCTTTCTATACAGAGGCTCCTTCCCTCGAAGATTTCAGAACTAAGAACGTGAAGAGTTCTATCAAAATTGAAGCGACAATTGCCGATGATATCCGTCAAAGTTCGCTTTGGGCAATCCTGTTCAGTTTGGGTGGAGTTTTCTTATACATCTTCATACGTTTCAAACGTTGGGAGTATGCCACCGGTGCTATTGTCGCCTTGATTCACGACCCGATATTGGTGTTGGGCGTGTTCTCTTTGTTCCGTCACATTCTTCCGTTCTCGCTCGAAATTGACCAGAACATCGTAGCGGCTGTGCTTACTCTTATCGGTTACTCGGTAAACGATACGGTGGTGGTGTTTGACCGTATTCGTGAGACTATGGGCTTACATCCTACCCGCACTGCGGTTCAAAACGTAAACGATTCTATCAACCAGACATTAAGCAGAACTATTATGACGGTGTTCACCGTGTTCATCGTTGCCCTTATACTCTTCCTGTTTGGCGGAACTCCTATCCGTGGTTTCTCTTTCGCCCTTATCATCGGGTTGTTGATAGGAACTTACTCTTCTATCTTCGTAGCGTCACCTATCATGGTTGACCTGATGAACAGAAAGAAAAAGGCATAACAAAAAACTGTTTGAACTATTAAAAGCGTCCTGAGTTGTCAGGGCGCTTTTTTGCTTTTAAGGCCTTCTTTTCAGACAAATACAATCAGCACTTTGTAAATCAAAAGTTTTTCCATTAGAACATTTCACATACATACAACGTATGAATAGATAAATCAACTGCGGAACTTGTTTCAGTAAGTTGGTGCACGAAAACAAAAACATTTAACCTTAGAACAGAAAAGATAATGGCTACGCAGGAAGCAAAAGATTACTACTACGAAAAAGCAAAAAAGGATTTTCTAATCGGATTTTACGACCAACCATTCCCGAGTGCAATGGTGATGGAGATAGATGAGTTCGAAAGAGTTTGCAACAAATCATACAAGAACGGCTACAGTGATGCAGCTGAAGAACTTAAGAAAAGAAACAAGTTCTTCTAAACATATTGCTTTAGAGTTAAAAAATCCGGCCCCCTTGGGGCGGGATTTTTTTTGTACCTTTTCCAACACCACACAATAAATTCCGAGTACCCACCGTTAAAAAATAAATAAACTGTTATGAGAAACCGCTACCTCACCAAAACCAACTGTTATGAAACGAACAAGATGGCTGCCGGTTATTCTCCTGTTTGGTCTGTTACCAAACCTGCTACTCGCGGAAAACAAACGCGATACCCTCTCTGAATTCAAAAAGCCGCTCTATGCTAAACAAAACGGCAACTTCTCTCTCGGTCTTCGCAATACTTACAGCCTGTTTAGCGAGCATGATGCTAACATGTTCGGCAATGGTACAGGCGGACAATTCCGGATACAGGTAATTGACCGGGTAAACACGGAGTTTTTTGCCGATGTGCTGATAACCAACATTAAAAACAAAGCGCACCGCACCGATGTTCATATAGGCTGGAGCGTAATGTTTTATCTGATAGATATTAAAGGCTTTGCCCGCAAACTGACACCGTATATAGTTGCCGGTCATTGCTTTGACGAAACTATCGTTAAGATAAACGGAGAAAATGGAAAGAAAATGTCTCATTTCAGTTCGGCCGTGCAGGCCGGCTTAGGATGCCACTACAACGTTACTCCTAAGTTCGATATTTCGCTTTCTGCACAATACATGCTGCACTTGGGCAAAGAGCTGCATGTGGAAGAAGAGCCGGATGGCGAAATGCACCTTGAACTGCATAAAAATGCAGGATGGGAAGGACACCTGCTCCTGAATGTAAGTGTTAACTATAAATTTTTACAGCTATGGAAACCACGAAAATAAACCGCGTTTTTATAATGCTTGCCGATTACATCACGCACCGGCATACCTGCAAACAAAAACTGCTGGTAATAACCTCTATCAGAATATTGCTTTTGATGCTTTCCGTTTTGGCTTTCACCCAATTGCCCGCACAAAAAATATGGGAGGAGCGAAAAGGATGTTTTCGCTCACAGGGAAACCTTGCACCTGGTTTCTTGTTCAACCAAAAAGTGGCAACCGGTTATGTAAATGGCGATATGGATCTGTTTTTTGATAACCGTGTTTCGTTCACCGGTTCCATCTGGTGTTCGTTTGCCTTAAACAGAAAAAATGAAACCGGATTAAAAGCCAATCATGCCCTGTTTGGCGGGTTGAATTACCACTTTCTTAAACCCAGCCGCTGGGATCCTTATATCGGCTTTACACCGGGGATAGGATTGGTGCAGGTAGCATACAAAGATGGCGACAATTTAAAGCGTACACCTTTCACACCGGTTCCGCTGGCGGCTGCAACTATTGGGTGTAACTATTATGTGGGCTGGATATTTCATTTGTTTGTAAAAGTGCAGGCTGTAACCGGTCAGGTATTCAGCAAACTTTCTTCACCAACCCGACTTGACGAAATGAAATTTATGGCAGGCCTAGGCTGGAATTTCAGGATGTGGAAGCCTAAAAAGAAAGACAACTACATGCCGGTGCTGATAAACAGAAGCCCTTAAACAGTAAATGCTTTTGCAGCAAGTAATCACCAGTCTTTTTTAACTACAAATTTCCGTCCATCATCTTTGCAAATTTTCTGGGCTAGTTGCCGTCCGCTCATTACGGCAATTGGTAACCCACCGCTCGGACGGTTCCAATGGCTGGCATAATAGAAATTCTTTAGCCCGGGGAAAGTTGGTTGAATGGGTACGGAAGCCAGGAAATTTTTCCCCGGCATTAAGCCTTGTGCGCTTCCTTTCCAGTTACCGGTGTAGCGAAGAATGGTAGCCGGTGTAGCAACATCCACTACTTCAATAAATTCTTTAACACCGTTCAAACGGCTCTCCAATTGCTCAATGACTTTTCCGGCAAACTCAGTCTTAATTCTGCGGTATTCCGCGCGATTGTTTTTGCGATGGTTAATCCAGAAGTCGCGTTGTTTGGTATAGAAACTTACCACTACCGAACTCTTTCCTTCAGGTGCCATAGTTCTATCGTAACTATAAATGTGAACTTCCATCCGGTTATACTCCGTTCCATCCGGTGATACTAATGGTAACTCCAAAGGATAGCGCATCAGGTGAGGCACAGTTGAAAGGTCTTTACCAATGCCGAACGAAAATTGCACAACCGAATAGAACACTTCCAGACTCCTACCCTCTTTCAAAGCAATCATTTTCTTGTTTACAAACTTTCCTTCCAGTAACTCAAAGGCCGTTAAATACCAATCGGCACAGGAAATAACTAAATCTGATTCATGAATTTTTCCGTGGCGGACTTCTACCGCTTTAGCAACTCCATTTTCCGTAAGAATTTTGTTCACCGGTGTGTGGTAATGAATCTTACCGCCCAGTTCCAGATACCTTTTCTCAAAACGTTCTGCAAATTTCAGTGAACCGCCTAAGGGATAACCGGCACTCTTCTTATCGAAACTTGCCATTGGAAAATAAATCACGAGCAGGTTTACTTCTTCCCCGTCATACAACATCTCAAAGCTTTCTTTCAGAAAAGGATTCTTCAATTTTGCTGCGAAGGTGTAGTTGGTTTGTCCCCAGAGTTTCAGAAACGTAAACAGAAACTGTGCATAACGCATCATTTTTATACTACGGATGATGGATAGAATCAAGGGCAGTTCATCCATGATGGGCGGCATGTCAAACTTCTGGATAACGCGCATGGGTTTGATGAAATCGCGAATCGCTTTTTCATCTTCCGGGGCAAGGTCAATCAGGTATTGCTGAAGTTTATCGAGGTTGGTATAAAAGCGGAATGTGTTACTACCGTATTTATCGCGGTTTTTTACTTCAATAAACATGCGGATATCATGATTAACCCATTCCACTTTCCGCATATCAATGAGTTCGTTCCATACTTTATAGAACGAACTTCCTTTATCTGAGCCGAGAATCCAATGCGCACAGCCATCGAAAGTATAGCCTGATTTATCCCAACTGGTGCATAGGCCACCGGGAATGTTGTGCTTTTCGAAAATCTGTGTTTCGTAACCGTTCATTTGCAGGTAGCAGCCCAGGGATAAACCCGAGATACCTGCACCAATAATGTTTACCTTTTTTTCAGGCTGCATGGCATTGCCTTAGGTGTATAAACCTCCATTCACGTTTATCACTTCACCGGTAATATAAGATGCCCCTTTTGATGCCAAAAAGGAAACGGCCTCAGCAACTTCATCAGCTTCGCCAAAACGCTGCACCGGTATTATACTTCTGAACTGTGCTTCTTCAATACCTTCTGTCATTTCGGTTTTAATAAAGCCAGGGGCTACACAATTCACCGTGATTCCTTTTCTGCCAATTTCCTGCGCCAGTGATTTTGAAGCGGCAATTACTCCGGCTTTTGAAGCTGAGTAGTTTGTTTGCCCCGGTAAGCCTTTAATACCTGAGAGCGAAACTACATTGATGATACGACCGAAACGCTGGAACATCATGCCGGGGATAACCAACTTAGTGATGTAGTAGAATGAATCGAGATTAGTGCGCAATACATCATGCCAGTCGGCTTCTGCCATCATCATCATCAAAAAATCTTTGCGGATACCGGCATTGTTTACCAGCACTTCGATGGTTTTGTCTTTGTTGTTTTCTATCCACCCTCCTAATGTTTTCTGAATGTCGTCTTTATCTGAAACATCAAACTTCATAGCAGCAGCATCGCCTCCGGCTTCTTTTATCAGGGCAACGGTTTTATCGGCTTCGGTTTCGTTTCGCTGAAAATTTACCAATACAAAATAACCCTGCGCGGCAAGTTTTAAACTTACTGCCCTGCCTATTCCTCTTGAGCCACCGGTTACAAGAGCATACTTTAGCTTTTTTTCGTTCATGTATTCAGTATTTTAGATTTTAGATTTTAGATTTTAGATTTAGCAGCCTACCTGCATTTCAATCTTACTTCTGATTTCTAAAATCTGAACTCTCTTATATAACTTCCGGATTATTTGTTCTTAGATACTCTTTAATACTCTTAAGTTTTTTAAAACTAGCCACATCGCTTTCTATTTTTGAAGAGACTTTGCGAACCCCGGTATAAAGTTCTTTCGCCTTAGCTGAAAGCTTTTCTGATTTATCTAAACAATCAACGGCCTCTACCACCGCCAAGGTGTGCACGGCTAAAACTTCGAAGGTATTTTCGATAACACGGGCGGCCATTAAGGCGGCATTGCTCCCCATGCTTACAATATCCTGGTTATCGTTATTGCTTGGAATGCTGTGCACATAAACCGGGTTGGAAAGTGTTTGGTTTTCGGCAACGGTGGATGTAGCGGTGTATTGAATGCCCTGAATACCGAAATTTAAACCGATGGTACCGGTGTTGATGAACGGAGGAAGTTTGCCGTTGAGTTTATCGTTCAAGAGGTAATTCAATTGCCGGTCCGCAAGCATGGAGAGTTTGGTGATGGCCATTTTGAGTTTGTCCATCTCGAGCGAAACGTAATCGCCATGGAAATTTCCACCATGAAAAACATTCTTTGCTTCATCGTCTATTACCGGATTATCGCTGACGGAGTTTAGTTCATCGGTGATTATTTTTTCGGCAGTTGCTATGGTGTCGTAAACCGGGCCGAGTATCTGCGGCATACAACGGAGAGAGTAATACTCCTGCACTTTATCTTTGAAATGTGTTTCGGTAGTATCGGTGTAGAGATAATCGTGACGGTTTTTCATCAATACGCTCTTCGAAATTATCTGGCGCATGGCTTCAGCTACTTTGTGCTGACCGGTGTGGTGCTTGACAGCATTTAAAGGGGCGGAGATGTGATCGTCAAAGGCTTCGAAGATTTCGTTGATGGTGATGGAGATTAAGACTGACCAGTTGAGCAAGCGCTTAGCTTCGATGATGTTTACCAAACCAATACCGGTCATGCAGGAAGTGCCGTTCATTAAACCAAGACCTTCGCGCAGGCGAATAGCAAACGGTGTGAGGTTATGTGCCTGGAGTATTTCGGTGGCGTTATGAATCTTGCCATTGTGATGAATTTCGCCTTCGCCAATAATTGCGAGTGCCATGTGTGCGAGCTGCACTAAGTCGCCACTGGCTCCTACCCCACCGTGTTCGTATATCACCGGTATAAGGTCGAGATTGATCATGTCTTTTATAAGCACGATGAGGTCGGGGTGCACACCGCTTTTGCATTGCGCAAATGTGTTGAGGCGGTCGAGCAACATGGCCTTGGCGTATATTACATCGATGGGTTTACCGGAACCGGAGGCATGGCTGCGGATTAAATTGTACTGAAGGGTTAAACGCTCGGAGTAAGCAATGCGGTGTTGTGCCATTGGGCCAAAACCTGTGTTGATGCCATAGATAACTTTGTCTTTAGCAAACTCGCGGAGGAAATTAAAATTGGCGTTTGCTTTGGCTATTGCCGCGGGGCTTATTTCAATCTTTTCATTTTCGTAAAGAACCTTAAAGACATCGTGCAATGTCAGTTTATTTTCGCCTGCTACCATCTTTCACTTGGGAATAAATAAATACAATATCTAATTTGTTTTCGACCGGGTTAAAACTACTTTTTTTGAAGTAATATCAAAAAATAAATCATCTTCGGAATCAAAAGAAAGAGCGATTCGTATAAACCCGAAACCCATTTGCATGAGGAACAGCAGTCTGTTTAAGAACATCCGCGAATACGAAAACCTTCACATTGCTTTATGGCTGATTAAAGATACCTGCTGGGTAAGCGATTTTAAGATTGCCGGTATGGCTTTGTTTGTGCCAACCTTTTTAGTGGCTGTGCACATTGCCTGGCGCTCGCGGAAGAACCTGGCTGACCTTTTTCATAACATTGCGGTTTGCCTGTGGATTACCGCTAACGGTACGTGGATGACCGGTGAGTTCTTTTTTAATGACGGGCTAAGACCATACGCCATGATATTTTTTGTGGCCGGTTTAATTGTGGTTACGCTTTACTACATTATTCACTTTCCGAACAGGAATAAAAACCCCTAAATCCCCTAAAGGGGACTTGAACAGCCAAATACAAAAGCGTGGAGTGAGAAAGTGTGTGAGGGATGTGTTAAAGTGTGAAGGTGTTTAGGTGTTAAGGTTGGGGGAGGTGAATGAAACCTCTCCCCCAACCCCTCTCCGAAAGAGAGGGGAGCAAAACACAAAAGGCAAGATGACAAAGATGATAGGTTAGGGAACAGAAAGGATAGGTTGGGGGAAAAAGCGCGAAAGTGAGGAGTAAAAGACGAAAAGGAAGGGAACAAAGATGATAAGTGAGTGAGCAAAGACGATAAGTTTACCGGAAAAGTGCGAAAGGGAGGTGGAAAAGAGTTGTGGGAAGGTGTTGAAGTGTTAAGGTGTTAAGGTAAAGAGAATAAGGGAGGTGTAAGAGTAAGGCGGGAAGGAGTGAAAGAGCGCAGGTTAGGTGTGAAAGAGTTGTGGGAAGGTGTGAAAGTGTTTAGGGGTTAAGGGGAAGACGGTTGGAGGGTTTACGAAACGGATAGGTTAGAAGAAAATATGCGTTGGTAGGTTGGAAAAGTGTGTTGGGAAAGGATTAAGAATTGAGGATTTAGAATTAACAGCCGAACGCAGTTGCGCACTTCTCGGCTAAGCCGAGACAGGGAGGCGCGGAGGAAGAGGAGAACAGCCAAATACAAATACATTTTTTTACCACAAAGAGCACGAAGGTTAACGCAAAGGACACAAAGAGAACGGCAGGGATGCTGATTGAGGCGCAAGAACCCCATGCAAAAGCTAAGCGGTATTCTTGGCCAGTCGGTGGGTAGAGCAGTGAGGTCCTGAGTCCCCCGGCTTGGGCCGGGCTTCAGACTCAGGACAGCGGGGAGAAAAATACATAGCCGCGCGGGAGCGCGGCTTTTTGTTTTAGAGCTATTGAATGTTAGATTCGGAGAGGGAAAAAAATGCCCGAAGTTTCCCCCGGGCGAAATGATTAGAATATGGTAAATGAAAAAGCCGAGTTACCTCGGCTTTTAAAAAATTTACCCCAGTATTTGAAGACGAGGCGGCTTAAATGTTTTCACAACGGAATAATCCTTATTGTGAATTGGTATTAGATTGTAAATCGAAAGTAAAATAAATATCCATTTATGAAAAAGATTTTAGGACTTGACTTGGGAACGAACTCAATTGGGTGGGCTTTAATTGAAGTAAATGAGGTTAATATTCCTATCAGAATTGTTTCAATGGGCGCAAGAATTATTCCACTAAGTGCAGATGACCGCGACCAGTTTCAAAGCGGGCAAGCAATCTCAAAGAATCAAGAACGCACCACAGCGCGGACACAACGGAAAGGTTATAACAGGAAGCAACTAAAGAAAAGTGACGATTTTAAATACAGTTTAACTAAAGTATTAAAGCAATTAAACATTTTACCAAGTTTAGAGCTAATACAATTACCTGTACTCGACTTGTGGAAGTTACGTAATGATGCTGCATCGGAAAACGAAACCATTACACCGGAACAACTTGGCAGAGTACTTTACATGCTAAATCAGAAAAGAGGGTACAAATCGGCAAGAAGTGAAGATAACCAGGATAAAAAAGATACTGACTATGTAGCCGAAGTGAAAAGCAGATATGCTCAACTAAAAGTTACGGGTAAAACACTAGGACAGTATTTTTACACAGAGTTAAATCAAGCAAATGAAGCCAATCAATACTTCCATGTAAAGAAGAAAGTTTACCCGAGAGAGGCATACATTGAAGAGTTTGATGCTATAATGAAAGTTCAGAAAGAAAGACATTCGTTTCTTACAGATGAAGTTATTTCAAAGGTACGGGATGAAATCATTTACTATCAACGACCGCTTAAATCGCAAAAGGGGTTAGTTAATGTATGCGAATTTGAGGGATTTGAAACGACCTACACAGACAAGGTAACTCAAAAACAAAAAACAATCTTCACCGGACCTAAAGTAGCACCGAAAACATCGCCACTTTTCCAATTATGTAAGATTTGGGAAACGGTTAATAATCTCTCGTTGAAAGTGAAAAACCCTGATGGGTCGAAATATAAATGGGGTGATAGATTTCCTTCACCAGAAGAAAAACAGGAGATAGTGAATAGGCTTTGGAGTAACGCCAACCTAAGCTATGCAGACATGCTTAAAATATTGCAACTTAAAAAAGAAGACGTTTATGCTAATAAGCAGATACTTAAAGGGCTGCATGGGAACATAACCTATGCAGAAATAACTAAGGTTATTCGAGAAAGTGAACACTTGCGGTTTGAAGCAAGTGTTATTCCTTCAACGCACAAAGCATTAATTGTAGATAACAAAACGGGCGAAATATTAGAGGAAAAGGACAGCCTGCAATTAGCTGCGAAACTTGAGCAAGAACCGCTTTACAAACTATGGCATACCATCTATTCTATAAAAGATTTAGATGAGTGTAGACAAGCACTTATGAAGCGATTTAAGTTTAGCGAAAGTGCAGCACGTGAACTATCCAAACTTGATTTTAATAAGCAGGGATTTGGCAACAAATCGAACAAAGCCATGCGAAAGATACTGCCGTATCTTTTTGATGGCTATGATTATTCACAAGCCTGCTCTTTAGCCGGATATAACCATTCGGACAGTTTAACTACAACTGAAAGAGAAAACCGTGTAACTGCTGACCAGCTAAAGTTGTTACCTAAAAACAGTTTACGCCAACCGGTTGTTGAAAAGATACTTAACCAAATGATTAATGTGGTTAATGCAGTTATAGGTAAATATGGTAAGCCCGATGAAATACGGATAGAACTTGCCCGTGAATTAAAGCAAAGCAAAGACGAAAGAAATGAGGCAGATATTCAAAACAGCAACAACAAAAAGCTGAATGACGAAGTTGCATTGCGACTAAGCGAATTAGGATTACCTGCTACCAAAAGATATATTCAGAAATATAAGTTCATCTTTCCTTCGAGAGGGCAAAAACTAAAAGATGCGCAGGTAGTTAATCAATGTATTTATTGTGGAGAAAGTTTTAATCTCTCCCAAGCATTAAGCGGAGACAATTTTGATGTTGACCATATTGTGCCTAAAGCACTTTTGTTTGATGATTCACAAACCAACAAGGTTTTGGTACATAGAAGCTGTAATGCCAATAAAACCAACCAAACAGCTTACGACTACATTGCAAAAAGGGGAGAGGTTGAATTAGACCGTTATCTGCATAGAGTTGATGATTGGTATAAGAGAGGCATTATCTCGTACAGCAAAATGCAGCGGTTAAAAGTTTCGTTTGAAGAATACACTGAACGTAAAAAGCATAAGAAAGAAACAGAAGCAGATAAAAAACTTTGGGAGAATTTTATTGCCCGACAACTGCGAGAAACACAATACATAGCCAGAAAATCAAGAGAAATACTTAACCAAGTTTGCAATAATGTTACCGCCACCGAAGGAACTGTTACAGCAAAGCTTAGGGAACTATGGGGGTGGGATGATGTATTGATGAATTTACAACTCCCCAAGTATAAAGGAATAGGGCAAACTGTAATTAAAGAATGGACTAGTGAACACGGCAAAAGAAAACACCAGAAAGAAGAAATTGCCAATTGGACAAAACGCGATGACCACAGACATCATGCTATTGATGCTTTAGTAATTGCCTGTACACAACAAGGTTTTATACAACGCATTAATACACTAAGCGCAAGCGATGTGAAAGACGAAATGAATAAAGCTGTAGAGCAAGCAAAAGTCGAATACAACGAAAAGCTAACTCTACTTGAAAAATATCTGACCACCTATAAACCCTTCACTACCGCACAGGTTGAGAAAGAAGCAGAGAAAGTTTTAGTATCTTTTAAAGCGGGTAAAAAAGTTGCTACCACAGGTGTAAGAAAGGTAAAAGTTGATGGAAGCAAGAGGATTGTGCAAAGTGGCATAATAGTGCCGAGAGGTGCGTTGCATGAGAGCGGCTATTATGGTAAAATCAATATCTCTTCAACGGGGGGCAAAAAAGAAGAACACATCATTAAGAAATACAAAGTTGGTATTTCTGCTCAAGACCACATATTTACAGGAAAGGAAACTTACACGGTTAAGAAGGATAAAAACGGAAATGAAAAGATTGATGATAAAGTAAAGAAGGTTTTAGACGCAATAATTGATACCAAGATTAGAGATGTAATTTTGGAAAGATTAAACAGGGGGTTTGAAGCGGGAAAAGATTACAAAAGCGATGTAAAAAAAGCTCTAAATAACTTTAAAGACTTAGACAACGACCCTCTCTGGTTCAATAAAGATAAAGGAATAAAGATTGTATCCGTAAAACTAAAAACCGGATTAAAGGACTCTGTTGTACCTATAAATCACAATGATGCTGGCAAAGCAATAACTTTTGTAAAAACGGGCAGTAATCATCATATAGCGATATACAAAGACAAAGAAGATAATCCGGTTCAACACGTTTGCACCTTTTGGCACGCTGTTGAGAGAAAGAAAAACAAACTACCTGTGCTGATAAAAAACAGCAGTGAGGTTTGGAGCGAGGTTCTGCAAAGAAACTTACCTCAAAGTTTTTTAGACAAACTGCCATCCGACAAAATGGAATTGCAACATAGCTTGCAGGAAAATGAAATGTTCGTATTAGGTTTAGGCAAAGAGATATTTGAAGAAGCCATAAAGACAAAGAACACAAGTCAATTGAGTAAGAATTTATTTTTAGTGTGGAGTGTTTCACTTAACAAGTATTGGTTTAGACATCATCTAGAAACAAAAAACAGCGAACTCAAAAAAACTGTAGGTGCAAGAGAGACAAATAGATTTATTGAAGTAAGCAGCGTAGATGGTTTCTTAAAACTAAATCCTATTAAAGTTCGTTTGAATCATTTAGGTGAAATTTCAAAAGTAGGTGAATGATTAAACGCACCCTCTTTTTTGGCAATCCAGCTCATCTTTATAAAAAGGATAAGCAGTTATGCGTTAGCCTGAATAAAAAAAGCGAAACAGAAGACGAAGATAAAGTTGTTACTATACCTATTGAAGATATAGGAGTAGTAGTTTTGGATAATAAGCAAATTACGTTGAGTCATGCGTTGATGGATGCTTTACTACAAAACAATGCCGCGCTGATTACCTGCGATGATACGCACATGCCAAGCGGGTTAATGCTGCCGTTGGAAGGGAACACTTTGCAAACAGAAAAGTTTAAAGCACAGATAGAAGCGAGTGAGCCGTTGAAGAAGCAGTTATGGCAACAGACAGTTTCGGCTAAACTTAGAAACCAGGGAAGGTTGTTACAAGTGTTGGCTGCCTCATCCGCTTTTCGGGCACCTTCTACTAAAGGAGAAGGGAAAGCACGCGCCAAGCAATTGGAAGATGCAGCGGGTTGGCTCCTCTCCTTTTCGAAAGAAGTAAAGAGCGGTGATGGTGACAATCATGAAGCGCGTGGCGCAGCTATGTATTGGCAAAACATTTTTCCGGCTGAAATGAATTTTAGGAGGGAACGGTTTGGGGAAGCACCGAATAACCTGTTGAATTACGGCTATTCAATACTAAGAGGTGTAGTGGCACGGGGATTGGTTGCCTCGGGTGCGTTACCAACGCTGGGAATATTTCACCGCAACAAATACAATGCGTATTGTTTAGCTGACGATATTATGGAGCCGTACCGCCCATACGTAGACAAAATAGTTTACCGCATAATGACCAGCGGGGAGGATTGGAAAGAGCTTACGCCTTCGATAAAGAAATATTTTCTTGAAATACCAGCCCTTGATATTGTGATTGAAGGCGAGCAAAGCCCGTTAATGGTTGGCTTGCAACGCACCACCTCGGGTTTAATGAAATGCTTTGAAGGCGAAGCGAAGAAGATGCTGTATCCTGACTTAGAATAATGCGGATTGCGGAATCCGGAATTCGGATTGATAAGATACAATGCGGAAGGCGGGCGGGTTAGTGCACCACCCCGGTAAGCTATATGCAATGCCAGCCCCTCCTTAAAACCAAGGAGGGGAATATAAATACAGAAAGACAAAGCGGAAGGTTGCTTCGAAAATACTCGAACTGATTTTTAAAGGATTTTTCTCGCAATGACAATTCAATTATGAACCGGCTAAATGAATATCGCGTTATGTGGATACTTGTATTCTTTGACCTGCCTACGGAAACCAAGCAGGACAGAAAAAATTACACCAAATTCCGTGACCAGATGATGGATGACGGATTTACGATGTTTCAATTCAGCATTTATGTACGCCATTGCGCCAGCCGAGAGAATATGGAAGTGCATTTAAAAAGAATAAGAACGATTCTACCACCGAAAGGGAAAGTAGGCATGATGACAATAACCGATAAACAATTCGGGATGGTGGAAATATTTGATGGTAAAAAAGAAGCCGCCCCTCAGAAAATACCGCAACAACTAGAGATGTTTTAAACAAAAAATCCCGCTTATGTGTTAAGCGGGATTGGTTCTTAAACAATTTTTTAATCCTGTTTTTGGGCTGAAACCCTTGGTACTACTCGCTTTTCCTGGTGGTATGTTGTTTAAGAAAGAACGAAAATACAATCTGATACCAATTCACAACGAGTGAACAAAATATAATCAATGTGAGTAAGTTGTTTAAGAAAGAACGAAAATACAATCTGATACCAATTCACAACTATTCTAAAATTTTATTCATAACACTTCAGTTGTTTAAGAAAGAACGAAAATACAATCTGATACCAATTCACAACTTTGGTAAAGGAGAGTATGATGCCTACAATGTTGTTTAAGAAAGAACGAAAATACAATCTGATACCAATTCACAACTTGTTTTACCCTTTCCCCTTTTCGGTTATGGTTGTTTAAGAAAGAACGAAAATACAATCTGATACCAATTCACAACTATTTATCAGCGTTTAGTAACCAAACCAAAGTTGTTTAAGAAAGAACGAAAATACAATCTGATACCAATTCACAACACTTTGAAACCACTCTTATTTACACAACCAGTTGTTTAAGAAAGAACGAAAATACAATCTGATACCAATTCACAACACAACGTTTCCCCTGTCCCTTGCACATTGTGTTGTTTAAGAAAGAACGAAAATACAATCTGATACCAATTCACAACACAACGTTTCCCCTGTCCCTTGCACATTGTGTTGTTTAAGAAAGAACGAAAATACAATCTGATACCAATTCACAACCATATGAACATGGGAAAGAAGAGAGAGACAGTTGTTTAAGAAAGAACGAAAATACAATCTGATACCAATTCACAACTTGAGTTTATTGATGGAAAAACTCAAGAAAGTTGTTTAAGAAAGAACGAAAATACAATCTGATACCAATTCACAACTTAAGAGTTTTGATCAATTTATCAAAGAGAGTTGTTTAAGAAAGAACGAAAATACAATCTGATACCAATTCACAACCGTAGAAGCCGGTTTAAATAAGCATCTAAGGTTGTTTAAGAAAGAACGAAAATACAATCTGATACCAATTCACAACTACAGACAAATGACAGCGCACCCGATAACAGTTGTTTAAGAAAGAACGAAAATACAATCTGATACCAATTCACAACCCTCGGGTGCTTCTGCCTTAAAAATTTCAGGTTGTTTAAGAAAGAACGAAAATACAATCTGATACCAATTCACAACAAATTGTTTGCCGGTTCCTGCATCAAATAGTTGTTTAAGAAAGAACGAAAATACAATCTGATACCAATTCACAACATCTCCCTCGCAAACGTTGTAAGCGTAAACGTTGTTTAAGAAAGAACGAAAATACAGTAGATACAAGATCCCTCACTACGCAGAGCCTACGTTCGGGATGACATACGCTACTAGAATTGTCATGGAATTGTCATAATTTTTAAAAAATGTAAAAAAGAATTGAGCGAACGAAATATTTTAAATGGGGGGAGCGTTAAGAGAAAAATGCAAAGGGCAATAAGCAAAAGGCAAAGAGGAAAGAGGGAATTTGGGAATTGAGAATTGAGAATTATAAATTAAAAATTAATAGCAGACCCGCTTACGCCAAGGCTACAGCGGGTAAAAAAAAGAGAAATTATGAGGCATAGGGTTACTTAACCAAATACTATGTTTTATGGAAGCTAAAAAAGAAGCAAAGCTGAACATGTATAATACTGTGATAGCGCTTTGCGAAGGGAACCTGGCCATTATTGCTCTGGTAGTGGCTTTTCAAACTACTTATAATGCCTTTAAAACAACGGTGGCCGCCATTGCCGCTGCAGCGGTGAAGCTTGAGGAGCAGACCGGTGGGCTGGCGACCTCGAAGAGGAGCGCGAAGAAGGAGCTTGCCACGCTGGGGTCGGGGATAGCGGGACTTGTGTTTGCCTATGCCTCGGTAATTAATGATGAGGATTTGAAGGGGCAGATGAAGATTACGTTTACGGATGTGAACGATGCGAAGGATGATGAGGTGGTGCCGATATGCCAGCATGTTTTTGATGTAGCGAGTGCGAACTTAGGGGTGCTGGGCGATTACGGAGTGACGGCTGCGTTGCTGGGAACTTTTCAAACAGCGATTACTGATTACAGCAATAAAGCCCCGAAGCCACGCTTAAGCCGGAGCGAGAGGAAAGCGATACGGGCACAAATGAACACGATGTTTAAGGATGCGGATAAGCTGCTGAAGGAGCAGATGGATAAGACGGCCTTGGTTTTTATGCATAACGGAAACGCTGAGTTTTACGGAGCCTACGCTGCAACAAGAGTGATTGTTGACCCGGGAAGTTTTGGGACGGTATTGAAACTGCTGGTGCTGAACGGGGTTACGAACCAGCCGATACGCGGTGCGAAAAGTTACCGTGATGAATCGGCAGTGGCGAAGGTAAGCACGGATAAGGGTTTTGTGACTTATAAAAACATAGAGGAGGGTAACCATAGTTTTGTGGTGAAGCATAAGTTGTTCTTAGATAAGGAGGCAACAGTAATGATGAGCCATAATGAGAAGAAGACGGTGGTGGTGTTGATGGAGCCGAAGCCTTAATGCAAAGGGCAGTGGCAGTGGCAGTAAGTAAAAGGCAAAGAACAAAAGGGAAAGAGCAAAAGGAAACGCGAAAGGCAAAAGGCAAAGTGGGAAAGTGGCAGTAGCAGTAGCAGTGGCGGTGGCAGTAGCAGTGGCAGTGGCAGTGGCAGTAGCAGTGGCAGTGGCAGTGGCAGTAGCAGTGGCAGTAAGTAAAAGGCAAAGAACAAAAGGGAAAGAGCAAAAGGAAACGC
>CAZBPG010000008.1:0-15724 GCA_964493695.1 uncultured Chitinophaga sp. | reverse complement strand
GGCAGTAGCAGTAGCAGTGGCGGTGGCAGTAGCAGTGGCAGTGGCAGTGGCAGTAAGTAAAAGGCAAAGGGCAAAAGGGAAAGAGCAAAAAGCAAAGGGCAAAGGGAAAGAGGCAGGCCTCCACTAAATCTTCTCCAACCGCGTGCCGCCAATAGCTTTATCGGTGGAGCAATGAGAGGACTTAACAGCCAGATACGAAACGGAAGGTTGCTTCAACAAACACTTGCAGATGGTTTAGCGGAGTTTGTTTCGCAATCTTTTTTGTTTGTTGGTGACGTATCGCTATAAGGATCGGCAGGAGCATCAACAAGGTCTAAGGCGCAGCGGTTTGTTAATGGTAATGGCATGTCCCATTCCCGATTGCTGTGAATCGGGTGCCACTACCACCACTTCTCCCAAATCCTTCACTGCTTCCACCAATGCTTTTATTCCCGGTGCTGTTACTCCATCGTCATTTACAACCGATATCAGGGGTTTGCTCATGGTGCTAAAATATCATTTACTATTTTGTCGGAAAGGAAGTTGGCATAGTTCAAAAAATCCTTAAGCAACTTACTGTATAATTCCAACTACTAAGTACTTTTCTATTTTTGGCTCATGCAGGTTTTTATCCGGAAACTGACAGGCAATCCATATATACTGCCCCTATTAGTTGTTGCCATTTGTATCTGGCGCATCTTTATGCCGCAACTTCCTGCAAATGCCGGGTTGGGGTGGGATGGCTACAACTACTATTCCCTGACTGTAAACGGATTTGAAAGTGAAGTGCTCAACTCCTACCTGGTACTACGCATATTGCCTTGCCTGCTCATTCATATCTTGTTTAAATTGCTGAGTATATCTTTTGAACCAGCAAATGTGATTCTGGCTTTTAAGATTATGAACACAGTTTTAATCGGGCTTAGCGCTTTAATGGTGAAAAGAATTTTCGACCAGTATAAGTTGAGTCCGGCTTCTCAACTCACCGGCTTCGTATTAGTGTTTCTGAATTACGGTGTAATTGTTTTCACTTATTACTATCCGGTAATGACCGATACACCGGCTTTCTTTTTAAGCGTTGCTCTCTTTTATTTCTTTGTGCGGGGAGAACTGTCAAACGTTTTCCTCACGGGATTGATTGGTGCATTTACCTGGCCACTCCTTTTAGCTATGGCGTTTGCACTTATTCTTTTCGCAAAAACCGAAAACAAAGTTCATCCGTTACCTAAAGGTGGGCTGTTTGCTTTGGGAATGCTATGTGCTGGTTACGCGATAGCTGTGAGCTGGTATTTTGTAATTTATAAAGAAGGAAAGGCAGAGGACCTGTTTACATTGCCTATAGGCACGGGAATGTTACCGGTGGCTTTTCTGTTTACCGGTTTGCTGTATTACTTTATGTCATACCTTCTTGACAACAGAACCTTTTTTGATTTCAAATACTATCGCTCCGTGTTAGACGGCAACCGTATTTTCGCCCTCCTTGCCCTGACCGTTGTATTCCTCCTGGTTCGTTCATCGCTTAAAGTAAACGCACCGTCTGAATTTCTTTCTCCGTTTACTCAAATTGAAATTACAATGGTTTATGCCTTCCAAAGGCCTTTAATTGCGCTGGTCAGTCATTTCAATTACTTCGGCTGTGTGTTATTGTTATGTATTCTGTTTTGGAAAGAAATCTCTGCCTATTTTACGTCCTTCGGATTGGGGGTTGCAGGAGTAATCTTTATCAGCCTGTTCCTGTTCTTTGCGCAGGCAGAATCGCGCAGACTGGTATATTTCTTCCCCTGGATAATGATTATAGTTTCACTTTTTTTAGGAAAGTATGAGTTTAAAAAAACGTTTTACCTGCTCATTTTTGTCTTCAACTTTGCGTTAGCTAAGTTGTGGTTATTCTTTGACTATGCACCAGAAAACGCCCTGCTTAAAGATGGTACTATTACATTCCCAAACCAGTGGTTTTTTATGCACCTGGGCAGATGGATGACTGAATATGTGTGGCTTTGGTTGTGTATAACACTTATTATATCGTTGCTCCTGTTTATCGTCAACCTTTACAAGATTGAATTCACTAAAAAAGAAATAGCATTTTACAGAAAGTATAAACCTTTAAGTTATGAGTGAGAAAGAAAGCAATCATGAACCGTCATTCCGGTTGAATTATGCTACGGCCGTTTTGCTGTTGGTTATTCTTATACCTGTAGTATATACGGTAGTGGTTAATTTACAGAAACCTGAACCGCTGCCGCAGATTACTCCGGTAAGTATTACACCGGTACAGAATTCAAATCCTTCATCGGCCATTGAAGCGGCATTACAAATTGCCAACGCAAAACCCGATTATGCTTCTTACATCAATCTTGGTTTGGCATATTACAATGCACAGCAATATCCTGAAAGTATAAAAGCATGGGAAAAAGCGCTGGAGTATAATCCCAAAGGCGACCTGGCATTTAATAACATTGCTGCCGCTTACGGATGCATGAAAGATTATGACGCAGAGATAGAAATATGCAAACGTGCGCTGGCCATCAATCCCAACCTGGATCTTGCGAAGCGAAACCTGGCATGGGCCACTGAAATGAAAAACAAAAAATAAATTCCGAAGATGACCGTCCGGGTAAAACTTATTCTCTTTTCCTTCTTGCTTTTGGCAGGCATTGTAGTTACGTATTCCAATCACTGGCATAATGATTTTCACTTTGATGATTCGCATGCTGTACAAAACAACATCTACATTCAGCGCATAAGCAACATACCGCTGTTTTTTAAAGATGCTTCTACGTTCAGTTCCAAACCATCCAATGCTTCTTACCGCCCTATTGTTTCTACTACGCTGGCCATTGATTACTACTTAGGCAAAGGGCTTAACCCGGTATACTTTCATCTTTCCACCTTTATTTTGTTCTTGCTACAGGGGGCGTTCATGTTTTTCTTCTTTGTAAAAATACTGGATGTTGTTTCGGCAAACACCCCCAATAAGTTCATCGCTCTGTTTGCCGTTGCATTCTATATGCTTCACCCCTCCATGGCAGAAACTATCAATTACGTGATATCACGGTCAGATAGCATTTCAACTTTGTTTGTAGTGCTGGCGTTTGTGGTGTATCAGTATTCTGCTGTTGCAAGGAAATTTTATCTCTACCTGATTCCTGTTTTTATAGGCGCACTTGCCAAGCCCACTACTATCATGTTTGCACCCATGCTGGTGGTGTACCATATTTTGTTTGAACAGCAAAAAGATTTGTTGTCGTTTGCAAAAATGGAATGGAAAAAACTTTTGCTCATTGCTGTTCCTTCGTTTGTAGCGGCTATTGGTATTTATTTTTTCATTAAACATAAAGAGGTGTCATGGGTACCGGGTGGATATTCTTTCTTCCATTACTTCATTACACAGCCGTTTATCTTCGTTCACTACGTGTCGCAATTTTTTCTACCCACTAAACTAAGTGCTGACACCGATTGGGGAACTTTCCAAAGTCTCACTGAACCTAAGGCCATCATCGGTTTTATCTTTTTAGGCAGCCTGATTTTTTCTATCATTTATCTGTCCCGTTATAAAAAATGGAGACCGGTATCGTTTGGCTTGTCGTGGTTTCTTCTTGCGCTTGTTCCTACATCGCTTGTACCACTGGCGGAAGTAATGAACGACCACCGTATATTCTATCCATTTGCGGGGCTGACCATTGCGGTAGTGTGGCCGTTGTACCTGCTGCTTGAAAAATATCTGAAGCAAGTACAGCAACCGGTGCTAATAACTGCTCTCCTTGTTCTGTTGTGCAGTTACGCATACGGTACCTACCAGCGCAACGAAGTATGGCGCACTGAAGAAACCTTATGGCACGATGTAAGCATAAAAAGCCCTAAGAACGGACGCGGGCTCATGAATTACGGCCTGGTATTTATGGGACGTGCCTCTTACGATACAGCCAACTATTATTACACCCGAGCATTGGAGTATTGCCCGAGGTATTCCTTCCTGCATGTAAACCTTGCCGTTTTAAAAAATGCTGTAGGTGACAAACAAGGGGCCGAAGATTATTTCAAAAGCGGTTTAAATTTTGGCAGTGGCGAAGCCGGCAACTACTTTTTCTATGCCCGTTTTTTGAAAGATAACGGACGAAAAACAGAAGCCATAGATAACCTGTATAAATGCATACGTTTGGTAGATGCCCGAATGGATGCCCGCTATATGCTGATTCCGCTCCTGTATGAGCAAAAACGTTTTGAAGAATTAAAGTTAGTAGCACAGCGAACACTGGAACTTGCACCCGGTGATGCCACGGCTTCTACTTATCTGCAAATGGCAAACACCGGAAAATCGCAATTACAGGTAGAAGAAGAAGCCAGTGTAAATTACAAAACCCCGGAGCAGTTTCTGAATTTGAGCCTGATGTATTACAACGCTTCTGATTTCGAAAAATGTATTACGGCAGCACAAAAAGCACTTGTGCTTAAACCTGATTATGCTGAAGCTTATAACAACATTTGTTCCGCTTATAACGCCATGAACAGATTTGAAGAGGGCGCAAAAGCATGCGATGCAGCACTGAAAATAAAACCCGGTTATCCTTTAGCACAAGGCAACCTGAATTGGGCGAAGAGTAAATTGAAAAAGTAACCGGTTAAAACATACCATTGAACAATCAAAAGAAAGTTGCGGTAGTTATTCTCAGCTGGAACGGGAAGAAATTTCTGGAGCAGTTTCTGCCCTCGATAGTGCAACATACCTCCACCGAACTCTGTGAGATAATCGTAGCTGACAATTGCTCTACCGATGATTCCGTATTGTTTGTAAAGCAGAATTATCCTTCGGTACGCGTTATTTCAAATACCCGCAATGCCGGTTATGCAGGTGGCTACAACGATGCGCTTAAACAGGTAAATGCCAAGTATTATGTGCTGCTGAATCAGGATATAGAAGTAACAGAAAACTGGGTAGAACGGGTGGTAGAGGAAATGGAGCGCGATGAAAACATTGCCGCGGCACAACCCAAACTGCGCGATTATTATAAGCGAGATTATTTTGAATATGCCGGTGCGAGCGGTGGCTACTTAGACCGCAACAGTTATGCCTTTTGCCGGGGCAGAATTTTTAATACCATTGAAAAAGATGAAGGCCAATACGATGATGTAAAGGAAATTTTCTGGGCAACCGGTGCGTGTTTGTTTGTGCGCGCTGATGTTTACTGGAAAGCCGGTGGGCTGGATGAAGATTTTTTTGCTCATCAGGAGGAAATTGATTTGTGTTGGCGCATACGTAACATGGGTTACAAAATTGTAGTAGCTCCTTCTTCCGTTATCTATCATGTAGGCGGAGGCAGCTTGCCACAGGGCAATCCGCGTAAAACTTATCTGAATTTCCGTAACAACTTAATGATGATGTTCAAAAACATGAATGGGTTCACACTTGTATTCAAAATGCTTTGGCGCTTTGTGCTGGACGGTGTGGCTGCTATTCACAGCGTAGTCAAGAAGGGGAACTTCAAAGATTTGATTGCTATACTCAAGGCCCATTTTTCTTTTTACGCCTCTATTCCATCACTGATAAAAAAGAGAAAGCAAATTCCGCATTCTTCATCTGAACATCTGACTGATACAAACATACTGTGGCAATATTTTTTTAGAGGAAAGAAAAAATACAGCGACCTGTAAAAAAACGGTGCCACGGTTTAAAACCGTGGCACCGTTAAGTTTCGTTTTTTATATGCTGCTACTTAATCAGTTCTGCAATTTTCGCATCCAGTGCGGGTCCACGGAGGTTAGTTGCCACAATTTTCCCATCGCGGTCTAACAGATAAGCTGCCGGTATTCCCTGAATGCCGTAAGTAATAGCGGCTTCGCATTGCCACCATTTCAAATCGCTTACATGCGTATCCCAAACCATCCCTAGAGAACTAATGGAATTTTTCCACGCATTGCCGTCTTTATCAAGCGATACACTGTAAACTGCAAAGCCTTTGTCTTTATACTTCTTGTAAGCTGCCACCACGTTCGGCATTTCCATACGGCAAGGACCACACCAACTTGCCCAGAAATCAAGTAACACCACCTTCCCTTTCAGCGATGAAAGTTTAATGCTCTTCCCGTTGGGGTCTTTCAAATCAATTTCCGGTGCCTGCTTGCCTATGCTCACATCCTGCACTTTTGCCTGCGCAGAACTTTGCTGCTTCATCTGCTCTTCATATTTGGCAAATACTTCACGAAACTCTTTGGTATAAGAAGATTTAGGCAATTCCTTTTCTAACCGTTGAATTACTGACAGATTCTCCTTAGGAAATTTATCAATTGGTCCGTTGGTTACCAAAAACATAGCCACCAATGGATTCTTAGCAGTTCTGGAACTATCCTTAATCATACTTTCATATCTCATCGCCACCGCCTGCAGTTGCTGTTGCACATACATCATAGTATCCTGCGATGCTCCCATCTGTCCATACATTTGATAGGCCTGATTCCATCCCTGCAAATCGCGTTGCGTACTGCCCAGCATTTTGAAAGCCGTCTGAAACTCATCATTGCTTTTTGAACCGGTCGCCTTGAACGGCTCCTGGGACTTAGGGTCAATTTCCACTTTATATTCTGCCGGTTCTAACAGGAATAGAAAAAATGTTTGAGCATCTAACTTCAACCGGTAGAAACCTGTTTCAGAAACGCCCTGCATTTTAAAAGCACCGGTCTCATCTATAGTAGCTGAATCAACGGCTGTAACTTCCTTCAAGCCCAACCTCTCCAGTACAATTGATTTGGAAACATGGTTTTTCACTGTCCCTTGAATAGAATATTTATCGCTCCCTCCTGCCATATTACAGGCCGAGAAAAATGTAAGTAGCAGTATTACGCTTAACAGTTTACGCATTGTTGTTTTGTTTGTGGTTTATGATTCGAGTTTATCGGTTACTAATTTGTTCGTCAATTTCGGGTCTGCTTTACCTTTGGAAAGTTTCATTACTTCTCCTACAAATAAACCTAACAAACCTTTCTTGCCCGCGCGATATTCGGCAACTTTTTCGGGATATTTAGCAATTACTTCATCTATCAGTCCAGCAATCATTCCCTCATCGCTACTTTGCAGGAGATTTAACTCTTCGGCAATCTTCAACGGGTCTTTACCGGTCTCCACTACAACAGGAAATATTTTGGTGGAAGCTACGCTGAAATTTGTCTTACCCTCGTCAATCAATGCAATCAACTTTGCAAGATTAGACGGAGATACTTTGAAATCCTTAATCTCAATACCGTGCTCGTTCAAAGAATTCTTCACCGGTCCGAGAATCCAATTAGAAGCAGCTTTATAATTTTTTGTTTCTGTCAACAAGCGATTAAAGTACTCAGCCATTTCTTTTTCATCGGTAATGATCCGGGCATCGTATTCTGGCAAGCCATACTGTTCCATGTATTCCAACTTCAATTGATTCGGAAGTTTAGGCATGTGTGCCTTTAGGTTAACGATGTATTCATCGGTTACATACACCGGTGGCAAATCGGGCTCAGGGAAATAGCGGTAGTCGTGTGCATGCTCTTTGCTGCGCTGAGAAAGAGTTACTCCTTTCACTGCATCGAAACCACGCGTTTCCTGGACCATCTTCTCTCCTGCTTCCAGCGCATCTATCTGGCGCATGAATTCAAATTCAATAGCGCGCTTTACATTGCGCATACTGTTCATGTTCTTTACTTCGCTGCGCGGGTTCAACACATTCGAACCTTTTAAGCGGACAGAAATATTTGCATCGCAACGCATGCTACCTTCTTCCATGTTACCATCACATATTCCCAGATAGCGAACCAGTTTTTGAATTTCGTTGAGGTAAGCCATTGCCTCATCACCGCTTCTTACGTCCGGTTCACTTACTATTTCAATCAACGGAACACCGGCACGGTTCAAGTCAACCAAGGTAAAATACGGGTCAATATCGTGAATGGATTTCCCGGCATCTTCCTCCAGGTGAATACGGGTGAGATTAATTTTTGTCTTCACCCCGTTTGTTTCCACATCAATATAACCACCGGTGCAGATGGGAGTTTTGTCCTGCGTAATCTGGTACCCCTTCGGCAAATCGGCATAGAAATAATTTTTGCGTGCAAACTGATTTTCGTAACGAATGTTGCAATGCGTTGCCAAACCAATCTTTACTGCAAATTCAATAGCGGTTTCGTTCACCATCGGCAAAGTGCCGGGGTGACCAAGTGACAACACGCTCACATGTGTATTGGGAGAACCTCCAAACTCAGCAGAGTCACCGCAATACATTTTGCTATGCGTGGAAAGTTGTGCGTGGACTTCTAAGCCAACGACTACTTCATATTTACTGTATTTATCGTCCGACATTTTTATACTCTTTCTTGCCAAATACTTGGGTCTCTCTTTCCAAAAAAGAAAGATTCAATTTTTATAGTGTTTCCGATAATCCTATAGAAAATTAAGTATGGAAATCTACGGATTTGATAGCTGCGAATATCATCTAAACGAATCTCAAAAAATGGATTCCTCTTCAGTATTGCCACTGCTTCTTCAAAGCAAAGATGCATATCATCCCCCAATCCTTCGCGTTGAAATTCGTAATAAAGATAGGCTTCTTCCAAATCAAATTGTGCCGATTCGGAAACTTCAATTTCAAACATTCTTCTTCAACGCTTTAATGCGTTCTCTTGATTCTTCGAGTGACAGATATTTTACTTTACCTTCTTCAGCCAATTGAACGCGTCTTCTTAATTCCGTCTTTTGTGCTTCTGTCAAATCTTCCTTGTTCTCGCTGGCTATGTCATCCCAAATCTCTTCTACCAACAAAATTTTTTCTGCAGTACTCAACTTGCTAATTTCTTCTTTGATATTCATAATTCTAAATTTTACTCAAAGATAAACTACTTAAATCTTTCCTTTAACTTTAAAATCAAATCTTCCACCTCACTCATACTTCCCGCACTTGCCTGCACAAAATCAGCAGGACCTCCTCCTTTAATAGTTGGGGCAATTTCTTTCAGTAATTGATTACCGTTTATGTTTAAAGAAGGCGCAATGCGAAGGTGAACTACATTCTTCCCGTTGATAGAGGAAGTCAGCAATAACACAAAGCTGTCTTTCAAATCATTGGTCAATTGAATGCCGAGTTTGCGCAATGCTTCAACAGAATTCAATTCAATTTTTGTTGACGCGTAGAATTTAACCGCACCAATAGTTTCAACGGAAGCAACAATTTGCTTTTTTAAATCAGCTACTGCCTTATCTTCAAACTGCTGTAATTGCTTCCTTAAATCTTCATTCTCGTTCTTCAAAGTGTCAATACTCTTCAAAACATCTTTACTGTTATTCAGCGCGACTGTTACATCAGCTAATTTACTAATGGCCTCATTTGCTAATTGGATAGCTTTTTTACCTGTAACCGCTTCAATTCTTCTAACGCCACTCGCCACAGAACCTTCGGAAGTAATTTTGAACAAACCAATCTCACCAGTACTCTTCACATGTGTTCCTCCGCATAACTCTCGGCTGAACTTTTCATCGAACGTGATTACACGGACAAACTCTCCGTATTTCTCTCCGAACAGAGCGGTTGCTCCCAACTTCTTTGCATCTTCAATCGGAACGTTTCTTCTTTCATCCAGAGCAATGTTCTCCATTATCTTCTCGTTCACTATCTGCTCTACCTTAGCAATTTCCTCATCTGTCATTTTGCTGAAGTGTGAAAAATCGAAACGCAGGTAATCTGCATTTACCAAAGAACCTTTTTGCTGAACGTGCGGCCCGAGAACTATCCGCAAAGCTGATTGCAATAAGTGAGTGGCAGAGTGGTTCTTAATCGTATCGCTGCGCTTTGCTGTATTTATTTTTGCATGAGCAGCTGCATCAATCTTAGCAGGAAGTTTTTTTACAAAGTGAACAATCAAATCGTTTTCCTTTTTGGTATCCAAGACATCTACCTTCTCTCCGCCAAAATCCAGGTAACCGGTGTCACCTACCTGTCCTCCGCTTTCTGCATAGAAAGGAGTTTTGTCGAGCACCACCTGAAACAGTTCCTTATCTTTTTGCTTGATGCTACGGTACTTTACTACATGCGTATCGGCTTCAGTAAAATCGTAACCGATAAAATCTGTCTTTACATCATCCCCTACATTTATCCAATCGCTTTGTTCTTTGGTGGCATCTGCTTTGCCTCTTTGCTTTTGAGCAGTCATTTCTTTATTGAAACCATCTTCGTCAACTGTCCAGCCTCTTTCAGACGCAATCAGTTTAGTTAAATCTAAAGGGAAGCCGTAAGTATCGAATAACTCAAAAGCAGTCTTGCCATCAACACCGGCAAGTGAATCAATTCGCTTAATTCCGTTTGCAAGTGTTCTTAAAAAAGAAGCCTCTTCTTCCTTAATTACAGTTTCCAGAAAATTAATTTGAGAAAACAGTTCAGGGAAATCATGTTGAAGTTGAATTGCTAAAACTGCTGAAAGGTGATTTAGGAAGGGCTTCTCTATACCTAAATATGAGTACGCATATCTTACTGCTCTGCGTAATATTCTTCTAATAACATAGCCTGCACCTGTGTTTGAAGGAAGCTGTCCATCTGCTATGGTAAAAGAAATAGCACGTACATGGTCGGACATAACACGCATTGCTATGTCAGTTTTCTCATTTGTGCCATATTTAACTCCTGTTTCACGCTCTATAGCGTTAATAAGAGGCATGAAAATATCTGTATCGTAATTACTCGTCTTCTTTTGTATAGCAACACACAACCGCTCAAAGCCCATTCCGGTATCAACGTGTTGTGCCGCAAGCTTTACCAAACTGCCATCAGCCTTGCGCTCAAACTCCATGAACACGTTGTTCCAGATTTCAATCACCTGCGGGTGCGAAGCATTTACTAAGCTCTTTCCATCAACTGCTTTCCGCTCTTCATCGCTTCTTAAATCAATATGTATCTCGCTGCACGGGCCGCATGGACCGGTGTCGCCCATTTCCCAAAAGTTGTCCTTCTTGTTTCCGTTTATGATTCTGTCTTCAGCAATGTATTTCTTCCATTCATCAAATGCTTCCTGGTCAAAAGCAAGGTTCTCTCCTGCCTGTCCGGCAGGCAGGTTCTTGTCGCCTTCAAATACGGTTACATACAGTCTGTCTTTCTCCAAGCCGTAAACTTTTGTCAGTAATTCCCAACTCCATTCAATGGCTTCCTTTTTAAAGTAATCGCCAAAGCTCCAGTTGCCGAGCATCTCAAACATAGTATGGTGGTAGGTGTCCACTCCTACTTCTTCCAGGTCGTTATGCTTGCCGCTTACACGCAGGCATTTCTGTGTATCTGCAACGCGCTTGTATTTGATGGGCTCGTTACCCAGAAAAATATTCTTAAACGGTGCCATACCGCTGTTGATGAACATGAGGGTTGGGTCGTTCTTTACCACAATAGGCGCGCTGGGAACAATCTTGTGTCCTTTACTTTCGAAAAAATCTAAAAAAGCCTTGCGTATCTCGCTCGATGTCATATCAACAATACTGTAAATGAAAAATGATGATAATTTAGCTCCGTTTAAAGAGAGGGCGAAAATAAAAGAATTAGCCAAACGCCTTTGTCTGACGTAAGTCTGACAAAGGGAAAATACAAGCAGTCAGACTAACGTCAGACCAATATTATGGCATTGTTAAAGAAAAAAGACCGGTTCGTTTTTAATACCCATACACTCGCTTACGAAAAGGCGGTGATTGGCTGGGGAACACGCATTTTCCGGTTCGTTGCGTTTATGGTGGCAGCCCTGGTTTTTTCGCTCGGTATTTCTACTATCTATTACAAGTTCTTCGACTCGCCCAAAGAGAAAGTGCTGAAAGCCGAACTGAACGAAATGCAGGACCAATATTATTTGCTGAACCAGGAAGTTGACCGCCTGAGCAGCGTGCTGGATGGTTTGCATTACCGCGATGGAAACATTTACCGCGTAATGTTTGAAGCCGACCCTATTGATAAAGATGTTTGGCAAGCCGGCTCCGGTGGAGTGAACAAATACCGTTACTTAGAGAAGTACGACAACGGGGAGTTAATAAAAGATATTGCCACTAAGGTTGACCGGCTGAAAAAACAAATGGTAATACAGAGCAAGAGTTATGATGACATTGCCGACCTGATTAAGAATAAAGAAAAGATGCTCCTTTCCATTCCTTCCGTTCAGCCGATATTAAACAAGAAACTGGAGCGTATGGCATCGGGCTATGGCTGGAGAATTGACCCGGTGTATAAGATTCAGAAGTTTCATGAAGGTATGGACTTTACCTGTCCGGTAGGGACGGAAGTGCATGTAACCGGTGACGGAACAGTAGAGGCTGTTAACTATTCTTTCCGCGGATACGGCAGCGAGATTATTGTGAATCACGGCTACGGCTACAGAACCCGCTATGCGCACTTGTCAAGATTTAAAGTTCGCATAGGGCAGAAAGTTACCCGAGGTGAAGTTATAGCCAATACAGGTAACACCGGAAAGTCAACAGGACCGCACCTGCATTACGAAGTATTAAAGAATGGCGCGGCAGTAAATCCTGTTTATTTTTACTACAACGATTTAAAAGATGCTGACTTTGAAAAGATGTTAGAGATTTCGAATAACCCGGGGCAAACCCTGGATTAATGCGGAAGTTTAAATTCGGAATGCGGAATTAATACAAATACAGAATACAACTTAACTCCAATGACTGATAAGGGAAAAGATTTGAAGTTGAGAACAAGGAAGTTTTCGGTTGATATTGTGAAGTATGTTGAAGCAATGCCGGATGGAAATTTTAAGTTCACCATCGGCAAACAGTTACTTAGATGCGGAACTTCGGTTGGTGCAAATTATCGCTCGGCTTGCAGAGGAAGGTCAAAGGCGGAGTTCAATGCTAAACTTGGCATTTGTGAAGAAGAAAGCGATGAGAGTATGTTTTGGTTAGAAATTATTATGGAGACTAAGGATTATAATTCCGCAGAAACCAAAAGATTACATTCGGAAGCAGAAGAGTTATTGAAAATATTTGTTTCATCATTAAATACATCACGAGGCGGTCTGCGCAATTCCTAATTCCGCATTCTAAATTCCGCATTCAAGTGGCCTGGAAAGAAAAAGAAATTGAAAAACTCTACTACTCCATCGGAGAGGTAGCCGAGATGTTGGATGTCAACGCTTCTTTACTTCGTTATTGGGAGAATCAGTTTGATATTCTTAAGCCTAAGAAGAACGCCAAAGGCGACCGCTTCTTTACCAAGGAAGATATTGAAACCCTCAAGATAATCTATCACCTGGTGCGCGAAAAAGGGTACACTTTAGAAGGCGCAAAGATTCAGCTTAAATCCAAATTTGAGGAGGAGAAGAAGAAGTTCCTGCTTATTGAAAAGCTAAACAAACTAAAAGGCTTCCTGACGGAATTGAAAGAGCAGCTTTAAAAGACCTCTTCTGTCTGAAATTTTTTCACCAATTCTGTCAAGTTTTACCTACAATTCTGCCAATTCTGCCTTAATTTCCTAATGGCACGAAGTCTGTTAGCTTCGCACCCCGTAATAAATTCATTAAACAAATAAAAGTATGACAACTATGGCAAAAACAAAAGTAAGTATCCAACCCCTGGCAGACAGAGTGTTGGTTAAGGCTGCGGAAGCAGAAACAAAAACAGCGGGCGGAATCATCATCCCCGATTCGGCTAAAGAAAAACCACAACGCGGAACGGTTATAGCGGCTGGTCCCGGTAAAAAAGACGAACCGACTACTGTAAAAGTAGGCGATACCATTCTTTACGGAAAGTATTCAGGAACTGAATTGACTGTAGACGGAGAAGACTATCTTATCATGCGCGAATCAGACATTTTCGCAATTCTTTAAATCATCATTCTAATTAAACTTAAAATCTAATAACTATGTCAAAATTAATTCTATTCGAAAAGGACGCCCGCGATAAACTGAAAAGTGGCGTTGACAAACTCGCTAACGCGGTAAAAGTTACCCTCGGACCTAAAGGCCGTAACGTAATCATCGACAAAAAATACGGAGCCCCTTCTATTACTAAAGACGGTGTATCGGTAGCTAAAGAAATTGAACTGGAAGACCCTATCGAGAACATGGGTGCACAGATGTGTAAAGAAGTAGCTTCTAAAACTGCCGACCAGGCTGGTGACGGAACTACAACTGCTACAGTTCTTGCACAGGCTATTGTTGGCCCGGGCTTAAAGGCTCTTGCCAGCGGTGCAAACCCAATGGATTTGAAGCGTGGTATCGACAAAGCTGTTAAGGTTGTTGTGGAGAGCCTGAAAAAACAATCTGAAAGCGTTGGGAAAGACTTCGGTAAGATTGAGCAGGTAGCATCAATCTCGGCTAACAACGATAACGAAATCGGTAAAATGATTGCCGATGCTATGAAGAAGGTAGGAACTGAAGGTGTTATTACTGTGGAAGAAGCTAAGGGAACTGAGACTGAAGTTAAGACTGTAGAAGGTATGCAGTTTGACCGTGGTTACCTTTCGCCATACTTTGTTACCAATGCCGAAAGCATGGAAGCAGAGTTGGAAAGCGCTTTCATCCTTATTTACGATAAGAAGATTTCGAACATGCGCGAGTTACTTCCTATCCTGGAAAAAACCGCACAGGCTGGTCGTCCTCTTTTAATTATTGCTGAAGAAGTTGACGGAGAAGCTCTCGCAACATTAGTGGTAAACAAACTTCGCGGAACTATCAAGGTGGCTGCTGTTAAAGCACCGGGCTTTGGCGACCGCAGAAAAGAAATGCTGAAAGACATCGCCATTCTTACCGGTGGTATCTGCATTAGCGAAGAAATGGGTTACAAGTTGGAGAACGCTGACCTTACTTACCTTGGACAAGCCGAGAAGATTGTAGTAGATAAAGACAACACTACTATCGTAAACGGTAAAGGCGAAAAAGAACAGATTGTTGCCCGTGTTGGTGAAATTAAGGCACAGATTGAAAAAACAACTTCTGATTACGACCGCGAGAAATTGCAAGAGCGTTTAGCTAAACTTTCGGGTGGTGTGGCAGTTCTTTATATCGGAGCGCCAACCGAAGTTGAAATGAAAGAAAAGAAAGACCGTGTAGACGATGCATTGCATGCCACACGCGCAGCAGTTGAAGAAGGTATAGTTGCCGGTGGTGGTGTAGCTTACATTCGCGCGCAAGGTGCTTTGGAAAAACTGAAAGGCGAAAACGATGACGAAACTACAGGTATCGCTATCGTACGCAGAGCAGTTGAAGAGCCATTGCGTCAGATTGTATTGAACAGCGGTTTGGAAGGTTCTATTGTGGTTCAGAAAGTTCGCGAAGGCAAAGATGACTTTGGTTACAATGCCCGTACAGACGAATACCAGAATTTGAAGAAAGCCGGTGTTATTGACCCTACTAAGGTAACCCGCATAGCATTGGAAAATGCTGCATCTATCGCTTCGATGTTATTGACTACTGAAGTGGTAATTACCGACAAACCTGCTGAAAAAGGCGGTGCCCCTGATTTGAGCGGAATGGGTGGCGGTATGCCGGGCGGAATGGGTGGAATGATGTAAACCCCTCAATCCCCTGAAGGGGACTTAAAGGCAAATACAAATCCCTTCTCGGTTAAACCGAGAGGGGATTTTTTTTGGGCAGTTTTACCCAAAAACCTAACTTTTATTAAAAAAGGCAGGGTTTTGAGATACAGGAGAGTGAATATGACCAAGCAGATTGAGTATCCTGTATGCAGGAGGGTGAATATGACCAGGCAGATTGGGTCTCCTGTACACCGGAGAGTGAATCTGACCAAGCAGAT
>CAZBPG010000007.1:0-69995 GCA_964493695.1 uncultured Chitinophaga sp. | reverse complement strand
GAGGCCTTGTAAACCTTGTGTACCGGTGTCGCCTGTAGCTCCGGTTACTCCCTGAAGCCCTTGCAATCCCTGGGGACCGGTATCACCAGTGGCTCCAGTGTTGCCTTGGATGCCTTGTGAGCCTGTAGCTCCTGTGTCACCTTGAATACCTTGTGTTCCTTGCGGTCCCGTATCTCCTGTAGCCCCGGTGTTGCCTTGAAGTCCTTGTGCTCCCTGAGGACCTGTGTCGCCTGTTGCACCGGTAACGCCTTGAAGTCCTTGCAATCCTTGTGGGCCCGTGTCACCTGTAACGCCTTGAAGGCCTTGTAAACCTTGTGGACCGGTGTCGCCTGTAGCTCCGGTGTTGCCTTGAAGTCCTTGTGCTCCCTGAAGACCGGTGTCGCCTGTTGCACCTGTAACGCCTTGAAGTCCTTGCAATCCTTGTGGGCCCGTATCACCGGTAACACCTTGGAGTCCTTGTAAACCTTGTGGACCGGTGTCGCCTGTAGCTCCGGTTACTCCCTGAAGACCTTGTAATCCTTGAGGACCTGTATCACCGGTTGCTCCAGTATTACCCTGGATACCCTGTGCCCCTTGAGGGCCCGTATCTCCCGTTGCTCCTGTAACGCCTTGAAGTCCTTGTATTCCTTGCGGTCCCGTATCTCCTGTAGCCCCGGTGTTGCCTTGAAGTCCTTGCAATCCTTGTGGGCCCGTATCACCGGTAACACCTTGGAGTCCTTGTAAACCTTGTGGACCGGTGTCGCCTGTAGCTCCGGTTACTCCCTGAAGACCTTGTAATCCTTGAGGACCTGTATCACCGGTTGCTCCAGTATTACCCTGGATACCCTGTGCCCCTTGAGGGCCCGTATCTCCCGTTGCACCTGTAACGCCTTGAAGTCCTTGTGCTCCCTGAGGACCTGTGTCGCCTGTTGCACCGGTTGCTCCTTGAATGCCCTGAAGACCTTGTGGGCCCTGAGATCCTGTATCTCCTGTGGCACCAGTTACTCCCGGAACTCCTTGTGTTCCTTGCGGGCCTGTGTCACCTGTTGTTCCCTGAATACCTTGTAACCCCTGCAATCCTTGCGGTCCCGTATCTCCTGTAGCCCCGGTGTTGCCTTGAAGTCCTTGTGTTCCTTGTGGACCGGTGTCACCTGTTGCTCCCTGAACGCCTTGAAGACCTTGTAATCCCTGTGGACCTGTGTCGCCTGTAGCTCCAGTGTTGCCTTGGATACCTTGTGCTCCTTGAGGGCCTGTGTCACCGGTTGCTCCGATTGCTCCTTGTGGGCCTGTCGCTCCGGTATTGCCTTGAACGCCTTGTGCTCCCTGTGGACCGGTAGTTCCAACAGCTCCTGCCACTCCTGTATCTCCCTTTGCCCCTACGTCTCCGGCAATGCCGATATTCCAGGCGGAGTATGTTCCACTACCAATCGTTCTGTCAACATTTATCGTCAGGAGAAATCCTGTGTATGCGGTAACAACACCTTCTATATAATTGGCTGCAGTATTAGATATTCTAGCTCTATCGTTAGGCAAATATGCCAACCCGCTTTGTGTAACAAATGTTTTACTGCCAAGACCGATAGTTATAGTAGTTGTAGAGGTGGCGAGATATCCCGGACCATTAACTCCGTCATTTCCATCAATACCCTGAGCTCCGGTAGGACCGGTAGGACCGGCTATACCACTGTTACCGCACAGAGAAACCCAGGTGGATGCATTGTAATAAAAAAAGCAGTTGGCTGTAACATCATAAACCAAAAGCGCGTTGGCCGGATTTGCAATGGCTAAACGTTGAGTCGTAGTCATTCGGGGAACGAGCACGCCCTTACTATTCGACTTCATTTCCAAAAGGGAACTTGCATCGGGAGTGGTGGTTCCGATTCCGACATTCTGATTCTGAGCAAAGACTGTATTTGCTGAAAGCAAAAACAGAAAAGCTATCAAGGTTGAACTTTTCTTCATACGATAAAATTTAATAACCAAACGTGTGTCCTATATAAAACTAACGCATAAGGGTAACGTTACCCTTTGCGGTTTTAGATTTCTGTGATTCTGAAAACTGATAACTGCATTGCCATACATACACTCCCAGCGGCTGACGAATGCCATCATAAACCCCGTCCCAGCCTTCTACCGGATCGGTGGTTTCAAAAATCTTTTCGCCCCAGCGGTTGTATACCTGCAAATCATACTTCACTAAATTTTTATTCAATGCCCTGAAAACATCATTGGCCCCATCTCCGTTGGGAGAAAAAGCTGTTGGAATCAAGAGCTCAGGGTTAGCTACTTTAACCAGCAGAGATTCTGAAACGCTGCAGCCCGCATCGTCTACTACGGTAATCAGGTACTGGGTCGTCAGGCTTGGTGATGCATCCGGTGACTCGCAATTGCTGCAGGTTAAGTTGCTTGCCGGTGTCCAGTTATAAGAGGCAACGCTGGTTGCTGTGATAACCGGGGTGAAGGTGGTTGACTGACCGAGATTAAGGTCAACATCCGGTCCGGCATCAACGGTGAATTTTTTTCTTGCCAAAGCAAAAGGCTCCGGTTGAAAATCGCTTACAGCGGCAACACTTACCGTTGAAAATCCAAGACCGGTTCCGGCATTGGATGTACCTATGTAATTCCACCGGTTGGGTGAATCCCAATGTGCCTGGTCGGTCCAGTTGCCATCGGTAGACGGGTCGAAAAACATTTTGAGCGCAGTAGCATCGCTACCGGCTGAATGATACAACCGGTGATAGAAAAACGGATTCACTTTGCAAAGTAAGTCGTCCACCGTATTTACATTATAGCCATCGCTTGAAGCATCGCCTTTTACCACCATAGCGCCATACGTATTAGCGGCAGATGCAGTAGGAGCATATTCAACAGGGCGGAAAATGCTAGGAGGATTAGTATAGGAAGGCGAGCCTATCGGATACACATAAGCACCAGTGGTGTTGGTAGCCCGCGAAAGTTTGCCGATGTTCACAGAACTTACATATCCGGTGTTCCATGTAATGGCATTTGCATTAGCGTTGCTTACCAGCATTTCATTTACATCGGTAGCAAGTTCCGCATCATTTAAAGCAAGAAGACCGGAAGTAACCGCATCAATATTCTGCTGACGCTTTACCACACTTCCTCCACCCAGATTGAGGTTATTGAAAGTAGTAACTGCCGTACCGGTGATTAACTGATTGCCGCCATACATATCCACCCAGCTATTGTTACCGGTGTATGCGTTGTTGTTTACCCAGTCTCCGCTCAGCCGGATAGTATCACCGGATGCATTGACAGCACCATCGTTGGTGATACTTCCTTCTACTACAATTGTTCCTGCATTGTCCAGCACACCGGAACCGCCAACCTGATTATTGTAAAGCGAGTTCGTCTTTACAATCATGAAACCGCCATCTTTCACATAAATATCGGCACCGTTGTTATTGAACAAAGCCTGCGCAAAAGCTGCGCTGACAGGAGTAAGGAGAACCAGAAAAGAGTAAATCTTCTTCATCCAAAAATGGTTTTTACTAGGGAGTGTTAAAACTACGACATTTCCTGCGAAAAGTCAACCTTTTAGGGCTTAATTCAGCTTGGCGCCAAGCACTACTTCTTTTTTGAAGCGTTTGACCTTGCCCTGCAGGTTGAAGATTTCGACAGACACTATGTAGATGCCGGTGCGGGCTTTTTGGTTGTCGTCATCAAGGCCGTCCCACATTAATTTTCCTTCGCTGCTCAGCAGTTCATTACGGGCGAGGGTTCTTATCTCCCTTCCTTTGGCATCATAAACCCTGGCATTTAAAGCGTAGCCAGCCTCGGAAAACTTATAAACGATATAGGTAAAATCTTTCTCGCCATCGTTATCGGGAGTGAAAACTTCGGGGTCAATGACTATTTCGTCATCGGTAATTCCGGTTTCGCTGAATTGCGAATTGCGGTAAGTGGGCGTGGCAAAACCCGCTGTAGATGCTGCGCTGTGCCAGTTGCTTTTATCCTGTGTAGGTTTGTTGTAATCAATGCGCTCGAGCGAAACTCCGTCTTCTACATCGAGGAGGGCAAAGTGCCATTTGTGGTCATAGGCGAGCGAATCAATGGTGTTGCCGTTATGGTTTCGCAACACACAAATGCTTTGGTTGTCGTCATAATTCGGAAGGGCAGAAACTTCAACTAATGCGCCTGGATTCTGCACGGAATAATTCAACTGGATGTTTGAGGCATCTTCGGTAAGCACCACAAACTGTTGCGGGAGCAGCACATAACTTTGCGCTGTGAGCGGACTTGCATCTTCCAGAATTGTTTGCGGGTCGCTGATGTCTTGTTCTAAGATGTCGAGCGTGTTTAAATCAATGGCTTTGTTGGAACGGTTATAGAGCTCGACAAAATCGTAGCCACCGGTTTTGGGATTGAAAAGAATTTCGTTGATGACAATATCGCCCGGTTGTGCGGGTTCGGCCAGGGCAAACTGAAACGAATACGGAGCCATAGTGTTACCGGCTGCATCTTTTACACCGGTGATGCTGAGTGTATAAGTTGTTCCGCTTGCGAATGCGGTGTTGAAAGCGAGGTTCACCAGATTAATACCACCGGCCACGGCAACAAACGGATTACCAATGGAATTATCTACCGAATAGTTACCGGTTGCCTGAGCGATGGTTAAGTCTACCGGTTCGGAAAAAGTAACATCAATTAAGGTGTTGGAAACCACTGTTACGTTGGTAACCGTGGGCTTAGTGGTATCGGCAATAATGTTGCCGATGGTGAAATCATCGAAGAAGTAAAGGTTGTAGCGCGAGGCGGTGGAGTAATCGGCAACCACACCGAAATAGTTGGTAGTGGTGTACGTATTCTCTGTAAAACTTCCCTCAGCAGTAAGCGAAGTGCCACCGGTTTTATCGGCATAAACATCCCAACTGCCACCGGTGTGGCGGACTACGCGTATGTGAACGGAGTTTGTAGTAGCACTCGTCATTATTCCGCTGGCACCGGTAAACACTTTGGTAAGCGTGGTTCCGTCCTGCCTGAAAATATCGAGCGAATCGGGTGCGGTGCCGCTTTCGCCAAACTGAATAAAGTAGCCGTTTAAGCTGCCCGATAAATCTTGCTGGTCGCTGACAAGGTAAATGCGCACCTGATTGGTAGAGCTGGGATTAAAATCTAAGCGCAAAAGAAAATTCCATTCGGCAGAATCGATTAAAGTGTTGGCGGTAGCGAGGTAAATTACACTGGATGCCTGCGGGCCGTTGCTGTTGAGAGTATTGGCAGAGGCAGTAAAATCAGCGGTGTTGCCCACCCATGCAGGTGAGTTAGTAAAGTCGCCATCGCTGAAGTTGTCGGTGAATTGCGCGAAGGAAAATAGTGGCAGTAGCAGTAGCAATGGCAGTAGTTGCAGCATAGAAGTTCCGCTTCTTGAAGAAGTGGAACTTCGTTTCAGATTTCTAGCGGAGGCGCGGAGGAAAAATTTAAGCAAAAACATTTTCATGTGAAACTAAGATAGATTTATTTTACATTGCAATAAACAAACTTCTGTATGTCGAACACAGTTAAATCGAAGAAAAAAGTAAAGGAGCGGACCGGATATAATGCTATGCAAAAGCATTTGCTTGAGCTGCTTTCGTTTCCGCTTTCGAAAAATGAACTTACGGAGCTCCGCGATTTGCTGGTTAACTTTTACAACGATAAAGTAACCAAAGAGGCTTCGGAGATTTGGAAAGAGAAGAAGTTAAGCAACCGGAAGCTGAATGAATTTTTGAAAGCCTCTTAGTATGCTGTTGTGAAAATTCTCATTGACACCAATTGCCTCATTGTTTCTATTCCTAAAGAAAGCGATTATCGCTGGCTGTTTGATGCGCTTCTTCAAAAGAAATTTATTCTCGCTTTATCGAACGAGATGATTGAAGAATATGAAGAGAAGATTCAGCAGTTCTACGGTTCGGAAACTTTAGCCCGAAACGTGATTAAGACGCTGCTTAATCTGGAAAACAAAGAGTTTGTGAGTATTCATTACCACTGGAATTTAATTGCCAGCGACCCGGATGACAATAAATTTGCTGATTGCGCTATAGCCTGCAATGCAGAATATCTGCTAAGTGAAGATAAAGACTTTAACATCCTGAAGTCCATAAAGTTTCCAAAAGTAAAAGCGGTGCGCTTGAAAGAGTTCAAAAAGATTTTGGACAAATAATATTTTCGCACTCTCAAAATTAAATCCAATGAAAGTAGCCGTAGTAGGTGCCACCGGTTTGGTGGGGACAAAAATGTTGCAGGTGCTAGCGGAAAGAAATTTCCCCGTAACCGAGTTGATTCCGGTAGCGAGTGAGAGAAGTGTGGGCAAGAAGGTGTCGTTTAAAGGAAAGGAATACGAAATATGCAATTGGCAAACGGCAATAAGCAAAAAGCCGCAGGTGGCTATCTTCAGTGCCGGTGGTTCTACTTCAAAAGAGCTGGCACCAAAGTTTGCGGAAATTGGCTGCACGGTAATTGACAACTCCAGCGCCTGGAGAATGGAACCGGGTGTTCCGCTGGTGGTGCCGGAGGTGAATGCACATGTGCTGAAAGCCACTGATAAAATAATTGCCAACCCCAATTGCAGCACTATACAAATGGTGGTGGTGCTTAAACCGCTGCACGATAAATACAAAATAAAGCGCGTGGTGGTTTCTACTTACCAGAGTGTAACCGGTACCGGTAAAAAAGCCGTTGACCAGATGATGAACGAGCGTGCCGGTATTAAGGGCGAAATGGCTTACGCTTACCAGATTGATATGAACGCGCTTCCGCATATTGATGTGTTCCTCGATAACGGCTACACCAAAGAGGAAATGAAAATGGTGCACGAAACCAAAAAGATAATGGGTGATGACAGCATCCGTGTGACCGCTACCACGGTGCGCATACCGACTATTGGCGGACACAGCGAGAGCGTGAACATTGAGTTTGAAAAGGATTTTGATGTAGATGAAGTGCGCACTTTGCTGGCGGCATCACCGGGGGTGGTGGTGGTGGACGATGTAAAGAACCTGAAATACCCTATGCCTATTGATGCGCACGATAAGGACGATACGTTTGTAGGCCGCATACGCAGAGATGAATCGCAAGCCAATACTTTAAACTGCTGGATTGTTTCCGACAACCTGCGCAAAGGCGCGGCTACCAATGCGGTGCAGATTGCGGAATACCTTTTGGAAAAGGGGTTGCTTTAATTTATCTTTGAAACCATGATTGATGTAATTCAGGTTAACCCAAACATTTTAGGAGGCACTCCTGTTTTTAAAGGCACCCGTGTACCGGTAGAAGTTTTCTTCGACCATATAGAGGCCGGAGTTACTATTGAGGAGTTTGTGCAGGATTTTCCGACTGTTACCAAAGAGCAGTGTGTGCAGGTGCTGGAGATTGCCGGGCATCTTTTAACCTCATCTAATCTGAAGCATTTGTATGAAAGTGCTGATAGATGAAAACCTTCCCGAGCGCTTACACCGCGACTTTAGAAAGCACCTGGTAGCAACCGTTGCATTTAAAAAATGGAAGGGCAAGGAAAATGGCGAGTTAATCCGCGCCATGTTGCAGGAAGAATTTCAGGTGCTGGTTACACTCGACAAAAACTTACAGCATCAGCAAAACTTTAAAAACTATCCGGTGGTAGTAATTGTTATTCATGCCGCCAAAACCGAATATCCTTTTCTTAAACCCTTGGTAGCAGAAATAGAAACCCTGCTGGATAAAAACCCCGAACACGGGGTTTACACAATAGAGCAAAAACTCCTTTAATACAATTGGCACACGGATAACGCAGATGCAACGGATAAATACAGGATTGAATCCGTTTTAATCCGTCCAATCCGTGTTATCTGTGTGCTCGTATTTAATTTCTACCTTTAGTGCATGAAGTTTTTGCACCGCAAACTGCTTACTGCCTTGCTGTTTTTGTTTTTGGGTTTTAATGCAAAGGCGGTGAATGATACGCTTACTATCGGGCAGGCGTTTGATTGGCAGGTAGGAGATACTTTTATGTATCGCCATTTCACCGCTTACTTTATTACGTACCCGCAAACTGTTTACAATCAATTAGAAGGCTTTACGGTTTTAAGCAGAACAAACTATACTGATAGTATCGTGTATCAGGTTGAATATTTTAATCCAAGTACTACGGGTTTTATGACTTTTAAAAACCCAGACTCATCAGTTACGACACTGGGGGGAGGTTATCATGTTGTCTTTTTCGGTTTTATGCCTTTTTGCGATACCCTTTTTAATTGGTGCCATCAATCATCACATATAGATTCCGTACATAGTTTCCTAACGGTAAATTATCAAACTAGTAGTTTTGATGCAACTTTCAGTGCGGTATATAAAGAGCAGATAGGTGTTTGGTGGAAATATAATCCTATGTGGGGAACACCAGCACCTCCTGTAGGAACTGGAATATCGTTGGCGTATTATTCATCCGGTTCTTTCTCATGGTTGGATTCCACGCTATACTATACCGGCATTTCCTCACCCACCCCCACCCCCACCTTCCACCTCTCCCCCAACCCCGTCACCGACCGGCTAAGCATTACTACCGAAACCGATGCACCGGTAGATGTATTGATATATGACATGCTGGGTAATTGTGTGCTGACCCATAAAAACTTTTCGCATAACCAGGTAGACATAAATGTCCACCTCATTCCGCCCGGCTATTATCTGCTAAAACTCACCGACAGGCAGGGGCTTTCGTCTTCTAAGGGTTTTATTATTGCACGGTAGACAAACCCCGAAAGGGTTTAAAACCCTTTCGGGGTATCTGGTTTGGTTTGAGGGCGTGAAAATATGAAACCTTACAGGTTTTCAAAATAACTACGGGGCCTCCCGCAATGGTTGTTGAGCCTTCCCGAACCATTCAGGAGTCTTCCGCAATGGTCGGTGAGTCTTCCTGAGCCATTCGGGAGCCTTCCGCAATGGCTGGTGGGTCTTCCTGAGCCATTCGGGAGCCTTCCGCAATGGCTGGTGAGTCTTCCTGAACCATTCGGGAGCCTTCCGCAATGGCTGGTGAGTCTTCCTGAGCCATTCGGGAGCCTTCCGCAATGGCTGGTGAGTCTTCCTGAACCATTCGGGAGCCTTCCGCAATGGCTGGTGAGTCTTCCTGAACCATTCGGGAGTCTTCCGCAATGGCTGGTGAGCCTTCCCGAACCATTCAGGAGTCTTCCGCAATGATTGGTGAGACCTCCCCTCCGCTTCGTGAAACCCGAAAAACAGACGATTTTGTTGTTTTTCGAATGCTTTTTGTCTTTCTAAGAGGTTCTTTTAATCTGCCAGCGAGAAGCGGAAAGTAATTCCGCCCTTGGTGTTGGTGGCTGGGAAGCCCGAAGAAATTTTAGGGATGGTTTGAGGTTAGCTTTGTTTGTGGTCAATTTTAGCGGTGTAGTTGTTTTTGGGGGGAACAAAAGCAATTCGTTTAATACGAGTGTATGTTGCCAAAACAAGGGAATCGGAATTTTTTTGGGGTGCGGACACTCAAAAAGTAATAATCATAGCTTTTTATTTTTTACTTTGCCCCTTAACCTAATGCCATTGCCCTGAAGGATTTACCCTGAGAAAGACTAACAGGTCTTTTTTTATTGACTTTAATCATATATTAGCTTGACTGCTCTCATGAACGAGGGCACTCGCCCAAAATACATTTGCAACCGAATTTAAAACTTAAAAAAAAGTATGAAAAGCAAACTCCTCTCTCTCGCAACAGTAGCAGCGCTGTTCTTTATTAGTAGCTGCGGCAGCAACGAAAAACAATCTGATGGAAGCACCGAAACCTCTCAAAGTGCGGTATCGGAAGAACCTGCCGATGACGGTCAGGGTATAGGCAAATTCAAAAACATATCGCTGGCAGATATTGATGAAAATCTGGCCGGGCAGGGCAAGGTAATTTTCGAAGCCAAGTGCTCCGCTTGCCACAAAACCACCAGTCAAAAAGTAGTTGGTCCCGGTTTGTTGGGGGTTACCGAAAAAAGACAACCCGCCTGGATAATGAATATGATTACAAATCCGGTAGAGATGACACAAAAAGACCCTGCAGCTAAAGAGTTGCTGGCCGAACACTTAACCCAAATGACCTTTCAGGATGTGAGCGATGACCAGGCAAAACAGTTGTTGGAATACCTGCGCCAAAACGACCATGAGGCAAAAGAAGGTAAAGAAGAAGCAAAAAAATAGTACGTAGTTATTCACCATAAAAATCAATAAACAATGAAAAACGTTTCAATAAAAAATCTTCTGTTCGCGGCAATTGGCTTTTTAGCAACCGGCTTTTTCAGCAGTTGCAAACCTCCCAAAGTCGACTCTGCTCTTGCAGGCGATGCGGCCAGTAAAGTTTATGTAGCTCCGGGCAAGAAAGACGAAATTTATCTTTTCACCTCCGGTGGTTTTAGCGGGCAGGTAGGGGTTTACGGACTTCCTTCGGGCAGAATGCTGAAACAGGTTCCGGTGTTCAGTCAGGATGCAGAAACCGGTTACGGTTACAGTGAAGAAACAAAACCGATGCTGATGACTTCGCACGGTTACACTCCGTGGGACGACAGCCACCACCCGCAGCTTTCGCGCACCGATGGTCAGGATGATGGCCGTTGGCTGTTCATTAACGCCAACAACACTCCTCGTATTGCGCGGATGGATTTAGGCATTTTCAAAACAGCAGAAATTATTGAATTACCGAATTGCGGGGGTAATCACGCATCGCCTTTTACTACTCAAAATACAGAGTATGTGGTGGGCGCGTCACGTTTTTCCGTTCCTTACGATAAAGATGGTGACGCAGCAATAGCTGATTACAAAGACAAGTTTAAAGGCACCATATCGTTTATAAAGGTTGATAAAGAAACCGGAAGAATGAACATCAATTTTCAGTTGCTGGTTCCCGGTGTTGACTACGATTTATCGCGTGCCGGTAAGGCGGCCTCTCACGGTTGGGTTTTCTTCAGTTGCTATAACAGTGAAAAAGCACACACGCTTTTAGAGGTAAATGCTTCGCAGCGCGATAAAGACTTTATCATGGCAGTGAACTGGAAAAAAGCAGAAGAGTATTTAGCACAAGGCAAAGGAAAAAAGTGGGCTGCTAATTATGCACATAATGTAATGGATGAAAAAACACACACCGCTACCACAACTATGGAGAAAGAAGTTACGGTGTTAGATGTTAAAGATCTTCCGGGAGTGTGCTATTTCATTCCTTGTCCAAAATCACCGCATGGCTGTGATGTTGATCCAACAGGTGAATACATCTGTGCATCAGGTAAACTTGCCGCTGTAATTCCGGTGTACTCTTTCAGTAAAATGGTAAAAGCCATTGAAGCCAAAAACTTCGATGGCGATTTTGATGGTGTTCCGGTAATTAAATACGAAGCGGCTTTAGATGGCGAAGTAGAAAAACCGGGTCTCGGACCATTACATACAGAGTTCGACAATGAAGGACACGGATACACTTCCTTCTTCGTTTCGTCTGAAATTGTAAAGTGGGATGTAAAAACAAAACAAATTCTTGATCGTGTGCCTACCTACTATTCCATCGGTCACTTATGTGTGCCTATGGGCGATAACATTAAACCTTACGGCAAGTACGTTATTGCTTTGAACAAAATTACCAAAGACCGTTACCTGCCAACCGGACCGGAGTTGACTCAATCAGCGCAGTTGTATTCCATTGACGGACCAAAAATGCAATTGTTGCTTGACTTCCCTACTATTGGTGAGCCACACTACGCGCAGGCTTGTCCGGCTGATTTAATAACCAAACATGAAGTGAAGTTTTTCAAACTCGAGAACAACGAACATAAATACGTTGCTAAAAATGAGAAGGACGCAAAAGTAACCCGCAACGGAAACGATGTCCATGTATACATGACCTCTATACGTTCGCACTTTACTCCGGATAATATTGAAGGAGTGAAAGTGGGCGACAATGTTTACTTCCATGTTACCAACCTTGAACAGGATTGGGATGTTCCTCACGGTTTTGCAGTTAAGGGAGCAAACAATTCAGAATTGTTGATACTTCCCGGTGAAACATCTACTTTAAAATGGGTTCCGGACCGAGTTGGTGTGTTCCCTATGTATTGTACTGATTTCTGCTCCGCACTGCACCAGGAAATGCAGGGTTATGTGCGCGTGTCGCCTGCGGGTACTAACACTGCGCTTAAGTTCTCTACAGGCGAATAGGTTTATAATTGACAGGAAGGGAGCCGCAAGTGGCTCCCTTCTTTTTCCCGGTAGGATTTCCCGGTCAGTTCTGTGTAGTGGTGTTTCAAGCAAGAAAAATGAAGCAGTTAAAATTATTTACCCGAATTATTGTTGCCGTTTGCGGCTTGGCAATGATTCCATCCAACTTTATTTCGGTTTGGCAGATTCAGTTAGAAGCTCCGCAATACCCCGAAGGACTGAAAATGGAAATTTGGAGCCATAAAATTGGTGGCGACATTGATAAAATAAATAACCTGAATCATTACATAGGAATGTCTCAGATTAAAGAAGAGAATTTTCCGGAGTTTAAAATAATGCCCTGGATGATTTGGGGTTTTGCGGTAATGGGATTGCTAACAGGCATAGTTGGACGAAGATTTATGCTGTGGATTTATTCTTCTTTACTGATAGCAAGTGGCGCTTGGGGCATGTATGATTTTTGGCATTGGGAATATGAGTACGGTCACAATCTCGACCCTCATGCAGCCATTAAATTACCGGGCATGAGTTATCAGCCGCCACTTTTTGGCTGGAAAGAATTGTTGAATTTTGTAGCAGGCTCTTTCCCTGATGTTGGCGGCTGGCTCATCATTGCTCCGGCAACAATTGTAGTAGCTTTATTGCTGTACGAAATGCTTAGAAGGAAATGACAGCTATTTGTAAACAGAAAGTAAAAAACAGAAATTACCGAAGGGTTCTTGCATGGTCTATTGTCTGTTGTCTGTTGTCTGTTGTCTGTTCATGCAATACTGAGCCCCAGCCCATACATTTCGGAAAAGATCATTGCGAATTTTGCAGGATGACGATTATGGATAAAAAATTCGGAGCCGAAATGGTGAATAAGAAAGGTAAAGCTATAAAATTTGATTCCGGTGAATGTATGGTCAATTACCTCAACTCGGACAAGAACTTTGAAGCTAACAAGTTTCTCATCATCAATTATTCCAATCCTGAAGAATTAATAGAAGCAGATAAGGCATTCTTTCTTAAAGGAGGAAATGTCAACAGCCCTATGGGCGGGCAACTAGCTGCATTCAAGACAAGGGCAGACGCAGAAAAAACTCAGCAGGAATTACAAGGCGAGTTATTATTGTGGGATAAGGTGGTAGCCATCAGCTTTTAGTTCATGCCATATATTTTTTTTCTCCTTCTTTTTTCATCTATACATTTTTGTGAAGCAACAGTAATTACGCTTTGCCCTCAATGTGATATCAGGGAATTGAAACAGGCGATTTCCCTTTCCAATGCGTTCGATACCTTACTGATTAAGTCGGGCACATACACCTGTATAAACGAGACCATCAACAAGCCTCTCACTATCATCGGTGAAAATTTGCCTGCTCTTGACGGACAGATGAAAGATGAAGTACTAGTGGTGATGAGCGATAACGTAAGCATTACCGGTATTGAACTACGCAACAGCAAATGCGGGAGCATGAAGGATTATTCGGGGCTTCGGGTATTCAGGTCAAGAGATGTAAAGATTGAAAACTGTGTGCTCAACAATACTTTCTTCGGTATTTACCTCAGCGATTCAAAATTCATTGTGATTAAAAATTGCAAAAGCAAAGGTGCTAACTATGGCAAGAGCGATACGGGTAATGGTATTCATCTTTGGAAATGTGACAGTATAAAGATGGAGGGAAATCATCTGGAAGGTCACCGGGATGGAGTTTATCTGGAGTTTGCCAAGAATTGTTTTATCCGGAGTAACTTATGCGAGAAGAATTATCGCTATGGTTTGCATTTTATGTTTTCCGATAACGACACCTACGAGAAAAACGTTTTTACCAACAACGGAACCGGCGTGGCGGTCATGTACAGCAAGGGCGTTTACATGTTCAACAATAAGTTTGAAAACAACTGGGGCGATGCATCTTACGGTCTTTTGCTTAAGGACATGAGCAATGGAATTATCAAGGGAAACATTTTTCAGAACAACACTGTTGGTGTTACAATGGAAGGCGGAACCAACATGCGTTTTGAGGGAAACAATTTTCTGAAAAACGGTTATGCCATGAAGGTGATGGCAAATTGCAGGCTCGATACTTTTGTGCGCAATAATTTTTCAGGCAATACCTTTGATGCTTCTACCAATGGAGAGTTGAAAGAAAATCTTTTCGAAAATAATTATTGGGATAAATACGAGGGCTACGACCTAAACCGTGATGCGATTGGTGACATTCCTTATCGCCCGGTAAATCTGTATTCGGTATTGGTAGAGCAAATGCCTTATGCGGTAATGCTGATGCGAAGTTTTACAATTGATATATTGAACCGTGCTGAAAAAAATATACCGAGTATTGTGCCTGAAACTTTTGTAGATGATAAGCCACTGATGAAAATGATTTCTAAAAGATGATACGCACAGAAAATTTAGAAAAACATTTCGGCAAACTTCATGTGCTGAAGGGAGTGAATGCTTCTTTTATAGGAGGCGAAGTGGTAAGCGTTATCGGTCCGAACGGGTCCGGCAAAACTACACTCATCAAAAGTATTTTGGGAATGGTGGTGGCAGATAAGGGCAAAATTTATTTCGACAATAAAGATGTGGCGAAAGATTTCACTTACCGTCACCACGTTGGTTACATGCCACAGATTGGACGGTATCCGGAGAATATGAAGATGGGACAGCTGTTTGCAATGATGAAAGACCTGCGCAAATCTTCGTGTGCTTTGGATGAGGAGTTGCTTGATGAATTTCAGCTCAGTTCTATGCACGACAAGCCCATGCGCACTCTTTCGGGAGGGACAACGCAGAAAGTAAGTGCCGCCTTAGCCTTTCTTTTCAATCCTAAGGTTTTAGTACTTGATGAACCTACTGCAGGGCTCGACCCTTTGGCTTCTGAAATTTTGAAAACAAAAATTCTGAAAGCAAAAAGCGAGGGGAAATTGGTAATTGTCACTTCACACATTATGAGCGAGGTGGAGGAAATGGCTGATAAAATTATGTACCTGTTTGAAGGCAAAATCAATTTTTATAAAACCATAGGCGAATTGAAGGCCGAAACCGGTGAAGAAAAACTAGGGAAAGCAATTGCAAGAATTATGAAGCGCGAAGCCAATGTTTAAGATAAGCAAATACGTCATCTACGATATTCTTCGAAGCAAGGTGCTTATTGCCTATACCTTGTTTTTGCTGGTTGGATCTTTTGCTCTTTTCGCGCTCGAAACAGATGGGGCAAAAAGTGTAGTTAGTCTGCTCAGCATAGTTCTCATTATTGTTCCGCTGATTAGTGTGGTTTTTACTACCACTTATTTCTACAATGCATACGAGTTTATAGAATTGCTCGTAGCTCAGCCCTTGAGTCGTAACACTATTTTGCTCGGAGAGTTTTTGGGTGTTGCTGTGTCTATGACGGCCGCTTTCCTCATTGGTATCGGAACTCCGGTGCTGATTTATTCTCCAAATGCAACAGGATTTGTCCTCCTGTTATCGGGAGTTTCTCTTACTATTTCATTTATCTCCATTGCGTTTTTTGCATCGGTAGCCATGCGCGATAAAGCCAAGGGCATTGGCATGTCACTGTTGCTGTGGTTTTACTTTGCCGTAATTTACGATGCTATTGTCCTGGGCATTCTTTTTTCGTTCAGTGATTATCCGTTAGATAAAGCTGTGATTGTACTGGCCTCGCTTAATCCTATAGATATGGCCCGCATTATGGTGCTGATGAAACTTGATATCAGCGCACTCATGGGCTTTACCGGGGCTGTTTATAAACAGTTTTTCGGCAGCGGCTTTGGGTTGGGTTACACCATTGCCGTAATGGTAGTTTGGACAATTATCCCACTTCTTGTTTCCGAAAGAATTTTTAAAAGGAAGAATTTATAGTCAGGGGTTACCAGCTCTTTCCGTACAATCTAAACGCCTCTTTTTCTAATTCATTCCGGTGACCGGGATGAGCAATGCTAATGAGTGCTTTAGCGCGTTGTGCAATATTCTTCCCATATAAATCAACCGTGCCGTATTCAGTTACTACATACTGAACATGAGCTCGGGTAGTAACCACACCGGCACCGTTTTTGAGCACCGGTACAATTTTAGAAATCCCTTTGGCAGTAACAGAACCAAGCGCAATAATTGGCTTGCCGCCTTCGCTCAAAGCAGCCCCGCGAATAAAATCCATCTGCCCGCCAACACCACTGAAAATTTCTGTGCCAATAGAGTCAGCACAAACCTGACCGGTTAAATCAATTTCAATAGCGCTGTTGATAGCGGTAACCTTTTTGTTTTTCCGTATTACAGAGGTATCGTTCACGTACGCCACATCCAGCATAGCTACTTCCGGATTATCGTGAACGAAATCATATAACGCGCGCGTGCCCATTGCAAAAGAGGAAACAACTTTGCCTGGATGTTTGGTTTTTAGCTTTCCGTTAACTACTCCGCTTTTTACCAAAGGCAAAATACCATCCGAAAACATTTCGGTATGTACACCCAAATTTTTGTGATTACTAAGAAACTGCAATACTGCATTCGGAATTCCTCCAATACCCATTTGCAGAGTAGCTCCGTCTTCAATCAATGCTGCTACATTTTTACCAATAGCAGTTTCCGTTTCGCTCATTCCGGAATTTCCGCATTCGTGAATTGCATCTTCGGCATAAACAGCGGCAGTAATTTTTGAATGATGAATAAAACTATCGCCCAATGACCTAGGCATGTTTGGATTGATCAACGCAATAATTTTACCCGCCACCTCGCAAGCAGCCCGGGCGATATCCACAGAAATACCAAGCGAACAAAACCCGTGTGCATCTGGCGGACTTAACTGAATAATCGCCACATCTATAGTAAAACCTCCTTTACGGATGAACAAGGGAATCTCACTCAGAAACATGGGAATGTACTGCACACCGATTTCGTTCACATGCGCACGTACGTTTTTGCCGATGAAAAAAGAGTTGACTCGAAACGCACCGGCATACGCAGGGTTGGCATAAGGTGCGCTTCCTTCAGTATGCAAGTGAGTAATTTCAACGGATTTTAATTCGCTGTGACGGTTAGTCAACGCATCTACCAAACGTTGTGGAGTAGCACAGCCGCCATGAATGAAAACACGATCATTACTTTTTACAAGCGCAACTGCTGTTTCTGCTGAAACTAACTTCATACTGATACTATACTGGTTAACTAAGCTCCATCTGTTGATGCAACTCGGGAATTTCTACAAATGAAAATCCTTTGCGGAGCAATTTACTTCTGAAAGTTTGCTGCACATCGTATTCTCCGTGAACGAGGAACAACTTCTTTACCGCTTGCGGATTCTGACAGGCAATGAACTGACACAAATCTTCGTAATCGCCATGCGCACTCATGCTTCGCATCACCTGGATTTCTGCCCGCACTTCATACGGCTCGCCAAAGAGAGTTACATCTTTGTAGTTACGCATAAGTTTACCGCCTAACGAACGTGGTTCGCAATACCCCACAATCAAAATCGTATTTCTGCTATCGCTGATTACATTTTTGATGTGATGCTTTACGCGACCTGCATCGGCCATGCCGGACGCTGAAATGATTACACAAGGTTCTTTGCGCATATTCAGCGCTTTCGACTCTTCCACATTTTGTATGTAGTGTAATCTTTTAAAATCAAACGGTTCTTTATCGCGTTTCAGAAACTCCTGAAACTTTTTATTCAGTTCTCCCTGATGGTTCTTCATCACCTGCGTAGCTTCTACAGAAAGGGGAGAGTCTACAAAAAAATCAATGTCCGGCAATGCCTTTGAAATTTCCAACCGGTTCAGGGCGTAAACAATTTCCTGAGTTCTGCCCACGCTAAATGCCGGAATTACCAGTTTTCCCCTTTTTTTCAAGCATGTATTTACAATCGCTTCTAACAGTTTATTGTCTTTTACCTGCGCATCTTCATGTAAACTATCTCCGTATGTTGACTCAAGAATCAGAAAATCTGCCTGGGGAAAAGTATCGGGAGACCGTAGTAATTCATCATTGTATCTGCCTACGTCTCCGCTGAAAGTAAGCTTGATATCCCTTTTCCCATCATTGATTTTCAGATGCACTGCTGCACTACCTATAATGTGGCCGACATCGGTGTAAGAGAATGAGACTCCTTCCTTTAAAATTTTTTCTTCGTTATACTTCACTAATTCAAACCGATTGAACGCGGTGTTTACATCGTTTTCGGTATACAATGCTTCCACCGGTGTTTCACCGCGCTTTGCCCGCTTTTTGTTATGATAAAAGATATCCTGCTTTTGTATATGCGCTGAATCAAGCAAAAGAATTTTTACCAAATCAAAGGTGGCAGGAGTACAAAATACCTTCCCTTTGTAGCCATCCGCAATAAGCTTGGGAATTAAGCCGCAATGGTCAATATGTGCATGTGATAGTATAAGGAAATCGATTTCGCGAGGGTCAAATCCCCAATCGCGATTGAGTGCATCTGCTTCTTTCGGATTGCCCTGAAACATGCCGCAGTCAAGTAGGATTTTTGTTCCGTCATTCAGTTCGAGTAAGTGTTTGCTGCCGGTGACCATCCGGGCAGCACCATGAAAGGAGATTTTCATTAAGTCTATTTGTTTATGATTATACTGTTTTGAACTTCCGTTTCTTCAGAAAAATATTTTCTGCCGATGAAAGTTGAAGCCAAGGTAGTAAACAGAATAATAGTAACAGAACTGACCGGCATAAGAACTGCGGCAATAAGCGGACTCATAGTTCCTTTTACCGCAAATGAAATTCCAACAAGGTTATACAAAAGTGAAATCACAAAACTTGCTTTGATAATACTTACGCCTGTTTTAGAATAGCCCAACAAGGAATCAATTTTGTCAAACTGCGAGGAGTCAATAATACCATCGCATGCTGGCGAAAAGTTGTTCACATCATCGCTTATAGCAATGCCAACTTCTGCCTGTTTTAATGCACCGGCATCGTTTAGCCCATCGCCAATCATCATTACCTTTTTACCAGTGGTTTGAATTTCTTTAATCACGTTCAACTTATCAGCCGGCTGTTGATGAAACACCAAGGTCTTTTCATTCACATGCTGTTTTAGAAAATTTTTCTCTGCGTCATTGTCTCCGCTTACTATATACGTTTCATAGCGTTGGCGAAGTTTATTCATTAAATCCCCAAAGCCTTTCCGGTATTCATTTTTCACTAAAAAAAACCGCGCACTTTCCCGTTTATTCCAACGTAAACCTTTGAGGCATGACGGAAATCCGAAACCGGAGAACCATCTGTATTTACTTCTCCGAATAAAAATTTCTTAGAGCCTATACGCACACAATTTTCATCAACCCAACCCTCAATACCTTTTCCTTCATCTTCCCTGAAATCTTCTGTCGGAATTACTTTTACTCCTTTTAAATACCCGTAAACTTTTTTGCTGAGTGGGTGTGAGGAATGGTAGACTAATGATTTTACTAATTGAGTTTCGTAAACAGAAAGACCCGTAGTATCAGTTGACTGGTACTCAATCTTCGCAATCTTCGTATTAGTAAGCGTTCCGGTTTTGTCAAATACAATCGAATTGATTTGAGCAAGTTTCTCGATGGCAAGAGCATTCTTCAGATAAATTTTATTCAGCCCGAGTATCCGCAAAATATTGCCAAGCGTAAATGGTGATGAAAGCGCAAGCGCACAAGGGCAGGTAATAATAAGAACGGAGGTGAACGCGTTCAGCGCCTTATGAAAATCCTTGTTCCACCAATAAGCAGAAGCAAGAAACGCAATGGCAATTACTACGGGTGTAAACCAATTGCTCATTTTTGTTGCAAGTGATGTAACACTTTGCTTTTCTTCTTTACTAAAAGCCGAGTCGTTCCAGAGTTGTGTGAGGTAACTATGAGAAACATCTTTCATTACATCTACTTCAATAGCTCCGCCCAACTGCTTGCCTCCGGCATAAATTAAATCGCCACTGCTTTTAGAAATGGGAGTTGACTCACCGGTTACAAAACTGTAATCAATGTTTCCTTTCCCTTTTATCAGGACAGCATCAGCAGGAATAAGTTCCATGTTGCGCACTAACATCCTGTCGCCTAAGCGTAGATTTGTAAGCGGGATGGTGGTTTCATTTCCGTTGTTAACGGTAGTAACCGCCACCGGGAAGTATGATTTGTAATCACGCTCGAAAGAGAGCGTATCGTACGTTTTGTTTTGAAACAGCCTTCCGATTAACATCAGCAGCAGCAAGCTTGCCATAGTGTCAAAATATCCGGCACCGGTGTTGGAAAATACTTCGTAACTGCTGCGGATAAACATAGCGAGTATGCCGAGCACAATCGGGAAATCCATATTCAAGGCTTTCTGTTTTAATGCGCTCCAGGCGGAAATGAAAAACTCCTGAGAACAGTAAAAAAGAACGGGGAGAGAGAGGATGAAATTCAGGTATCCGAAAAACTTACGGAAAGGTGATTCGGTCAGCGCATCTATTCCCAGATATTCAGGAAAAGAAAGCAACATGATATTTCCAAAACAGAAAAACGCAACGCCTATCTTTAGATAGTATCTGCGCAAGTGATGTTGTTTTTCTTTTCGGGTTAAGTCGTTAAGGTTAATATGCGGTTCATAACCAAGCGAAGCAAGAGTTTCTACAACCTGACTCAGATTTAATTTAGAATTATCAAAAGTGATATGCACCTCCCGCTTTAGAAAATTGACAGCGCTTCTTTTTATTCCGTCTTTTATTTTGAAAAGATTTTCTAAAAGAAATATACAGGAACTGCAATGAATCTGCGGCATGTAAAATGTAACTGTTGAAATACTTCCATCCTTAAACTGAATCAGCTGTTGGGCAATCTGCTCATCTTCCAGATAAGCGAATTTATTTGTGTTTACTTCCTTGGCGAACGAACTGCCGGGAGCGGTATTCATGTCATAATACCCACACAAATTATTCTCATCAAGAATTTCGTAAACAGTTTTGCAGCCGTTGCAGCAGAAGTTGTGCTGATGCGAAACAATGCTGCCATCGCAGTTTTCACCGCAATGGTAGCATGCTAAAGATTCCTCTCCCTTTACTATATTCATACCGGAATGGTTTTACGTTTCAGCAAGTTTCAGAAGTACCGTGCCGGGAAGGGGATAAGTTATTAATGAGTTTAAGCCCTGTCCTTGTTAGTGTTGATTCCAAACATTTCGTAAAGCGAACACCACATTAAAAAAGCGGTACTGAATAAAATGGCAGCAGGAATAACCCAAAGCCAACTGCTGCCGCCAACCCAAATGGCATAACAGAGCAAAACAATAAAGAGAAGTGTTCTGAACCAGCCATCAAAGGCGCAAACATTTGCTTTCATAATCTTGATGCTTTGTGTTATTAATATTTGCGATCAAATGTGATTTAAGGTATACTACAGATGAATGACCTCGCTCAAAAAGAGCGATGATTTTAGTCAGGTGCCAACGGAAAAGGGAGCGCATTGTGCTCCCTTTTCCGTTGGTGAGGTTAAGCTTTACAGGGCCTTACTAAGGAAACTATTGAACTCAAAACGAAGATCGGCAAACCCGGATGCAAACATCTTCATTCGCTCCTGCATTTTGTCTTGTGTTGGCACAAATTTTTCGTGTGTGTGTTCCGGAGTTTGTTTGGCTTTTTCTTCCACTGCAGATTCTTCCTTTCTCAAATCATGTGAAAGAATGTCCAACTGCTCTTTGTTAAGTATAAACTTGTTCTGAAAATGTTCTACCTGCGCCAATACTTCCTGGGCGGTATTTTTGGCTGCTACTTCCTGAAGGCGTTTTTCAAGAATGGAAATTTCCTGTTTGTAAAAATCTGTTTCGCGTAACCAATCTGTAATTTGGTGATGTAAGAAATTCAATGATGCTTTCATGTTTATTTATTTAATGATTAGAAATCCGTACTTATATTATCCGAGAAGCGATTCTATCCTTGTGTTACAGTAATACCGGCTGATAATATTGCTGCGAAGAATGAACAATGGGTTGTATAAATGACTGACTAACCTTATAAAAGAAGGTGAGATTGGTCAGTCATAGTGTCAATAGGCAACAACTCTACAGTACAATACAGACTGGTTTAAAAATAAATTACTTGATTTGAGAAAAATGGCGGATGTGAAGAAAATATTAGTCTGCGGAGCAGGCGGATTTATAGGTAATCACCTGGTGAGAGAACTAAAGGGCAAGGGCTTTTATGTAACCGGGGTTGATTTACAGTTACCGGAGTACTCTCCTACATCAGCCGACAGTTTCATAAAAGGCGATTTAAGAGATCAGAAATTTTGTGCTGAAATTTTTAAACCAGAATTTCATCATGTTTATCAGCTGGCGGCAGATATGGGCGGAGCCGGATACATTTTCACCGGTGACAACGATGCCGATGTGATGTATAACTCGGCTCTTATCAATCTTAATGTGTTGAACCTCTGTAAGCAAACGAAAGTTGAGCGTGTATTCTACTCCTCTTCAGCCTGCATTTACCCTACACACAACCAATTGGACCCGAGCAACCCTTTATGCAGCGAAGAGTCTGCTTATCCGGCAAACCCGGACAGCGAGTACGGCTGGGAAAAACTTTTTGGCGAACGCCTCTATTTGTCGTTTGCGCGCAATCATGGTGTCCCGGTAAGGATTGCCCGCTTTCATAATGTTTTCGGACCGGAAAATGAATGGCGGGGTGGAAAGGAAAAAGCGCCTGCTGCCTTATGCCGTAAAGTTGCTTTGGCTAAGGACGGTGATGAAATAGAAATCTGGGGCGATGGAAATCAGACGCGGTCGTTTTTATACATTGATGAGTGCTTGGAAGGCGTGAGCCGGTTGATGGAAAGCAATTTTGAGGGACCGGTGAACATCGGTTCGGAAGAAATGATTTCGATTAACGACTTGGCGAAAATGATTATTGAAATTTCAGGCAAAAAAATTTCTATCAAAAATATTCCGGGACCAACCGGAGTAAGAGGCAGAAATTCTGACAACTGGCTTATTGCTGAAAAACTCGGATGGCAACCTGATTATCCTCTTCGCAAAGGAATTGAAAAAACCTATCAATGGGTTGTTGAACAGGTTATGAAAACCGGATAATGTTTGCCGATCCTTAACTGCTTATATCCAATTCCTTCGTTCAGTTTCTTTTCTCTACTTTTCGCTTTACAAAATCATAACGGTATGAGAAACATCTACTCTATTCTCTGTCTCTCGGTTTTTGTTTTCCTTTTCTCTGATGTTACTGCGCAATGCGGCAACGGTCGTTATTACGACAAGATTTTTTCGCAAACCACATCCACTGTTACGTTTGGCAACGCTATGCAGTTTGACAGTTCGTTTGTTGATTTAAAGATGGATGTCTATCAGCCAACCGGTGACAATTTAGCTTACCGGCCGCTTTTGGTGTTTGCTTTTCCCGGAAGCTTTACAGCGGGCACCCGTTTAAGCCCAGACATCATTCAGCTTTGCGATAACTTTTCAAAGAGGGGTTATGTGTGTGCTTCTATTGATTACCGGTTGGGTTTTGAAGACGGAAGCGACTGCGACACCAACCAATTTAAAGCATTGATGCGCGGGGTGCAGGATATGAAAGCAGCGGTGCGGTATTTTTATAAAGATGCACAGACCACCAAAACTTTCCGGATTGACACTAATCAGATATGGATTGGAGGAAGTTCTGCCGGTGCCTTTATCGGTTTGAATTATGCTTACGGTAAAGAGGATACACTTTCGCGCACAGAGCCGGACTGGGCGCGGCCGGCCCTTGACTCGCTGGGAGGACCGGAAGGCAACAGCGGAAACCCCGGCTATTCATCAAAAGTAAAAGGAGTGATTGATTTGTGCGGTGGTATAGCTGATACGGTTTGGGCGATGCCCGGTGACCCTATTTTGGTTGGCGTACACGGAACAGCTGATGCTACTGTTTCATGTTACTTCGATAGCGTTTATGCTTCCACACATCCCGAAAGCTTATTGTTTGGCGGTGGCGATATTAAAAACCGCTTGGAGCACATCGGGCTGAACCACTCGCTTTATCTATTTGAAGGAGCAGACCATGTGCCGTATATTTTGCCTATTCCGTTTCTTCCTCCGGCTTCCACTTATATGGATTCAACCGTTTGGATAGTGCGCGATTTTCTTTTCCAGAATACGACCTGCGACCCTACCACTATTTCAGGTGTTGAAGATATTGATACTGAAATTCCGGTTTCGGTGTTTCCGAATCCGAGCGGGGATGTGACAACCATCTATTCTAATTCTGATAAGGATTTGACGGTTGAAATTTTTTCGGTTGAGGGAAAATTGTTGCACCGGAAAATTTTACCTGCTCAGTCTTCGCAAACTGTTTCGAAACAGCAATTAGGTGCCGGTGTTTTTCTGATCCATGTTTCTGATTCGAAAAGCGCTTCTGGCAAAGTGGAGCGGATAGTTTTCTACTGATGATTTTTTCGATTTACTTTTCATTTCTTATCATCGCTGACTAAGAATGAAAAAATCTTTACTCCTTCTTTTTCACAGTTTGCTTTTCATCTCCTTTATTTTTTCGCAGGAGGTTTCGGGAATTTTGCTGGACAAACAAACCGGTGAAGCCCTGATTGGTGCCACCGTTTCGGTGAAGGGAACTGCTACCGGTACGGCTACTGACCTTGACGGAAAATTTCTCTTGAAGATAACCCAGCAACCTCCGTTTACGCTTTTGTTTTCTTACATCGGCTATGCCCCTCAGGAATTTGAAATTAAAACCGCTGCCGATTTAAAGCGTTCGTTCAATATTAAACTGGGTGCCGAAGAAAAAATTCTGAAGGATGTAGAGATTGTAGACACGCGCATTACACAAAAACAAAAAGAATCTCCGCTTACTATAGAGAGCATGGGTTTGCAAGCCATTAAGCAGACTGCTTCTTCAACTTTTTATGAAGGCCTGGGCGGATTGAAAGGGGTAGACATGACTGCCGCTTCGCTCGGCTTTGTTATCATCAACACGCGCGGCTTTAATTCCACCTCACCGGTACGCTCGCTGCAGTTGCTGGACGGTGCCGATAATCAGGCACCGGGTTTAAATTTCAGTGTGGGCAATTTTGCCGGGGCTACCGAAATTGATATTCAGAAAGTGGATTTGATTGTGGGGGCTTCGTCTTCGATGTACGGGCCGAATGCTTTCAACGGTGTCATTAATATGCAAACGAAGAATCCGTTTTACTATCCGGGGCTTACGGTTTTTGTAAAAGGAGCGGAGCGCAATTTGTTTGAAGGGGCTGCCCGCTGGGCGCAGGTGATAAAGAACAAAGCCGGCACCGATAAGTTTGCCTACAAACTGAACTTCAGTTACCTGCGGGCAGATGACTGGGTAGCCGATAACATGTCGGCTTCTACCAAATCGTGGCAACCGGCAGGCAATGCAGGTGGGTATGATGCGGTGAACCGGTATGGGGATGAGTTGCTGACGCAAGAAGTCAACAATTTTGATAACTCATACTTTAACCGGCAGGCACCGTATGTGGGGCTGAAGCAATTTTTCAGAACAGGATACCTGGAAAAAAACTTGGTGAACTACAATGCGCGTAACATTAAAGCTAACGCGTTGCTGGCGTATAAGATTACTGATAAAATTGAAGTGAAAGCCTCTTACAACTTCGGCACCGGTACTACGGTTTACCAGGGCGATAACCGGTACAGTTTAAAAGGGCTTATGTTTCAGCAGGCGAAGCTGGAATTTTCTCAGCCCGATAAATTTTTTATCCGCGCTTATACCACTTTAGAAAATTCGGGCAATTCGTATGATGCTGTTTTTACTGCACTGAAAATGCAGGAGTATTCGAAGACCGATAACAAGTGGGCGCAGGATTATCAAAAATTTTGGAGCAATGGCGCTGTGGGTATTCCGTCACCGGCATCGCGCGTGCGGAACCTGCCGGGGTTTCCGAATCCGAATCTGCCGTTTGCACAAAATCCGTGGTATATCAATTACGATTCTACTAATGCGGTTGCCAATTCTATTATGGCAGCTTATCAGGATTCGCTTAACCTGTGGCATGAAATGGCGCGCAACTTTGCCGATACTTTTACACAGTTCGGTGGCAAAGCAAGACTAGTTCCCGGTACAGCACTTTACGATTCTGTTTTCAACGATATTGTTTCGCGCACCGCGTTTGACCAGCACGGCACTTTGTTTTACGACCGGTCGAAATTAGTGCATGTGCAGGGGGAGTATCATTTTACACCGAAGTTAAAAGGAGCAGAGAAGCCTTTTATGGATATTACTGCCGGTGCAAGTTTCAGAATATTTTTACCCGATTCGCGCGGAACTATTTTCAGCGATACAGCAATTGGAATTGCGTCAGTAGATACAATTGTAACCGAGAGGAAAGAGGTTATTGGTGGCATTGAATATACATTTGTTGATACGACCTTTAAAAACAACTACCGGTATAGGAAAATTTTAAACTGGGAGGTCGGGGCATATATAAGTGCCTCTAGAAAATTTGATTTCGGAAAAGAGAAAAACCATTCTTTCATTATCACCGCTTCGTGCCGGATAGATAAAAACCAAAACTTTCCGGTGATAGCCACACCGGCTGCCTCGCTGGTTTATTCTTATAAGAACAACCACACCCTTCGTTTGTCGTTTACTTCGGCTATCAGAAACCCCACGCTGCAAGACCAGTATCTGTATTACAATGTCGGGCGCGCCATACTGGTGGGCAACCTGAACGGGTTCGATTCGCTGGTTACCATAGAATCGTACCGGGAATATAACAACAGTGCCACGCCCCTTGATTCTATGCTAAAGTATGTAAACGTGCCCAAGGTTCGCCCCGAGAAAGTGCAGAGCTTAGAGTTGGGCTATAAAGGCATTATTGCCAAAAAACTTTTTATTGATGCCAGTGCGTATGTAAGTTTCTACCGGTATTTCCTCGGCTACCAAATAGGGCTTACGCTGCAGCAGATAGGTTTTACCAAACAACCCAAGCAGGTTTACCGCGTGGCCGCCAACTCGCCCGACCGGATAATGACTTACGGGGCATCTATCGGGTTCAATTATTATTTCATCCGCAATTACTCGCTGAACGGAAACTACAGCTGGAACCGGTTGAACAAACTGGGCAGCAGCGACCCTATCATACCCGCCTTTAACACACCGGAGCATAAATTTAATGTGGGCATAAGCGGCAGCAACATACAACTGGGCAAGGCCAAGGGCTTTGGCTTTAACCTCACTTATAAATGGATTCAGGGTTTTACCTTCGAGGGCTCTCCGCAGTTTACCGGTTCTATACCTACCTACTCGCTGCTGGATGCGCAGGTGAACTGGGAGGTGAAAAAGATTTACACCACCTTTAAATTAGGCGGCAGCAATTTGGTTTCGAAACGGAATTACCAAGCGTATGGCGGGCCGGGTATAGGGCGGATGATTTACGCTTCTATCTTAGTTGATATTGATGCCGAAACGCTGATGAAGCGGAAGAAGAAGAATCCGTAAGTTAAAGACACGCGCAGCAGCGAAGACGGCCTTCGCGAATCGGTAATTTATCGGGCATCTGCAATTTAGTTATCTTTTTCATTTGTTTTTAACCGGTTTTTATTCTTCCGGCTCCATTATCTTGCTTTGGATTGTCGTTAAGCTGTCGTGGTTTATCGTTAGCCTTGCGTGAATTGTCGTTAAACTGTCGCGGTTTGTCGTTAGCCTTTCGTGCATTGTCGTTAAGCTGTCGTGGTTTATCGTTAACCTTTCGTGCATTGTCGTTCAGTTGTCGTGGTTTATCGTTAAGCTGTCGTCATATCTGTCGTTAACCTTTCTTTAAAGCGGGGGTGTCCGTTAGGCTCCGGTTTGCAAAGTTGTTAAGCAGTTGCTTCATCGCTAAAATTTCCCTGCCCCTCACAAACTGCCTTTAGTTTATCTACACCCGCAGCATTTCCGCTTCGGGATTCTGCGAGAGTAGAATGGATGGGAAGTGATTTATGATTTAGAACCCTTTCGGGGTTACGCAAATAATGTTTATTTCACAGTCGCTTAAAAATACAGATACGCTCATGAAATCGAAGATTCATGAATTCATTTTAAAATTAACGAAGTATGAATAAAAAACTTTTACTCGCTATTGCCTTACTTACCGCAGTTTTCGCCACACAGGCACAAACCCGTTACCTCAATGAAGTGTTCAGCAACGTGCAGGTAACCGACAGTGTAGTATACGGGCAGAACTACGAACACTATACCGGTTACACCATTCCGCAGCCGCTGGTGATGACGGTGTATCGGCCGTTGGGCGATACTGCCACCAATCGCCCTGTCATCTTACTTTCGCACAACGGCTCTTTTCTGCCTGCTTACATTACTAATAACTTAGTAGGCTTATGCTTTGCCGAGCGCAAAGATTCTTCGATTGTTGAACTCTGCAAGCGTTTTGCGCGCAGGGGCTATGTAGCCGTTTCGTACGATTACCGCCTGGGCTGGAGTGCCTCTTCCAGCGTGCAGGAAGTGCGCACCGCTACCATTATACGTGCCGTTTACCGCGCCATGCAGGATTCAAAAGTGCTGGTGCGTTATTTTAAAAACGATTTTGCCAACAACGCCAACTCGTATGGCATTGATACCGGTAAAATTGTTATTGGCGGAAGCAACTCCGGTGCTTATGTGGCATTGGCTTGCGGCTCAATGAACGACACGGCCGAACTTTCCAACCTTAAATTCTGGGGCAGCAACGGTCCGTTTATAAAGCAGGATACGCTGGGCGATTTCGAAGGCTTTGGCGGGGTGCAGAACTACGATAACTATCCGGGCATCTCCTCGCGCTTTCAATGTGTACTGGCACTGGGCGGAGCGGTAGGCGATACCTCCTGGATTCAGCCCGGTGAACCACCGGTTATTGCTTTTCAGGGATTAAACGAAACCGGCACTCCGTATAACACAGCTATTGTTACCACTACCACCGGTCAGCCGGTTATTGAAGTAAGCGGCTCGGGCGATTTTATGCCGTATGTAGATGCCAAGGGAAACAACAACGTGTTTATGCCGAACAGCTTTATGCAGGGCCCGCCTAACAAAGACGGCAACGGAGCCACTACTACATCTATCGAAGGGCTGTATCCTTTCTACGGCCAGTATTTTGAACCGTGGAACTGGTATGACCCTAACTGCTTTACCAACTCGCAGCAAATGCAAAACCTGGCCGACCCCGGCAATTCGAACAACTGGGCAACGCCAAGCAAAGCCGACCGGTACATGGACACCATTATGGGTTACACGCTTCCGCGCCTTTACAAATTGTTTATAGACCCTAACTTCACCAACTGGACCTGGAGCGGAATAAACGAAGTGCGCGAAACGGTAGAGATGAAATTGTTTCCGAACCCGGCAGCAAACGAGTTGAACATTTATATCAATCCTGAACAAAAACCAATTTCAACTGTTCGCCTGTTCGATGCCACCGGAAGAATAGTGAAAGACATAAATGCGGTAAATGCGTTTATCAAAACACTGGATGTTAGCAGCATGAACAGCGGCATCTACCTTCTTTACATTACCCTTACTGACGGAACAACGGCCACCCGCAAAGTGGTGATTGAAAAATAAACAAGAAGACATGTCACCCTGAGCGTAGTCGAAGGGTAAACCTTAATTGAAATCGTTACTTTCATTATCATAAAACAAAGCTCAACAGTATGAACAGAATAATTTTACTCTTTTTATTTCTTGCCGTTTCGGTTGGAAAAACGCTTGCGCAGTGCGCGGAAGTCAACGAACCCAAAGTGCTTTTGGTAGGCGATAGCTGGGCATGGTTCATGAACACCGATGGAACCATCAACAGCGTTTTAAAAACCTGGGGTTTTTCTAATTACAAAGCTATCAGCAACTCTACGCTCGCAGTAAACGGTGCGCAGACAGACGATTTTCAGAAACCGGCTGAACAAGCTGAAATTTTAAACCAGCTTACGCTGAACCCTTCTATTGAAGTGGTGCACCTGAGCATTGGCGGCAACGACTTTCTGGGCGACTGGAACAAGAACATGACACAGGGTCAAACAGATACTTTAACCTCAGCGGTTTTTGAGCGGCTTGATTCTATCATCCGGTTTATTAAAACCTGCAAACCAGGCATCAAAGTTTTGTGGAGCGGCTATTGCTACACCAACTTCGAAGAGGTAATTACCACTTTCATTGCGCCTACTTCGCATCCTTTCTACAGCACCTGGCATAGTATGCAAGACCCAAGTTTTGCGCAAATCAACAACCTGCAAAATTCTATTTCGGCACAGGTACAAGCCTATTGCGACACTACTCCCAATGTGCACTTTATCGATGCTTCGGGCCTCATGCAATATGTGTACGGGCAAAATCCCGCACTGGCCGTGCCACCGGGGGTAAGCTATCCGCCTTTCTCGGTTCCTCTTCCGCACGGTGACCCCACCTTGCCTTCGCCTAAAGTTTCTATGCGCGACTACGGCATCACTAAAGATTGCTACCACCTTTCAGCCGATGGTTACAAGCAAATGTTCAGCTACCAGACACAGAAATTTTACCACAAGCTTTTAATGGACGATATGTATCTGCTTTCAGATACTGACCAAACCGGTTCGGTTTCTTCAACCGGAAATACCACCCATATACCGTATGTTGGCGAAACAGGCGGTGAGCAATTTGCTACCATTCTCTCTTTCAACACCACCGGTATGGCAGATACCACTTTAAAAAGAGCAAGTATCTTTTTAAGAAGAAAGGCGCTCACCGGAACCAATCCGGTTAGTGCGAACAGTTTCGTGGTAAAAATGAAGAATGGAAATTTCGGAGCCAGTGCAAGTATAGAAGCAACTGACTTTACTGCTGCTGACGATGCCAACGGCACCGGTTGCAATTTTGGCTCGTTTGGTGCCAATGGCGATTGGGTACGTATAGATTTACCGGTTTCACTACTTACGCATATCAATCATAACAGCATCACTCAGTTTATGATTACTGCACCCAACGCATCCGGTGGCAGAGTTGAATACTACGATGCCATGAACCCTGATTTTGCACCGGTGCTCAATTTAGCTTACGGAGAAACTCCGTCAGCCATTAATGAAGCAAGCAACGCCCTTGCTTTTAATATCTACCCTAACCCAACCACCGGTAAGCTGACTATTGAAAGAGGCGCAGAAGTTATCACCCATATAGAAGTGACTAACCTGCTTGGCGAAATTGTTCTGCAACCGCAAATACAGCATGATGCTATCGACATTTCTTCACTGGCTACCGGCATGTATATGCTGAACATTACCACTAAAAACGGAAAGGCTTCGCAAAGAGTGTATAAAGATTAAACCTCTAAATCCCCTAAAGGGGACTTTAACAGCCGCTTCATAATTCATGGAGCGGCTGTTTTATTTTTTGCCTTTTGGGCTTTGGGCTTTGTTTTCTATTCTCGTGTTCGAAATATGTCTCCTCTCGCACGTAAAGTTGTCTGCTCCTGGTTATTGATTGGCTGCGCCATGGTTTTTTTTCAGGTGATTGTGGGCGGGGTTACACGCTTAACCGAATCGGGTTTATCCATCACTCAGTGGAAACCTTTGAAAGGAGTTGTTCCTCCGCTCAACAAAACAGAATGGAATGCGGAGTTTGAACTCTACAAACAGAAAGTGCAATACAAAACCATTAACGAGGGAATGGAATTGAGCGAGTTTAAATGGATTTTCTTCTGGGAATACTTCCACCGGTTCTGGGCGCGCTTTATGGGTTTTGTGTTCATCATTCCTTTCACATTTTTTGTTTTCAAGGGCTGGCTCGATAAAGGGTTCTTCCGCAAAATAGGCGTGCTGTTTATCTGGGGCGGATTGATTGGTGTATACGGCTGGATAATGGTCAAAAGCGGCCTCACCGGTATGTTTGTGCCACCGGTTCATCTGTCCATCCATTTAATTCTTGCGCTGGGCCTGTTTACGTATTTGGTTTACATGACACTCTCTGTTTACCGGCCTAACTATTCAATGGACATCGGTCACCGGTCAATGGTCAATCTTGCTTACGCAATTCTCGTCATTCTCTTTCTCCAAATTTTCCTCGGAGGAATTGTCTCCGGAATGAAAGCAGGCTTGGCCTATCCTACCTGGCCCGATATGAACGGAGAGATAATTCCCTCGGCATTGTTTACTGAAAAGGCAACCAGCGTTGGTTTTGTAAACTACAACGCGCAGGATTTTTGGGGAAGAACATTCATTCAGTTTGCCCACCGGTTCACCGCATACGCGCTGGTGGCGCTGGTGGCTGTTTTCTTTTTCAAAACCAGAAACATTACTACCGATAAATATTTCAAACTCGGCCTGAATTTGTTTCCGGTGGTTGTATTGCTGCAGGCGGTTATCGGAATTTTTACCGTGCTGAATTGCGTGGGGAAAATTCCGGTGTTCTACGGAGTGCTTCATCAGGCGGGGGCCATGTTGCTGATTGCAGTAACGGTTTTTGTTATTTTCCACCTTACAAAAACCCCGAAAGGGTTTTGAACCCTTTGGTTAAAACAAATTCATGAGCGAGAAGAAAAGTCCTTTCATCACCTACTTTATAATTGTTGTTGCCGCGCTGGGTTACTTTGTCGATATCTACGACCTCATTCTTTTCAATGTAGTTAAGAAAGAAAGTTTAGAAATGATTTTGCCGGGAGCCGCTCCGGAGGTTTTAAAAAGCACGGGTATTTTTCTTTTTAACATGCAGATGGTGGGGATGTTACTGGGTGGTTTGCTCTGGGGAATATGGGGCGATAAAAAAGGAAGGCTCTCGGTATTGTTCGGTTCAATTCTTCTCTATTCTGCGGCAAACATTATCAATGCCTTTGTTACTACTGTTCCCATGTATGCCATAGTGCGCGTGATTGCGGGTATTGGTTTAGCCGGAGAATTGGGCGCGGGAATAACTTTGGTAAGTGAAACCATGAGCAAAGAGAAGCGCGGCTATGGAACAATGATTATAGTTTCGTTCGGTGCGTTGGGCGCGGTAGCTGCTGCGCTGGTGGGCGCCAACGGGCAGGCGCTCGGAAATTTCTTGGGTGGAATTTTCAACGCCACATTTGCTAACTGGCAGGTGGCTTATATACTGGGGGGAGTGATGGGGCTCTTTCTTCTTCTCCTGCGCGTAGGAACAATTGAGTCGGGCATGTTTAAGAGTGTTCAGCAGAGCGAAGTGAGCAAGGGTGATATCCGAATGTTGTTCAACAACAAAGAACGGTTCTTCAAATACCTCAACTGCATTTTAATCGGTCTGCCCATCTGGTATTTCATTGGTTTAATTGTAGCCAACAGCGAATTGATTTGGGCGAAAGATTTAAACGTGCAGGGCAAAGTGGTAAACGGCACGGCACTGATGTATGCTTACATAGGGCTAAGCGTGGGCGATGTGTTCAGCGGGCTAATCAGTCAGGTTTTGCGCAGCAGGCGAAAAGTGGTTTTTCTTTATCTCGGTTTCAGTATGCTGCTGATGACTTACTATTTGTTTTTCGCCAACGGAATTTCGTTACAGGGGTTTTACATACTTAGTTTTTTAGTGGGCTGCGCTACCGGTTACTGGGCCATCTTTGTAACCATTGCTGCCGAGCAATTCGGCACGAATATCCGTTCAACGGTAACCAATACCACCCCCAATTTTGTTCGCGGGTCCGTGCCGCTCATCACCATGTTGTTTCAGTTTCTTACTGCTCAATTGTCGAACAACATTCTCAGCGCATTTATCGTTGGCTTGCTGTGTCTGGGACTTTCGCTTTGGGCTATCTCAAGGGCTAAAGAAACTTTTGCCAAGGATTTGGATTATACCGAGCAGTATCCGTAACACAGCTCTAATTCCACACCACTCCATAGTTTTAGCCTTCGGATTTTCTGCATCTATTTAGGTGCCGGTCTTAAGTTGCTGGCAAAAAACCCCCGGTGAATTTCTTCACCGGGGGCCACCGGCATTTTCATAGGCTCAAAGCCGGTTAACTAAAACGAACGATTATAATTCGAAGATACGCTGAAGGAAAATGAGAAGTGTCACAGAATTGTAAAAAAACGGGTGCCCGTAAAAAAATGACAGAACTGTGACAAAACCCTTTAGGGGTTTGGGGTTGTCTTTCAAGTCCCCTTTAGGGGATTTAGGGGTGGGTTTATATTTCTTTTCTGAATCCAATCCCCATCACCTTAGTTCCATCGCGCTTGGTGTGGGTAATAGTGCCACCGGTGCGCTCAAAGCCGCATTTTTCTAAAACGCGCATCGATGTATCGTTAAAGTAAAACACATAGGCCTCCAGCATTTTCATTTGGTGCTTCTCTTTCGCCAGCTCGCAAAACCGGTTTATCACGGCTGTCATTACACCCTTGTTCCAGTGTTGCTTGCCCAGCCAGTAGCCAAATTCGCTTTTATCAGCCGCCAATCCGTAATTAAAATGAAGCCCTATAATGCCCATCAAAACTCCATCGCCATCGCGTATGGCAAAATTTTTCTGCACAGCCAGTTCGTCCTCTCTGATAGCAGTATCTTCTAAAAATGTATTGGCATCCGCTATGGTGTAAGGAAAAGGAATCACAAGGGTATTGTCCGAAATTTCTTTATCGCGCATGTGCGCCACAATGGTTTCGGCATCGCTCAACTTCAGGCTTGTAAGAAAAATGTTATCGGTAACCTGTATCACAATGCGCAAGATGTAACTTTCAAATCAACCGGTGCAACCAATTTTTACACAGGAACGTAAAATCATATACCGGTTCTAACCGTTGAAAAAACAAGACCATAACTTAACACGTTATATAAAGAGCTTATCCTGCCGCACCGCTGGCTTAAGCAGTACAGCGGGATAAAACAAATTGAATGCTTAACCAAAACGGACCGCCACAGTGCGGTCTTTTTGGTTTTATATACCTACATCATTTATTGTTACTTTTACGGGGAGAATTTTGTTACCATGCAAACTTGTTGTCTGAAACATCAATCCGGAAACTTAACCGACAGCATTATGAAAAAAACATTATTCCTCGTCCGCGTTTGGCTGTTTGCCTGCTCACCGGTGGTGTTCTCTCAGGCCGCACAGGAAAAAACGTACAGTTTCCAGTCGCTTGAAGATGAGGTTACGTTACAGGTAGAGCGAAACGGAGCAGAAGTTAAATTGCGCCTGTTTATCAAAGACATTACGCAATACGACCATCTGCTTGTAGAGCGCAGTGCCGAAACACCCAAATATTTTGGCAAGTGCCGGTATATTTCGAGTGCAGAAGTAAAACCGGTGAACGGCTACCTGCTTCAATATGACCGGTACCCTTATGCCTCTAATAAAGATGTTTACTACCGTATTAAAACCGTTACCAAAGATGGTGTAGAAAGAATTTATCCGCCAGTATTGCTACCCGCTCTGCAATAAAGAGAAATTTAACGGGTGCTTAATCTGCATCTGCAATCACTTCTTCCACTTCCGGCACCATGCGTTTGAGCAAGCCTTCAATGCCCGATTTAAGGGTAAGTGTAGAAGAAGGACAACTGCTGCAGGAGCCCTGCAGCGAAAGCGTAACCGTTCCGTTCTCAAACGATTTGAATTCAATATGTCCACCGTCCATTTGCACAGCGGGCTTTACATATTTTTCGAGCAGGTCTTTAATTTTTGTTTCGGGGTCTTCGTTCGCTGCTTCCGATTTTTGTTCCTGTAAAATATCTTTTGGCAACAACGCATCTTCTACAGGTTTCTTTCCGCTTTGCAGAAACTTAATAACGGCATCTTTCAGCTCCGGTGTAATTTCAAACCAGTCGTATTCCTGTTTCTTGGTAATGGTCACAAAATTATTGGCTATAAAAACGCCACTTACAAAAGGAATTTCGAAAAGCGTTTTTGCCAGCTCCGAACCGGCTGCTAATTCTTTTGTTTTAAAATCTAATTGAAAGTTCGGCAAAATCTGCCGGTTGGTGACAAACTTCTGGCTCTCCGGATTAGGTGTGTACTCGGTATAAATTTCTATGATGTCGGTTGCGTTCATTTTTTCTTATTGAGGCACAAATGTAATCAAATCAATTGCGGTAACTTGCGGGCTTAACACATGTTTGCGATGAAATTGCGAATCAGGGTAAAGCCCGGCTCAAAAAAAGATGAAATACTGCGCGAAGCAGACGGCTCACTAAAAGTGAAAATTAAAGCGCAACCGGTAGAGGGCAAGGCGAACAAATATCTGCTGGAGTACTTAAGTGAGGTTTTAAATCTGCCCAAATCGAAAATCGTGTTGTTGAAAGGCGATACCAATTCATTCAAAACGCTGGAGATTGAGGCAGAGGAAAGCTATATCAACAGTAAGCTGCCTACTTAAAACCTTTTATTGCACTCAGGGCTTTGCTCATTTCATATCCTTTACTCAGCAAAAACCGGAGCATCTTCGTTTTTTTATCGCGTGGCGACTTTGCTTTAATGGTGTGCCACTTTTTTTCGGCAATAGTTTTAATCTGCTCCTCATAATCGCCTTCATCCATATCATCTAAGTATAATTTTATAAGCGAGGAGTCAATCCGCTTTGCGCCCAGTGCAGATTTCATTTTTGTTTTTCCCCATTTCTTTTTGGCGTGAGCGCTTACAAAATATTTCACAAACCGTTCTTCATTCAAAAAATTACTTTCCTTCAGCCTTTCGATGTAAGCTTCATACTCTTCTTTCTCCACTTTCAGTTTCCTCATTTTCTCTTTCACATCACTCACACACCTTTCCTGATAGGCACAAAAATTCGAAAGCTTGTCGTATGTGGTTTTGTCTATCGGCATTTAATCTGTAGCAAACTTTTAGTTTCGTTGCTTTCGAAAATAGCAATTGAAAAACTCACGTGCCATATTTCTTCTCTTGCTCGCCAACTCTATCAGCGGAGTGGCACAGGGAATTTCCATGCTTGCCATTCCCTGGTATTTTACCGGTATTATTCACCGCGAAGAATTATTCGGCAAAGCGTATTTCCTGATTACTGCAGTCTCTCTTTTCTGGGGCCTGTATGCGGGCACATTGATTGACCGTTACAGCCGCAGAAAAATTTTTCTGGTGATGAACCTGGCGGGTTTGTTTGTGCTCTCTGCTGTTACGCTTATCGGATTTAAAAATGATTCGCTGTCCTGGTTTTTGGTAGCGGGTGTTTTTGCCACTACTGCTTTCATCTACAACATCCACTTCCCGAACCTGTATGCATTTGCGCAGGAGATAACCTCCAAAGAAGATTACGGTCGCGTTACTTCGTTGCTCGAGATTCAGGGGCAAATTACGTTCACCATTGCTGGCGGACTTGCCGCCATGCTCTTGAACGGAGTAAATCATCACATGAATTTTTTCGGGTTTGATGTTCCGCTGCCGTTTGACTTTCGTGCCTGGAAGATTCATGAAATATTTGCCATCGATGCAATCACTTATCTGATTGCCTTTATCATCATCTATCGGATAAAATCGTTACCGGTGGTGGAAAAGAAAATTGATATCAGCGATTTGCGCGAACGTGTAAAAATCGGTTTCGGTTTTCTGAAAAAGCATCCCTTGCTCTTTCACTTCGGCAATGCCTCGTTGCTGGTGTTTTTGACCATTCTTGTTTTCGGGACATACATACAACCGGTGTATGTGGATTCGTTCCTGCATAAAGGCGGTGATGTATATGCCTTTGGCGATATGGCTTTTTCGCTGGGTGCGGTTTTGGCGGGGTTCTTAACAACTAAATTTTTTGCAGAGAAAAGTGCGGTACTTGGCATTATACTTCTCTCGCTTGTTACCGGTGTTATGTACCTCGTGATGTCGTTCAACAATGTTTTGTTTCTGTTTTTTGCCGCCAACTTTGTAATAGGTGCGTGCAATGCCGCCATAAGAATACAGCGCGTTACCTATTTGTTTCATCACATACCCAATCATGTAATCGGACGGACCAGTAGTATATTCTTTGTAATAAATGTATTTCTCAGGCTGTGTTTAATCGGAGCGTTCACATTCCCGTTTTTTCACCAGGGCATTAATGTATTGTATGCGGTGGTGGTAATGGCCTTTATCTGCTTTGCCGGAGCGGCAATTCTTTTTATCAATTACAAACAACTTGCAAAAGAACCGGTTGTGGCATAAAACAAAAAATCCCCTGAGAGTTACGGCTCCCAGAAGATTTTTCGTTATAGCTCTTTAGCTATTGGTTACTTTGTGTTATCGTCAATTGGCCAATGAGGCATTTTAGTGTCAAGTTGTATCATAAGCTGCGCGTTTAGGTTTCTACGTCTACGACCACTCATACAAAAGGTTTCAAAATTTTTCAGGTGCAAGTTTATCTTTGACAGCGTTTAGTCATGAAAAAATATTTCTTCCCTTTATTATTCGTAGTTTTTTCTTCACCGGTGTTTGCGCAACCGCTGACATCTCATCCGTATTCTACCCAAAGCGAAGATGGGTTTTCTCCCTGTCGTGATACTATTGCAATTTTAAAACGCCTTGAGTTTTACGATATCGGTGTCATTCTTCCTTCGTGGCTGCCGGTAGTAGACAAAAATTACATTGCTGTGCTGGAAGGCAGAGTCGGCTCTAACCTGGTAAACGGGTCTCACGGGCCTCATGTAAGCCATGAAGATTTGCCTTTCTATCATTACTCGCACGATGTAAATTTTGATGTCATCCCTGACAAGACAGAAGACAACCGGTACACAAATTATCTGCCTTATCTGGTTTACAAAACAGCGGAAGGAAATGACACAGTGTTGCATGGCATAATTCGCTGCGAGTGGGAGTGTGGCCTGGGAATGTGTAACCGGGTAAATGTGTTGAGTGCTGATAATGATTTCGGAAGAAGCGGGGGTTTTTTCAGTGCCGGTCATGAATTAAAAGATGTAATCTGGAACTGGCCGGGCATTGGAGACTGGGTGCATGTGGAAGGGCATTATGTATGGGACCGGGGACATCCGCCCAGCGAAGCGGAGATTCATCCTCCACGATTTGTGGCAGTAAAACGTTTCCTGCCCGAACAGGTAACTATTGGTGACAGCTCTATAAAGTTTGCTACGCGCGTTGATATTTTCGCAAGTGGTGACGGAGGGGCGCTTCAGAACAACCGGTTTAACTCTTCGAGCTTTGTGAGGCGGGTAAACATGAGCAGTAAGGATTATGAATTTACAGTAAAGATTGACCTGCCCCGTCCTTCCGCCAATGCGCAACTGCTGTATACCCTGCAGAGAAGAAAAGGCGATAACTTTTCGCAATACGAAACAATTGAAACCGATAGTGATTCAGGTACCGCACGCATTCTCATTCCATGGAAAACAAAGAATGCGAATGACCTGGAAGTTTATGCCCGCACTCTTTATTTTTATTGGGACGAAGGACGCGGTGTAGCCGGTGAAACACCGGTGGATATTTACAAGGTGAAATTGACCAACCTGAAGTTCCGCTACATCAACGATAAACTCTCAAAAGCAGAAGTTCGTCTGTTTGTGAATGTAGGAAGCGACTGGATTTTTCTGAATGACTTTCACGGAAAGAAGGGAAGAATACTGACAAAAGGCCTGGGCAAAACATATTACCACAAATGGCCTCTGGATAACGAATTCATCGTTTCTGTTCCCCGCGGGAAAAATTTCAGAGTGTATATGAGCGGTTGGGAAGTAGATGGCATTGATTTGCTGGCGGGTGATATTCTTGACAGCGGTTCGCCCTGCGATAAAAAAACAAAACGCTTTTTCAAGAACCGGATTTTCTCTATTCAGAATATGCTGATGAAGGGTTGTTTAGATGATAATTACGGGGAAATTAGCAACCTGCACGCCTACGATAAACTTGGCAGGCTGGACCATTTTACCAATTCACCACATGAAGGCAAGAATGATGACCCGTGTCCTTTCAGTAAATATGAGTTGAAAGACAGATATTTTTTGAGTTACACCATTGAAAAAATAAACTAGCAAATGCTCACCGGTTCCATCACTAACGACATCAAACATCAATTTCGCCATGGTAACATGGTGATGAAATTGATTTTTGTAAATGTTGGTGTGTTTCTGTTTTTCGGTGTGCTTCATCTCCTCGGCTTTTTGCTTCAAAACAATTCATTCTACCATTTACTTCTTAGCAAAGTAGAAATGCCCGCATCGCTTACTACACTCCTCTATCAGCCCTGGTCGGTTTTTACTTACATGTTTCTGCACACCGGTTTTTTCCATGTGTTGTTCAACCTTCTGTGGTTTTATTGGTTTGGTGAAATTTTTGTGTTGTATCTGGGCGATAAAAAAATTCTTCCCCTCTATATTCTTGGCGGGCTTACAGGTGCAGTAACTTATTTACTTGCCTTTAATTTAATTCCTGTCTTTAAACCACAAGTTGATGCATCCATGATGCTCGGAGCATCGGCTAGTATTTTTGCTGTTGTTTTTGCTGCGGCAACTCTTAATCCTGATTTCGAAGTGCGTTTGATGTTTATAGGTGTAGTCCGGATAAAATACATCGCTGTTATTTCTCTTCTGCTTGATGTCATCAATATTCCATACGGAAATGCGGGGGGTTACATTGCACATGCGGGGGGCGCATTAAGTGGATACTTGTATATTAAATCATTGCGGGGCGGATTCGATTTAACTTCTCCGCTCAATAAACTTTTCGATGGCGTTGCAAATCTCTTTAAACCAAAATCGAACATAAAGGTTACTTACAAAAGCGAATCACGAAAAAGTGAAACCGGTTCGCGAAGTAAAAACGAACAACAACGCGTAGATGAAATATTGGACAAGATTGCGCGTTCCGGTTACGACAGCCTGACGAAAGAGGAAAAAGATTTTCTGTTTAACTATTCAAAGAAATAATGCTGCGGGGGCTTTTCAAATTTTTAAACATACTCGCGCTTATTGTATTGCTCTGCTCGTGCATGGCCACTTACATTGAGCCGACAAAATACTGGCAACTCACGTTTATCGGCTTTGCTTTTCCGGTAGTGCTGGTAGTAAATGTTTTTTTTCTGCTGCTATGGATTCTTAAGCGCGATGCCTTCGGTTTAATTTCGCTGGTGGCCATTGTGCTGACCTGGAAGTTTATTCACTCTACGTTTGCGGTAAACTTTAATGAAGCGTACAAAGAAGCCGGAATAAAAGTGATGACATGGAACGTAAAAAATTTCGATTTGTACAACTGGAACAAGAATGCCGAAACCCGTGAGCAGATGCTGGCACTCATCAAAAAAGAAAAGGCCGATGTCTTGTGCTTGCAGGAATTTTACACCAACAATCAGTTGTTCCACAACCTTGAATATCTGCGCGATTCGTTAGGGTTCCGGTATGTTTATTTTTTCCCCTCTGTTGATTTGAAGAAACTGCCCAAGAGTAAATTGCAGCAAACATTATGGAAAAAGGGAGAACTGCACCAACAATGGGGAGTGGCAACATTTTCAAAATTTCCGATTGTTGACACCGGTAAGATTGATTTCAAAAATTCCTTCGCCAACGATTGTATTTATACCGACATTGATTTCAAGGGTAATACAGCCAGAGTTTATAACGTGCATTTTGAATCCATTCATCTCGGACGGGACGATTATGCCGCGCTTGACTCCCTTGAGGAAAATCAAACTACCGGATGGACTCCGCTGAAGAATATTATGCGCAAAATGAGGCGCGCTTATAGTAAGCGCTCGCAACAGGCGAACGCGGTGGCGGAAAGCATGGACGGATTTTCGGGACAAAAAATTCTTTGCGGAGATTTTAATGATGTTCCGGTTTCATACACTTACACTACAGCAAAAGGAAATTTACAGGACGCTTTTGTAGAAACAAGCAAGGGCTTCGGAGCTACTTTTGCCAACAAATTTTCCATTTTCAGAATTGATTACACTCTTTTCGATTCGCGAATAAAAATCAATTCGTATAAAACCATCCGCAAAGAACTCTCTGATCATTATCCGGTGGTAGCTACTTTTTCTTTGTAATTGTATTTCGGTGTTTAGGTAAGTTCAAGATTGCCGCCATGTAAACACTTACGCACTAAAACACAATATTTATATTGCACGCATGAATGCAGAATTAAAAATTTATAACACCCTTTCGCGCGAAAAAGAAATTTTCAAACCAATCAACGCTCCTCATGTGGGCATGTATGTGTGCGGCCCTACATTATATAGTTATGCTCACCTTGGTAATTGCAGAACCTTTCTTTCGTTCGATGTAGTCTTCCGCTATCTGAAACATCTTGGATACAAAGTGCGTTACGTGCGTAATATTACTGACGTGGGGCACCTGGAAAGCGATGGCGATGAAGGAGAAGATAAAATTGCAAAACGCGCCCGTCTAGAAAAATTAGAGCCGATGGAAATTGTACAGTTGTACGCTGTAGATTTTCACAAGGTGCTGGATGATTTTAATTTATTGCCGCCAAGCATTGAGCCTACAGCGAGCGGACATATCATCGAACAGATTGAAATGACGAAGAAGATTATTGAGAATGGGCTCGCTTACGAAGTAGAAGGAACCATTTGGTTTGATGTAGAAAAATTTGCGAAGACCTATCCATACACCGAGCTAAGCGGAAGAAAGTTAGATGAACTATTGGAAGGCACCCGCGATAATCTGGAAGGACAGGAAGAAAAGCGAGGACGATTGGATTTTGCGCTTTGGAAAAAAGCCAAACCGGAGCACATCATGCGCTGGCCGAGTCCGTGGGGTGAGGGTTTTCCCGGTTGGCATATTGAGTGCAGCGCCATGAGTTCAAAGTATCTGGGTGAGCAATTCGACATTCACGGAGGGGGTATGGATTTGATTCCTACGCATCATACCAATGAGGTTGCGCAGAATGTAGCCTGCTGCAAAAAATCTCCGGCAAAAACATGGATGCACACCAACATGCTTACGGTGAACGGACAGAAGATGAGCAAGAGTCTGGGTAATTCATTTTTACCGGAACAGCTTTTCACCGGTAACCATCCTTTGCTCGAACGCGGTTATTCGCCTATGGTGGTTCGCTTTTTTATGCTGCAGGCACACTACCGGAGCACACTCGATTTTTCGAATACGGCATTGCAGGCTTCTGAAAAGGGGTATCAGCGTTTGATGAATGCCATGAAATTGATTAGTGGTTTAAAGACCGGTGAGAAATCATCTTTCAAGCCCGAAAACCTGAAAGCGGATATTTACAATGCGCTGAATGATGATTTCAATACACCGGTGGCAATCGCCAGCCTGTTTGAAGGAGCAGGAATAATCAATTCTATCAACGATGGAAAAGATTCAATTACCGCTGCTGACAAAGAACAGCTGCAAGAACTTTTCAGTGATATTATTCTTGAAGTGCTTGGACTGAAAGAAGAGAGCGGAGCCGGTTCTGACAAGGTGGAAGGCTTAATGAATCTGATTCTTGAATTGCGTAAAGATGTACGCGCTAAAAAAGATTTTGCGGCATCCGATAAAATACGCGATGAGCTTTTGAAAGTGGGCATACAGGTGAAAGATGGGAAAGAAGGGGTAACCTGGAGTTCGAGTTAAAACCCACAACAGATTATACAGATAAAACAGATTGAAATGCATCCGCTAAACGAGCTTTCCTACAAGATAATTGGTTGTGCATTTAAAGTTCATTCTACACTTGGTCCAGGTTTGTTAGAATCAACCTATCAAACCTGTTTAGAGTATGAGCTTTTGAGCGAAGGGTTGAAAGTAGAACGCGAAAAAGTGCTGCCTGTAATTTACAGAGAAATAAAGTTAGAGGCCGGTTACCGAATTGATTTATTAGTGGAAGATGAATTGATAATTGAACTAAAATCTGTGGATGCAATTGCTCCCATTCACGAAGCACAAGTAATGACTTATTTAAAATTGGCTGGCAAGAAACTTGGTTTGCTTTTAAATTTTAATGTGGTAGATATGAAGAAAGGCATTAACCGGATTGCCCTCAAAGAATACATTAACGAACTATCTTAATCTGTTTTATCTGTATAATCTGCTGTGATGAAAAAACTCTTTCCAATATTTCTGCTCTTCCTTGCTTCTTGTGATAAGTGTAATCAATCCATACAACCGGTTGTAGACCCGCCCAAACAAATTGTAGTAAATGCACCGGCATTCAGCAGCGATTCTGCATATAACTACATACAAGCGCAGTTAAATTTTGGTACTCGCGAAATGAACTCCAAAGGGCATGAAGCCTGTGCGAAGTATTTGATAGAAGAAATAAAAAAATATACCGACACCGTTTACGTGCAGAAGTTTGAGGTGAAAGGCTTTGACGGAGTGAATCTGAAATGCACCAACATCATCGGCTCTATTAATCCTGCAGCAACAAACCGAATTCTACTCTCCTCGCATTGGGACAGCCGCCCCTGGGCCGACCAGGATACGAAAGACAGAGACAAACCGATTCTCTCTGCCTGCGATGGAGCGAGTGGAGTAGGAACATTACTGGAAATTGCACGCGCCATTCAATCTTCTCCGCTAAAAAATATTGGCATTGATTTCTTTTTTAATGATGCCGAAGACCGGGGTTATTCTTCTTCGCTGGATGATATTGTGAAGCCCGGTAGTTATGATAATGAAGGTTCCTGGTGCCTGGGGTCGCAGCACTGGAGCGCCAATCCGCATGTGCCCGGTTACAAAGCCGATTTCGGAATTCTGTTAGATATGGCTGCTGCCAAAGGTGCTGTATTTGCGCGCGAAGGAAATTCTTCTTTCAATGCCGGTTGGGTGCAGGATAAAGTTTGGGCAAATGCGAATACACTTGGCTACTCCAACTTTTTCAGCAATCAGACTATTGCAGGAATTACTGACGACCACATTTACATCAATCGGGTGGCAAAAATTCCCACCATTGATATTATTCAATACGACCCCGGCTCTCCATCAGGAACTTTCGGAAGTTACTGGCATACCCATGCCGACAATATGGAGGTGATTGATAAAACTACTTTGAATGCTGTGGGCAAAACTTTGCTTTATACTATTTACCAGTATGAAGCAGAAAGAACAAATCCATAAATACATTGGCACGCGGATGACGCAGATTGGGACGGATTAAAACGGATTTTAAAATCTGCGTTAATCATATTTTTCAGTGTCATCTGCGTTCTATTGTATTTGCTTCTCTTTGATAATAACCGGTGCCGTCATACGCGCGTTTGGCCGGTGCTTTCATGCAGGCTTCGCTGCAACAGCCTTGCATTTTCCAGCCGCAATCTTCGCACAACACAAAATGTTCGTTGCATTCGGCATTGGCGCAGTTGACCATGTGGGCCGATTTTGTTCCGCAGATTTTGCAGGTAGACACAATAGATGGAGCTACCGAATTTACATCCACCACCACCCGGTTATCGAACACATACAGTTTACCCTCAAAGTTTTTGCCACCGGTTTCCTTGGCATACTTCACCACACCTCCGTCCACCTGATAAACATTTTTAAAACCATTCTGCAACAGATAACCGCTGGCCTTTTCGCATTTAATGCCACCGGTGCAGTAGGTTACTACTTTTTTATTTTTTAAATGTTCGAGTTGTTTGAGCTGTTCGGGAAAATCGCGGAAGTTGTCAATGTCAAGTTTCAGTGCGTTTTTAAAATGACCTACTCCGCTTTCGTAGTTACTGCGCACGTCTACAAACACCACATCCTCCTGTTCTATCATTTCATCTACTTCATGCGGCTTTAAATGTATACCGGTGGTTTCGTTCGGGTCAACGTTCTTCAAACCGCGCAGGCTGCTGTGTACTATTTCAGGTTTTACACGCACATACAATCTTTCGAAAGTGGGTGCATCTACTTCATCTATTTTAAATTCAATTCCTTCAAACAGCGGATTCGATTTTACCGTATCCATATATTTTTTGCACTGCACCACCGTGCCGCTGATAGTTCCGTTCAGTCCTTCACCGGCAATAATTATTCTGCCCACAATGCCCAGGCGCTCGCAAAACTCCAGATGGTGTTGTGCAAACTCTTCGGCATCCGGTATGCGGGTGTACTTGTAATAAAGTAAGGTTTGATATGGTTTCATAAGCCTCTCCTAAATCATCCCTTACAGGGATGATTTTTATTTGTAGGCGAAAATAGTCGTTTAAGAAAAACGATTCCGTGTACTTTGTGTTTTGTTTTATCTTCGATGAAAATTTGAAGCTATGTTTTTACGCGTTGAAATAAGAAAGGGAACCAACGAAGAATTATTTGCCGCTAAGCTTCTTAAGCAAAAAGAAGTAGTAGATGTAAAGATTTCGAAGCCAAAGCAAAAGACAAAAGAAAAGATGACCGACTACTATGCTAATGGTAAACAACTTTCGGTAAAAGAGTTTAAAAATCGAATTGCTTCTGCCGAAGCTGATATAAAGGCCGGCAGAGTTTATACGCCCGCGCAACTGAAAAAGGAAATGGAAACATGGAAGAAACAAAGAGGCTACAAATAGTTTGGACAAACCATGCCAAATTATCTCTTCAGTCGGTGTATGAATTTATCGCTTTAGATTCCGTGCGGCAAGCGGACAGAGTAGATTCAGAAATTCAGGATTTAGGAAATTCTCTTTGGCAACATCCATATGCTTATCCCGAATGTCCGGAACTTCCCACCAAAAATCACGTTTACCGCAAAGCAGTTTATGCTTCTACTTACAAAATAATTTACAAGATTGTGAAGACTGAAGTTTGGGTACTTGATATTTTTCATGGCAAACGAAGTCCCGTTCAACTTAAAAAATTACGAAGAGTAAAACCTTAACCATGTATTCCATTCAGCAGCGATTACAAAAAGATGTAGAAGAAATTAAAGCCAGCGGGCTTTATAAAACCGAACGCATTATCGCCTCTCCGCAAGCGGCCGAAATTAGTGTTGGCGGAAAGACCGTCCTTAATTTCTGCGCCAATAATTATTTGGGGTTAAGCTCTCATCCTAAGGTTATTGAAGCTGCCAAAAAAACAATTGACACCCACGGCTATGGCATGAGCAGTGTGCGTTTTATTTGCGGCACACAGGATATTCATAAAGAACTGGAGCAAAAAATTTCGGAGTTTTTGTGGACAGAAGATACTATACTTTATGCCGCGGCTTTCGATGCCAACGGTGGTGTGTTTGAACCTTTGTTCAACGAAGAAGATGCAATTATTTCAGATGAATTGAATCATGCTTCCATCATTGACGGTGTGCGCTTGTGTAAAGCTGAGCGTTTGCGTTATAAGAATAACGACATGGAAGATTTGGAAACGCAACTGATTGCCACGCAAAAGAACCGGTCGCGCATTATTGTTACCGATGGCGTGTTCAGCATGGATGGAACGATTGCACAACTGGATAAAATTGTAGCATTGGCCAATAAGTATAATGCGATGATAATGGTAGATGAATGTCACGCTTCGGGCTTTATTGGCAAGACCGGTCGCGGTACACCGGAGTATTGCGGGGTACATGGCAAAATAGATATCATCACCGGTACGCTGGGCAAAGCACTGGGCGGAGCAAGCGGTGGTTTTACTTCGGGTAAAAAAGAAATTATTGAGCTGCTTCGTCAGCGTTCGCGGCCGTATTTGTTCAGCAATACGTTAATGCCCGCTATTGTGGGGGCGAGTATTGCCGTGCTGGATATGCTGAGCGAAACCACTGCCCTGCGCGATAAGCTGGAAACTAACACCCGTTATTTTCGCGAAAAGATGACCGGTGCCGGTTTCGACATTAAGCCCGGTGTGCATCCTATTACACCGGTGATGCTTTACGATGCCGTGCTGGCACAAAACTTTGCCGCCAAGCTTTTAGACGAAGGCATTTATGTAATAGGGTTCTTCTTTCCGGTGGTGGCGAAGGGCAAGGCGCGCATAAGGGTGCAGGTAAGTGCCGCTCACGAACGCGAACATTTAGATAAATGTATTGCTGCGTTTACCAAGGTGGGTAAGGAGCTGGGTGTGATTAAGTAATCAACCCTTCTCTTTCTTCTTCCCTTTTCTTATTGGCAAATACCGCGGTTCGTAATAATTATCAAACTGGTCGGGGTTTTCGAGATGGTCGCTGGCTATTACCAGAAAGCATTTAGTAAGTTGCAGCGTAAGTTTCTTGCGGTGTGTGTGCCGGCCGGTGGCTATGGCATCTACCTCTGCATACACCAGTTCCTGTGTTTTGCGCGCGTCTAAAAAACTATTGATAAGGCCGGTTACCTCCGTTACCTCGCCCGGATAGTCGGCATTAAGGCGCAGGGCAGCGGTAGTGCGGTAGCGCATGAGCGGAGTAGTAAGGCCGTCAATAGTAGCGTGGTGGTATTCCTTCATACCCCGCGGGTAAAACTCCTGATATATGGCGCTGCTTTCGCCAAACTTAAACTGCACCAACCCTTGCAGCGAACTCAGCTTGGCAATTACCTTTGCCCGCGCATTGTTCATGGCAATGGTGGTGCCCTGCCCTATAGCTTCTTTGGTAAGCTGGTTGGTAATGGTGCCGTAATAGTTTTGATATAAAGTGGTAGTGTTAAGCAGTAGCTGGTTGTAGATGCCGCCCGGGTTGTTGTCGGGTTGCGAAAGGCGAATCAGGAAGACTTCGGCAAACGTTCGGAGGTTAGCATCAGACAAGTTCTTTTCTTTAAAAAGATCAGTAACTAAGCGAATAGGGTCTAACATAGGCTATAAGTTTGACGGTTTATGGCATTTAGGGTATTGAATATGCAAGGTAGAAAGATTTTTTATAAATTCAGAATATTCCGAATTGAATTAAAATTTCAATTGTTATGATTCGGTAAATTCCGAAATATTTAATACTATATTTACTAATTTTTCGGTATATTCTGAATTGAGGTATAAATTATATTTTAATAGTTCTGAAAATGCGGAATTATTATCTAATTAGCTAAGTATAATTTCTGTAAATTCAGAAATGCTAAATTTTATATTTTTATTTAGTTCTGAATTTTCGGAAGTATGTAATAACGCATATCTTACTGTTATCTGCTTACAGACGGCCTTGCGGTGGCGGGCTTACTGCCGCATAACAATCTTTTGCCGCTATTCTTTTGTTCTGTGTGCCTCCCCAAAAATGTGAATCCAGGACTTCAGTCCGGTTTAAACAGAGGATATTCCTTTTATCCTTGCCTTGCGGTCTGATTAATCAGACCGCAAACAAGATAAGCGGAAAAATCTTTTTTATAGGGCGGACTAAAGTCCGCTTCTTTCCCCGGGTTTCCGCTTCAGAACCCTGCGGCTATTCAACTCGCGCAGGGTCGTCTGCAACAGACCCAAACGTATATCCCGGACTTTAGTCCGGTTTAAACAGAGGATATTCCTTTTATCCTTGCCTTGCGGTCTGATTAATCAGACCGCAAACAAGATAAGCGGAAAAATCTTTTTTATAGGGCGGACTAAAGTCCGCCCCAAAAAAATTCCCCGCCTGACGCTTCTATCAGAAATATAGTTGCACACACAACCTTTCTTTTACTGTTCCGCTCTTTAACCTGTTCATTACATATTAAACCAACCACTATGAAGAATTTTTTACTCCCCCTGCTGTTTCTTTTTTTACTGGCAACCGAAACCAGCGCACAGCTAACCGCCAATGCGGGTGCCGACCAAACCGTTTGTGTCTTTACTTCTTTAAACCTTGGAGGTTCCCCCACCGCTGCCGGTGGCACCGGTCCGTATACTTATGCCTGGTCGCCTACCATAGGACTTAACAGTGCTACGGTGGCTAACCCCACGGTAGTGGTTTACGGCACTTATACCTACCGGGTAATAGTTACCGATAACATAGGCGCCATGGATACCGACTTTGTAACTATCACCGCTTTCCCTTACGCAAATGTTACCCTGCTTGTAAACGATACTATAACCTGTGCGGGGCAGCCGGTTAGCTTTGTTGCGCAAATACAATCGGGTACACCGCCCTTTACCTATATCTGGGACTTTGGCGATGGCTCCACCTCTAACCTTATAACACCGGTACATGTGTATGCCAGCCAGGGTTATTACAATACCACTTTAACCGTTACCGATGCCAACGGCTGCAACAGCTCCGGGGGTGTTGGCATTTCGGTTTCGCAGATAGTGGCCACGGTTATTCCCAACGGTGTATCCTGCGCTGGCGGAAATGATGGAGGCCTGCAGGTTATAGCCACCGGTGGGCACCCGCCTTATACCTATAGCTGGAGCAACGGCAGCACGGTGCAAATGATGAATAACCTTATGGCAGGTAATTACGCTGCTACCGTTACCGATTCGTGGGGCTGTAGTACTACTGTTACCGGTACTGTTTTCGAGCCCACACCGTTAACGGCTACGCATGTTGTAATCAATGAATCTACTACCGGTACCTTCGATGGCGCTATTGATGTAACAGTAGGCGGTGGAACTCCGCCTTACAGTTTCCTGTGGTCGAATGCTATGTTTACCGAAGATGTTTCCGGATTGTGTTCGGGAACTTACTCCGCTATCATTACCGATGCCAACGGCTGCACCGTTAGCACCACCGCTGTGGTTACCGGTTCGTGCGCCAACAATACTTTAGTGGTTTCCATTACCTCGCAGGATTTAAGCTGCACCCATACCACCGATACCCTTACTGCCAACGTAACCGGTGGCACACCACCTTACAGCTTTCAATGGAACAACGGTGCCAATACCTCTGAAATTACTGTTGACCAGGCCGGTATTTATCTGGTTTGGGTAACCGATGATTCGGGCTGTGTGCAAATAGCGGCTGATACTTTGCTGAACACCGGTGTAGTCGTTGCCCTGCAAAGTTCGCATCCGGTAAGCTGCAACGGCATACCCGATGGTTCGCTTTCGGTAACCGTAACCGGTGGCAGCCCGCCTTATACCTATTTGTGGAACACTGGCACTACCGCTGATAGTATTACCGGTATTGTAGCGGGCACTTACACGCTTACCGTTACCGATGCTGCTTTATGTGAGGCTACCTTTTCTTACTTCGTCAGTCAAAGCAGTACCAACTACGGATATTATGTATATGCCACCGGCACCTCCGCCAATTGCAGCAACAACGGCACAGCAACCGTAAGCGTATATGGCGGCACTGCTCCTTTCACCTTTTTGTGGAGCAACAGCGATACTTCGCAAACCCTTACCGGTCTGTCAAGCGGCAGTTACAGCGTTACCGTAACAGGTGCCGATGGCTGTATCCGCATTGGCTATGTTTACATTTATACTTCGTGCCATAACGTGATACAGGGATACGCTTTTAACGATGCCAACGGCAATTGCGTAAAAGATTCGGGCGAAGTACCTATTACCGGCATGAGCATATATGCCACCGGTAGTGGAGGCAGTTATTACGGCTACACCAACAACACCGGTTTATATACTATTCAAATTCCCGCAGCGGGCAGTTTTACCCTTCAGGCCTATAACAACTGGGGGGGCTGCTCCAACGTAGTGTTGTGCAGCACCGGTCCGGTTACTTTTGCCGGTGTAAGCGATACCGCTGTGGTGAACATGGGCATGGGTGGCGTAAGCGGTTTCGATTTGGCGCTGCACCCCGGCTGGACGAGTGCCAACCCCGGTTTTACCAAACAGTACTGGATTTTGGTTTGGCAGCAAAGCAATCCGCAGTACAGCGGTCCGGCCACTATCATTTTTAAATACGACCCTATTCTGGTTTACCAGAGCAGCAACAACGGTGGCGTGCATAATGCGGGCAACCGCACCGTTACCTGGCAGGTGGCCGATGCCTCTGCGTCTGTTTCGTGGGCTAACCGTCCGCAGGTGTTTTTAACCGTGCCTGCCAATACACCTATCGGCTATCAGCTAACGCAGGAGTTCTGGGTACTGCCTTACAGCGGAGATTGCGATACTTTGGATAATCATCAGATTTATACGCAACCGGTAACCGGTTCCATGGACCCTAACGAAAAAGAAGTTTCGCCTGCCGGTGATATTTTTGAAGAAGACAGTATACTTACCTATACTATTCATTTCCAGAACACCGGTAACGATACCACCTCATTTATAATTCTGAAAGATACGCTGAGCTCCTATCTCAATCCTGCCACAATAGAAAACCTGGCGAGCAGCCATGAGTATACTTCGTTCGATGTATCGGGAAATGGAATACTCACCTGGGTGTTTAATCCAATTTTCTTAGTAGACAGCGCCACCAACGAACCGGCAAGCAAGGGCTTTGTAACCTTTCGCATAAAGAAGAAAAACGGCTTACCGCTGAACACCGAAATTAAAAACAGTGCCAGCATCTATTTCGATTACAACGAGCCGATAAAAACCAACACTGTCAGCAGCCGCCTTACCGAACCGAATGCTATTCACAACACCACCAGCGATGCGGGTATAACCGTGATTGCCGCACCCAATCCGTTTACACAACAAACACAAATAACGGTAGAGGGCATTACCGGTGCCTATCATTTCGAATTATTTGATGTAAGCGGAAAGCTGTTGAAGAAAATAAATGCGCTGAGCGACAACCGGTTTACCATTAACCGCGAGGGCATGAGTGCCGGAATTTATTTCTACAGCATTACAACTTCCGAAAAACAAAAGGCGTTTGGAAGATTGGTGGTGGAATAAAATTTCCAACCCCGAAAGGGTTTAGAACCCTTTCGGGGTTTCTATCGCAGCGATGCCATCTCTCAAAGAGATGGCATCGCTTTTTAATACTTCCCGAATATCTCTTCCACCTTCTTAAACCGGTAGTCGAAAATTTCTTTCAGTTTACTCCGAACAAACAATGCATTGGCCACATCACCTAAAATTCCGAAAGGAATTTTATAGTGAACAATGTCGGTCATCTCCACTCCGCGCTCAATCGGTTTAATAAAATGTTTATGGTGCCATAAGGCGTAAGGACCAAAACGTTGTTCATCCACAAAGTATTCGCCTTCCTTCACATGCGTAATCTCAGTCACCCAATTCAGTTTAATACCCAACAGCGGACTCACCTTATAGGCAATAATTAAACCGGCATACATTTTATCGCTGGGCGTATCGGAAATTACTTCAAACGCCATACCCGGTGGCGTTATTACTTTCAAATTATCAGGAGATGAAATAAATTCCCACACCTTATCTGCCGGTGCCGGAATTTTTTGAATGGTTTGAAAAGAATATAGTTGGCTCATACGTCTTTCAATAGTAGACAAACTATAACTGAAAAAGTTCAGAATTAATCGCGCTGTGCCACCTCGCGTTTATCGGGCGGCACAAAATTTTTTACGTATGCCTCTCTGGCATCAATGCGCGGCACGGTGCGCTTATAGTACAGCGGCATCATCTGCAACGGAAACGGCACCAGCGCAATGTTGATTTTACACGCCTGTATAAACCGCCTTATAAAATGCGATTGAAACGGGTCGGTGGCCACGGCAATTTTTTTGAAACCCAATTGCCGGGCTAACTGAATTCCGAAATCTACATTCTCGGTGCTGTGTTCGGCTCGGCTCTCCGCAAAAGTTTTTTCAGAAGGAATCCCCATCGAGTCGGCCATTATCTTCATAGCCTGACCTTCCACAAACGGAGTATGAACCGCCCCACCGGAAAAGATGATATTCTTCGCAATCTTTCTGTCGAAAAGCCACTTGGCCCAAAGCATCCGCGCTTTATAAATCTGATTTACCTTACCGGTATCAAACGGCACACCGGGAACAATGACTACATCGTAAGGCGCAGTAAGCAGAAAGCTGTCGTGTGTGTTAGTGGCAAGGCGGTTGACCAGGCTACAACCGGTCATTACCAATACTGAACTGATGCAAAGCATAGAAAAATATAGCCGGTTCATAAAAAAAAGAAATTGGTGGCGTAACGGCTGTAATACATAGAATTGTTTAAGACTTGCTTATATAATAACTATTAACTTCTATTTTTATTGTATGCACTTGAATAACGACAAGCTCAAACAATCGCTGTTTCTTATCGCCCTTTTCCTGCTGGGCGGCTTCTTATTCTGGTTGCTCAAAGGGTTTTTGAGTGCCGTTCTCGGTGCTGTTGTTTTCTATGTGTTGCTGCGTAAACCGGTTTTTTATCTCACCGAAAGCGCCAGGCGTAAATGGAATAAAACACTGGCCGTTTCGGTCATGATGATGGCTTCGTTTTTAGTGCTGGTGTTACCGGTGCTGTTGGTTTCGCTTATGCTATCGGGCAAGGTGAGTTACCTGATAAATCATTATGAGGACATTCTTCGTTTGGTGCAGGAACAAAGCAACGTAGCAAAAGACTTCTTAGGCGTTGACTTACTTTCGCAGGATGCGGTCAGCAAACTTACTTCGCTGGCGGCTGATGTGGTGCCGGGGTTTCTTTCTGCCACACTTAGTGCTGTAGCCGATGTGTTTGTGCTCTACTTTCTCCTGTATTTTATGCTGGCTAATGCCAGACAATTTGAAAATTATGTGCGCGACAATTTGCCGTTTAACGAAACCAACGACCGGTTGCTGCTGAGCGAGTTAAAGACACAAACCTTTTCAAACGCCATCGGTATTCCGGTGCTTGCCACTCTCCAGTCAGTTACGGCCTTTATCGGTTATTTAATTTTTGGTGTGGACGAGGCTTTTTTCTGGGCAGTGCTTACCGGCATTATGAGTGTGCTTCCGGTAGTGGGCACCACTATTGTCTGGATTCCACTGGCTGTTTTTCTTTATGCCGGTGGACACCACTGGCAGGGAGTCGGGCTCTTCATATACGGGGGCGCTATTATTACCAACGTGGATAATGTGTTCCGGTTTGTGGTGCAGAAAAAGCTGGGTGATACTCATCCGCTCATTACTTTCTTCGGGGTAATCATTGGCCTTCCGGTATTCGGTTTTGTAGGAATTATTTTCGGGCCCCTGCTCATCTCCTACTTTATTCTGTTGCTGAAAATCTACCGCAACGAATATCTCGGTGAAGAACATTAAGTAAGTGTGCCACGGTTTAAAACCGTGGCACACTTAATAGCTAAGCCGAAAGAAAACTCTTCAGCGCTTCATATTTTGCTTCTATCGGTATGCTTTTCTTTTTCAGATGCAGAAGGTGCTTCATAGAATCCGGAACTTCAACAACCGAACCGGTTGCCCTTTCCACCACTTCGCTGAACTTAACCGGATGGGCAGTTTCTAAAAACAATCCTTTTGAAGGCTGGTTTTCGGAAAGGTACCTTTCAATCGCTGCATAAGCTACCGCACCATGCGGGTCAAGCGTGTAGTTATACTCTTTGTAAACGCGGGAAATAGTTTCAGCCGTTTCTTTATCGCTGACAGAATAACTGCTGATAAAATTTTTGATGCGCGAATAATCGTGACCGAATAACTCAAGCAACCGAACCAGATTGCTGGGGTTTCCTACATCCATTGCGTTTGAAATAGTAGCAATAGCCTGTTGTGAATGCAACTCACCGGATGAAAGATACTTGGTAAACACATCGTTGCTGTTACAGGCCGCCACAAAATGCTTTACCGGTAAACCGGAAGCCGCAGCCAGCAGACCGGCACAAATATTCCCGAAGTTTCCGCTGGGCACACACACTACCGATGGTTCATCGTGTTCCCATTGCTGCAATGCGTAGAAATAATAAAACTGCTGTGGCAGCCAGCGCGCTACATTTATAGAGTTAGCCGAAGTGAGAAAATGCTTTTCGTTCAGTTCGGCATCCATAAACGCCTGCTTCACCATCTGCTGACAGTCATCAAAAGTGCCCTGCACTTCAAGTGCTGTAATATTTCGCCCGAGTGTAGTTAATTGCAATTCCTGAATCCTGCTCACTTTCCGGGATGGATAAAGAATAACCACATCCACCCCCTCTACACCGAGAAAACCATTTGCCACCGCGCTGCCTGTATCACCGGAGGTAGCTACTAACACCGTTACCCTGCGTTGATTGGTTTTAGAAAAATAACCCAGGCAACGGCTCATGAATCTGGCGCCCACATCTTTAAACGCCAGCGTTGGTCCGTGAAACAACTCGAGAGAAGAAATGTTATCTGTAACTTTTACGAGCGGAAAATCAAAGCTGACGGTATGCTCACAGATTTGAAACAAATCCGGCTCATTAATTGTATCGCCCACATAAGGGCGAATAACTTCAAAGGCAATCTGCGCTTTTGATTTTTGTTTGAAAGAAGAAAGAAACGCCTTCGATAACACCGGAATGCTGTCGGGAAAATACAAACCTTTATCCGGTGCCTGCCCGCGAATGGTGGCTTCCCTGAAATCTGCCTTCTCTGAATTGTTACTGGTGCTATGGTAAAGCATCTGTGTTAAGAATTTACAACTTCCACCCCGCGTGAATTCACTGTAGTTAAATGAATATGAAAATCAACTCCTACTTTTTCATAAACCCTGCGCATGGCCTGCTCAACTGCTTTAGCTGTTGCTTCGTCTTTACTCAACATAAACACTGATGGACCGGAACCGGATATGCCTCCGCCCAGCGCACCGGCTTCTTTGCTTAGCTTTTTTATCTCATCAAAACCCGGAATGAGTTTGCTGCGCACGGGTTCTATCAAAACATCTTGCAGCGAGCGGCCAATTAAATCGTAATCCTGTTTCATAAAGCCCGCCACCAAACCGCCAACATTGGCCCATTGCGTAACGGCATCTTTTAATGAAACCTGTTTAGGCAAAATTTCGCGTGCGTAACTGGTCTTCACTTCAATTTGTGGATGAATAACCGTTACATAAAGAGGAGGAAAATTCAACGGGATAATATCGAGCGGCTCGTTACTTCGGATAAGCGTAACGCCTCCGTAAATACAGGGGGCAATATTATCGGCATGCCGCGAACCGGATGCCACCTGTTCACCATAAGTAGCAAACTGCACAAGTTCCTGTTTGGCAAACCGGTTACCGAGCAAATGATTCGCGCCCACCACCGCACCGGCTGCACTTGCCGCGCTTGAGCCAATGCCGCTTCCCGGCTTTATCACTTTTGTGCTTTCAATTTCAAAACCTATTTCTTCATTCACCTCGCGTATCATGGCCAGCAATGCTCCTCCAAAAACATTTTTCTCCGGTTCAACCGGAAGATGGTAGCTATCTTTATTTATAATGCGGATTTCTCTTTTATCAAGTAGCCGCATTACCAGTTTATCGCTGGGCGCGTTAAGGGCTAAACCCAGCACATCAAAACCGCAAACAATGTTGGCAACAGTAGCAGGCGATAAAACGGTTACTTGTGTCATAATCAAACAGCTCTTAAAATATCGGCAAACACTCCTGAGGCAGTTACATCGGCACCGGCTCCGGCACCTTTTATCACCAGTGGTTGTTGTGAATACCTGCGGGTATAAAACAAAACTACATTGTCCTTGCCGTACAAATGATACAGGTCGTGTTCCTTGCCAATATGCTGCAAGCCCACCGATGCTTTTCCGTTTTCCAGTTGTGCAACAAACTTCAGCTTGCAATCCTTAGCCGCAGCAGCATCGTACATTTTTTTGAAATGCGCTTCGTGTTTCTCCAATGTTTTGTAGAAAGACGTCACATCGCCTTGCATACATTCTTCCGGTAGAAAAACATCGTTTGCTATATCGCCCATCTCCATTTTGTTTCCTGCTTCGCGCGCAAGAATCAAAATCTTGCGCATGACATCTGTTCCGCCTAAATCCAGTCGCGGGTCCGGTTCGGTGTAGCCTTCATCTTGCGCCTGCTTTACCACACTGGCAAACGTTTTTGTTCCGTTGTAGTTATTAAAAACAAAGTTCAAGGTGCCCGAAAGCACTGCCTGTATCTTTTGTACTTCATCACCGCTTTTCATTAAGTCGTTCAGTGTGCCTATAACGGGCAGTCCGGCACCTACATTGGTTTCAAAGAGAAATGAAGTGTTGAATTCGCGCGCTGTGCTTTTAAGCCGCTCATAATTGCTGAAAGAAGAAGATGCTGCAATTTTATTGCACGCCACCACCGATACACTTCTTTGTAACAATGAGGCATAAGTTTTTGAAACCTCTTCATTGGCGGTGACATCTACAAAAACAGAATTGCGCAAATTCTTTTCCCTAATAAATTTCACCAGTTCATTTAATTTCATGGGCGCTGCCTTCTTCAGTTCGGTTTCCCAATTGCTCAAGTCAATTCCTTCTTCGTTTAGTGCCACCTGTCTGCTATTGGCAATAGCCGCTACGCGAAAGTTCAGACGCAAATGTGTTTGCAAATATTCCTGTTGTTGTTTCAATTGTTCAATTAAACGCTTACCTACATTTCCTGCTCCGGCAATAAAAAGATTTATCTGTTTGTAAGCAGTTTCAAAAAATTCTTCGTGCAATACGTTGATCGCCTTCTTCACATCCGGTGAAGTGATAACGGCAGAAATATTTTTTTCAGAAGAGCCTTGCGCAATTGCGCGGATGTTTACTCCATTCTTTCCTAAGGCGCTAAACATTCTCCCGCTTATGCCGGGATGATTTCTCATATTATCGCCAACCAACGCAACAATAGCCAGCGAATTTTCAACGTTTAACGGCTCCAGTTTTCCCGTTTCGATTTCGAATTCGAATTCTCCATCAACCGCTGCTTTTGCTTTGGCTGCGTTCGCCTCATCAATAGCCACACAGATAGAATGCTCCGATGAACTCTGGGTAATCAAAATCACATTTATCTTTTCTTTCGAAAGAGCACCGAACAGTCGTTTCGAAAATCCCGGAATGCCAATCATGCCGCTGCCTTCCAGCAATAACATTGAAACTTTACCGATGCTCGAAATACCGCATACCACGTTTTGGTTTGCCTCTGTCTTATTTTCAATCAGTGTTCCTTCGTCATCCGGAGCAAATGTGTTTTTAATCCACAGCGGTATTCCCAAGCTCATCACCGGTTGAATGGTTGGCGGATAAATAACCTTTGCACCAAAATGCGAAAGCTCCATTGCTTCCTGGTATGAGATGCGCGGAATAACTTTTACATTTTGCACCAGGCGCGGGTCAGCCGTCATCATGCCGCTCACATCGGTCCAAATTTCCAACATATTGGCTTTAACTGCTGCTGCTAAAATTGCAGCAGTATAATCTGAACCGCCACGGCCGAGCGTAGTAGTAATGCCTTCTGCATTGCTTGCAATAAAACCCGGAAACAAATAAAGCGAAGAAGGTTTTTCCTTTACAAACGCTTTAATCTTTTTATTGGTGGCATCAAAGTTCACCGCGGCAAAAGTGTAATTGGAATTTGTTTCAATCAACTCGCGCGAATCTTTCCACTCGTGCTTAATATCGAGAGATTTCAACTTGTGCGAAATGATGATAGACGAAAGCAGCTCGCCAAAGCTTACAATCCGGTCAAGGGTACGGTTAGATAATTCGCGCAGCAGAAAAATTCCTTCACAGATAGCTTCGAGTTCGTTGCCTTGTTTTTTTACTTCACTCAGAATAGCGCTTTGAATCGCCACCGGTATTAAATCTTTTACCGTTTGCAGATGGCGTTGTTCAATTGCGTTTAACTTTTCTTTATAAGATTCATTTCCGCCAGCGGCTGATTTTCCCGCATCAATCAACATATCGGTTGTTCCGCCCAAGGCGGAAACAACCACCATAGTTTTTCCTTTTGTAAGGGCTTTCTGCACTATGGCGATGGTCTTCGAAATATTTTCTGCATTGGCAACGGACGTGCCTCCGAACTTTAAAACCTGCATCTGCTTTTCTTTTGGGCGAATATCCAATGCTTTAAGATGGAATGTGAGCGAGTTTTTAAACAACACAAACCCAAAATGGACACTAAGCAGTTCGTTTTTCTTTCAGCCAATAAACCAAACAACCCAATGCTATTACGCCTATTGCACCAGTTATGTAAAACCAATCGGCAGAAAAGAAAATGAAAAGCCACACTATAATTCCAACAAATGCGGGTAAGGGATAAAGCCACATGCGGAAAGGAAATTTTTCATTGTTGTGCTTTTTGTGATAGAGAAGAATACCTATGCTTTGCCCCAGAAACTGAACGATAATCCGCATCACGATAATGGCAGTGATGACCTCCTTCATTTTAAACAGCAAACTGAAAACAAAAGCTACTCCGGCAAGAATCAATAATGAAACATGCGGAAAGTGCTTGGTTGGATGCAGTTTACCGAACACAGAAAAGAAATTTCCATCTACTGCTGCAGCATAAGGCACTCGCGAATAACCAAGCAAGACAGCAAACAGAGAGGTAATAGCTATGAAAAGAACCAAAGCTGTTGCCACCAGCGCAATGGTATGTCCGTAAATTTTTTCGAAATATAAACTGACAATAAACGGAGAGTCTTTTGCCTCCTGCCAGGGAATAATTCCAAGCACAGAAATCTGCATCAGTAAATACAGTACGGCAATGATGGCGATTGAAATAAAAATACTGCGCGGAATATTGCGCTCCGGTTCTTTAATCTCTCCGCCTAAATGACACACGTTATAGTAGCCGAGAAAAGAATAAACCGTTTTAATACTTGCCTGGCCCAATCCCAAAAAGAAAACAGGTGTAAGGTCAAAAGCATCTTTCGAATAAGTAAATGCAAGCGATGAATTGAAATTCGGAACAGCGCTTAAAATCAACCATAGAATTGTGCCGGCAACTATCATCCCCATGAACACGGAAATTTTTCCGATGTCGGTAATCTTTCGGTAGAGTAGAATGGTGATAAGAATAACCAATGCACCGGAAACAATTTTTTGCTCAATGGTTGTAAGCGGAATTAAGAAAGTGAGATACTGCGAAAAACCAATAGCACCTGATGCTACCACCAATGGTGCCTGAATAATTGTTTGCCAGATGTAAAGGAATGAAAGTAGTCTTCCGCATTTTTTCTTGCCGTAAAGGTTTTGCAGAAAGGAGTAGCTGCCTCCGGCTTCGGGCCATTTAGCGCCAAGTTCTGCCCAAACAGAGCCATCGGCAAAAGAAAGCACCGCACCCAGCACCCATGCCAGAATACACTGCGGGCCATTCATGGCTCCAATGATAAATGGAATGGTAATGAACGGACCAATGCCCACCATGTCAATAGTGTTTATAGCAACGGCTTGTCGTAAACTTAATCCGCGTATGAGCCTGTTCACAAAGTGAATTTATGATTGCTAAGTTTACGATATGAAAAATGTTTTTCTCCTTTCGTTGCTTGCGTTATCTATTCAAACAGAAGCGCAGAAGACGGGTCCCAAAGTTTTAGTGGTAACCGCGCACCCCGATGATGAAACGGCTATGGCTGCCACCATTTATAAAATTACACACGAATTAAACGGCACGGTTGACCAGTGTGTTATTACTAATGGAGAAGGCGGCTACAAATATTCCACGTTGGCAGAGGCTTATTACGGCCTGGAGCTAACCGATGAAAAAATTGGCAGAGAAAATTTGCCGCGCATTCGCAAACAGGAACTAATCAATGCCGGAAAGATTATCGGCACGAACAACATCTTCTTTCTTGACCAAAAGGATGCGCACTATGGTTTGGACGAACGCGAGCCACTTGACACTACCTGGAATGTGCCTTGGGTAACTACGCGTCTGACGGAAGTTATGACAACTACGAAATACGATTTTTTGTTTTGCTTATTACCGGTTCCCGAAACTCATGCGCATCATAAAGCCGCAACACTTCTTGCCTTGCGAACCGTTCAATCGTTGCCACAAAATCAGCGACCGGTTGTGCTGGGTGTTTCTGTTTCCAATTTGAAAGACACCTTTCAATTTCAGCAATTGAAAGATTATACCGAAACCAAAGTAGTCGGTAAGGATGCAGTTTATCTGTTCGACAAAACTGTTGGATTTGGCTATAAGAATAAACTTACCTATAAGATAATTGTGAACTGGGAAATTGCGGAACACAAATCGCAGGGAACTATGCAACTTGCGATGAACGGTGGCGATTACGAAATCTACTGGTTATTTGCCATGAACGATGCAAGCGGAGAGGAAAAATGCAAAACACTCTTCGAATCGCTGAAGAAGATTCCGTATAAAAGCAAAGAGTATTAATAGAAAGTATTTCGGTTTTTGTTCCAGAGTTTTACCAATAGAAATCCGAATAATGCACCGCCTAAGTGGGCAAAGTGCGCTACGTTGTCTCCCGGATTCATGGCCATTCCCTGATACAATTCTATAACCACATATATGGTTACAAAGTATTTTGCTTTTACCGGCACCGGTATAAACATCAAATACAATTCTGTGTTCGGGAACAATGTTCCGAAGGCTATCAGAATGCCGAAGATGGCACCGGACGCTCCTACCGTAGGCGTTACATACGTGGCCGCTGCCTCCTGAAATTCGTTCAACAGCTCAATGGATGGCGCAAACGAACCGGTGTAGTTGTGAAGTATCCACGCCTGCACACAGGTGTGCAGTAACATTGCTCCCAATCCGGTTATAAAGTAAAAAAGCAAAAAACGTTTCGCTCCCCACACCTGTTCTAAGACAGTGCCGAACATAAAAAGCGCAAACATGTTGAAGAAAAGATGCGCCAACCCTCCGTGCATGAACATGTGTGAGATAAGTTGCATCGGCTTAAACAACGGACTGGCGGGATAAAAGAGCGCAAACAATTCATACATTTTTTCGCCAACCAGCAACGTGATAATAAACATCAAAACATTAATGGCTATGAGATTGAAGGTTACGCTTCTTGTATTTATATTATTGAACATGCGGAGATAAATGTATTTGAGGTATGAAACGGATGAGTGCAAGAATTATTTGTTCTCGAACCGCTTTTCTAATTCATCGTTATTAAGTGTTATAAAAGTAAATCTGCCATTGGGAGCAGTAAAAGCATTTTCGCAGGCGAACAATTCATCTATCAAGGTTTTCATTTCCTCTACAGACAGCTTTTTGCCCGCCTTAATGCTGGAGCTATGTGCTAATGATTTCGCCAGTGTTTCGCGTTTAGAAAGTTTGGTTACCTGCGAATTCATCTTGAACTGTTCTATCAACTCTTCAATCATTTTCTTTTCATCACCCTGTAAAATATCAGCAGGAAACCCATGAATGACAAAACTGTTCTTGCCAAACTCCTGAATATCGAAACCTAGATTGTTTATCTCCGGAAGAATCTGCAAAAGAATCTGAGTGTCCATTGCATTCAAATCTAAGTTCTGCGGAAACAATTGCCGCTGGCTTTCATTTCGGTTTCTATCGAGCAATTTTAAAAACCGCTCGAACATAATCCGCTCATGTGCTGCTTGCTGGTCAATCAAAATAAATCCGCTCTTAATTTGCGAAACGATGTACCTGTTTTGAATTTGGTGTGGTGGCACCGCTTCTTTATAAACGTCATGCTCTGCCGAACTTCTGATTTCTGATTTCTGATTTCTGATTTCCGGCTGGTTACTACTGCTTACTGTATCAAACGCATGTTCCCAATTCTTTAAATTATTTTCTTCCCGTTTATTAAGCGATTGAAAATTACTGGGTGGCGCATACTTTTTTGCATCTCTTGTTGACGTAGCCTGTTGGGTAATCTCCAGCCAGGTGCGCGGCTGTTGGGTAAACGTATCGTTGTTGTTCAAATGGTGCTCCTGATTAAAATCTAAAGTGGGAGAAACGCTGTAAGCGCCCAATGCATGTTTTATTCCAAGATTCACAAATGTGTAAACCAGTTTCTCGTCCTCAAACTTGATTTCGTATTTAGCAGGATGAACGTTGATGTCAATTTTCGAAGGATCAATATCTAAGAACAAAACATAAAACGGATGACTGCCTTGCGGAATCATCTGTTCAAACGCCATCGAAACCGCATGGTTCAAATAAGGCGATTTGATAAAGCGGTTGTTTACATAAATGAATTGCTCGCCTCTTGTCTTCTTCGAAAACTCCGGCTTGCCGGTAAAGCCGTAGACATGAAGCGCGTAGCTTTTTTCTTCCACCGGTACAATCTTCTCAGCATAATTATCTCCGAACAAGGCGACAATTCTCTGTTTCAGGTTCCCTGTCTTCAAATGATACATCTCGTAATCGTTATTAAAAAGCTGAAAGCCGATTTTAGGATGCGCCAAAGCGATGCGCTGAAATTCTTCAATAATATTTTTCAACTCCACCGTATCGCTTTTCAAAAAATTTCTTCTTGCCGGAACATTGAAAAAGAGGTTCTTCATGGCAATCGAAGTTCCTTCTTCTGTTTGACAGGGCTCCTGCTTCAGCACTTTCATTCCTTCAATTTCAATCAAAGTGCCCAATTGCTCACCGGTCTGTTTTGTTTTCAATTCAACTTGTGCAATGGCTGCTATAGAAGCCAAGGCCTCTCCGCGAAAACCCATGGTGCGGATGTTGAACAAATCTTCTGCCGCCCGAATTTTTGAAGTGGCATGTTTTTCAAAACACATGCGGGCATCGGTTTCACTCATACCGCAACCATTGTCTATCACCTGAACTAAACTTTTTCCTGCCTGTTTTACAATCAGTTTAACATGCGTAGCACCCGAATCAATTGAGTTTTCCAACAACTCCTTTACGGCTGAAGATGGTCGTTGAATAACCTCACCGGCAGCAATTTGATTGGCAATATTATCGGGCAGAAGACGAATAATGTCCATGAGTTCGCAAACTTAATTATTTGCATTTCTTCCTTGCAGAATTCGCTTTCTGTTGGGAAATTTTAATTCTGTAATTCAATCAACATAAAACCGTAGAAAAGTCGTTAATAGAATTAGGCAGGGCACGATAAATGTTTTGTCTATTCGCACAAGTGGAAATCAGAAATCAGAAATCAGAAATCAGAAAGTTCGGGCTTCATGCTTGCGTTTGTCTATTGTCTATCATCTATTGTCTATCATCTTACTCCCAGAACCCCGATTTCAGAAACTGGAAAAAAGATACTGCTTGCATAAAATGGGTTGATTCTGTTTACAATCAACTCTCTGTCGAGGAACAGATCGGGCAGTTTTTTATGCTTGCCGCCTACACCGATGGCAAGCTGTATAACATGGACTCGGTTTTGAGTTCGATGAAACAAGGCAAAGCCGGTGGTGTAATTTTCTTTAAGGGCTTGCCGGAGCCGCAAGCCGAATGGACAAACAAAATTCAAGACTCCTGTAAAGTGAAAAGTTTTGTTGCCATTGATGGCGAATGGGGTTTAGCTATGCGCTTAGATTCTACCATCTCTTTTCCGCATCAGATTGCCCTGGGCGCTGTGGCTGACAATACTTTGATTTATGAAATGGGCCGAGAGATTGGTCGCGAATGCAGGCGCATCGGCATCAACATCAACTTTGCGCCCGATGTAGACGTAAACAACAATCCCGATAATCCGGTGATTAACGACCGGAGCTTTGGTGAAGATAAATACAAGGTTGCGCTTAAAGGAATTGAATACGCAGATGGTATGCAGGATGAGGGCGTACTTGCCTGCGCGAAACATTTCCCCGGTCATGGGGATGTGAATACTGATTCGCATTTTGATTTACCAATAATAACCAAGAGTGCAGCCGGTTTTGATTCGCTGGAATTTTACCCCTTCAAAATTCTTTTCAAAAACAATGTGGGCAGTGCGATGGTGGCTCACCTAAACGTTCCTTCTCTTGACAGCGATTCCGGCTCCGTGGCTTCCATTTCGAAAAAAATTGCCACCGGTTGGCTGAAAGATTCGCTGGGTTTTGATGGTTTGGTTTTTTCGGATGCGCTGAACATGAAAGGTGTTGCCAAATATTACAAACCCGGCACGGTTGACTCTTTGGCATTTATGGCGGGCTGTGATATTCTGGTGTTCAGCGAAGATGCTTCGAAAGGAATTGAAAAAATCAAAATGGCAGTGGATAGCGGGGTGATTACTGCAAGCGAGTTGGAGGCCCGCGTTAAAAAAGTTTTAGCGTATAAATACAAACTGGGTTTGAATAAACCGCAGCATGTAGCCCTCGAAAATTTGCGCGATGATTTAAACAACACGAAAGGAAAAATGCTTCGGCAGAAATTGTATGAGCAAGCTATAACGCTTGCTGCGAATCACGAGAATTTACTGCCTTTCAAAGATTGGAATTACAAAAAAGTGGCTTCGCTTTCTATTGGCAATTCCGGTGCATCGCCCTTTCAACGGCACATCAATAATTTTGCGGAAATAGATTTTTTTAATCAGAGTTTTGAGCACAACGAAAAAGCATTCAACGGTATTTTCGATACGCTGGCTACTTATGATTTGGTGATAGTTGATTTGCACGCTATGGTTCGGGCTGCTGCAAAAAATTACAACGTAACCGAAGAAACCAGAAAGTTTATAGACTCGCTCACCGGCAGAACAAAGGTAGTGCTTTGTGTTTTCGGAAATCCTTACTCGCTGAAGTTTTTTGAATACACGCCATGGATTCTTGAAGTATATGAAGACAACGATGCCACTAATCTCGCAGCAGCTAACGCTTTGTTTGGTGCTGAAAAAATTTCGGGAAAGTTGCCGGTTACCGCTTCACCGGTTTTTCCCGCAGGTGCCGGTTTTGTTTCCGACTATGTTTATCGTTTAAAAATTTCAGCACCTGAGGAGGTTGGTTTAAAAACAGCAGAGTTGAGACGAGTGGATGACATCATTCAAAAGGGAATTGACGGTAAAGCATTTCCCGGTTGCCAGTTGTTGATAGCAAAGGACGGAAAGGTAATTTGGAACAAGTGCTATGGAACAAAAATTTACGAGAGCGCTGAGGTGGTTAAGCCTGCCGAGTTGTACGACCTCGCTTCTATTACCAAGGTGGCCGCTACCACGCTCGCAGTGATGAAACTTTACGAACAGAAAAAAATTAACCTCGATAAAACTGTTGGCGATTATCTCGCTCTGCCTAAGGGCGCAACTATAAAAAAATTAAAGCTGAGGGATGTGCTTACGCACCAGGCGGGACTCAAAGCATTTTTTATGTTTTACAAAAACACCATTGACAGCAACTTCGGAAATTATTATCGCAAGACTGCTGATTCCATTTTTTCAATTCGAGTGGCTGATTCTCTTTTTATCCGCAACGATTATCCCGATACCATGTGGAGCATTATCAACCATTCATCGGTAGACGAACATCCTAAGTATGTTTACAGTGATAACGATTTTTACATTCTTCAAAAAATTGCAGAAAAAATTTCGGGCAAGAGGTTGGAGGAATTTGTGAATCAGAATTTTTATCGCCCGATGGGCTTAACGCGAATTGGTTTCAACCCCACAGAAAGGTATGTGCGCGAAAGAGTTCTGCCTACCGAAAATGATTCTGCTTTCCGTAAACAGGTAGTGCGTGGTTACGTGCATGACCCCGGTGCGGCTATGTATGGCGGAGTGGCGGGACATGCAGGAGTTTTCAGTAATGCGTTTGACCTGGCTGCACTTTTTCAAATGTTGCTCAACAACGGAACTTACAACGGCAAGCACTTTCTCGACTCAGCAACTATTAAATTTTTCACCTCGCGCCAGTCAAAAATTTCACGAAGAGGTTTCGGGTTTGATAAACCCGAACCGGATGTGAGCAAGCCATCACCTTGTTATGATGGAGTTCCGCTTTCGGTTTTTGGTCACACCGGCTTTACCGGTACTTGTGTTTGGGGCGATCCCGAAAATAACCTGACGTATATTTTCCTCAGCAACCGCGTTTACCCCAATGCCGAAAACAATCAGTTAGTAAAAATGAACATCCGCACCGATTTGCAGGAGGTGATTTATAAAGCGTTAGGGAAGTAGCCCTTACAATCTCATCACATGTTTGCTATTTTTGAAACATGAACCGCGAAGAAATACTTGCTGAACTGCGAAAAGATAAAACCATGCTTTATGAAAAGTTTGGTGTAGAAGAGATTGGTTTATTTGGTTCATATGCACGTAATGAGCAAAAGGAAGATTCAGATATAGATTTAATTGTAAAATTAAAAGAGCCTAAGCTTTCTGCATTGGTTGGAATCTTGGAATTTTTGGAAAAAACATTTAATCGTAAAATCGATTTAACCAGAAAAGGACCTCATTTGCGAAAAAAGTTCCTTGTTCATATTGAACCAGAGATAATTTATGCCTAACGAAATTTTACTCGACATCTTTGAACGCATTGCCGAGAGTATCGGCAAGATTGAAGAAAGATTTTCAGGCATTCAACAAGCAAGTGATTTTAACTCGTCTGCGTCCGGAGAAACTAACTTCGATGCGATAATGATGCGGTTTCAGATTATAGGCGAATTGCTTAAACAATCGGATAAAATAGATAAAACACTTTTATCAAATTATAAGGCAGTTAACTGGAATGAAATAATCAAGATGCGGGAAATCATTTCGCATCACTATGACTTGTTGGATTATGAAGTTGTTTTTCTTACGTGTAAATTCGACTTGACTGTTTTAAAAACTACTGTTCAAAAAATAATTGCCGATTTAAAACAAGCTAAATGAAAATCGGAATTGTATGTTACCCAACCTATGGCGGAAGCGGTGTTGTGGCTACTGAATTAGGGAAGGCACTTGCCAACAAAGGCCATCAGGTTCATTTCATTACTTATCAGGAACCGGTGCGGCTGGATTCTTTTCACGAGAATATTTTTTACCATGAAGTTTCGGCTTTGGATTATCCGTTGTTTCAGTATCAGCCTTATGAAAGCGCCCTGGCAAGTAAAATTGTAGACGTTGCAAAATTCGAAAAGCTCGATATTCTTCATGTGCATTATGCCATTCCTCACGCTTCTTCCGCTTTAATTGCCCGAAGCATTTTAAAAGAAAAAGGATACAGCCTTCCTTTCGTTACCACCTTGCACGGTACTGATATAACGCTTATAGGCAAAGACCCCGGCTATAAGCCGGTGGTGGAGTATTCCATTAATCACAGCGATGGAATCACATCGGTTTCGAAAAGTTTAAAAGATGACACGTATCAAAACTTCAACATTACGCGTGAGATAGAAGTGATTCCGAACTTCATTGATTTTTCGCGTTTTAAAAAAACCGATAAAGACCATTTTAAAAAAGCCATTGCGCCTAACGGAGAAAAAATTCTGACACACGTTTCCAATTTCAGAAAAGTAAAACGTGTGGAAGATGTAGTGAAGATGTTTGACCTGGTGCATAAAAAGGTTCCTTCCAAACTTTTTTTGGTGGGCGATGGACCGGAACGAATGGGCATTGAAATTCTTTGCCGCAATCTGGGTATTTGCGTTGATGTTCGTTTTCTGGGCAAACAGGATGCAGTGGAAGAATTGCTCGCGGTTTCCGACTTATTTATTCTTCCTTCCGAAACCGAAAGCTTTGGCCTTGCCGCTCTCGAAGCCATGGCGGTAGAGGTGCCGGTTATTTCTTCGAATGCCGGTGGAATTCCGGAAATAAACATCCACGGCAAAACCGGTTTTATGAGCAATGTGGGCGAGTTTGAGGAGATGGCCAAAAATGCCATTTACGTTCTTGAAGATGAAAAGCGCTTAACGGAGTTTAAGAAAAATGCACTCGCCCAAGCCAAAACTTTCGATATTACTAATATCCTGCCTCAGTACGAAGCGTATTACAACAAGGTAATAGCTTCATACAACGATTTGGACTTTATTATTTAACCCAAGTTGCTTGTTGTTGGCGACTTTAGTCGCCTTAAACAGAAAATTTCCTTTTATCCTGTATTTGCAGTTGGTTTAAACCAACTGCAAAGCAAAAGATAAGCGGAAAATAATTGTTTTATGCGGGCTGAAGCCCGCTATTTTGTACTGGCAACTTCAGTTATTTAAGCTTGCTTAGCTTACCTTAACCGTTTTTTGCCTTGTTTTATGAATGAGCAGGCCGAAAAACCATCAAAAACCGGCCCTTCACAAAGTGCTACTGTTCATTTTATTTAAAGAAGATAAATATTAGCTTATTCTAATGCTCATATTACTTAAATAAACTTGACTTTAGCGTAATCTGAAATAAACATTTCTTAAAGAAATTAAACATTAGTTTACGTTAATCTAATTGTTCTTTTAATAAAATATGTATTAGTTTTGGCTAAACTTTATATTCGTTAAAGGAATAGAGATTTAGGCTCTGTTAAATAAAACATTCTTTAAAGAAGTTAAACGTTAGCACTTTGCGGAATGGCTATTTAAGGTAAAAAAAGGTTCAGTTGTTAATCGTGTGAGAAGAAACATAGCGTTAAATTCGAAGGGTGATAGCTTGATAAGTTCAAAACACATCCTGGTGGTTCCGCATTTAGTACTTAACTCAAGTTG
>CAZBPG010000006.1:41255-82481 GCA_964493695.1 uncultured Chitinophaga sp. | reverse complement strand
AAACAGGGTGTGTACAAACTAAAAAGCGCTGCTCAGTTTTGAGACAGCCACTTTTTTTGTTCAAAATATTTCGGCCATTCTGCGTTTAATTGCCTGCGGGGCGGCATTTCGCCAAACCAATCTAAAATCTATCTTCGCGCCCTCAATGAAAAAGTTCACGGTTCACGGTTCACGGTTCACAGTTAAACGTTTTTTCTCAATGGTCAATGGTCAATGGTCAATGGTCACCAGGTTTTGCCTATTGCCTATTGCCTATTGCTTACTGCTCTTCATTTCTTCCTGCGAAACTCCCGAAAAGGTTCTCAAGTCAACCGACCTTGATTACAAAAAGGCGAAAGCTATTTCGTGGTATAACAAAAAGGAGTATTTCAAATGTATTCCCGTGCTCGAGGAACTTATAGGCTTAATGAAAGGGCGCGAAAGCACCGAAGAACTATACTACATGTATTGCATGGCCAACTACAAGCAGGGCGACTACATGATTTCTTCTTACCACTTTAAAAATTTCTACGACCTGTATCCCAACGGAGTGCATAGCGAAGAGTGTCTGTATATGTTTGCCAAAAGCAACCAGATGCAGTCGCCCAAGCCCGACCTGGATCAGACTTTTACCTATAAGGCGCTGGAGGCCTACTCGCTGTTTTTGAATACTTACTCAGATGGTAAATTTATAGTAGAATGTAACGAAGCGGTAAAGGCGCTCCGCAGAAAGTTGGAAAAGAAAGCCCTGAATGCAGCTGAACTTTATTACCGCACCGATAACTTTAAGGCAGCCGCCACCTCGTTTGAGCAGATACTGCGCGATTTTCCGGATATTGAGGAAACCGAGCGCGTTAGCTTTATGATTGTAAAGTCGAATTTCAAGTTCGCTTTTAACTCCATTCCTTCTAAAAAGGCCGACCGTTTTAACAACGTAATAAAAGCCTATCAGGATTTTAAATACAAGTTCAGCGGCAGCAAATATCTGGACGAAGCCAAAAAATACGAGGTGCAGTCGCATTACTTAGCGGCAATTGGTGCCTATGAATGGGCCGAAATTGCTCCTTTGTATGAGCGCGAAAGGTATTTCCGCATTTACTTTAAAGAAGCCAACCTGCAAATGCCCTACCTCACCGAAAAAAAGCAGATTGACGAGCTAAACCGCCTTACCGAGCGGGCTTATTTTCTGATAGTAAAGAACAGTTTTGCCATAAGCGAAGAAAAGAAAAATACGAGCCGCCTACCCTACCTTGAGCAAACTGTGAAAACTTATTATAACTTTGTCGACCAATTTCCAAAAAGCCGATACTCGAAAGAGGCGGAAAGAATTTTTAATAACTCAAACGAACTCATCAAAAAGTTAAAAACAAATGGATAAAGTAAAAAAAATGAAGATGACGCAAATAAGCCCGCTCATCGAAACACAGAACCTCGAAGAAATGGCTTCCGCATCGGGCAACGTTTACGAAGCTATCTATACCATTGCGCGCAGGGCCAACCAGATTTCGAGAGAAATTAAAGAAGAACTTCACGCTAAACTCGAAGACTTTGCTTCGCATACCGATAGCCTGGAAGAGATTCACGAAAACCGTGAGCAAATCGAAATTTCGAAGTTTTACGAAAAACTTCCTCATGCTACTATTCTTGCCACTACCGAATTCAAGAATAAAGAATTGAGCATTCGCACCGAAGAAGAAATAGCGGCACCCGCACTCAACTAAACAAATTGCTCTATGAGCAACCTGAACGGAAAGAAAATTGTTCTCGGTGTTTGCGGCTCTATAGCTGCCTACAAATCGGCAATTCTTACCCGTAACCTTATAAAAGCCGGAGCAGAAGTGAAAGTTATTCTCACTGCTTCGGCTTCTCAGTTTATTACCCCGCTCACTTTATCTACGCTCAGCAAAAACCCGGCTTATACGGAACTTACGAATAACGAAACCAACTGGAACAATCACGTTGAACTCGGTCTTTGGGCTGATGCTATGGTTATTGCCCCTGTTTCTGCTAATACTATTGCAAAAATGGCGAGCGGCAACTGCGATAATATGCTGCTGGCGGTTTATCTCTCGGCTAAGTGTCCGGTGTTTTTTGCACCGGCTATGGATTTAGATATGTGGAAACACAAAGCGGTGAAAAGAAACATTGACCTGCTTCACTCTTACGGCAATATTCTTATACCGGTAGAGCATGGCGAACTTGCCAGCGGTCTGGTTGGCGATGGACGCATGGCCGAACCGGAACACATCATGGACCATCTGGAAGAATACTTCTCCTAAATCAAGACGCTGGTCTGACGTAAGTCTGACCAATCTGACAAAATGAAAATCTTAATCACTGCAGGTCCCACTCACGAACCGATTGACCCGGTCAGGTTTATCGGCAATCATTCCTCCGGCAAAATGGGAATTGCCATTGCTGAAGAATTTGCTGCTCAGGGAAATGAGGTAATGCTGGTTAAAGGGGCTACTCCTCTTCATGCAGTCCATCCATCCATCAAACAGGTTAAAGTGCAAACGGCTGCGGAAATGTTTGAGGCCTGCGCGCAATATTTTTCGCGGGCAGATGTTATAGTGTTCGCGGCCGCGGTGGCAGATTATACGCCTAAGTTTCCGAGCGCTGTAAAAATTAAAAAGAAGGAAGAAGAGTTTTCGATTGAGCTGGTAAAAACAAAAGACATTGCTGCCGAGTTGGGAAAACAAAAAAGAGAAAATCAGATTGTAGTCGGCTTTGCTTTAGAAACGAACAATGAAGAAGCCAATGCAAAAGAAAAGCTTGAAAAAAAGAACTTCGATTTTATTGTGTTGAATTCCATGAGAGACGAAGGCGCTGGCTTCCAAACCGACACCAACAAAATTACTATCATTGACCGACAGGGAAATGTGACTAAATTTGATTTGAAAGAAAAAACAGCTGTAGCTAAAGATGTAGTTGGCTACGTTTCAAAAATTATAAACAGAAAATGAATTACAAATTACCGGTCGTCAGGTTTCTTTTACCCTTTGCCTTTTGCGGTTTGCTTTTCACTTCTGTTTCTGCACAAGAGTTAAAGTGTCAACTGACCGTTAACGCACAAAGAGTAACCGGTGTTGATCCGAGCGTTTTTCAAACCATGCAAACCACCCTTAGCGAGTTTATGAATAACAAAAGTTGGACTACCGACCAGTTTGCTCCCGAAGAAAGAATTGAGTGCAGCATGTTCGTGAATATTGATAATTCCTCAGCGCAGGATGTTTACAATGCCAGCATTACCGTTCAGTTATCGCGTCCGGTGTTCAACAGTTCTTACAATTCACCCATGTTTAACTTTATTGATAAAGACTGCATTATCACTTATGCGCAAAACCAGCCGCTTGATTTCAATGTGAATCAGTACCAGTCTAATCTCACGTCAATCCTTGGTTTTTACGCCTACACACTTATTGGTTTAGACTATGAAACCATGACCAAAGGAGGGGGGACAAAGTATTTTACACAGGCGGAACAAATCATGAACAACGTACCCACTAATGCGCCAGATTCAAAAGGATGGAAACCATTTGACAGCCAGCGCAACCGGTACTGGCTAATCAACAATTTGCAGGCGAGCAAATATGATTTATTCCGACAGGCTTTGTATGAGTATCATTTTTCGGGCATGGATAACTTTTATGAGAAACCCGCACTTGCCCGGCAGAACATTTTGAACGCTTTGGATAAACTGGATAAAGTTGCGCGCGAGAACCCGAACTGTATGTTACTCGCTGTTTTCTTTCAGGCCAAGAGTGATGAGATAGTGAATGTGTTTTCCGGTGCCGATATGGGTGAAAAAGCAAAAGCGCTTGCTGTATTGCGCAGGGCTGATCCTTCTAATGCTACTAAATACGATAAATTGGTTAAGAATTGAAGCAACTTAGCTGATTTCTACCTCAAGATTTTTAAGAACTTCTTTTTTGGCGATACCCAGTCTGTTTCTAAGCCACTCGTCAATCTTTGTTGCAGGATTTAACTCGATGGTTGTATGATTTCCTTTCAGCCGAATAGCTGCGTTACGTAACTCTTTTGTTTCTAAGAGGTAAATTTCCTTTTGCAGCATATACTCATAACCCAACCCATATTCGATTTTCTTCGTGCGGCTAAAACCTAAGGAAGAATTGTAGTTGTGTGCTGCCTTGTTGTTGCCCTTTACTTTCGCATAAACGCTTTGAATATCAAAAAGCAAAAAGAAAACATCAAGCATGGCCAACGATGCCATTACCGGTGTATCTGTGGCAAGAAATTTATCATCGTATATAAACAGTCCCGTATAAGCTGTTTTGTTTTCCCAATCAATGGAAGATATATTGATAAGGCCAACCGGAACGTTTCTCAACTGAATGAGAAAGAAAAAATTTTGCTCGTTGTCAATGGAATCAAACCACTCCAGTTGCATCTCCTTCGTGATTTCGCCCTTGTAAAACATAAAGCGCGAAATCTTCTGGTCGTTGCGCCATTGGCGTACCAATTCTGTTTGACTTGGCCGCAAACGTTCAAGTGTAACTCCGTATCGGGTAATCCTCATTTTAAAATTTCCTGAATTAGATAAGGGGGTTTCTTATGCTGTAAAGCGAACAACCGGTTAAGATACTCGCCAATAACTCCGAGAGAGAATAGAATTAAACCGGTAGACATAAATATAGATACAATAAGCGCGGTAAAACCGAGTGGAGAGCCAAGCGTAATTTTCATGTATACGAAGTAAATGACAATGACAAGACAAACCCAAAATGAGGTGAACCCGAACCAGGTCATAAACCGAAGAGGAATGGTGGTATACGCAAAAATTAAATTGAGGGTAAGGAAAACTAATCTTGTGAGGCTATATCCTGACGCACCTTCCCTTCGTGCTGCGTGCCTCACATCCTGCCATTCAATCTTAGTGGTATGCCACGACAAAATTTCGTCAACAAAAGTGAAAGAGTGGTTATAGTCTTTTATTTTATCAATCACACTGTGGTGAATTATTTTAAAACTGGAGCCCTGCCCTACGGTATTACCGAATTTTTCAAAAATAAATCCTACAAAATTACTTCCCCACTTACGCACCGGTGAGTGTTGTCGTTCGCTTTGATATGTTCCATATACTAAGTCAGCAGAAGTTGAGTGCGCTTTTGCAATAAGCAACTCAATATCTTCCGGGAAAAACTGAAGGTCATCATCAATCGTTATGATGTATTCGCCTTTTGCAAATTGAAACCCGCATAGCAAAGCCTTGTGCTGTCCAAAATTACCTCTGAGGTGAATGGCGGTAATCTGTTCTCCGAATTTTTGTTTTAGTTGCCGGATTGCATTCCAGCTTCCATCGTTGCTGCAATCGTTCACTAAAACAATCTCGAACGATTGATTTATTTTTTTGAAAGTGTTTTGAATTCGCGCGCAAAGTTCATCGAGCGTTTTTTCGCTGTTAAACACAGGAACCACTACAGAATATTCAGGAGTAGAATTCATTTATAACTCTATCAATTCAGGACAAATAATTTTCTCAGTTTCAATATAGGCACTTCCCCACGATAAGCCAACTCCGAAGCCGGATAAAAGTAAATTCAGTTTTTGCGAAGCTAATTTTTCGCGGAGTTTAACAAGCATAGTTAGCGGAACGGACGCTGAACTGGTGTTGCCGTAATCATACAAGCTGTAAGGAACTTTCCCGGCATCCACCTGTAGTTTTTTTCGAACGCTTTCAAGCATCAGTAAATTTGCCTGATGGAAAACAAAATAATCAATAGATGATTTGTCAATTTTCTTTTCGTTCAGCAGGGTATTGATGTTGGGCGCAACCTCCCGTAATGCAAAGTTGAAAATCTTAAGACCGTCTAATTTCATTGCGAGATCATTGCGTAAAATTCCGCCTTCATATTCTTTTACTTCAAAAGATTTTCCGGAAACCTGATTGCGAAATCCGCCATCCGGAACAATGATATCATCAAATTCCTTTCCATCGGTTTGCAGATTAAAATGAATTTGATGGTTCAAGGAAAACTCAAGGGCTGTAGTGGTTCCCGCATCAGAAAAGAGCGGAGCAGTGCTTTTGTCCTGCATGGAAATTATTTTGGTCGAAACATCTCCCACTAACAACAATGCCTTTCCGCCTACCATATTTTGAAGCAACCCGCTTACAATAGAAAGACCATACACATACCCGGAACATCCAAGATTTACATCAAAGGCCAGACAGTTTTTCGATAGATTTAATTTTTCCTGAAGAATGGAAGATGTATTTGGAATTAAGTAGTCAGGAGTCTGGGTAATAAATACAAGAATCTTTACTTCATCGCGATTCCAATTCAAATCGGTAAGTAGCTTCTCTGCAGCAGCAAAACATAAATCGGAAGCGGTAACACCTTCTTCCGCTACACGCCTGTAACGAATGCCGACTGTCTTAATAAAAAGTTCACGTTCACTCTCGGACAGTAGGGCAAAGTTTTTATTGTCTTCTGTGTTTTTGGGAACACAGGCCGCTACACCGCTCAGCTTAATATCTGGAACTGTAAAAACAGCCATGCTATTTGTTTTTCACTACTTCAAAAAGTTCAGCAACAGTGTTTACACTTTTCAAATCCTCAGCTGTCATGGTTTTGTTAAAGTCCGAATCAATCATGGCAATCATAATCAATGCAAGCATGCTTCCCCATTCTTCCAATTCACGAAACCTTGTTGCTGCAGTAATAGAAGCCGGCTCTGTCTGATGAAAACAAGCGGCAATTTTTTGAACAAAATCTTCTGACTGCATATCGGCAAATTAAATTCTTTATCGCGAAACGCGCGGCATAAAATTGCGGATACGAACAGCATTTGCAGTATCACGTTTATTCAAATAATGTTTTATCAAAAACAGGTAAGGAAATTTTTCTTTTTCACCGTGCTTTATGTCTTCTTCAAAAAACTTTACTGCGCTGACGGTGTCCCTTTCCAGCATGTAATAAATAGCATAATTGTAATACGGCAAATACGAATCGGGATTCAGTTTCATCAGCCGTTCATTGCAAGCTAAGGCTTTTTGCTTTTCGCCTTTCAGGTAATAAAGTTTGCCAAGCTCCACCAGCACCTTCGGATTATCTCTTTTAGCCTGCAAAGCTTTCTCATACCATTTTATGGCAGTTACCGTATCCTGAGACATTTGGAAAGCCATACCCAGATTATTTGCTGAGCGCCACAAAGTTGAATCAAGTGAATATGCTTTTTTAAAAAGCGGAATTGCCATCGAATTGTTATTCTGTTCAATGGCATATATCATTCCCAATTCTTCCATTGCATCAGCATAATCCGGATAAGCTTTTATTGCCTGATTGTAATAGTGAATGGCGCGTGCTGACTCAATTTGCAACTTTTCATGTGTCAGATCTTTATCCGTCCGGTATAATCTTCTGATTTCTTTAGCTGTCATGTAATTTGCCTTGGCCGATTTTTCAAGATGCGGCATATCAGCTTCAAACAGAGTTATGGTATCTTTCCAATTGCTGTTGCGCGCAATTGTTTGATAGCTGTAAAACAAAAGCAGGACACCGGTTAGGCTTAACTGCAGATAACTTGCCCGGAATGAAAAACTGAGAGGTTCTGTTTTCTTACGCGATTTTTCTCTTTCAAGAGGAAGCAACTTGCTAAGTGCAAAAGCAATCAATACACAATACGCCAGAGAAGCGGTAAACAGAACACGTTCGCCAACAATGCCCGGTAGTGGCTGAATAACATTTGACCCCAGCGAAATTTGAGCAAGATAGAAGAACAGAAAAAAGGAAATGAAAATGTTCCTTCTGATATAATAAGCCGCTGCGCTTAACAGAGCAATGTGAATCAATAAAGATGCAATCGGTACCGGTGATAAAACCGGAGCCAGCTCAATAAAATTTATGCCGTAGTAAAAACTGAATTGAACAGGTGCAATAAGCAGTTTGATGTAATAGAAAAGTGAATACAAAGCTGTTCCCAGTTTAATGGAATAGTCGTTTATGTATGGGAGCGGGGTTTCTACATACTCATACGGACGGGCTAATCCGGGCAACGATTTAATGAGAATGACGTAGTAGATGATAGTCAGCAACGCAAGTGAAGAAAAAGTTATGAGTGCGGATTTAACTTCTTTCTTTTTTATGTAAAGCATCACCGGAATTAAAACAATGAAAGGTATCCCGGTGATTTTTGAAAGCAGTGAAAAGAAAAAAAATAAGACGCCAATTGCAAAATGTTTTGGAGCATTCGACTTTGAGTATTTTAAAAAGAACAAAGTGGAAAGCAGAACAAATATTAGTACAAGAATTTCATCACGGCTCTTCAGGCTTGCAACTACTTCCGTATGTATGGGATGAACAGCATACAACAGCACACCGGTGAAAAGAATAGTGAAGTATTCCTTTCCAAACAGCTCAATCAGCAATTTTAGTATCAGGCAACAGGCTAATACATACAATAACAAATTGATAAAATGGCTGATGTGAGGATTCCAGCCAAATAGGGAATACTCAATGGCATAGCTTGCTTTTACAAACGGCCGATAATCGAGATAAATTCCATTTTCAGAGATGTAGTTGGTTGTAAAAATTTCGTACAAGCCGCTCACCCCTTTTTCTATAACGGGGTTATGATTGGTAACGAGGTGATCATCCATTCCGTAACTATTAGGAATGGTATTGGCATAAACCAAAAAGCAAAACACAGCGATGGCGGAATAAAAAAAGCGCAAACTTTTTTCTGTAAAAAATTCAGTTGCAAAAAAACCGGGCTGCTTTTCTTTCAAAAAATCAAACGTTTAATCAACATATAGCGTGTATTGGCAAATCTATTATTTACAGGGCATAATGATAATTTTCTAATTTGCCCGCGATTACAGAAGTAAACTGAATCTATGCGCAGGCTGTTAAGTATTATTTCAACGAGCATTCTATTCTGTCATATATCTTTCTCTCAAACTGCTACTGTTCAAGGAACAGTAAAGGACGGTGCCACCGGTGAACTTTTGGAAAGCGCCACGGTGCTTCAGCCACCGGCTAATGGAACCACTACCGATGCGAAAGGAAACTACGAGTTAAAAGTTGCAGCCGGAGATGTTACACTGGTGGTGAGCTATATCGGGATGAACCCTGATACAATTCGGTTTAAGGTGAAAGAAGGAGAAGTGAAAAAACTTGACATCTCTATGGGAGGTTCACCGGTTGAATTGCAACAGGTAGTGATTGGTGAAAGTAAAATTGCCGTGAAACTTCAAAAAGTAACCCAATCGGTAGATGTTATAAAACCACGTATGCTGGAAAGCAACAACGTAACCAATATGCAGCAGGCGGTGATGAAGTTGCCCGGAGTTACTGTGCTTGACGGCCAAATGAGTGTACGCGGAGGAAGCGGTTATGCTTACGGTACCGGTAGCCGGGTAATGCTGGTTGTTGATGAAATGCCGCTGATGACGGCTGACCGCGGAGAAATTAAATGGGCTTTTATTCCAACTGAAAATACGGAGCAGATGGAGTTGATTAAAGGAGCCTCTACTGTTCAATATGGTTCTTCGGCTTTGAACGGAGTATTAAATGTAACCACTGCTTATGCTCGTGATACTCCAAGCACAAAACTTACTTTTTTTTATGAAGGTGTAGGCAAGCCACCGGTTGATTCGTTTCAATGGTGGAAACGGAACGGAAAGTTTTTTGAGAACCCGAATACATTAGGAATGACTTTTTTGCATAAGCAAAAATTTGGTGATGTGGACTTTGTTTTTGGCGGAATGTTACAGGGTCAGCAAAGCCATTTAGATCATGAGTACGATTATTTCACCCGGTTTAATAACAAGATTCGCTGGCAGCCCAAAAAGCTGAAGCGATTGACGCTGGAACTGTCCACTAATATTCTTTATCGCAAAAGCGGGTTTCAGTTTTACTGGCAGGACGGGGGGCATCCCTATCAGGGAAACACCGGTGTAATTTTGAACGAACGGTATTTCTATGCATACATAGACCCGAAGTTTCGTTTTCTGGACAAGAAGAATAATCAACACAAACTTTATACAAGAGTTTACCGACAGCGCAATTTAGACGGGCTGACTAACTTCTGGATTTTCAGAGTGGATTATCAGTTCCGTCATGATTTTGGAAAGCTCGTGAACATGATTGTTGGCGTAAATAACGAGCACGGAATGGTGAAGGATGGAACTCTCGGCACTCACCAAACCGATTTTGGAGGAGGATTTTTGGCCGCAGAGCTAAACTGGAAATGGCTGAAAGTAAATGCCGGTGTGCGCGAAGAATTTGTGCGTTTAGACAGTGCTATTACACCTACCATTCCTGTTTTTCGTGCAGGGTTCAATTTCGAAATCAGAAAGTTCAATTACATCCGCGCATCGTTTGGGCAGTCGTTTCGGGTGCCGAGTATTGCTGAGCGTTTTGTGGTTTACAACCTTGCCGGTATCCGTATTTTGCCAAACCTTGAAATTAAACCCGAAAAAGGCTTTACGCTGGAACTCGGTTACAAAAGAAGTTTCAAGATTAAAAACTGGCTGGGTTATTTTGATGCCGTTGCGTTCTGGACAGAGTTCAAAGATATGATTGAGTTTCAGTTCGGTTCAAAGTTCGACAGCACCGGTTTTTATCCTTTCTTTCAGTCGCAGAATGTAAGTAAGGCACGTCTTTTCGGTTTGGAAGCTTCGCTGGTAGGTGAGGGCAAAATGGGACCGGTGGACATGAGCGTGATGCTCGGCTATACTTATTTCTATGGAGTTGATTTGAACGATACTACCTGGGGAGCCAATGAACGAAACAGAAACGTTGGAAAGTTTTTAGGCGATGCGTTTACTCATTTTGTATTGCCTACTGCTAAAGATGATTACACCTGGGATTCGCTTACAGCCGGTATGCTCAAATACCGGAACCCACACACGTTTAAAGCAGACTTCGATTTTATAGTATACGATAAGTATCACATAGGCACTTCGCTGCAGTATTACGGTTACATGACACAGATTGACAAAATTTTCGGAGTGTTTATTAAAGGAATTAATGAGCTAAGGCAGGAAAATAGAAATAAGGGAGACGTTATTTGGGACTTACGTGCGGGCTACGAAATCAATAAAAATATTTCCATCAATTTTTTAGTGAAGAATATTTTGAATACCAACTACGCCCTCCGTATTGCACGGCCCGACCGCCCCCGCTCCTTCACCGTTCAGATGATTGTGAATTTCGGAGGCAGGCAAAACAGGGCTGCCAATGAGGCTTCTGCCAGAGTGAGTGCTTACTGATAAAAAGTTTTTCGGTTTTTTCTTCGGTATATTTTTTCGGATATATTTACCCCTCATCACACACTAAAAATTATGGCTATGAAGGATTACACAAGATTATTCGACATTATTTATGTACAAAACGCCAATTATCCTCAACCGGATGCTTTTGCCTCTAAAGTTAATGGCGAGTGGAGAAAAATTTCGACACAGGATGTTATAGATACCGGCAACAAGGTGAGTTTATCGCTTTTGAAACTGGGTGTAAAGCCGGACGACAAAGTGGCACTGGTTTCGAACAACCGCCCCGAGTGGAACATGGTTGATTTGGGAATTTTGCAGATAGGCGCAGTGAATGTGCCTGTTTACCCAACTATAACCGAGCACGAATACAAATTTATTTTTAACGATGCCGAAATAAAATACGCTTTTGTTTCCGACAAAAATCTTGCTGCTAAAATTTCCAAAATCAGAAATGAAGTTCCTTCGCTGAAAGAAATTTTCACCTTCGAAAAGGTAGATGGGTTTAAATCTTTCAGCGAATTTCTGGAAATAGGAACCGGAACCGATTTGAACGAAGTGGAGAAAATAAAAGCATCGGTTAAACCGGAGTCGCTCGCTACTATTATTTACACATCCGGCACAACCGGTAACCCGAAAGGGGTAATGCTTTCGCACAATAATATCGTAAGCAATGTAAAAGCGGTATTGCCGGTGCTTCCGCTTGATTCAACCAAGCGCGTGTTGAGTTTTCTTCCGCTCTGCCACATTTTCGAGCGCGTAGTGGTGTATGTGTATATGGTGCGCGGAGTTTCGGTTTATTATGCCGAAAGCATGGAGACCATTGCCGATAACCTGAAAGAAGTGAAACCTAATTTCTTTACCAGCGTTCCGCGCTTACTGGAGAAAGTATATATCAAACTTCAGGGCGCAGCCGCTAACCTTGACGGCTGGAAGAAAGATCTCTACGGCAATGCGCTGGCCTTTGCCCAAAACTATTCTACCGAGGTGGAATATAGTTTGATGGATAAACTAAAACTGGCGGTGTATAATAAACTCATTTATTCAAAGTGGCGCGAAGCATTGGGCGGAAACTGCGAAGGAATTGTAACCGGTGCAGCCGCGCTTAATCCTTTGCTGGCGCGCGTATTTACCTGCGCGGGTATTCCTATTATGGAAGGCTACGGGCAAACGGAATCTTCACCGGTAATTTCCATCAATCCGTTTTCGCTCGATAAAATAAAGTTCGGCACAGTGGGAATTCCGATTGAAGGCTGTGAAGTTAAACTCGACCACCGCGAAGGAATGGCGGAAGGCGAAGGAGAAATTTGGGCGAAGGGGCCGAATGTGATGTTGGGTTATTACAAGCGACCGGATGTTACGGCTGAAACAGTTACGAGTGACGGTTGGCTGAAAACCGGTGATGTGGGAACGTTTGTAGAATACAAAGGCAATAAATACATTAAGATAACCGACCGGGTGAAAGAGCTTTTCAAAACATCGGGCGGAAAATATATTGCCCCTCAGCAGATTGAAAACAAAATGAAGGAGATTCCTTACATTGAGCAGATAATGGCAGTGGGAGAAAACCGCAATTTCGTTTCGGCTTTGATAGTTCCGAATTTCCTGAACTTATCTGAATGGGCTACCAAGCAGGGCATTACCGGAAAGAGCCCGGCCGATTTGGTAAAGAATGCCGAAGTGCAAAAGCTTTTCCGCGATTCGATTGACGAGAAGAATAAAAATTTCGGGCAGTGGGAAACTGTGAAGAAATTTGAACTGATGGAAAAAGAATGGAGCATAGAAGGCGGTGAACTTACCCCTACCATGAAAGTGAAGCGCAAAGTGGTATTGGAAAAATACAAAGATGTGGTAGAGAGAATCTATTCATAGATAAAAAGGGATTCAAAATTGAATCCCTTTTTTATGAGTAGATTTTGATTTTTTTACCAAGCAGCCCTTATCTGTAAGCAATTGAAAGTTTAAAAATGATTACCGAGAGGGGTGCTTACCAAAATACAGGTAACGGAACGCTAAAAGGGACTCTCAAGCAAAAAAATGACTGAATTCGGCTATTTTTTTTGTTAAAACGGCATTAAAATAGTTGATTATCCTGTTTTCTTGCGTTACTGAATGGCTGGCCAACGTTCCAAAATGGCTGGCTAACGTTCCGGAATGGTTGGATAACGTTCCGGAATGGTTGGATAACGTTACGGAATGGTTGGATAACGTTCCAAAATGGTTGGATAACGTTACGGAATGGTTGGATAACGTTCCAAAATGGCTGGCTAACGTTCCGAAATGGCTGGCTAACGTTGTAAAATGGCTGGCTAACGTTCCAAAATGGCTGGCTAACGTTACGGACACACCTTTGCCACGGTTCTGAACCTTGGCACGGGTAATACTATATAGCCGAAGTAAACTGCTTTAAAAACCGGATATCGTTTTCGAAGAAAAGGCGGAGGTCGTTGATTTGGTATTTGAGCATGGTAATGCGCTCGATGCCCATACCAAAGGCAAAGCCCGAATATTTTTTAGGGTCGAGCTTGCAGTTTTCCAGCACTGCGGGGTCTACCATTCCGCAGCCGCCAATTTCTACCCAGCCGGTTTGCTTGCAAACGGCACAACCTTTTTGGTTGCAGATAAAGCACGAAACATCCATTTCGGCACTGGGCTCGGTAAACGGAAAAAACGAAGGGCGGAAACGTATTTCGGTATTGCGCCCGAACATTTCCTGCGCAAAGTAAAGCATGGTCTGTTTCAGGTCGGCAAACGAAACGTTCTCATCTATATACAAACCTTCCACCTGATGAAACGTGCAATGCGCACGTGCCGAAATAGTTTCGTTGCGGTAAACGCGACCGGGAAAAATATAGCGCAAAGGAGGTTTCTCGGTTTCCATCTTTCGTATTTGTACCGAAGAGGTATGCGTGCGCAGCATCCAGTTCTTATCCTGGCTTAAAAAGAAAGTATCCTGCATGTCGCGCGCGGGATGGTCCTGCGGAGTGTTGAGGGCAGTAAAGTTGTGCCAGTCGTCTTCAATCTCCGGACCCTCTGCAACAACAAAACCAATGCGCGAAAAAATTTCGTCTATTTTATTTCGCACAATACTTAAAGGATGGCGCGAGCCCAGCGGTACATCATAACCCGGTGCGGTTAAATCAGGAATTTCTTTTGCGGCAGATTTTCCGGTTCCAAAGCCTGCTTTCAGTTCTTCAAACTTTGTTTCGGCAGCTGCTTTTAAGGTGTTCATCAACTGGCCGTATTCTTTTTTTCTTTCGCCCGGAAGTTGTGCCATGGCACCGAACAAATCTTTCAAAACACTTTTAGTTCCTAAAAATTTAATGCGAAACTGCTCCAGCGCTTCGGCACTTGCCGGTGCCGAAATTTTTATTTCTTCTAAAACGGCATTGGCTTTATCAAAAATTTCTTGCATGGCGTGAAAATAAAAAATGCGCGGGCTTTACTTCTTATTCTTAAGCTCAACCATCACACTCACCACGTTCGGGTCGTTCGGGCGAATGAGTTGTGCTTTTTCTAAATAATATAAAGCACTGTCGGCCTGCCCCATTTGCTTATATGTTTTGGCAATGTTTACGGTGGCATCAAAGGCACCGGGCATCACAGCCAGAGCCCGCTGGTTGGTGGCAATAGATTTATCAAACTGCTGCTGCATAAAATAAGCGTAACTCAGGTTGGCATACACCTCCATTTGCTGCGGGTGTTTTACCAGATACTTCTCATAACATTCAGCGGCTTCTTTTTGCCTGCCCTTGTTTTGGTGAATAACCCCCATAGTAAAGTAAGGCGCGGTAAAAGTGGTATCAATTAATGTAGCTTCGGTAAAGGCAACCAGAGCTTCGTCATACCGGCCCATAGCCTCCAGTAACCGGCCGCGGTCAAAGGTGGCGTTTAAGAATTTCGGATAAATCTCTACCGCGCGTTTAAAATGAACCAACGCTTCTTCATGCATCTTTTTTTGCTTCACAGCATCCGGTTCTTTAGAAGATGCCAGCATCAGATGCAGCGCTAAAAGGTTTTGCGCCTGTGCCGAATTTTCAACCGTTTTTATATCGTGGCGGAAAAGGGTAATGCGGTCTTTCCAATCGGTATTGCGCGAAAAGGTAAGCAGGGAGTAAATCACCAGAATTACAGTGACCGAAATTTTAAACGGCTGGTTCAACACCTTCCAGTCAGTCAGCTTATCGTTTAACTGCTGCTTAAAAAGTAAAGAAAGAATGAACACCACAAAAAAACAGAAACCGATAGAAGGTATAAGCAGGAACCGGTCGCCCATCATTCCCGGAACCAAAAGGAATAAATTGGAGAATACGGAGATAGCAATCAGGTAAAAGAGAATAGAAAATGCCAGCAGCGGAATTTTCCGGAAAAAGAAAAGAGCCGTAATCAATAAACCCAAATGGGCGATGAGTGAAAGCAGCGGAATGGTGCCGGTTATATCTACCGGACTGATGTAGGAATACCCGTAATAAAAACTCATGGGGTAAGGCACAAAAACAAGTTTCAGGTATTTTCCAAGAACCAGCATGGCTGTCCCCAGTTTTATCCGGAACGGGTCTGTATCGCGTATCGGAATTTCAATAAAATTGAAAGGCCTTACCGTTTGCACCGGTGTAAGGTCAGCAGCTCTTACATGCGTAACTGCCGAGTAGTTTTTTCTGAAACCTTCCGCTACATCCACTTCAGAAACGGCAGCAATATTAAAATACAAAAGTACCAGCACCGGCATTATGAGCACCGAAACAACCGGCAGCCATTTTGTTTTATTCTTCCATACCATAAATACAGCAACGTAAATAAGCGGTAAACTAACAAAGGACAAGTTGGGTATCTGACCGTTTGAAAATTTAAAAATCAACGCTTTTGCGAAGAACGCAACTGAAAAAAGCAGAATAAACAAGGTTAGTAAATAAGTCCGCTTATGAAGCAAGCCTGCAAAGGCCAGCGTGGTGATAAAGAAAAAAGAGTGATTCATTGCACCGGTAGCCAGCGCATATAATCCGAAATTTACCAAAGCAACAATCCTGAATATTTTGTTGTCCTGAAAAAGAAGGGTCCCCAGAAAAACCACCAACGAAGTTTCAAGAAGCGTAGAATCGAGATGAAATTTTACCAATGCCGATACCACCATCAGAGAAACAGGAGTGATAAGAAGTAGTTGCATCTCTCTTCTGGTAAAGGCAAACAACAGCACAAGTGCTGCTAACGGGAGACTCACCAACCACCGGTTGCCGGCATAAACACCAAAAGCACCGACCGAGAAAACGACTGCTATGCCCAAAACAACCAATATCAACAGTAGTTTGTTTTCATAGAAATCTGTACTTAACGTGTTCCGGCTAACCGGTGCATCTACCTCCTTTACTTTTATCTGCTTGTAACTATTCTTTACAAAGTTTTTGAAGGAAACAAACAATTCAGAGCTATGCTTCAGATAATAGAATACAATAGGTGCTGTAAGCAGTAGAACAAGTAACCCTATTTGCTGGGCGATAGAATACAGTCGTGCAAAAAAAACAGTCGGCAGGGCGAGGGTAAGCGTTATCAGTAGTAAACTCGGCAGGGAAATTTCAGTGAGCAAAACCAATGCAAGCGGAATAAGCAATACAAAAGTGATGGCCGTTGTTTTGGAAAGAACTCCTAACAGAAAGAAAAAAAGCATGACCGGTAGATGCAGTAGATTTTTTTTCTGCGAAAAGCTGAATGCAAATCTTAAACAGAGCAGACCAAACAGAAGCGAAAAAATTTCATCGCGGTTTTTAATGCTGGCTACCACCTCTGTGTGAACGGGGTGCGCAGCAAAAAGCATGGTGATAAGAAACGGGAAAATGATGCTGTATTTCTTTAGCAACATACGCAACACCGAAAACAGCAAAACACAAAGCAGGGCATACCATAAAACATTGATAAAATGGCTTACACCGGCACGCTCACCGAAAACTGAATTTTCTATGGCAAAGCTGACCAGAACAATTGGCCGGTACTCGTACTTGTAACCGGCTTTATCCTCATAGTAGGGCGAAGAAAATATTTCAGGAATAGCGCTTATGCCTTTAGAGGTTAACCGGTGATGCTGAGTTACCAGTTCATCGTCCATGTTATAATCGTTGAAAACAGAGTTGAAGTAAAGCAGAAAGCTGAACGCGAAAATCAATAAAACATAAAAGCGTTCTCCGGAAGGCAGAATACTAACGGTATCTTTCCTTTCTGCTTTTCCTTTTTGTTTTTCTGTTTTCTGTTTTGCCATATCAGTAACCCCACTTCGTAATTAATTTCCAAACGTAGTATTTAAGTTTCTCCAGCCCTGGTTGTTTGGTGTATAATTCAGCCGGCTTCATATCCGGTTTATGCCTCTTTAATGCCGTTTCATATTCCTTATACAACGGAAGCAGTAAGGGGTCTCTTCCTTCAGTAATCTCCCGGATCGTAAAAGGATTGAAATGAATAAAAACCACCGGAAACTCTCCATTTATTTTTAACTCACCATTTATCATTTTGCGTTCGCAGGTTTCAGTATTCCAACTTGCCACATTGCATCCCATGTGCCGTACAATGTGTGCGTTCTCATCCATCACCGGAACAAGATCGAGATACTTTTGGTCATCAAACAAACCCCGCCAGATGTTTTTCTCGCAGCGGTACTCGCAACACTCTGCCCACCACTGCAAAGTCTCCGATGAATTTTTAGAAGCGCCTATAAAACCGGCATTAAACAGGCCTACTTTAAAATTGGCTTCAAGCCAGTTCTGCTCTTTTTGGGGATCATGCTTGTAGTAATGAGGGGTAAGCAGCACAGAATATTTATTCAGCAAATCGAAAAGAAACTGATAACCGGAATAGAAGTAAAGGTCATTATCAAGATAAATAACCTTTTCAGCTTCCTGGTCAAGAAGAAACTTAATGAGCACTGGTTTCAAACTCCACCGTAGTTTATCGGAATGGTGTTTATACTTCCGAATAATATTTATGGAAGTAGAATCGCTCTTTAAATCACTCAATCTCCAAAAGCGGCAATTAGGGAAAGCAAAATCAGAATCAGAGTCAGACACAAGAACATGAAGCGTGAAATCATGCTTTTGCTTTTCCAGCGATTCGCAAAGCGCATACACTTTATACAAATGGCTGAAGGTGGAAATAGTGCAGAAGTGGTTCACAAAAACCAATTTAAAAACTTATTTCAGTTCAGGTGTGTTTTTCAAAAATGCTTTCAGATAGTCGGCATAAAAGCGATGTCCATTGTTGTTCAGATGGGCATCCGGATAATCGTTAAAGTTCGATTTGTTGTTTTGCGGAATCAGCCAATCATCCTTTAAAATACTATCTCCTAACAGGTCAATGTACTTTTGGCGATATTTTTCGACTGAGATTTCCGCCTCCTTTATCTCCGGTATCACCACGAATTTCAAAGGCACATTGTGTTGTGCTGCAACTTCCTTTATCTGTCGCAGATACTTTTTGGTGATGCCCGTATCCTTAATCAGTCTTTCATACGCTAGTTTTTCCTTTATTCTGAACCGGACGGAGTACAAGCGGGAGAGAACAGCACTTTGTGCAACTACTTTTTCAAAAATGTTTTTTGGCTGATGCAGGTAATACTTTTCGTTCACAAAATAATTGTAAGCGGCTTGTGCCGTTTTAAAATGAATACCATCCATATCTGCCAGAATTGCTCCGGCATTGGTGTAGTAATAGAATGGCTCGTCCGGATTAATTTTTCTATCCTCTTTCATCAGGTCGTTACCTGTAAAGAACATGACCAGTACATAATCCGGTTTAAGTTCTGGGATGTATTTCTGCGCCAGTGCTTCATATTGTACCGGGTCAGCAGCCGGAATACCGGTATTGATAATTTCATAAGGTGTTTCATTACGGACTAAATCAGTAAAGCAATGACCGGTAACCGGACTAGCACTCATGCCCCAGGTAAAACTATCGCCAATAAAAAGTATTTTCTTTTTGGTTGAATCAAGTCCTGCAAAATCCGGTGAGCGAAACCCGGCTTCATTAACATGCACATTTTCTTTCGCCCAGTAATTGCTGTCCGTAACAAGAATTCCTTCGCTGTTGGTGTAATAGTCATTGATTACGTAAAGCGAATCCACCGGATGAAAGTTTAGCCAGTTAGGTTTGATGTCTCCGGGCTGGTAACCCATACTTCTAAGCGCTACTTCAATAGCAATAAACGAGACAGTGACAAAGAAAATCTGAAATGCAATGCGCTTTCTTTTTTCTGTCATACAGCAGCAGGCAGCTCTGCCCCTAATTGTTCAACATAATCCCAAATGTCCCAGCCTTTCATGCCGAAGTTGTGGTAGATATGAATAAGAGCCGGTCGCAGTTTGGTTTTGAAAGCATCATCCGAAAAATTACCCTGCTCGTCCATCATTACGCGGTGGCTGGTATAGTCGGCAATGAAATTGAATTTTTGAGGCAGCACCGGATTGTTCTGTAATCCAAACTCCCAAACGGTTGCTATCAAAGTTCCCTGGTCCCGTGTCATCCATTCAGGCCATGTAAAAATCTGCATTGTTTTACTAAACCATGCTTCCATAAATTCATGACTTGAGTCATCAAACAAAAAAACACCTCCGTTCCAGTGCTGAAAGTTTTTGTCTTTCACCTCAATGCCGAACCGGTTGTAGATATACTCGGCTAAATGAGGACATTTTAAATTGTAGACATCTTTCCCATCCGGACCATACCACCTCCGGTTTAATTGATTCCAGCGCCAGTGTGAGTTCTTCTCAATATCCTTAAACATGTTTTCGGCCGGTGTAATAATTACCTGTCCCTCCTTATCCACCCAAACTTTTTTGGCGCGGTCATAGAAAGTATCATCATCCAGTTTGAATTTTTTGATGGTCGTCAAAAAGCGAATCACCAGAAAAAAGTAATCGAGCTTGCTCTGTTTGATAACCTCAAACTTTTTGATGAGCGCTCTTTTTTTCTTTTCCATCACCGGATCTTTCAACTTTCTGGCAGGATCATACTTGTCCATGAGAGATTCAAGTTCTTCAATATCCTTTTTGTTCTTTTTGTCACAATCACATTTTACGGCACTTGGACTGAAGGCGGGTAAGTTGCAGTGGTCCGGAGCAAATGTGATAACTCCTTTTTTATAGTTAAAGATATCATCGCATTCCTCATTCAAAGCAATGACATCGGTATCCAGATAGCAATAAGAGTATCCCTTAGGAAGAAATTTATGTAAACCGGTTTTTAGATAAATACTTGCCTGATGATTGGTGAAATGCTGAGGGGTTTCTACATCAACAACGTTCTCAAACAAAACCGGGATTTCGTTGCGCGAAGAATCTGTGACTACTATAATCTCATTGATGGAAAAATGTTTCAGATAACGCAAAGAAAAGTGCAGTGTATCTATATGCTCTTTAGCACCACATGCAGCAAAGACGAATTTATTCCCACTCATTCCTCATTACTCTTTGAATGTAGCTTTTGTTGATAATGCTAACTCGCTTACCGGTAATTTTTCAATTGAAGATATCCAATTGTCAAATATAGAAGGATCGGAGATGTCAACTTTTTTTATTGTTTCATTAAGTAAAGAAACGTCAAGGTTTGATTCCATCTCTTTAATTTTTCGAGTGATAGTTTCCACTTTTTGTGCTTTAGTATCTTCTGACAAAATTTCATCATCCCTGATATGCCTAACCAGTAGTGCTATCACGTCATCAATATTCTGCGGTTTTTTTCTGGCTCTTACCGTTACGGAAATTTTCTTCCATGCCTTTACCTGATTCACAAAATCGAAAAAATGTTTTTTATTTTTCTTCTGCACAGCAGTAGTTTCAGGAAAATCAAACGATGAATAATAACTAATGATTTCAGTAAGTTCATCTTCGCTCATGCTACGAATGGCACAGTGAAGAGGATAAAATACTGTATGGAAGTAAACCGGTACATCCAGGTTGTTGCAGAAAGTGATAAAATCCGGCATCTCTCTCCAGTTCTGCTGCATGGCACAAACAGAAATTCCGAAAAAAGTGTTCTTGGATTTACAGTAACTCTGAAAATATTTGATGTTTTCGAATGATCTTTCAAAATCTGCATTTTTACGAATTTGTTCGTAGGTCGTTTTATTTAGCGAATCGAACGAAACGTTGATATGAAATCTGGTTTTCTCCAAAAGTTCTTTAATACGGCTATTCAAAACTGTGGCATTCGTTTGAACCGATATTCTGACAGCAGGATTTATTTTTTTAATCCGCTCCCATATTTCGTAGTAAATTTCAATCAAGAAAGGTTCTCCTCCATAAAACTTCACTTCTTCCAGATAAGGGATAAACTCTTCTAACTGATCAACGAAACTATTATCATAGGACATTTCAAGCGGAGGAAGTTTTTCGCGTTTAGCGCGAATAAGCGAAGAAAAATCGCCACTACACATTTCACATTCAAGATTGCAGACATTGCTCAGTTCAAACTCCATTACACTTGGGTATTTATTAGTATTCATTACCCGCTCATCATATTGCTTGGCTTTTACAGCATCAAAATTGCTGGCTAATAGATGATGCTGGCAACTTCCGCAACCCAATGAAAAATCGTTATGAATAATATGCTCCCGTAGTTTTTCTGCCTCTGCTCCAAACCAGATCTCTCTTATAGATTGCTTAGGATATTCCCCTAAAATGTGGTTTCGATTATAACAACACGCATTTGCCTTTCCGTGGTGTCCAAAGTAGATGCTTTTGAAAGGTGCATAGCAGGCGTATTTCTGCGGACCGAGTGGACGGTGCTTATTATACTCCTCCAACAACGATGAAGGAAGGGGGTTATACTTACCACCCGGCTTAAATAGTTTCCGTACATCAAAAAACATCTTGCTAAACTAGTTTATTGAAGTGAGGATAAAAATCAAGGAACCATTTTGCCATTTCACCCACACCCTGATGAAGAGATGTTTCCGGTTTAAAAGCAACGTAATTATAAAGTTTTCCGCAATCTGCGTTGGTTGCAAGCATATCGCCAGGTTGTATTGGTTTAAAATTAACGATCGCTTTTTTGTTCATCGCTTTTTCAACCTCATTTAAAAAATCAATGGTAAAAACCGGAGAGTGATTACCTACATTGAAAAGACGGTGTCTTTTATCTTTTTCGTTTATACTTTTTTCTATCAACAGAGAAATTGCTTTCACTACATCTCCCACATAAGTAAAGTCACGAATCATTTTCCCTTCGTTAAAAAGTTCAATTGGCTTATCTTCATGAATAGCTTTCATAAAAATATAGGCTGCCATATCGGGTCGCGTCCAAGGGCCATAAACAGTAAAAAAGCGGAGGCCTATGAGATTCAAATTAAATAACCGGGAATAAGCATGTGCAATTATCTCATCGGCCTTTTTACTTGCAGCATAAACAGAGATAGGTGAATCGGTTGGTTGATTTTCATTGTAAGGCGTGTCTGTATTCATTCCGTAAACGGAAGAGCTGGATGCGTAGATGATATTTTTAACACCAAATTTTTTAGCGCATTCCATCAGGCTTACAAAACCTTTAACATTCGAATCAATATATGCCTCTGGATTTGCAAGCGATTGACGTACACCTGTAAGTGCCGCCAAATGAATAACGCAATCAAACTGTTGTGAAGAAAGAATTTCCATTAATTTTTGGGAATTACATAAATCGGCATAATAGAAAGTACCAGCAGCTGATTGAAACAAAGTTTGCTTTTTAAACAATGCGAAATCAGTGATTCCTAATTTTGCAGCACGTGCTTTTTTGATTTTGTAGTTACTAAACTCCGAAAAATTATCAAGGGCTGTAATGTCAAATTTTTCGTTCAGTGCCTGCACTAAACTATAGCCAATAAATCCACCAAATCCGGTAATTAAAATTTTCTGCATCGGTTAAAAATAACTGAATTGCGGAAACACTAAACCCATTGTTTGTACCAAGTTTCCATTACAGCTATTTTCCATAAACGCCAATGATCTTTGCTGACAAGAAGTTGCTCGATATAGCTTGCGTTAATGATATTGTCGTTAACTAGTTTGCTACTATTTAACCTTTCTTTGTACCAAGACATGTTCATATAATACTTATCAGGACCCACAAACCCCTGTTTTTTTCGATGAAGGATCTTGGAAGGAAAATGATTTTTAATATTTTGATAGAGCAGATGCTTGGTTTCTTCTTTTCTGTAATAAACCTTTGTTTTTAGACTGAAAACAAACTCGCAAATTTCATGGTCAAGAAATGGTACCCGAACTTCAAGGGAATTTGCCATGCTTGCTCGATCCACTTTCGCTAAAACCTGCTCTCCCATGAAGTGCTTGATATCGAGCAATTGCATGGCTTTTAAGTCAGGCAGGCGTGAATCGTATAGCGACTTATACCACCAATTAGAATGCTCATTTATGTGTGAGTGCAGATCTGGGTGCATCAACTTCTTTAATTCAACAACATCAAACTTTCCCATTTCCATACAATGAGCGTAGTATTTTAAAAGATAGGGTGTTGACTGATGTGAAAACAATCCCAACAATTTTTCACCCAAAGTTGTTTTTCGTGGTTCAAAATCTTTCTGCCATTGGTAACCTACCAGAATTTCATCTGCCCCTTCTCCACTCATTACTGCTTTTACATACCTGCTTGCTTCTTTACTTACTAAATAAGTTGGGATAATAGAGATATCGCCATTCGGTTCATCAAAAACCCGGGCTAACTGGTCAAGTATATCTAAAGATTGCGATTCAAGAATAAGTGAATGATGCTTGGTGCCGTATTGCTTTGCTACTATTTCGGCATATAAATGTTCGCTGACATCCCAATCTTTAAAGCCAATGGAAAAAGTTGTAGGTATATAATTGAATCGGCTCATGTAATACACAAGCGAAGAACTATCGTAACCGCCACTCAAAAAAGAACCCACCGGAACATCGCTGCGTGCGTGCGTTTTTACAGACGCAAAAAATAACTGGTCAAACTTTTCAATTGCTTCTTTGTCAGAAATTGTTGTTTCGCCAAAAGGGATGCTCCAATACTTTTTAATTTGTATTGAACCATCTTCTTTTAACAACAGAAAATGTGCAGGGGGAAGTTTCTTTACTTCATTCCAGATTGTCTTCGGACTCGGCACATATCGATAAACAAAGTAATCGCTAAATGAAGTAAAGTCGAGGGAAGTCGTTACAACACCATTAGCTTTTATTGCTTTTATTTCTGAAGCAAAAACAAAATTTTCGGTTTGGTGATAATAATAAAGCGGTTTAATTCCGAACCTATCGCGCGCTAAAAAAAGCTCTTGTTTTTTTTCATCCCATATACCAAAAGCAAACATGCCTTTTAGCTTCTGAAGAACTTCTGCTCCCCATTCTTCGTACCCGTGCAAAATAACTTCTGTATCTGTGTGTGATCGGAATTGATGCCCGCACTTTTCTAAAACTTCACGAAGTTCTATATAGTTATAGATTTCGCCATTATAGGTAATCCAAACCGTATCATCTTCATTTGTCATGGGCTGTTTGCCTAATTCACTTAAATCCAGGAAGGAAAGTCTGCGGTGACCAAAACCAACTGTTCTGGTTTCGTTCAAGTAAACGCCATCGCCATCTGGCCCGCGGTGGCGAATAGCTTCGGTCATGGCAATGATGTTTTTTTCATCAACCTGGTTACTAAAATTTATTTGCCCCGCAATGCCGCACATAGACTAATACTCGTCTTCGGTTTTGAAATTTTCTTTAATGGATTTTAAGTCTTTCCAAAGTTTAGTTATAAACGATGGAAATAAAAACAGATGTAAGAGTAACAAGAATAAAAACTCGGGCTGCTTAACCGATAAAAGAATCAGGAAAAACATTGGGACCCAGCCTTCGTAGTAATCGTTCAGGAAATAAAGAAACTTGAATTTGAGTTGCCGTTGAGGTACATCTGCCAGTTTCCACCCGCTGAATTTTAAGTAAGTGACGATGCTGAAAAACAAAAGACAGAGGAAAAATGGAGGAAAGAAAAAGCTGATAACCAACGAAAGTATTACCGAAAAAATAATTTCAAACAGCAACAGGTTATTGACCAGATATAAAGAGAACAAAGCCCCGTTTTTTACTACAAAGGTTTGAATGTCGGCAAGTCTGTCTTTCTTTCTGTCCTTCAGTTGATGCAGCAAAATATTTCTGATTCCCTTTAAAGTGATAACAACAATTAAAACGGTAAAAAAAAGAACGCTTTGGCCGAACTTAAAATTCCAACAAACAAATGTACACAGCGTAAATAAGGCCGGGTTAATATGTCCATAAAAGGCATCTGCTGCAATGCCTAACCAACTTCTCTCTTTTAATCTGATTGGCGGTGAGCTGTATATAGCCAACGCAATAATTTGAAGCATATAAAGTGTTTTGGTAATAGTCCCCGCATGTACACATGCCCAGGCGGTAATGCCGAGAATTAACGGTAAAAGAACCAAACCTGTCCTTATTAAAGGTTTAAATTTTTCAAGCAGATTTTTCTTGCCGGAAATTCTATCGCTATCTACATCGCAGTAGTCGTTAAACAAATATCCAAATGCTGCAATAGCTGTTGTCCCAATAAAAAACAGGCCTACTCTTCGCCAATCATCAATCAAAAAAGGATGGCTTGCGGTTAGTTCACAAAAGTAAATCCAACCTAAAATCTGAGGAATAATAACGGACCACCAATCGTTTAACCTGAAAATTTTAAGCATTTACTTTATTCATCGCTGTACTTGTTGCAATCATTGTTTAAGGAATGCTCAAAAATAACTTACCTGTTTGATTAATGTAAGTTGAGTAGTATATCTCTTAACAGTATGAATAAAAAAAGTCCCAATCTTTATTCAGATTGGGACTTGTAGCAGTTTAATCTGCAGTTGTTTAGTAATTTTTCAAAGTGATTCGCACCGTAACTCCTCCTTGAGTTGCATCTGCTCTATCATCACACGTGCCCGGACCGTAATCTATTTGAAGATCGGGGTTGTTATCGATTACTGCTAAAGTAACCCCTGAGACAAACATATGAACACAATTTGGGTCACGACTTATTAAAAGTGGATTTATAATAGTCTCAGTATAATTATCACCATTAGAAGTTACTCCGCTGGCAGTGCCGGTAAAACTAAAGAAATCATCGTCCTTATTAGAAGTACCGTTTTTTATCCATTCTAGCAACCATTGTACGTCCTGTTTTACTAATGAGCCATCGCTTCCATAAATCATACTTCCGTTCGTCATATTAATATCAAAGTCGGTGTTGCCGTTCGCGTTTGTTCCCTTGTTTTGTATAGTTATTATGCCCAAAATATGATTGCCGTTAATATAAAAGCTATCGTAGTTCAAAACTGCCTGACTGCCTGCGACAATACCGAAATTGTTGTTAGTCCAAGTAGCGGTAATAAACCCTGTAACAGGACTTCCATCGTTTAGAGTGCAATTATTGTCGAAGTCAATTCTTATTGTATACGGCATTACCGTTGTGTCTTTAGTAATGGTAGCACAGTTCCCAAGCAGCTGGTCAGAGTTTTCGTTTTTAAAAGCGTTAATATCTCCGGTGCTTGCGCCAAATGCGATCAGAATTGTTTTATAAACCAAATGATTCATGGATGCTTTGTTTTCAGCAAGCATTTGAACGCTTGTAGCTGAAAGCTGATTTTTCGACAGACTTGGTTGAAGATTTTCTTTTTTACATGAACTTAATCCCGCTATTGTAATCATTACGATAAAGGCATAAGACATGATTGATTTTGTTTTCATAGTAGTATTTGTTTGTTTTTTGGGTTCTTTAACGCCCAGATTCTGAAAAGGTTCCTTCCTTTCATGAAAATCATACATAGCCCAATTTGTATTGTTTCACAAAAGGTTAGTTACTAAAGGAGGATGTGTAGTGTCCGGCTCTTGGAATGTATGGCTTTGCGCCCTGAGCATTTGAAGCAACTGCCAGAACATATGGTACAAACAAGGGGTGCTTGTTTTTTAAAAGCATGCCTCGCAAAGCACGAAATAAAAATTTTACTCCTCCACTATCAGTGGTTTTCGGCTAATTCTTCCATTCAAAGAAGCTGCTTGCTGCCAAACTAAATAACAGCGTTAAGAAAGGGGACAAGTGTTTACTTTTTGTTTTCATAGCTAATTATATTAAGGGTTAAACAATTTCAGGGTTTTGTCAATTGAACACTTATACTTCCCTTTTCTGAAACAACATTCAGTAAATAGTTTCCGTTGCTGATGTGTTCGGGTAATGAAAATTGTCTTACAATTTCTCCTTCGGGCTGAGTTTCGTTTTCTGCAAATGTGGTTATCAATCTACCCTGCATATCAAACAAACGAACACTAACAGTTTCGGTTTGAGTAAGCGTGTATCTGAGGTTTACCAAATCCGAAACAGGGTTAGGATAAGCCGAAACAGTTTTTTTATCGGCAGAAAAATTCAGAACACCAAGATTAAGACCGGTATAAAAACGAGCAATAGCAAATGCGGTATCGGTATCGAAAACTGAACTGCGTGAAAAACCCGCTGCTACCACTCGTCCATCACTTTGCAATGCCATACAAAGAGCTTTTGAGCGTAAGGGTGTTCCTCCGTCTACAAATACCGCTTCGTTTGTACCGTTAGTGCCAAAACTGCTATCCACAACACCATTGGAGTTAAGTCGCGCTATTGAAAACCGCGTTGAACTCGGTTGCCCGAAACCCGCAGCCAATATTTTACCGTCCGGCTGCAGCGCCATTCCATGTATTTCGTTATCTCCTACATCCCAGAAAAAGGTTTTGTAGCCGTTACTGCCGAAGGTAGAATCTCTTTCACCATTTGCCTTAAGACGCATTAGGGCAGCAGCCGAAAGCCCGTTGCCTGCCAAAACAATCTTTTCATCGGGCTGTAGCGTCATTGCGTGAACTTCATCTTCGTAAGTATCCAGTACATAATCCACCTTTCCATTACCTGCAAAGTTTACATCTAAGGTGCCATCGTAATTATACTTGGCTACAGCAAAATTATCCCAACCGCCTACGCTTTTACTACAGTTACCTGCAACAATAATTTTATTGCCGGAGGTTACGGTTACGGCTTTGGCATAATCATCCCATCCGTAAAAATCAGTAGTAACAATTCCATCCACATTAAATGAACTGTCAATAACTCCGTTTGGCTTATAGCGGACCAAAGTAAAATCTTTATAAGGCGCACCATTCCCTACACTGTATCCACCAGCAACAATCAGTGAATCGCTTTGCATGGCCAATGCATAAACAACACTTCTAGCATTTATGGCGGTGGTAATAAAACCGGTGCTTCCAAAAGTGCTGTCCGGAGTGCCATTAGCATTTAATCTGCCTATCAAAAACGTTTCCTGCGCCAATAGGCCATACCACGAGCCTGCTAATAAAATTTTACCATCCGGCTGCAACGCCATTGCGTTAACTTTTGCATCGCCCAGTGTATATGAAGTGGTAAACTTGCCTCCGGTTCCAAAAGTACCGTCTAAAGTCCCGTCCTCATTTATTCGGGCAACAGCCACATTAAATTTCGGACCGTCAAAATAAGTTCCCGCCACTATAATTTTTTGATTGGGCTGAATAACCATGCAGGTGGCTATGTTGTTGGTACTTGAGTTAAATGCAAGGGTCAACTTGCCATCACTCGAAAAATCGCTATCAAGTGTACCCGGTTGTGCAAACACATTTATAAAAACATGACACAAAAGAACAGCCGCTGTAAATTTCAGTTTCATGGTTTTGGTTTTTGGTTGAATGTTTTTATTCGTGATAATAAGTTCCTGAGGTATTTCCAGATAAATAGTTGGAACCGTCAATGGTAATAGCGGGTGAAGGCAGCGTAGCATAAACTCCCGATGCGACACTGTTAAGAACGTTGGTATTATCCATCACAAAACTTCCTGCACTCCAGGCTCCCGCTATAACATTTCCTTTTTGTGCGGGGTTTCCGGTATAAGAAGAAGAGCTGCCATAACTTATTTCTGCATATGAAATTTGATTGTTCGGGCTGGTGCTTTGAAAAGCAATTCCTTTCCACGAACCGGTGGTAGCAGTTTCACCGGTTAGCTTAACAACATTAGGAGGGCTGCTGCCTATAATTCTAATCCACGAACCTGAAGCGTAGTCACCGGTGCATAAGCCCGTATCTGCCGCAAACTGTGCGGTAACTCCCGGGCTTATGGTAAGGTTTCCGTCTTGTGTATCATACCCCACCGAAACAACATCCTGAATTAAATAAGGGACGCTCATCTTTTTCCAAATGTGTCCCCCGAACAAACGCCCCCCGCGAAAAAGAATTTTATTGTTTGTATTACCGCTGTAGGTGGAACCGGTTCCGTCAAGTACATTTCCGAGCGCTGCCAAAGCCGATATGGGATAGTTCTGGTTTTCAGTAAATGTGTTATTGCTGAATTGTGTAACCGGACTTTCGCTATCGGCATCTAACCCATCGACCAGTAACCCGTCTTTATAACTTTTGCTGACAATGCTGTTGGACAGTTTTAGCTTAGCACTTAGCGACAAACGGATAATGGCAAGTTTTAAACCGTTTCCGTCAAAACTGGTTCCTCCGCCATTAGTTACCGTCTCGTTCAGTACACTCCCGCTTTTTATATAAACGCCCTTCCATATCCCCGCAATATCCGTTTCGCCTTTTAACTCGATAGGCATTGCGGCTGTTCCGGCAACTACCAGCGACCCGCTGGTTTCTATCACAATTCCTGAATTACTATTGCAGCGGATAATCACACCGGGCGCTATGGTCAGTTTTGCATTCACCGAAATTACACAGTCTAAAATGTAATCAACGCCATCACCTCTATCTGCCCATGTTATGCTTGAATTAATGTCGGTGCAACTTAACGCTACCGGTACGTTGTCGGGTAAGTCGTTACCCTTTTTGCAGGCAGAAAGAAAAACAGTCATGATTAAAAAGATGATAAGAGAGATGCCGAATACAGATTTGTTTTTCATAAGGAGTTTAATTTAATGGGACAAAAGTGCGTATCTTATCAAGTGTAAGAAAATTGAATTTTCTGGTTTTGTGATAAAAAAGTCAGCTTCAAATCGTTTATTTACCAACGAAAAATGAAAAGCAGTAAAGCCTTTACATTAATAAAGGGATTACCTCCTAAAGAGCAAAAACAGCTTAAGGAGAGTATTAAAACACATAAGCGTAAGCCGCTGAAAAAACTTTTCAATGCGCTTGCAAGTGCAACTGCCGGAGAAGAACCTGATACATCTGAGGTTTTCAAAGCCGTTTTTGGTAAAAAATATAGCAAGTCGCAAGATTACATGCTGCGGAATGAATACCGCTTGTTGTATGAATGGCTTACAGAGCAGCTCTGTTATAAGCAAACTTATACCGAAATACAGAAAGAAACAGCAAAATTGAATTTGTTTTTACGGCACCGGATGTTTGACTTGTTTGAAGACGAACTGAAAACCTGCTGGAAGAAGGCTATGCAAGATGATGACGCCCAATGGCTACTCCAACTCAGCGATCTAAATATTCAATACCACCTTGCCGGTAAGGCACAATCGTTGGGAAATGCAGAAACAATAGCAGCATTGGCAACGCAACGCATCGGTCTTTTAAAAACAAACTTTCTGCGTGAAGTGCGTAAAGAAGAAATACGGCTTAAAATGGGCGAACGTGTTGTTTCTGCTTACAAGCCTTTAAACACCGGTTCGGCTCCGGTAAACACTGTTTCATTAAACGAGCTACAGGAAAACGATTTGTATGCACAGTATCTGTCTGCCCGGGCTAAAATCAACTTTTCTAAGGGCGAAGAAAAAATATTGTTGCTGGATAGTATACTGGGTAATGAGGAAATAATCAAAAAATATGAACCGGCACCGGAAGAAGCGTTTTGCCGTTTTCTGATTAACCTGGCTCAGGAGTATTACTTATCATCTCAGTTTGCAACGGCTGTAGAATATTATCAGAAAGCATACAGCTATTTTGACTTTATGCCGATTTATGTGCAGGAAACGTTAGTAATAAATTATGTAATGGCTTTAATGCGTAACGAAAACTTTGAACAGGCACAACAATTAACCGCCCGGCACGAAAATGTTTTGCTCAGCAGCAAAGTTCTTTCCGGCAGATCTCCTTTTCTGATGGCTGTTTTAAATCTGCATATACGCAATACCGATGGCGCAGAAAAATTTGTGAACCTCGAAACAAAAAAAGAAGGAACTGAGTTTTATTACTTCATGCGGATGGTTTTATCAGCTGTATATTATCTGCGAGGCGATTTAGATCTGGCGCATCGCGAAGCCATTAATATAGATCAGGCCGTAAACTATGAAATGAACCGCGAACAAACCCTGCAAACCAAAATAAGCAAACCGATTGTGTCTGTCTTCAGGAAGTTCTATTCAACTGTTCAAAATACCACTAAAGATGTGATGGTAAAGGAGTTGAAAACAATGAACACAGAAATTAACTCCTCATTAATTTCGGGTAACGACCAGTCGCCAAATTCAATACTTACGCAGTGGATTAACAAAGAGATTAGACTATTGGTAAGCAAAAAATAAACTCCTCAATGGCTATTTGTATTTGGGAGACCTAAAAAGTGAACTCTTTTTCAAAGTAATAATTCCATACCAGTAGCCGCGAGCAGAATCGAACTGCTATTTAGAGTTTAGGAAACCCTCGTTCTATCCATTGAACTACGTGGCCAAAACATTTTCTGAACCGGGCGAAAATAGAAATTATAGTCGCGAATAGAAGTAGTGATTTAACCTACCGCTGCCAAACACTACTCAATGAAGTTCCATTGTTTCTACTTCCGCAATATCCTTCATGATTAAATGAATGTCTTTATCCTTTGCTTTTGCTTTAAAATCATGAAAGATTTCGAGGATATCGTGGTCAATGTAAATGCTTTTAGAGCCCACTATTTCTACGACTGACTCTTCGGGCAGCCGGTCGAGCATTTCGGCAATTCGCTTTTTATTCAGGAAACTTACGTTAAGCGCCAGTTCAATAAAGAAATGCTTTTTGCCATCGGTTTCGTACTCGCGAATTGTATATCCTGCACGGTAGGTATGCATGATGAGATAATAAACCGCAAAGGCAATTCCTATTAAAACACCAATGAGCAGATCGGTGAAAAGAATAGCCACCACAGTAACCGCAAAAGGAAAGAACTGTTCCTTCCCCTGCCGGTAAACCGACAAAATCATTTTCGGCTTGGCCAGATTGTAACCGGTGCGGATGAGAATAACTGCCAACGCACAATAAGGAATGAGATTAATAACCGGAATGGCAATGGCTAAAACCACCACCAACCAAACGCCATGCATAATAGAGGAGACTTTAGTGCGTGCCCCTGCTTCGGCATTGGCAGAACTGCGCACAATCACCGCGGTGATTGGTAATCCGCCAAGCAGTCCGCTCAAAAAATTTCCGGTACCCTGCGCCACCAGTTCTCTGTTTTGAGGAGTGATTCTGTTGTAGGGGTCGAGTTTGTCAATAGCTTCTATACTCAACAAGGTTTCGAGTGTGGCTACAAAGCAAATGACTACGGCATTTTGCCAAACTTCTGCCTTGCTGAAAAACGAAGAGACCTCCGGCAAATGAATTTGCGAAAAAACATTTCCGGGCACGGTTACATAATGTGTGCTTGCCAGTTGAAGAGACGGGAATATTCTGCTGAGTAAAAAAGCCAGCACCACACCTTGCAGCACTACTACAAATGAAGAAGGCAGATACGGAATCCGGTTGGCAATAAATTTCTCCCACACGTAAAACAGCAACAGTATAACTGCTGAAAGCATAACTACTCCAAGAGAAACATGCTCAAACAGTGAACTGATATTTTGGAAGCCATGCTGAAAAGTGAAGAGATTAAAAAATTCTTTCGTCCAGAAATCAGGCTGGTTATAGCCAATGAGCAAAGGAATTTGTTTTGAAATAAGAATGATGCCGATGGCGGCCAACATGCCGCGAATAACTGCTGAAGGAATAAACCGGGTAAACCCACCGAGCCGGAAAACGCCTAAAAGAATTTGAAGTAACCCTGCCAAAGCAACCGCGGCAAAAAAATATTCTATGGAACCCAACTGTGCAATTGCGGCAGCGCAAATGGCCGTGAGCCCTGCTGCAGGACCGCTTACACTTAACTGCGACTGGCTGATGATGGACACAATTATTCCTCCGATAATACCTGCCAGCAAACCGGAATAAACCGGTGCACCGGATGCCAGAGAAATGCCGAGACAAAGCGGTAGGGCTACAAAAAATACAGTAATACTGGCGGTTAAATCGTACTTGGCAGATTGCAGAAAATACGAACTGACTTTGCGTTTCATACTCCGCGCAAAAGTCTGAATACTGTTCAGCTTTTCGCCATTGCCCAGGTGAGACTTGTAAACAGAAGGATGGTTATTGAACTATCACTTTGATGGTGTAGTGCTTACCGTCAGCGTTTGCCTGTAACAGATAAACTCCGGCATTCAGGTTTGAAACGTTCAGGGTAGTAATAGCGGAAATATTGTTTCGCTCAGCAATAATTTCTCTTCCCAACACATCTCTTAAAACAATTTCAACGGGTAGTTGTCCGTTGCCTGACTGAACAAAAATTTTCTCCTGTGCCGGATTAGGGAAAACATTCAGAGCAAACTCATTGGCTGTTTCTTCTACACCGGTAACCGGTGCCGTATATAAAGTGGCTCCGCCCGGTATAGTATTATGTCCCGACTGGGGACCGGTATTTCCGGCATTTACTACTCCGTAATAGGAAGCCCCTACTGTATACGGATAAACGGGAACCTGATTGCTGTCGATAGTTACAAAGTAGGCGTAAGTGCCAAGCGGATATTCGGGCGTAATGCAAACCCTGCCGTTGTATTGGTCGAGGTGGCCGAGGCCCGGCACATACTCATAGTCCTCAATGTATTTTCCGAGAGGATACTGCCCGCCTATAGCAGGACCGTATTGACCGGACTGTAAAACTGTTCCATCGGCAAGGGTGGTGCGGTCGGTAATGTTGCGCAGGCGGTAACCCGTTCTCATGCGCGTAATGGCACCGGTGCCGGTGGTATCGTTATAGGCATACGCCCCGTAAATAGGAAAGCCGTCAAAAGCGTAACCGATAATAGGCGAGTGAACAGTAGTTGCCTGGTCATCGTAAAGACAGGTGGGGTTTACGTGATGGTGATACTCACCGTTAGGTGCGGGATGGCCAAGACAATCATCAAAGCTGGCGCCTTCGTTCGGCAGTGCATCCTGATTCCAGATACCGGCATTGTTATAGGAGAACGCGTCTTTAGCATTAAAAATACTTACCCCGTTTGTCCAAACGCCAATGTGCCCTAAACCGGTGGCGGTTTTAGTTCCCGTTTTAGGTTGAGGCGAGCGCGTAATCTTGAAACAGAAATTCTGGTTAGCCGGTGTGTTCGGGTTGCCCGTCCACGGACCGATATCGTAACCCGGTATGCAGGTGCAGGTAACATACACATCGGTAGTGGTGTAATTAACGGCCTGCACATTGGCGGTTAAGCCGCTGTAGCCGGTAGCATTGGTGGTATTGATAATCCAGGAAGTGACCACCGGGTCGGTGACCTGTGCGTTGGTCTTTGTAAATGAAAGAAGAACTGCTAAAACAAAAAGACCGGTGTGTTTTTTCATCATATTTGCTTAACTTCGATGGTTTTGTTCAGAATTTACGGATAGCATATGCGTTTAACAGAATTTATTTACCGGAATTTGATTTACATCTTCACAAACCTTTTCCGCACCACCGCATCGCTGCTTTTTAGTTCTACAAAGTAGATACCGGTGGTGAGTTGGATGGGCAATACAGAAGAAGCATGTAATAATGAACAACGAATGATGAACACCGAACACCGAAGTAACCCTCAATTCATTATTCGACATTCGATATTTGTATGAGTTGGGCGAGTACTAGCACAGATGGTGGGGTGTTCGAAACAAGCCCATCAATGCAGGGAAAAAATAGTGATAAAGCCGAATGCAATCTTGTAAGTAGGGTTTAGTTTATGCTGTGGTTGTATGGTTGGCTAACACTAATCTTTTATGCACCTTATACTTCTGCCCGAACCTTTAGGAACTACAGCGTTGTATGCTGTGGTTTCATCCCACTTTAAAATAAGTGCGCTTGCAGTGGTGCCCGAATTGGTGGTTGTCCAGAACGAGCCGGTATACTCCAATGAGTTGTTAAAGCTTGCGTCTTCGTTTCTTACGCCACCGCCTTTAGCCGTAAAACCCGATGAATCATCTCCGCCTGCGTTAGGTTGATGCCAGGCCAGATTTGTCTTCAGTTTACCTCCCGCACTGTTAGCACCTCCCAGATAAGTAATTAATTGGATGTACTCTGGATAGGAAGGAACGTGCCAGCCCGCAGGGCACACCCCTCGGGGGTCGTTTACAACATACCAGTTGTACAACTTACCGGTGTGGGTGTTGTAAGAAGGATTACCACCATAATAGCACCATACCGGGTTTTGGTTGGCAGCATCGTCTGCCCACGATATACTGTCTTGTTGTTCGTTAATATCGTCACCATTCCGGTACTTGGTAGTTATCAGGTTACTTTTTAACCAGCATTGGCCTCCTATTTCCTGAATAGAGTAGATGTTGCCATCCACATCGGTAACATCGGTACCACAACCACTTACATTACCAAGAACATAACTTGCTGAAGCGCTACATTGCAGGTTGTCGGTTACAGTAACCGTATATATACCGGGGCTAACATCAGCAATGCCCTGAGTGATTCCACCATTACTCCAGTTATAGTAAAAAGGCTCGTGACCACCACTCCAAACAAAAGCCCTCAAAGAGTCCGGTGGAAATGAGTTAATTTCTACCTTAAATTCATGACATTTTTCTTCACACCCATCTTCGCACGAGCATAAATAAACAGCTATAGCTGCTAACGCGAGTATTGCTTTTGCATTCATAAAAAGTTTTTAATGGTTAGTCGAAAGTGTGCCTCTCAATGCAGAATTGAAGTTAATGTTTTTTTGGGGAAAAATTCAAGCAGATGTTGGTTTTATCACCAGTACCCCGTTCCCACCTCAACTGCCGAAAGAATGCGCCAGAGCCTTTCTTGGCATGCTTCGAAAAGTCAGGGTTTATTCAACTATAAATTTGTACGCGCCCGAACGGCTACCGGCAGATATTTTTATAAAATAAATTCCGCTGGTTAAAAAATCGGTTGCAATGGTTTGTTGCGTTGATGCCGCCTCGGCTGAATAAACCAAACTGCCTGCACTGTTATAAATTTCGAGGCGGTTATGCGTCAAATCATTACCCACCTGTATGACAATTTCTTTTTTAGCAGGATTAGGAAAAACCCGAATAGCCATTGGGGTATTATCCATTTCATTTAGCCCAACTACTTGGGTTAGGTTGCGTTTGTAAATACCGTTTTCGGTTCCGGCAAAAATATCGGTAGAGGCAATTGCCAGCGCATGTATCTTCAGGTCGGCAGGATTATTGGCAATACCATTATTGATAGATGTCCACTGAAGTCCCCCGTCAGTTGAACGATAAACTCCGCTGCCATAAGTTCCTGCAAAAATATTTCCGTTAAAAGAAGTAATACATAAAACATCGTTACTTCCCGGCAAACCGTTAGCTGCGCTGGTCCACGTACTTCCGCTATCAACCGATTTATAAATTCCGGCTGCATGCACCCCGGCATACAGAGTAGAGCCATCGGCATACAGGCAGGTAATTAAGTTAGAACCACCCGGTAAACCGAAACTTGCCGATGACCAATTGAAACCGAAACCTGTTGATTTAAAAACTGAGCCCGCTCCTGTGCCGGCAAAAACAACATCGCCTATAGTTACAACAGCGGTGACATTTGTACTTAACAGACCATTGTTGTAAGCACTCCAGTTTAAACCATAATTGGTTGAACGGAAAACACCTCCGTTGGCGGCAAAAAACAAGTAAGAGCCCGTTTGTGCAAATGCAAGTGGTGTAAAGTTAGCCGATGCCGTGTCGGGCGGGCTCCAGTTGCTTCCGCCTGTGGTAGATTTATATGCACCGGTGGTTGTTCCCGCATACGTTTCGGTTACGTTTGAATGGAGTGCATAAATCATTTTGTTGAGGGTATTTAAATTTCCCCAGTTTAACCCGTTATCTGCGGATTTGATAACGCCATAACCGTTGATTGTTCCTGCAAAAAATCCGCTGCCATTAAAAGTAAGAGAGGTAACCTGATGTTGTGTAGAGCGCTGTTGCCACTGGGCGCTCACATCAATAACCGCCCCTATGACAGTAAGCATGCATACGATAAAACTTCTCATAGTTGAAATATTTGTTTCAAGGTATAAAAGTGTGAAATTATTTTCTCTACGCATAGCCATCTTTGTGTAACTCTGAGGAGGGGCAAAATACTTTCCTGTTTATTCGCAGTACTCTTACAAAAATTGCCGGGCAGATAAAAAGCGCTGCTTGCTCGGGCAAGTATCGCCTGCGTTGTATGAAACGGGCGGACCGTATAGAAGGAGTATGTAAACGCATAACGAAAACCACAACTTCGTTTATCATTTTTACTTTTGGGAAATATTTATCGCTATACCAACAAGAGAGATTGCCAACGATAAATAGGGAAATTAAACTGAAATACGATAAAAAGGGAAGATGCTACCTGTGCCACAAAGCAGTTGATATGCCATCTCCCTGCTTTATTTTTTAGCAAAGAATATTCGCTGACTATAAAAACAAAAGCAATGAAATATTTATGTGTTACGTTCTGTTTTCTTTTGATAATGACGGTTGGCTGCAAAAACCACCCGCAAAATGTTGACGGGGGGCCATGCAGTTACACCGAAGAAATTTTACCCGCAACGGTAGTGGAGGTTTACCCGACAGAAGCAGATAGTTCCCAGTTTGAAGTAATTTTTGCCATTGAGCAATTTGGCGAGCCGGATACTATTTATTACAGTTCGCATTTCCCCACATACCTTCCGCAGAAACAGGTGGACTCGCTGCAGGTAAAGCCGGGCAGCCAATTCAGTTGGGTGCATAAAAGCATAAGCAGCGGTCACTGTTCGCCCGATATTTTTGAACTTAGGATGGAGCCCTTTAAACCGGCAAATTAATAGATAATAAACATGACTTCGCCTTTTTCGTAGCCGTTCTTTATGCTTTCGCGCATCTTCATACATTTATCAGGGTCCTGGTAAATGTTCGCTACAGGTTCAATCCATTCACTTTTATTGCCGTAGGTATAAAAGTATGCTCCATATTTTGTTCGCGCTTTTTCGCGCACCTTGTTTTTAACGGTTTCCATAAGTTCGGGCTTACTTAAGTTTTTTTGCCGGGTGGTTACAATTGCTATAATCACTATGCGGGTAATACCATCGCTTCGCTTCGGAGTATAGTAAATGGCTTCTAAGCAAAAACTGGTTGACCTTTCGGGGTCATTTATATTGTTGTTGGTAGTAGTTGCAGGTTTGGGCGATGATGCAGCAGCAGGTTTATAGGGCACCACACTGTCCTTTGCGTTTATACAATATGCTTCGTTGTTTTTAAACAGATGATAGTTGCCTATATCGAGCGAATCGAACTCGCAAGCCGCCACCGGTATTCCCTTTTTGTTAATGAGCCCCCATTTGTCGCGGTCGCTTACCGGTGCATGTTTATTATTGAAAAAAGGAAGTACATAATCTGCCGTTACTTTTATGTTGTATGCGCCTCCGCTTAAGCCCATATAACTCCAAACGCGGTTATCGGTAAGTATGGGTATTGCATTCGATTTTTTAATGGCATCATACACCTTCTGATAGCCGAAATACTTCAACAGCTTTTGAAAAAAAGCATCGTTATAGGTGTCGTAACTTTGAGTAATGCTGTTGGTCTTTATTTTAAGCAGTTGCACCTTTCCCTCGTGTATAAACGAAAAATAATCGCCATCCTGAAAAAACATCAGGTCTTTTACAGGAGGCAAGTTTAACTGTGTGCCGCCATTACTGTAATAGTAAGCGACTTTTTCGGAGCTGTTAAGCGGCTTATAATTCAGGAAGTAATAACTTGATTTGAAATCAATATTGGCATCGGTGCCTGTTAACTCGCCTTTGTGGTTATACAAATCGGTGCCGGCAGTAAAACAGGCTTTTGTTTGGTTGTTGTAGTTAAGTGATGTGTAAAAACTGTTTCCGTTAGTTGGTTTAAGAAATGTCGCCCCTGTCTTATCAGGTATCAACAGATAGTAGTGGGTTATGCTGCCGGCATTAGTCTGCCCTTTGCAGGGAATGGCGGTTACGAAATCGTTCAGCACGTACGTAGCCCCGGTCATTTCTCCCTTATCGGGCAACTCTACTTTTTTTTCCTTCTTGGTTACCCGGTCGGTTATTACCACTGCATTTTCCGAAATAGATAAGGAGAGGAAAAAATCTTTGTTCGGCCGCCCTACGTATTCGGTAATGATGGGTGTTTTACTTTCCTTGTCCTGCAGGTTTACGTAAATCCAGTCGCCACCGCGGTATTGCACTTTAAACCACTTATCTTCCGATAAACATTCTTCTGCATGAAAAAAACGGGGCTTCACTACTTCGTTCCCCTGCATATCAATAAACCCTCTGCGAATGTTGTTATCAAAGCCCGGGTCGCCATGCCTTACCTGGGCATAGCCGCCACAAAAAGTTTCCATGCCATTGTAAGTGGGTTTCAGTATGTATTCTCCTGCTTCGTTAATAAGCCCCCAGTAGCGTTCCTTTTTAATAACAGCCACCTGTGCCACTCCATTGGTAAACGCCCGCGCTTCGGAAAAAGCCGGGGGTATTACGGTTTTTCCGCTTTCGTTTTTGTAGCCCCACAGCCGCAATGATTCATCGCGGTAGGCGGTAAGTTGCTGCGCATTTAAAAACGAATGGCAGCAAATGGTTATTGTCAGCAGCAATACATACTTCCAGCGCATAAGTATAGTGTTTGAAATCAGTTGCTAAATAATTAAAACCAGAATTATAATCAATGCAGTTACTAAAAAAATACGCTTATGTATGACTGGTTTGCATTGGATATGAAGCAGCAAAAGAAGTGGTAAAATCAGTTACTGATAAGCTGAACTCCCTGAACAATCTTTGCGGCAGGCAGTAGAAAACAACAGCAACCTGTTTGCAAACCGTTAAGTATTGCCGCTTGGGGCAACTATCACATGCGTTATATGAAGGGCGAGGCAATACAACAACAATCGGCAGACCGCCCAACAAAACACCCTCGCGTTTGTTTTTAATGACGAACAAATTTTCCTTTATTCATCTTCACAATAAATATTACATGAAAAAATTCACCGTTGCCCTGTTAATCGTTTTTTCAATTGCTTATTCCTCTACTGCTCAGTTGGTTTCTTACCATCTTCAGGAGAGTTTTACGGTGGCTTCTTTAGATAGCTTTCTGAGTTTGTCAGGCTTTTCGCTTCCCATTGCGCCTCAATATAATATTGATGTTTACCAGGTAATTTATAAAACACCGTACAGGCATATTGACTCTCTGGTGAATGCTTCAGGCATTGTGGTAGTACCAAAAAATGTAGCATGCCCCATGGCTTTGGGTTGTTATGCGCACGGCACTTTCACTGCTCGTTTGCAAGTGCCTTCATACGATGGCCCCGAAAGACCAATTGGACTTTTTTTTGGAGGAATTGGTGGTGTGTTTATGGTAATGCCCGATGAACTTGGCATGGGTGATAGTGACAGCAGTATTCTTATTCATCCTTATGTTAATGGTTTCCACTCCGGCTATGCATCGGTAAATATTATGCGGGCTGCGCGTCAACTGGCAGATACCCTGGCACTTCAATTGAACGGAGAAGTGCTGCTCACCGGTTATTCGCAGGGTGGTTATACTACCATGGCCACCAATAAATTGATTCAGGAGAATTTTTCTTCCGAGTTCAACATTGTGGCCAGCGCACCCATGTCCGGTCCTTATGATTTAAAGAAAACCATGGTAGATGTAATGCTTTCTACTGCTCCCTTTTCTGCGCCCAGTTATCTCCCTTACTTATTGTTGGGTTATCATTCCGTATATCCATCTCTCCAACA
>CAZBPG010000006.1:16520-41155 GCA_964493695.1 uncultured Chitinophaga sp. | reverse complement strand
GTTATCTCCCTTACTTATTGTTGGGTTATCATTCCGTATATCCATCTCTCCAACAGTTATACCCTACACCGGCTACTATTTTTAAGAGCCCGTACGACTCCATTCTTCCTCCATTGTATTACAGCAAATTGTACTCCACCGGATACATTGACCAATTCTGTTCTCCGGTTCCGCGAAATATGCTTATAGATTCTGTTGTTGATGCTTTTGCGAACGATACCCTGCATCCCTTAAGATTAATTTTAGCAGAAAACGATATGCTGGGCTGGGCTCCTCAAAACCCGGTAAAGATTCACTATTGCACCAACGATGATCAGGTGAGCTATCTGAACGCGGTTCGTGCCGATACCGCCTGGAGGGCAAACGGAGCACCGGATGTGGAGATACAGAATTTTGGAAATCTGAATCACGGGCAATGTGTGGAACCGGCTATTACTTCGGCTGCCTTTTATCTGCTTGGCAAGATAAGCCAGTGCGCCAACAGCATACAAAAACAGGAAAGTATTGCTTTCCGCATGTTCCCGAACCCCGCTGCAGAGCAACTGAAAATTGTAAAAGAGGTAGGTGAATTTGAACTTTCTGTTATTGATATGAACGGGCGCGTAGTTTACCGCAAGGCATTGTTGTATGATACCGAAACTATTAACCTCCGTAATTTTGCTGCCGGCTTTTACACCGTTGAACTAAGCGATAAAACAGGAAACACTGCACACAAAAAATTAGTGGTGCAGTAGAAAATAATTATTCACTAAACCAAACCAAACAACCACATGGCATTTGAAACTATCCTCGCCAACTTAACCGCCAGCGCAAGCAAGGCAGGTGCACTCGGCAAAACTTTAAAATTCGATTTTGGAGGCAACAAAATTTTTGTGGACGGCACCGGTGCCGGTAATTTAATTTCTACCGAAGATAAAGAAGCCGATTGTACGGTGAGCGTTTCGGAGGAAGATATGATGGGCCTGATGAACGGCACTTTGAATGGCATGACCGCCTTTATGAGCGGCAAAATAAAAGTAGCAGGCGAAATGGGCGTAGCTATGAAAATGCAGTCGCTGTTTAAGTAGGGGAGTATGTAGAGAAACATTTTTTATTTTAGAGTAAAATAATCAGTATGGATTTACAGAACTACAGAGATCTGAGTACTTCCGAAAAGGTATTGCTGGTAGAAGAGATATGGGATAGTATAGCCGAAGACAAAATTGCGCTTACTAAACAGCAGAAAGAATTGCTGGACGACCGGCTGAAAACATATAAGAGTTCTTCCAGACGCACCACCTGGGAAACCATTAAAAAAAATGTAAGAGCTAAAAAAGTGAAATGAGTTACCTCCTGGATTTTCTACCCGCAGTAGAACAGGATGTTCAGGATGCGTATGACTGGTATGAATTACAACTACCGGGTTTAGGCGAAGATTTTTTGTTGTCGACAGATGCAGCCATTAATGCTCTTGTGCGGAAACCACTGCTGAATGCTGTTGAATACAAAAGCATCAGAAAGGCAAAAACAAAACGATTTCCTTTTGGAGTGTTTTATGTTTTAGAAAAAGAGACAATTACCGTAATTGCTATTATTCATTTAGCGCGCCATCCGCGGACATGGAAGAAAAGAGTAAAGCGAAGCAATAAGTAATTCCTTAATGGTTGGTGACCCCACAGCCATATTATTTCGGTCGGTGAGACACCGACCGATAAAGTAAGTAAGGGAGTTTGTAAACAACATTTCATAAATTAGCATCATGGAAACATTCGTATTACAAACCAAGGACAAGAAGGAAAGCAAGCTCATTATGGAACTTTTGAGTAAAATGAATATTGCCACTCAAAAACTATCAATAGAGGAGCAGGAAGATTTCTTTTTCGGCAGCCTGATAAAAAGCGCAGTGGCGAAAGGTGAGGCTAAATCATCTTCCATTGAAAAGATTATCCGCAAATGGAAGTAAAGTTTGCCAAGCCTTTTGAATAAGATCTTAAAGCCATTTCTGAAAAACAGGTAATCCTCAAAGTGGATGAAATTATCCGCGAACTGCAAAACGTATCTTCATTACAAAGCTTTCCAGGCACTAAAAAACTGAAGGGACATAAAGATTGCTACCGCATGCGCATAGGTAATTACCGCCTCGGTCTACTGGTGGAAGGGAAAACAATTTGGCTGGCGAGATTAATGCAGAGAAAAGATATTTATAAGTATTTTCCATGACCGTAAGGGGTTGCCCACTCGGGCAAATATCTCATGCGCTGTATGAGATAGGAGGGCAGTATAGTAGGAGTATGTAAGCCCCTGAATCCCTTAAATGAGACTTAAAGTAAAAAAAACAAAAGTTCACAAAATGTGAACTTTTCAAAAATCAAATCGTATATTCGTATGCGCGTTCACTTAATCAAGAAACAAACTATTGGAGATTATGTGGCTGACAATGCCGGCAGCAGAATTCCATTTCAGGATTGGCTGAACAAGTTGAGGTTTGCAGATTGGGAAACGGCTGCTGACATAAAGAAAACATTTGGTGCGGCAGATTTATTGGGCAAAGGAAGCAACAGAGTTGTGTTTGATATTGGCGGCAACAATTATCGCCTGATTGGCAAGTATGTGTTTGGAGATAAACAGGTTCACTTATTTGTTAGCTGGCTTGGCACACATGCTGAATACGACAAACTCTGTAAAGACAATAAGCAATACACCGTAAATATTTATTGATATGGAAACGCTGAAATACAAAGTGATAAAAAGCAAAACGCAATACCATGCGTATTGCAAAGCGTTGGAAACACTTTTAGAAAACGGTGCAAAATCAAAAGCAGCGAAAGAAGAAATTGATTTACTCACGTTGCTGATTGAAACATGGGATGAAGCGCACGATAATTTTGATGAGCAAGACCCGGTGGAGCTGCTGGTATCTTTAATGGAAGAGAACCAACTAAAAGCAAAAGACCTGGTAGAAATTCTGGATGTGAGCAAAGGATTAGTTTCTGATATTCTGAATTACAAGAAAGGAATGAGTAAAGAAATTATCCGCGCATTGGCAGAACGCTTTGCTGTTTCGCACGAAGCATTTAACCGCCACTACGAATTAGATTTGCCAGGAGTATTGCGCAGGAGAAAGAAGAAAAGAGAAGTAGTGCATGCGTAGTAAGTGCTGTTGGTGATAACACCAACAGCGGCAATACAAAACCCTACACTCCCTTCACCACCATTTTCAGTTCAACAAACGTATCCTTAAACTCTTCGAGCTTAACAACAACTTCTATGGTTTCGTAACCGGTGCAGGTAACCAGCAGGGTTTGCTCGTGCATGAGTGTAGTGTTTAGTTTAAATTTTCCATCGCCTAAGGTACTTACCCGGTTGCGGCCGTTCAGCAGTTTTATTTTGGCACCGGTCAGCGGTAAACCGGTGGCCGCATTGGTTACGTTGCCGTACACTAATTTTTCGTGACCCTTGCGGGCATACACCACGCCCCATTTGCGCGACCGGTCGCGCACGTGCTCGCGCATGCTTTCGGTGCTCTTCCTGCCGTCTTTAAAAAATATCTCGGCTTCGCGCCACACCTTGCGTATTACCCGGTCGGCTTCGGGGGTAATTTTGTTCAGCGCTTTTTGTGCGGCACTCAGGGCATCTTTAGCGGTGCTGCCGCGGTTCACCAAATCTTTAAAGGCATTGTAATGCAATTGCACTTCGGCTGCCGAAGGGCGGCCCATAGGCATGCCACCGGTGGCCAGCCTTGCCGCTTCGCCATCGAGCAAATGTTGACCGGCCAGCAGTATATCATCTTCGGTTTTAAGCGGGTACACCTGTTCGTTTTCTACCGGTAGCTGGTAAAAGGCGCGGTCTCCGGTTTTATACTCGCCCCGCTTAATGCCTAAGTTAAACCCCTGCACAAAATGCGAGCAATACATAGCCGCTTTTTCTTTCGCCTTTTCTTTTTCTGCCAGCAGCACGGCTGCTTCGGCTTTGCATTTAGCGCGCTCGTTCATCAGTTGGGTGAACAGGGGCTGCATCGCATTCAGCCGGATAACCGTTTTAGGAAACAGGACATCGCCTGCGGGGTTCAGGTCATACATTTGTTTGGCAATGTTCAATGCCATTTGACGGGTGAAGTCGCTCTTGGGGTGAAACTTCTTTTCTGCGCTCATTTTTATGGTTTGTGTATAGAAAGTGAATGATTTTGATTAAAAACAGTCCATTTGCAATGTGCTAATATATAAATTAATGAATGAAATTTAGTATTAGCACATTGAAACTGCCCTCCCGTTTGGCCAGGAAGCCAGATTCGGTGTGCTAATATACGAAAGTATGTATGAATCTATTTATTAGCACATTGAGAAAGGCTCCCCGCTAAAGAAAATGCTTGCTTGCAGACCTGCAGGAGGCTTCCCGCTTTAGCGGGAAGCCCCTTACAATGTGCTAATATAAAAATTCGTATAAGAATCTATACTTTAGCACATCGAAAGAAACAGGATTTTTAAGCCGTTCCTTAGTGTATAGAATACAACCGGGGTTCGGAAGGTGTTTTTTTCAGTTACCAAACCAAAGCTTGAATGCAGCGTAGTGATAACTTCATCCTTAAATATAGAGAGATAAAGCAGAAGGGGGAATGGCGTTAGCCCGGAATCATCAACATCCGAATAGCCTTAACCGGAACATGATACCGGATGTAAACGCCCATCAATAAGAAAGAGTGCAATAATTTTTTTACCTCGAAATATAAATGGTGCAGTACTTCGAAGTTGTTTTAGTGAAAATAGTGCCGTAGTTGTCTTTCCTTTCAATGTTAACGGAGTTATCGAAATAGAAGTCGAAAGAAATTTCCCCCATCTCGGGTTTCATGCGTATTTCTCTGGCGTCACCGGGTTCATTAAACAAGGCGAAGCTCTTGGTGCTTTTTCTATCTGCATCTGTAAATTTGAAATAAACCACCTGGTCTTTATTAATGATATCGTTATCGCGCCACGAAATGCGCACTGCCGGGTCGCCATACAGTGTGGTGAGTGCATAATACGCTTTAATCTCCCCTTTTATACAAGAGCTGCGCATAGTGGCCGGACCGGAACCTTTATATTCTTCGAAATACTTTACAAGAGATTTATTCTGGTGGCCGTATCTTTCTTCCAGGCCTTCCATTTTAAGGGTGTATTTGCCGCTCATGGTAACAAGCGGTGCCCGGCTCGAATTGATGTAACCCAGTTCCATGTCTTTCCAGTCGCGCAGCACGTTGTCGTTAATTTTCAGCAACCAGTGGTCATCGGTTCTTGATAAGGAAAATTTATTGGTGCCGTCTTTTTTAAAGCCGGGTATAGCTTTCATAAAGTTAGCCGGTGCATCGGCTGCCATTACCTGCGCCCAGGTTTTATCTTTGGCTAAAGCAGGCGAGTTGTAATAAATGTTTTTATTGTAAGGCATATTACCATACTCGGCATACAGGGTTCCGTTGGCTTTAATACGCAGCATAACTAAAGCCACCGAGTCTTTGTATTCAATATCCTGATCGGGAACAACCAGAAAGGTCAACTGAAAAAAATTATCGGGCGAAGAAGTTTCGGTAAGGCTGAAGTTGAACGAAAGATGGAAATCGCGGATGCTGTGCTCATAGTCGCTGCGCGGAAACAATTCAGAAATATTATAGGTATCGGTACCCTTGCCGGTATGCGTAAGCGTAACAGCATTACCGCTTGGTTCGTATTTAAGCGCAGCCGGTTTTTCTTTTAAGTCTTTAAACCGTTCAGCAGTAAAATAGTTGTTGGTGTAAGCCAGGTCTTCTTCTTTGGTAGCCTGCGCCTGTACTACCGGGCTGTATGCCAGCAACATCATAAAGAGTAACTTTTTCATTTCTGTGTTTTTGGGGAACAAAAATATAAATCGCCATATCATGTTACCTGCGTTTTACTTTCGTTTTCATGGAGATGATATTTTTTAATTCGCTTTTCATTTCTTTGCCCCATGCGTATCTCATTTAAACCAATAATTACCAACTGCCTCTTCCTGTTTTTGTTTTCCAACAGCAGCTTTGCTCAAACCGTAAACCTGAAAGATTTTGAAAAGCTGGCTACGATTAAAACCGTAAGAGAGTATCTGGAGAAGAAGGAATTTGTGGTAAAGCAGGACAGCAGCAGCGGTAAGGATGTTATCAAGCTGAAGCTGGTGAACAAAGCCACCAAAGAAATTGTGCACCTGTCATCTATTAAAGGCAGCGAAGGCGATAAAACTTTCGGAATAAAATACTTTACCGTTACCCAGGAGGAATACGGAAAGATTGTTCATACCATACTTAAGTCGGGCTACAACGCCATTGGCGACACCCGGCATTACGAAAAACTTACAGGCAAGTACGAAACACACAAAGTGGTGCTGAAAGCCGAGGTGGAGGTAAAAGGCTGGGATTACTACGGCATTGAGTATTCGTACTATGCCGCAAAAGAACTGGCAGAATCCGTTATGCCGAAGTAGCAAATGCATTACCTGAAACAACTCTGGAATTTTGAAGTAACGGCCGATTATGCGCGCAGCTTAAAATTTCTGCCCCTGCTTACCATCATCGCGCTCACCGGTTACGTTTTTTTCGAAATGCTGGTAGCCCCGCCCGGTGCCGAGTTTTTAACCCTTGCCGAGGTAAAGCAATACTTCAGCCCCGGTGCCGGTGCCTCTTTCCTTAAAACAGAAAACACTGCCCTCCTCATCTGGATGATACTGCTGCCGTTTACCATAGGCGTGCGGATATTTGTTTCGGTGTATGGTTACTTTATTAAAAGCGAAATAGCCGACCGGGGTTTGTTTTACCGCAACATTCTGGTGTATACCTCTTCGGGTTTAATGACTATTCTGATTGGTGTGCTGTTGTTGCTTGCGGGTGGCTTTGTTTATCTGGCAACCGGTCACAGTTTCAGCCAGGGCTTTGATTTTATTGCTGCCACCGAAACGCAGTTAACCGGCAGCATCAGCAGTGTCATTCCTACTTTGTTTGTTGCTCCTTCAAAAATTATAGCGCTGCTGCTGGCGCTTACGCTCTATTCGCTCACCGGTTACTTTCTGCACTGGCTTACGCATGTTTCGCGCCTGCTGTGGCATGTGGTGCATGCCCCTCACCACCTTCCCGATTTTCTTCATCCCATCGGCAACCCGCTGGCGTTTACGTTCGACTTTGTGCTGCTGATACCAAAAGTGTTATCGGGTGCCGTGCTCACTAAATTGTTTTACTCCCAGCCGCTTGTTTTAGAAATGGGCATCTGGTCCCTGCTCATGTACAACTTCGAAATATTCAATCACGCTACGGTGCATTACCGGTTCATTCAAAAGTATGCGGTGCTGCGTTTCTTAACGCAGCTCTTTGGCGGGCATGGCGCTTATCATTACGTGCATCACTCTTCGGCTAAAGAACATCAGATGGCCAACATGGGCGGGGGTTTGTTTTTACTGTGGGACCGTATCTTCGGAACGTTTGCCGAGCCACCGGTAGAGCCACCGGCCATAGGCTGGACCAACAATCCGGATATTTATATGAATCCTTTCCGTGTTATTTTAGGCGGGCCTGCCCGCATTGTCTACGAACTGCGCGAAAATAAAAACTGGAAAACCCGCCTGCTTATTTTATTCGGACCGGTGAACTATATGCCCCCGCACACCACCGATTACATCCGCAAAGGCGGTTAACTCTACCTAATAACTCCTTTCGTACATCACCACATACGTAGCATCGTAGTGGTCTTCATATCCGAACATCAGGCGGTCAACATGTTTCCATCCCGGATACATGGTTCCGGCACCCCAGTCAATGTTCTGACAACTGAAAGTATGCGAAGTAGTGCTTATGGGCAAACGGCCGGTGTCATACAACCGGTCGCTGTTCTGATGGTCTGTGCACTTGTTACCTGTTCCTTCAACCGATAAGGAAATGTTCCGCATAATGGCACTTAAATCAAAACCGGTTGTACCGGAAGGTGTCTGGTAGCTCCAATCCAGTTTGTTCATGGTGCCATCACCGTTTAAGGTAAGTGCAGGCCACGGATAAACCACATTGCTCAGTGCGTATGACTGGTCGGGTAAATTAAAGGTGAGTGTCTGCCCGTTGTATTGAATAGTATAAACCCCCGCTACCGGAATGTAAGAACTGGTGTCCATCACATTGAATTGATAAGGGGTTGAATATACCCGGTGACTGGTGAAACTCAGGTAACCCTCTGAAGGAGTGCCGGAGAGAGGTGAACCGGCAGGACCGGTGTAATAAATTGTTTCGGGAAAGCTGTTATCTTCTACAGATAGGAAAAGTTTATAGCCTTCAATCAGGTTATACGGGTCGTAAGTGGGTGTAAGGTTTGCGCTATGAAAATTTCCCGGCTTAATGAAGAAGATAACCTTCAGCGAAAAGAATTTTCCTTCCAGCGCATCCACCTGTCCGTTTCCGTTTACATCGGGGTTTTTCAGCAGCATCGCCAAGTAGTCATCGGTACCGGCTACCGCATCTTTCTGGTCGGCTGTCAGCGGAATTTCATTGCCCACCGGGTTATGCGATGGGATGAAAATGTTTCCGTTGCGGGTAATGGTTTGCAGGTCTATACTGTCCACACCGGTAGTTATATAATGCAGCGGAAGAGTTTCTATGCCATTGCCCAGCGAAAGAAAACCTAAGGGCTGTTCAGCACTGTTCAGAAAGATAAGCCCCCAGGGTTTGCCGTTATCCAACTCAATGCTGAAACGGTTATTGGTAATGTCAGCAATCTTGTACCGGTCGGTAGAAGACAGGGCAAGGACTTTAGCGGCTTGTGTAGCAGCCATATCCACTTCGCCCAAGATCATCACCGGGGTGCCGGTAATATCTTCATCGTCATTATCTAAATCATCTTCTTTCTTACAACCGGCAGTAAACAATAAGGCTATCAGCAAGCCTATAAAACTTAACTTTTTCATGCGGATGAATTTCATGCAAATGAGCAGAGGATGCATTTGCTGCGAAATGAGTTAAGTCAGCAGGAAAGGTGACAGGCATCAACACAAAACCAACTACTCCAGCAGGGAACTGTACATGATAGTTGATATAGCGACAAAAGCATCGTAACTCACCGTTTTTACCGTTAACTCCGCCTCAACCGCTTCATAAGAGTCTAACATCTCTTTCTTACTTTCGCCCGGTGTTTCGTGTAGATAATGTTCCCTGGTATTTAAAACCTTTCTTTTTGTGTTTTGGCTACATTGCCGGATACTTCCTTTATGTGTATTCGCGGCTGATGCACGCAACATGTAAAGTAAAATTTACCGGAGCCTCCATATCAAGGCATACAGCAGTTGTGTATTGTATCTGGCACAAAGACCTTCTATTCTATTTCACTGTTTTCCCGAAAGTGGAGAAACAAGTGTGGATGAACCACCCCGCCTGGTACATGAAACCCGTGCATGTGTTACTGCGCCTTACCGGTGTAAAGCACATCTGCCTTGGTAGCAGCGGTAACAGTGGTAAGGCAGCGCTTGAAAAGGTGATTGACTATTTGAGGGATGGGTACTCTACCGTGGTAGCAGCCGATGGCCCTGCGGGTCCCCCGCAGGAACTGAAGCCGGGAGTGCTTTTTATGAGCCGCGATGCACACCTACCGGTTATTCCCTTACGGTTTTCCTGTAATCGGTCAACGCGATTAGGAGGATGGGATAGAAAATTTGTTCCTGCCCTGTTTTCTGAAATTACGGTTCATGTTGGTGAACCGGTTCAGGTGAACGTAGCAAACATGGAAAAGTCAAAAACTACAATTACCAAACAGTTGAATGGAGAATAATCAAGTGGCGCTGTTCTGTGTGTGTTTGCTGTTGTAAACAAACCTCCAAGGCCTTGCTTCTTCCACTTCATAAGCCAGTTCGAGCAGACGCTGGTCTAAACCAAAAGGAGCGGAGAACTGCACCGCCACCGGCATACCGTTTTCGGTTCTACCCATGGGCAGCGAAATGGCCGGTGCGCCTGTAATGTTTTGCAGTCCGCAGTAAGTAGCAAACTCAACCGCGCGCTTAGATACTTCCTCATAAGAAAGATCGGGAGAGAAGTGTCCGATTTGTGGAGTGGTATGCGCCAACACCGGAGTCATAATGATATCGTATTGCTCAAAAAGTTTTTCGGTATCGGCACCCACTTGGCGCAGCATCTTGATACTTCGTGGCAGCCCCATTTTATTATCCTTAAATTTTTTGCTCAGCCCAAGGGTGAACGGCTCCAGCACTTCGTGGTTTACTTTAGTGCCTAAAACCAAACGGCCGTGGTGGCTTATCATATACGCCAGAAAGCCATAGTACATCAGGTAGTGCTCGGTCATGGTTTCTACATCAATAGGTACAGGCATCTGTTCCACCGTATGCCCGAGCGACCGCAGCAATTCGGCTGTTTCTACTTGCACCCGATGGACATCGGCATCCTGATGTGCCCCCTTACCGGAAGGAGGATTTTCAAAAAATATAACGCGGAGTTTTCTCTTGGAGGCGTGCTGCACATGACCGAGTTGCGGCAACTTCGGGTTTTTGTAAAACTTTTCGGCAGCAGCAAAAAACACTGCAGTGTCGCGCACGGTGCGTGTAAGCACGCCTTCATAAACAATTTGCAAAGGCATCAACTCCGAGCCGTCCATAGGTACTAACCGGTGCCGTGTTGGTTTCAATCCTACCAACCCGCAACAGGCGGCAGGTATCCGTATAGAGCCCGCACCATCATTAGCCGAGGCAATAGGAACAACACCACTGGCTACTAAAGCCGCAGAACCTGAAGAAGAACCACCGGTAGTGTAATCGGTATTCCACGGGTTACGGGTGATGCCCCAGCGTTCATTTTCAGTACTGCATATCAAACCGAACTCAGGCAAAGTGCTTTTACCTAAATTATTTGTTCCGGTAGAATGAAACTGGTTGACGAAGCGGCTGTTCTTCTTCGCAATTTTTGAGGTGAATGAACCGGTACCTAACTGTGTGGGGTAGCCACGCATGTTTTCGTTGTCTTTAATAAAAGAAGGAACGCCATACAGGGCGCCATCTTTTTTCAAGGCGTTGTAGTTGCGGGCATCATCGTAAGTTTTTATTACGATGGCGTTCAAATCAACATTTGCTTTTTCGGCCCGCGCAATAGCGGCTTCCGTTACTTCCTGCACCGTCACTTTCTTTTTCGCAATTGCTTCTGCTACAGCCACTGCGTCCATAGTTCCTAAAGCATCATCGGTAAAAGCATTGATAAGTTTGCCCATAAATATGTTTTTGAAATTTAAAGACGGAAAACTACACAGGAGATTGTAAAGTGCAAGGTGAAAGTCGAAAATCATTCTGTCGGCTGACCTAAATCAGTCTCCCGGCAAACCCGTTGAACGAATCTTGTGCCGGAAAACAATCAGGTTTATGGAAGCTTTCAAACAGTATCTTATTCCCCTGCTTATCTCCAACATCGCAGCTATTCTCATTCTGCTCGCTGCTCTTTGGAAAACCAAACTGGCGCGCCTGCTTTTTGTGTTGCTTTTTGGCTGGGCCTGTTGGATGAACTATACTACTTCGCACAACACTCCTGAAGCCTATCTTGAATATGCGGCACTTACGCCTTTTGGTTTCTACCGCGACTTTATTAATGGCTGGTTTAAAGAACACATTACACTGATGGTTACCTTTATTTCTTTCGGGCAGTTATGTATTGCTGCAGGAATGTTGCTGAAGGGCTGGTGGGTGAGGTTGGCTTGCATCGGTGCTGTTGTTTTTCTGATGAGCATTGCACCGCTGGGAATCGGTTCGGGTTTCCCCTGCACCGTTATCGCATCCGTTGCTGCTTACTTTATTTGGAAGAAGGATGATTTGAATTATTTGTGGAACTTTAAAAGTAAACCATGAACGGAATAGTCATTTACAAAAGCCGCTACGGTGCCGCTAAACAGTATGCAGAGTGGATTGCAGAGGCATTGAACATACCGGTTGTGAAATGCGAAGATGCGAACGAAGCCCGCCTCGCTTCCTGCGATTATGTAATTGCCGGAAGCTCTATTTACATCGGTAAGATAATGATGAAGGATTGGCTGGCAGCGAACAGCGAAAAGTTGAAGGGTAAAAAACTTTTCCTGTTTATAGTGGGTGCCGCGCCACCAAGTGCGAAGGGAAAAACGCAAAAATATTTTACCGATAATGTTTCGAAAGAATTGATGGCGCAGAGCCAATGCTTTTACCTGCAAGGGAAATCAATTTTTAAAGAGTTAAGCTGGTGGGATAAATTTTTGCTGAAGGCGGGTGCACAGTTTGCTCCTACACCTGAACTTAAAAAAGAAATGCTCACCGAATTCAATGCGATTAAGCAAGAAAACCTGAATGAACTTTTGCAAGCAGTGAAACAGATTAAACGCTCAGAAAAGCCAGGCGCATCAGCAGGCTGATAGCGATCAGTATAAAAGCGGGATTCTTCTATCTTCAATTCCATGAACTGGAAAATTAAACTCGTTTTGCTTTTTGGCAAACTCCGGAAGCCTGTTGACATTACAGCAGTACAGAATATTGCAGAGTTGAGAAAGAAATCGAACCGTGCTGCATGGCTCGGCACACTTTTATTCGACAAAAAGGTGAAAGTGGCTAAGACAACCGATGCAACTGCCGATGGAGTACTGGTTCGTATTTACAGCAACAGCGAAGCAAAAAATCAGCGGGTTATTATTTACTACCACGGTGGCGGTTTTGTGTTGTACGGAATCTATTCTCACGATAACGTTTGCCGCAGATTGGCTAAGGTGAACGATTGCATAGTAGTATCGGTTGATTACCGGCTTGCACCGGAGCATACTTTTCCTGCGGCACACGAAGATGCCTTCACCGCTATACTTTGGGTTAGAAAAAACATCGGGCAGTATGGCGGTGACCCGAACGATTTAGTGGTTGCCGGAGATAGTGCCGGAGGAAATATTTCGGCCTGCATGGCACATCGTTGTAAAAAGGAAAATATTCCGCTGAAAGCACAGATATTGGTTTATCCTTGGATTGACGGTAAGTTGAACAATCCGTCTATTGAGAGAAATGGATATGGTTATTTGCTGGAGAAGCCAACCATGTTTTGGTTTCAGGAGCAATATACTCCACGAAAAGAAGATCAGTGTTTGCCTGAAGTATCGCCCTGTTACGAAACTGACTTTACCGGACTTGCTCCTTCGTTTATGCTTACAGCGGAGTTCGACCCGCTTCTTGATGATGGCTATAAGTATTATATGCAGTTAAAAAATTCGGGAAACAATGCGCATTACAAAGAATATGCGGGCTTGTTTCATTCGTTCTTCAGTCTGCCCGGTGTACATCCGCTGGCAATGAAATCGTATTACGACATTAAAGAGTTTCTTGAAGGGATACAGTAGTTATTCTTTCACTATTTTCCTTGTTTCCGAAAAAGCGCCCCCAGAAATCTTCAAAAAATAAACTGCGCTCATTGCTTTTCGTAAATCGATTATAGTAAATCCAGAAATGATTTTTTGTTCGGAAATTTTTCTGCCGGTTGCATCAAATACTTCTGCCATTAGCCGCTTCCCTTCTTTGTAATTCAAAATTTGTAACTCATAAACCCCTTTCCCGGGATTGGGATAAAGATTCAGATGCAGCATTCCCGATTCTTCTGTAATCCCAACGGTTCCTATTTCAACCGGAATGGAAGCAGCTATACAGCCGTTACTATCTGTAACCGCTACTGTATAAAAGCCGGATTGCTGTGCAATGTAAACAGGTGAGGTTGCCCCGTTAATAGGAGAATTATTAAAATACCATTGATAGGTAACCGCGTTGTAAGCAACCAGTGTGTCGCCATTTACGCTGATAGAAACCGGAGGAAGCGGATGAACATTTACAGACACATGATTTGATTCCACCGTGCAATTCGAGTTATCGGTAACGGTTACATAATAATTGCCGGCAAGTTTTGCGGTAATGCACGAATCGGTTTCACCGGTATTCCATAAATAGGAAACATATCCCGGTGGAGCACAAACGCGCGCGCTGTCGCCCGAACACATAATGGATTTATCGCTGGTAATTGCCGCGGCACTTACACTGCTTGTATTAACCGTAACGCTCGCTGTTGCACTGCACCCGTTAAAATCGGAAACTGTTACAGAATAATTTCCCGATGAAAGATTATTCAGCGAGGCGGTGTTTGCTCCGCTGCTCCACGAAAAAGTAAAAGGAACAGCCCCTGTTGTTACAGTAACACTTGCTGTGCCGTTATTATTACCGCAGGTAGTATTGGTTGATGTTGCGGAAAGTGTAACACCGTTCGAAGAAGAAACAGTTACCGTTGCAGTTGCAGAGCATCCGTCCGCAGCCGTAACCGTAACGGAATAATTTCCCGAAGCGAGATTCGTCATCACAGAATCAGTTCCGCCATTACTCCACAAAAATGTAAACGGAGAAATTCCGCTCGTAACCTGTACGCTCGCACTTCCTGCATTTACATTGCATGTGGTGTTTACAGCAGTAATATTCATCTGCACACTGCTGCCCAAATCAATATTGACGTAAGCCGTGTCTGCACCATTGCAGGTAGCGGAATTTTTGGCAACCAGCATTGCCTGATACGAACCGTTGCTGCTGAAGGTGTAAAGCGGTTGCGCTGAAGCGGACGAATCGCCATTGCCGAAATACCATACATACTGCGCTGCATTAACAGAGTGGTTGATAAACTGCACCGAAAGCGGTGAAACGCAACTGCTGATTTGAGCAGAGGTGTCGTTACTTCCCGAAACAGTTGCCAGCGCATCTGCTTTAACCTTGCCTGCCTGAAAATCTATTTTGAAAACACAATTGTCGAAATCGTTCGAAAGATTAGTGGTATGAAATGCATTCGCTGTGGTGTACAAGGTTGTTTTATCTGTGCAAAGCGCGTGATAAATAATTCCCTGTTTGTTGAAGCGGCACGTGCCGCCATCTACATGCGAATCGGCAGGACCATAGTATGAACCGAACTTTAATGCAACGGCATCCGGTTCAAGCGTAAGCAAATAAAATCCTCCGCTGCCTGTTTGAAATGCATCAATAGTTGTTTGTAACCCCGAAAGCGTTCCGATGCTCGTGTTCAGTCCGCCATGCCCTGCTGCATAAATGTAATTGCACTCATCTACCATTAACGCGGTTGGCGCCAACTCGTTAAACGTGGAAATGAAACATACCGAATCTAAAGCCGGTTTCAGTTTTGCTATGTAAGAACGGCTCATTGCTCCCTGATATGCGCCCGGTGTGGCAGTGATGGAAGAATTCGGTGTGGCTCCGAAAATGTAAACGTTTCCGGTGGCATCTAAGTCGAGAAGATACGCCTGCTCTTCATTAACAGAACCAAAGTAGGTAGATTTCAAAACCGTTTGTCCGTTCGCGCTGATGTGCGAAATAAATGCATCGAACAGCCCGCCAATAAAACCGGTGTGAACGGTTCCCGAAGTGTTGGTGAGCACATTGCTTGAAATTGCGCCCGTTACAAAAATATTTCCGCTTGCATCTAACTTCAAACTGTAACAGGCGTCTTCAGCGGGACCGCCATAAAAAGTTGCCCATTGCAAACCCGTCATGTTGCTGTTGAGTTTAAAAATTACTCCGTCCTGATAACCGCCACTGTATGTTTGCTGCAAAGCTCCGGCTGTAGCCGGAAAATCAGTGGCGCGTGTATAACTCGCCACGTACGCATTGCCGGTGGAATCAATTACAATTTCTCCTTTAAAATAATCGCCATAGTAACGCTGCACGCTGCTCCAGTTAATGCCGTCATTCTCGGTTCTTCCGCCAACATAAGTTGAACCGATAAGCGCAGCGCCCGCGGCATTCAGTTTCGTTACTATAATATCGTTCAAATGATTTCCGAAATTATCCGTAAGGTTTTGCATTTGATACGCGCCTGCGGTTACCGGATAATTTGCCGAGTTGGAAGTTCCGTAAATGTACAACTGCTGATTGGCATCAACCACCAAGCTGTGCGGCTGCTCCTGCAAACTTCCTCCAATGTAAGTTGCCCACAACAATTGCGAAGCATCAGCATTGTATTTGCTCACACATATATCCTGAAAACCTCCGGCATGCGAAGTTTGAAATGCGCCAAGCGTTGCCGGATAACCCGCACCGCTTCCGTTTACGTTTACTGAAAATGCACGACCGGCCGAATAAATATTTCCCGCATCATCGTAAGTAGCGGTGTGTGCATACGCGCGGTAGGTAGTTCCCGAATAGGTACTTGCAATAATTACGGGGTCGATAATTAAATCGAACTGCTTGTTGTAACTGTTCGGAAACTGAAATGAAATTTCGCTTCCGCTCAAATGAAAATTGCAGGCAACTTCTTTTTTCACTCCGTCAATAATCTGATAGGCGAATGGTTGTTGTTCAACAATATCGGTTACCGAAGTTTTTATTTTGAGATTGCCGTTCTGAATTTCCAAGCCGTTGGTTGCTTCGAAATTCAAAACAATATCCGTTGCATTGGCAGAAGGATGGACAACAAAATCGTACTTGGGATTTGTGCCTGCACTGTAAACCTTCAAATCAATTCCGGAATAAATGTTTTTGTAAGTAACTTCTTTGAAAAGCGGAACATTACCCGCCCACTTCGATTCTTCGTGTCCGAAAAAATAATTGTAATGCCCGTTCAGTTTTCCGGCTTCGGAAATTTCGGGGCTGGTGTTTGCATTTTCAAAATAAACTTTGTAGGCATGGCCGCGAAGTAACGGACATGCTCCTTTTTCAGGATTCAGATAATCGCAATGGTGCAGGTATTCATCAATTTTTGCAAGGTCGGTTTCGTTGTAAAAAACATAAGTAAGCGCATCGCGCTCCATAAAAAGCGCGCCTCCGGTCAGCTCAGTTGAATACAAAACATTTGGATGCTGCTGACCGAGATTTTTAACCAGTTTTAATTGGGAGGGTTCGCTGGCGTGCGTAAAAAAGCAGAAGACAGTTGCAAAAACTACAAATGGGGATTTTAATCGGTTCATTGTTTTACAATTTTCTTTGTTGCGGAAGAAATACTGCCCTCCATCTTCAGAAAGTAGATTCCGTTTTCATTCGCAGTTAAATTTAACTCTGTTGAAGGAGAGGAAACGTTCTGCTCTAAAATTTTTCTGCCGCTTAAATCAAAAACAATAACACTCAACTGCTTTTCAAATTCGAAATTGTCAATTCGCAATTTGAAATTTCCTTCGCTTGGATTCGGAAAAACTTTCATATCATTTTCACTCTTCTCAATTTCATTTAAACCAACCGGTCCATTTAAAGTAAAGCGGTTAAAGAAATCCCAAATCTCCTGCGAGGCATCAAAGTCGCGGTTGGTTGGTCCGTAGATATAATTGATATACGCGTTGGGCCAGGTATGGCCGCCACCCGTAACTTTGTAGAACCAGACTTCTGTACCACTAGCGCAATTCAAGTATCGGATTCTTTCAACTGTGGAACTGTCATTCGGATCAATGTCGGAATAATGCAAAGTGTCATTCATGTTGCCGCAACTGTTTTTGCCCAGCCAAAAACCGATATTGTCTTCCTGAGATTTAACACCGGTTTGTCCCGAATAAGGAACCAGCGGGTCGGCAGTTCCGTGAATTTGCAAAACAGGAACTTTGCGCGATAGTGTGCAATTGAAAGCGGTAAGTTCAGTTGTGCTTCCGGTTACAGAAGCAATGGCAGCAATTCGGTTCTCCAAATCACACGCTAACCGATAGCTTTGGAACCCACCGTTGCTCATTCCGCAGGAGTAAACGCGGGTCAAATCAATATTGTAAAGCGTATAGAGCGTGTCAATGATTTTTGAAATAAAACCCACATCATCCGGTGAACTGTTGTAAGGCATTTGAAAACCCGAATTCCAGGAGTTGCCAATGCCGTTCGGGTAACAAACCAAAAAATTATTGGCATCGGAAGTTTCGCTCATTCGTGAATAAAACTCCTCCTGCGCGCCATCTGAACCCAAGCCATGTAAATTGAAAACAAGTGGCAGATGCTGTAAGTTGGTAAACCCCGGAGGAAAATGAATCAGAAAACTGCGGTTGGTGTTTTCATAATTCATGTTCAATGTAAGCGTAATCGCAAATAATGGAGATGAAAGAATGAATGCAGTGAAAAGAAGTAGAAGTTTTTTATTCATGCTTGTTTGTTTTTTTAATAAAAGGGAATTCATGAACCTTCGGTTTCATTTGAGTGAGTTTGTTCCCCAAAGTAAAACAAAAAATCCGCTGACGAGAGCGGATTTAATTTGTGTGTTTGTATGAATATAAAACTAAGCTTCTTCGGGTTCTTCTACTTTCACTACCTCAACTCCAGCCATTACTTTAGTTTTAATCTTCGTTTCAATTTCGGCAGATAGCCCCGGATTGTCGTCCAGCATCTGTTTTACGCCATCGCGACCCTGGCCGAGTTTTGTTCCTTCGTAACTGTACCATGAGCCACTTTTTTGCAGCACACCAAGTTCGCTGCCCATGTCAATTATTTCTCCGTTTTTCGAAACTCCCTGACCATACATAATGTCGAACTCGCAAGTGCGGAATGGCGGAGCCATTTTGTTCTTCACCACTTTTACGCGGGTACGGTTACCGGTTATCGCATCACCTTCTTTCAGTTGGCCAATTCTGCGGATATCCAGGCGCACCGAAGCATAAAATTTCAAAGCGTTACCACCGGTAGTGGTTTCCGGGTTTCCGAACATCACACCAATTTTTTCGCGCAACTGATTGATGAAAATACAGCAACAACCTGTTTTAGAAATTGTTCCCGTAAGTTTTCTCAGTGCCTGACTCATCAATCTTGCGTGCAAGCCCATTTTGCTTTCGCCCATTTCTCCTTCCAACTCTCCGCGCGGTACGAGAGCAGCAACGGAGTCAATAACTATAATGTCAATTGCACCGGAGCGAATTAAGTGTTCTGTAATATCCAATGCCTGCTCACCATCATCAGGCTGAGAGATAAGGAGATTGTTTACGTCTACTCCCAGTTTCACTGCATACTCTTTATCGAATGCGTGCTCTGCATCAATAAAGGCAGCAATGCCTCCGGCTTTCTGGCAATGTGCAATTGCCTGTATTGCCAGGGTTGTTTTTCCGGAAGATTCAGGTCCGTAAATTTCAACCACCCTTCCTTTTGGCAAGCCACCAATTCCAAGGGCAATATCCAAACCAAGTGAACCGGTAGGAATTGCTTCCACGCCCATCACTTTGCTATCGCCCAGTTTCATAATAGTACCCTTGCCATAAGACTTGTCCAACTTGTCTAATGTAAGTTGAAGAGCCTTCATTTTTTCTTTTCTTTCGTCTGCCATCTTGTTCATGTTTTAGATTTTAAAATGATTATGTAATGCAAACCTAAACTTCTTTTTTAATAAAACTAAAATATTTAGCTTAATATTTAGCATATCAGTCAAACACAGCTACAATTACCCCATCTGACTGCGATTTTAGATTTGGTACGTGCAAACTTCGCCCGTTAAAACGCAATGGAATTGCGTAAGCGGTAGAAGTTTGAAAGTACATATCGCGGGAGGTTAAAAAGGTGGGGAGAATTCCAAACAAACCGGGCACGGTATAGTCACTTTGTTGATTGTTATTTGCGTCAAACAAAAACATAGCGATGATAGTTTTGGAAGCAGGTGTGATAGCAGTAGTAGAGAGTACTACATTATCAACCACCAGCGAATCGCGCCCTGCAACGGTTGCCTGGTTGGCTGTAAATACTGCCAGCACACTTTGATTATCGTTATCAGAAAGGCTTGACAACAAAGTTCCGGCAAGACCGGAAGTTGGAATAGTGCGCAGATAAACCAATGGATTAGTATGTGTGAAACCTTCGCGGTAATAATGAATCACCCGGTCACCGCTGACATTGCTTGTTACTTCAAACTCGTATTTAGTATCCGGTTTAATTTTCTGCGGACCCCAAACTCCCTGTACATCGGCTGTTAAAGTAAAACTTGGAGAAGAAGACAAACGGGAGCCGTTGTCGGGATTTAGTTCATAAATATGAATAGTGGCACCGTTATGCGGTGCATTTTCGCCAAGTGTAACTGTTTTGCCCGAAACAGTTATCTCGGCTTTTGGGGTTATAGAAGAAGTAACCGGAACTTGCCCGCTGTTGAAGAATTTATAAAGCTCGGTAAAAGTTTCTGCACCGGTGGCAATCTGATAATGGTCTTTACCGGCTATGGTAATGTTGGTGGCGCCCGTAATACTGGTTGCTCCTGCAACTGCGTCATCGGCAGATGAAATACAAAGAGTAGGCACTTCATCGTTTGCTCCTGCCGGTGAAGATTGAGAACTGCTTCCGATATGCACATAGTGCGCTACTTTTTTTGCCCGTGTGGTGTCCTCGCAATAGGCGTATCCGTAACCTCCGCCTGCGGAATGCCCCACCAAATCTACCTGTGTAGCCCCGGTTCGTGCTAAAACGGTATCAATGAAAGCATCTAATAAAGCCTGATTACTGCTGCCGCCAACGCTGTTCCAGTCGTAAGCGTATAGAAGATTATCGCAGTAAGCATTTGAAGTAAAGCGCATCACCTGATTTGCCCAGGTATCGCCCGAAGCCAGATACCCGTGAATGAAAACAACAGGATGAAGCGTTTTGCAATGGTTTATAGGTTCATCGTGTTCTTTCTTGCAGCATGAACTGATGGAGAAAAAGACAACAACAAGTAACATGTTGAAAAAACGGAAACGGGTTAAAATCTTCATAGCCCTGGTTTAGTTAGTGTGAAACTAAAAGTAGGAATTTAATTTTTACCTGAAAACAAAACACCGATGTAGATTCTAAAACTTTAGAATCTACATCGGTATTAAAGTTTTTTTGAGAGAAGCTGCTGTTTAAATCTCCTGCAGATGCTCCGTTTTGTAGCTGTGCTCCATAATAATACGCACCGAAGTTTCGCTCGGGCTTTTCATTTGAGCAGTCAATTCGCGTTTGGTGCGGATTATTTCCATCAGTTCTTCCTGAAGGCTTTCATCGTTGGCGAGTTGAGTGGCTAAAAACTCTCTTTGTTCAAGAGTAGTTTCTCCGTAAGCGTGAAGAATTAAAAGGTCTTGAGTAGAGGTTTGTTCCATCGTTTTGTATTTTATTTGATACTAAAACGCACCTTTAAAATATTATTGTGTGGGGTTAAAAATATTTTGTGTTTTTTGGGGTAATTTTTAAAAAACAAAACCCCGCTTTTTTGCGGGGTTCTATTATTTAACTTGCTGCACAAGCAAAAACTATCGGGTTGGGGCAATAATTTACATAAACTTTTTTGCCAAAATAGATAACATAAACTGCACTACTCCGGTTCCTACTATCCAAACTATTGTTTCAACTTTTGACTTGTTGATTCTGTCAATCAAATCTACTTTATCATCTTTAGTTAAAAAGATGTCCCTCTTCTGTTGTATTTTCTCTTCGGTTTTAGCTTCAAAATACTGGATTACCGTTTTAGCTTCCTCTTCGCTAAAGCGCTTTTTGAAAAGTTCATAAACCTGCAATTCCAACGCTGACATATTCTTTATTTTCCATCAAATATAATTCTTCTGCTGAGTAATAACAAAACCCCGCACTTTTTAGGTGCGGGGTTCTTTGTTTTTGAGTTAGTTAAATCAATTCACTTCAATTTTCCGGTTTGCCAAGTTAGCCCCAGCCTTTAATTGCAGTATGTAAATGCCTTTGGCAACATTGCCAAGGTTTATTTCTTTTGTATAGGTGCCTGCAATTTTTATCGGTTGTTCTTCTTTTATAACACGCCCCATTATATCAAACACTTTTAGTTCGATGTTTTCAGTTTATGTTGTTTCAAAACTTAGAATGAAATTGCCGGAGAATGAGTTGGGTTGGGCGGTTAAATTTTAACTACGCCTATCTTCTATGCAACCGGCAACATAAATTTTATCCAATAAGATTTATCTTTGAAGCATGTTAAATCGTACTAGAATTTATCTTGATACTTCGGTTATCAGTTTTTTGTTTGCAGACGATGCTCCCGATAAAAAAGATATTACAGTTGAGTTCTTTCGGGATTTTATTCGTCCGTCTGTTTATGATGTTTTTGTTTCGGAGTTTGTGTTAGCTGAAATTGAAAACAATACGAACGAAGACCGGAAGCAAAAAATGCTGAAAGTGGTGAACGATTATCCGATAGAATTTCTTTCCCTTCAAAACCGAACTGAATTGGATGAGTTAGCGGCTAAGTATGTGAGCGAAGGAATTATTCCTGCTAAGAAAATTTTGGATGCTTATCATATTGCCGTATCGGTAACTAACCAGATAAATATTCTGGTTAGTTGGAACTACAGGCATTTAGCAAATATAAACCGTGAGCGGAAAATAAATGTGGTTAACTTAGCCAACAATTATTTGAACGAATTACGAATTGTTACACCTTATGATTTGATGGATTATGAAAACTAATACCGCAAAAACCCAACTCGAAATTTGGGAAGCAAAAGAACGGCTTTCCGTAGAATTGCTCCGTCTGCCGGAAAGCCAACGAATTGACTATATCATTAAAAAAGCAAAGCCGGTGATGGATGCATTGAAAAAGAAGAAGGTGAAGAAGGAGGCTTAACGCCTACCGCAAATAGCTAATACAAAAACAAAACCCCGCTTATAGCGAGGTTTTGTTTAGAGGCTTAAGGAATTAAATCAATTCACTTCAATTTTCCGGTTTACCATGTTAGTACCCGCCTTTAATTGTAGTATGTAAATGCCCTTGGCAACATTGCCGAGGTTTATTTCTTCTTATCATTTCAAATAAATTATGTTCTGCTTTTTCAACGTGCGGTTAAGGTTTAACTTTTTGTTTCAGAAAACCAGTATCTCTCTTGTCGTGCAAAACGGCAAATATTTTTATTGTTTTTGTTTCTTCATATCGTTTGTAGTAAACAACGTATGGAAAGCGTTTCACCAACACTCTTCTCAAATCGTCAAAAACTATTTTGTGTTCAGGATTGTTTGTTTTTAATAAGCTGATATGTTCCCGCAAGGTTTCCACAAAACTTTCGCCTAAGCCCACCTGTTGTTCCTCGTACCAATTTTTTGTGTTTGTAATTTCAACTTCGGCTTCCGGTGTAATTTCAATGGCGTAATTCATAACTTCTTTTGCACTTCGTCCCAGTTAAGCATTTTGCCATCGCCTTTTTCATATCTCTCTACCCGTTCGCGAACTATCTCTTTATGCCACTCCGGCACTTCTCCCTCATCGTCTAAATGCAACAAACGCGCAATAGCCCACAACACTTTTTCATCCTGCAAATTTTCTATTTCCGCTTTTATTTCCCGCTTCTTTATTTCAATATTCATAGCAGTAAGTTTATGTGGTGAAGATACGCCCTTTCACAAATTCTTAAAATTTTCTTTCGTGTAAGTGCTTTGCGGGATTTTATTCGACCGTCTGTTTATGATGTTTTTGTTTCGGTGTTTGTGTTAGCTGAAATTGAAAACAATACGAACAAAGACCGGAAGCATAAAATGCTGAAAGTGGCTTAACGACTACCGCAAACAGCCAATACAAAAGACAAAACCCCGCTTTATAGCGAGGTTTTGTTTTTTATGTTTGAGCAGTTAAATCAATTCACTTCAATTTTCTGGTTTACCATGTTAGCACCTGCCTTTAATTGCAGTATGTAAATGCCTTTGGCAACATTGCCAAGGTTTATTTCTTTGGTGTATGTGCCGGAAACTTTTACCGGTGCTTCTTCCTTTATGAGTTGACCAATAGCATCAAATATTTTAATTTGAATTTCTTCGGGTTTATCGGTTTCAAAACTTAGAGTGAAGTTACCGGAAGAGGGATTGGGTTTGAGAGTAATATTAGTTAGCCCTGATGCCTCAATAATCCCTACGTTTCCATTACAATCACAATTACCCGTTATTGTAACCGAAGAAATATGCGAGTTACTACCATTAGCATTACTTGCAGTTAACTTGACCGTATATATCCCGTGCTGATTATATAAGACATTTTGAGGGTTTTGTTGTATTGAAGAATCAGGGCTAACGCAGTTTCCATAAAATACCCAAAGCCAAGAGGTGGGAACATTAGTTGATGTATCTATGAAACTAATTTGATTAGGGCAAGGCACGTTTTGCGCGCTGACAACAAAGCCAGCAACTGGTGCTTGTGAGGTAGTTCCAATGAAAACAGTTACAGCTTGGGAAGCTGTACAACCATGTGCATCAGTACCAGTAACAGTATAGGTAGTTGTTATAGTTGGGGAAACTGCAATAGATGTAGTTGATTGGCTATTACTCCAAACATATGTATTTGCACCGGATGCAGTAAGTGTTGCAGTGCCACCTGCTTGAATAGTTGTATCGTTTCCCGCACTTACTGTGGGCAAAGAATTAACTGTAACTGAAACCGATGCACTTACCGTACAGTTGTTGCTGTTGGTTACTGTAACCATGTAGGTTGTATTTCCCGTTGGGGAATCAGAACCGCCTGGTAAATTGCCGACAATCCCGCTGCTCCACGCATATGTTGAAATCGTTCCGCTACCTGCTGTGGCGTTGGCCGCAAGTGTTGTGTTTGCTCCGCTACAAATTGCAGCAGGTGTTGCATTAGGTGCAACCGTTGGGTTTAAATTTACTGTAACACTCGTTGATGCACTTACCGTACAGTTGTTGCTGTTGGTTACAGTAACCGTGTAGGTTGTATTTCCCGTTGGGGAATCAGAACCGCCTGGTAAATTGCCGACAAT
>CAZBPG010000006.1:0-16420 GCA_964493695.1 uncultured Chitinophaga sp. | reverse complement strand
ATGCACTTACCGTACAGTTGTTGCTGTTGGTTACAGTAACCGTGTAGGTTGTATTGCCGGTTGGCGAAACAGAACCACCTGATGCATTGCCAACGATACCACTGCTCCATGTGTAAGTTGAAATAGTTCCGCTTCCTGCTGTGGCATTGGCAGCAAGTGTAGTGCTTCCTCCGTTACAAATTGCAGCGGGTGTTGCGCTGGGGGTAACTGTTGGTTTTGCATTTACAGCTATATGTATCGTATCAGACATGCTGTTGCCAAACGAATCGGAGCCTGTTACAATATAATTTGAAGACGTTATTGGATTAATGATTGCAGTTGAATCATTGACAAGGGCTACCGGGGTTACCCATGTATATATTGATGCACCATGGGCATATATAGTATCCTGGCGTCCTGCACAGATAACGGAATCAGACGCAGTAAGTTGAATATTTATCGTGCCATCTAGTTTCACAAGCCAGAAATCACCAGAACCGTGATTCGCGGTAATATCACCATTAAAAGACTGGGTGCTACCAGCAATAATAAAGCCGCCATCTGTTGTGCCTTTTATACAGTTTGGGATATCATTACTAGTACCACCCAAAGATTTTTGCCAAAGTAATGTTCCGGTGTTATCAATTTTTATTATCCAATAATCATCGCTGCCATGATTGCCGCTTACATCACCATTAGTTGAACTGCTATTGCCTGCCACAATATAACCACCGTTGCATTTGCGAACAGAATTAGCTATGTCACTAGAAGTGCCTCCAAAGGTTTTTTGCCAAAGTAAATTACCTGAGTTATCAATTTTTATTACCCAATAATCACTGTTGTTACTGTTATGATTTCCCGTTACGTCTCCATCGTTAGAAGCCGACTGACCCGCTACAATGTAACCACCCGATATTTGCTGAACGCTATTTGCAGCATCAGCACCAGTACCACCGTAACATTTTTTCCATTGGATAGTACCGGTTGAATTTAATTTTACTACCCAATAATCGCCACCGCCATGATTACCCGTAACATCTCCATTATTTGAAAGTGTATAACCGGCAACAATGTACCCTCCGTCAGTTGTCTGGTGAATATCCTGTGCATAATCACTCAGTGTCCCTCCTAAGTTTTTTTGCCAGTCAATGTTTCCAAAGCTATCTATTTTAGCTATCCAAATTTCATCACCTCCATGATTAGACGTTACATCACCATCACTGCCTTGTGTCCAACCCGCAACAATATAACCACCATCATTTGTTAGGTCGATACTGTTTGCATTATCATGACCACTGCTGCCATAAGCTTTTTGCCACTGTATGGTACCTGATGAATTTGTTTTTACTATCCAATAATCGTTAGAACCTGCTATACCATGATGCCCGGTAATATTTCCGTCTGCAGAAGCGGTTGTACCTGCAATAATATAGCCACCATCCGGTGTCTGCTTGATAGCATTTGCTACATCTTGATTTGTTCCACCATAAGTTTTTTGCCATTGAATGTTTCCTGAAACATCTGACTTTACTACCCAATAATCATTTGCGCCATGATTTCCGGTTACGTCTCCACTGTTTGACATTGTACCACCGGCAGTAATATATCCACCATCTGTTGTTTGCTCAACATAATTTGCTCCATCAAAACCAGTTCCCCCCATAGCTTTTTGCCATTGAATGGAGGGAGATTGAGCGCAGCTCGTAATAAAAACAGCTATTCCAAGTGCAAGGGACAAGCAATGTTTTTTCATCTTTCTAAGTTTATTGTTATCAAATAATTCCCTCTCATCAAAATGCCTTCGTATTCACAACTCATAAAACATCACTGGTACCATGCGCATCCCGCGCTTAAAAAAACTTTACACCGGCTTGTCCGCTTTTGGCGGGCTTCAAAAATTCTTTGTTACTCATAAAGGCTGTTAGTGTTCAGCCGTGTAAATCAGGTTGAACCCGACTTAGCCGGGCCCAACCTGAACGAAAGGTATATTTGTTTTTTAAAATACCTAATTTTTATTACACTGATTTAAATCATTACGGTGTTCCGGTTACGGTTACGGTTACAGGGTCGCTCCATTGCCCTACTTCTTCATCGCCTATCATGTATATCATAATATATACCCAGGTAGATGACTGCCCGTAAGCAGGCAAGGCGTAAGTATCCATATAATCGGGATAGGTATCAATAGCCAGAAACTGAAAGCTGGCGGGTGGCGGTGTTGGCACCCCCGGGCCGGGCGTTGACGGTGTTACATTGCGCAGCACCTTTATTTTTACGCCATCGGCAATTCCCTTTTTCCAGATTAAGTTCGGATGCCCCGACAGCAACTCAATTTTAAAAATCGGTTTAATGTTATTAAGGTCATCGGTGTTTTCTGGTCCCTCAATGCCCAGGTCTTCGCCATCGGCTATGGTGTAGCTCTGGTGTTTTTTAATACGCCCCACTATGCTTAATACAAAGGGAATAACGCCCGGTGGCACTGCGGATGGCGGAGTAAAAGTAATGCCCACCGGAGTTACACTCGGGCTGCCTCCGGCTTTTACACCGTCACGCACTTCGTTTTTGTAGGCGGTTAGTTTTTGAATATCGTCTTTTGCCTGGTCAAGCGCGGTAAACCAGTATACAAAGAAAGCGGCAGCCTGTTGCAATTGTGCAACCTCGGCAGCCGTGAGGTTGTATTTAGCTGCATAAGTGGCAATTTTTGCAGAAAGATTTTGCAGCCAAAAGGCAATTTGCGCATCCTTGCGCGGTAGAAATGATTTTTTCATGATTGTTTGTTTTTAGTTAAAAAAAGAGTTTTTAATTGATTTATGAATGTTTTTAATCGTTTTTTCAGTTTCACTTGTCATTCGTCAGGTTTCACCAACCATTGGTGCGGTTTCACGGGTAACTGGTGAGGTTTCACCAACCATTGGTGAAGTTTCACGGGTGTTTGGTGAAGTTTCACGAAGCGTTCGTGCGGTTTCACCGATGGTTCGTGCGGCCTCCGCAAGCATTGGTGAGGTTTCACCAAACATTCGTGAGGCTTCACGGGCTATTGGTGAAACTTCCTCAGGCTCCGGTGAGGTTTCACCGGCAGTTGGTGAAGGCTCCGCAACTATTGGTGCAGTTTCACGAATGGCCGGTGAAACCTCACCGGTGGTTGGTTATTGCTGACATTTTTTAAAGAACGTTTACCTTCCCGCTGTTCATCTTTCGCCCGGCAAATGACAGCAATGCACAGCCGGGCGGTGTGTCAACCGGGTGTCAACTCGCGCTTCTGTAATGTGGTTGTAAAGAATAATTTTGAATTATGCTCCCCGAAAGAGATTTGATTATAAGCCTCGGAAACAAACTGCTTAAGGCATACTGCCAAAATGTGGTACGCGATATTACCAATGTAAGCAAGTGGACTTTCCGCGACCAGTTGATACTGAATATTTCGGTAAGGTGGGGTTTGGATTATACCACCCTTCCAAGCGAGGAAACTTTTTACCGTGCCTTTAGAAAAGGAAATTGTTCAAGTGCCATGAAAGAAAAAATAGCCGTATTGTTTTATGCAGCAGCCGAGGAACAAACGGGCAGCAGAATGAACGGGGTGTATCTGGATATTTCGCAAAGGCAGCGCTTGCAAACATTAGCCTACTGGCACCGGTTTGCCGATGAATGTTGCGCGGAGAGTAAAAACGAAAAATCAACGCGGCTGATGCCACCCGATAAAAATATAGAGCAATGGGCAGAGTCGCTGAGCGAAACGGAAATTGAAAACCTGTTTAACACGCTTCATAAAGTTCGTTCAAGAATGAAAATGGTTGGCTTAACCGAAAAGCAGTTGAAGCAGTTGAAAGAACAGAGAGAGTACCAAAAGGCAGATGCGCTGCTGAAAGAATTACAATACAAAGACGAATCGGAATTGGCAGCCATTTACTATCAGCGGGCAGTGTTTAAAGAGCTGCAGCTTAAATTTGAAGAAGCACTGGCTTTTTATAAAAAGGCGGTTGAATTGAATTCTTCTGAAACGGAATACACAGGCAAGTTAGGCGCACTGCAAATACAAATGGATAAATTAGATGACGCCATTATTACGCTTGATAAGGTCTTGTTTTTAGAAACAGAAAAGAACGGCAAAAACAGCCGCGATGTTGGCATCAGCTATCGCCACATCGGTATAATCTGGTTCAGGAAAGGGGAGTATAAAAAAGCCGCAGACTATTACCTGAAAGCAAAATCCATTTATCAAATAAACGAAATGTCGCTTGCGCCTATCTATAACGATTTGGGCTGTGTGTATGATGTTTGGGGGCAGTATCAAAAAGCGTACAAGGCGTTTTACAAAGCCTATCAACTTAACCTTGCGGAATTTGGCGAACCGAATGAAGATGTTGCGAATAACTGCCACAACATTGGCCATGCTTTAAACAATTTGAAAAAATACAATAAAGCGTTGCCCTGGTACGAAAAAGCATTGCAACTGGATAACGAACTTTTTGGCGAGAACCACTATAATGTGGCCTCCGATTATAACAGCATAGGCTCGTACTGGTTCAACATCGGAAATTATCCAAATGCCCTTGTCTGTTTTCAAACCAGCCGCGACATTGTTCTTAAAATATTCGGATCAACACATAACGAAACCGCCCTACGGTATTACAATGTGGGCAAGGTGCTGTGCAAACAGGGGAAATTCGGAAAGGCTATACCGGAGATTACAACCGCTATTGAAATAATTTCGAAAATATTACCGCCCACCCATGCCAAGTTTGGCAATTACTACAATACGCTGAGTGAAGCACACGCTGGGTTAAAGGATTACAAAAAAGCTGTTGAATATGCCGGCAAAGCATTACCCATTTTGCTACAGCATTTTGACAAAAAACATCCGCGCGTTGTCAACGCAAAAAATAACCTGAAAAGGTATAAGGCGCACCTCCTAAATTCTACAAAGCACTACTAATTATTCAAAGGAAACAGCCGCCTTAAATTCTTCTTTAACTTCCTTTAGGTTTTTGGGGATGGAGGAAGTTTCTAATTGAAGTTCTTGTGAAAGCTGCTGATTCAGATATTCCAATTGTTTCTCAGTATTTATTCTGTCGAAAAATATTTTTCCTGTTCTGCGAATCAGGAAATCGGAAGGGTGGGCAATCATTTCGTGTTCTATTGAATATTGCAGTTCGGCCGCATTAAATACTTGGTTGCTGTCAGAAATTTTAGTTCGAAGCTGCTTTACATCATCGATTAAAAACGAGGTGTTCTTTCCGTATCTGAAAAACCACTCCCTAATTTTTTCGGAGGGGATATTTTCTTCTCTTCCTTTTTCTAAAAATAGTTCTAAAGATTTTAAGAAATCTATTTCGTTCGAAAACTCTCCGCCACTCAATCTGAAATTTTTGGTTTTGCAGCTACCGAAATCTTTGTTTAGTTTTTTTGCCACCAGGTCAACAATCTTTGATGCCATTAACCGGTAGCCCGTTAATTTTCCGCCCGCAATGGAAATCAGTCCGGAATCTGAAACCATAATTTCATCTTTTCGTGAAACTTCTGAAGCCGATTTTCCTTCTTCATAAATAAGCGGACGTAAGCCTGCCCAACTTGAAACAATATCTTCCCGCTTCAAATTTACAGTCGGGAAAATTTTGTTAACCGCCCTCAATAAATACTCCGCATCCTCTTTATTGCATTGAGGCTTATCTATACTTTGATTGTAAACCGTATCAGTAGTGCCGGCATAAGTGATATTATTACGCGGAATCGCGAAAATCATTCTTCCGTCACCCACGTCAAAGTAAGCAGCCTGTTGCAGCGGAAGTTTTTCGTACGGAAAAACAATATGAACCCCTTTAGTGAGCAACAGACGTTTTCCTTTCAGCGAGTTATCTTCTTTGCGCAGCAAATCAACCCAGGGGCCACAGGCATTTACAACCGTAGTGGCGTGAATTTCAAATTCCTCATTCGAAATTTTGTCAAGGGCTCTGACTCCCGCAACTTTTTTTGCTTCGTTGTAAATGAAACCTTTGCTTTCAGCGTAATTCAAAAGTGTGGCTCCGTTGGCAAAAGCGCTCTTGGCAATTTCAATAGTTAAGCGCGAATCATCGGTTCGGTATTCAAAATACAGGCCACCGCCAATGAGTTTGTTATTGCCGAGCAGCGGCTCGGCCTTCAGCGCTTCGTGCTTGTCGAGCATTTTTCTGCGCTCGTCTTTTTTTACTCCAGCCAGTAAATCGTAAACGAGCAATCCAAGTGAAGAAGAATTTTTGCCGAGTGAGCCATCCTCAACAATCGGCAACAGCATTTTTTCGGGAATTACAATGTGACGGGCATTGCGATGCACCACTGCGCGCTCGCTGCCTACATCGCGCACTAATTTTACTTCGAATTGTTTAAGATAACGCAAGCCACCGTGAATCAATTTGGTTGAGCGCGAACTGGTGCCCGATGCAAAATCATTTTTTTCAATCAGCGCAACTTTCATTCCGCGCAAAGCGGCATCCAGCGCAATGCCGCAACCGGTAATTCCCCCGCCAATTACAAGTAAATCAAACTGTTCAGAGCTTAGTTTTTCGACAAAGTCTTTTCGATGGAGATTAGAAAAATTCATCAGCGCGCAAAAGTATTTAAACCGATGAAATGAAAGACACTATTCAAACGCTATGTCACGCTGAGCGGAGTCGAAGCGTTTACCGGATTCATCCTTCGACTCCGCTCAGGATGACATTTGTCTTTTATTTCGATGTGGGCTTGAAATAGAAGTCCTTGTAGTTCCGCAACAGTTTTCCAAAAACATAATACTGCACAATGGCAAAGTCTTCATCGTTATGTATAGATGCATAATAATGGTCAATGTCATAGGTCATTTCATTCCCCTTAGCATCAAACTGACTTTTACTTCGCTTACTCACCGGCATGTAGTACAGCTTCACTTTGTTTACGGAGTTGTCTTTTTCTGTAATGGTAATAGTGCAGTAAGGGGTTGTCTTTTGCACCGAATCTTTCAGCGAATAACTATTGTCAAACGCTTCAATGTAAATTGAAGAATAGAAAGCCAGATACTGCCGAATGAATTTTTGCTGATAGGAATCATTAATACGATATTTTTCATTGACTGGCGAAAGCGTAAACGAATCCTCAGCCACGTTGGTAATGGTGAAGGAGTTTTTCTCATCAGCAGGGTATTCCACGCTCAGCGATTTTATTTCCTTCTGCTGATAATTGAATAGAATTTTCGTTCTCCAGTTTTCTTCATCGGTGCTGTAACGGAAGGTGAGATAACCTTTCACTCCGGGAACGTATGTCATGTGCGGACGACTGGCAGGCTTGCCGTCTATTTCCAAAAGCATGTAAGTGTTTTGTCCGTCAACGGTTGGTCCGCCAACCCAGTAACTTTTCAGCAAATTATTTTTTGCATCAAAAATTTGTGCCTGCACATGATACCCCATCATTTCGCGAATCACATTATCGTGTGCTGCAGTAGGAACCGGGCAGAGCGAAGTAACACGCGTAACTGCATCCAGCAACTGTGCCACCAGTTCTTCGCGCGCAGGATATTTTCCGTTTACAAACCAAACACCGCCTTGCTGAGTCAGTTCTACTTTTTTGTTTTCGGTATCGGTTAAAACAAGTTTGGCAATTTCGGTTTTGTCTTTTACTGCAAAGTCGCCTTCCATTTGGTTGATGGTTCCTTTAGAGGGGTGGGTATAAAACCAAATGGCCACACCGGCAAGAGCAATTATTATAAGAACAAGCGAAAGGTATTTCTTCATAAGAAGGGGCGAAGAAGAAGAATTTTTAATTGGGAAGAGTCATGGAAATGTAAAAAAGCAGATGTTACACATCTGTAATGACATCGAATCCTTTAAAGCTTCCAGAAATGGCAAGACCGGTAATATGCTTTGCAGTATTTTTTTGTTTTAGTTTTCCCGCAATCTCATTCAGCGTGGCACCTGATCCAACGGCATCGTCAATTAAAAGAACGCGATTAAAACTTCTTCGCTCGGTTATAGCAAAAGTGTTTTGCGCGTTGATTATCCGTTCCTCAATTTTGTTGAGCGATTTTTGCGGAACAGGAATGATGCCACTTACCTTTTTTATTTCTAAAACCGGCAAATTAGACCGTAAATGAGTTTGAATAAATTTCATGATTTGCACTTCTCTGCGAATGGTTGGCGGTACAAAGCCAATGGCATCGAACTTATGGTGCGTTACAAATTTTTCCATGCGTCCATGGATTTCATCCATCATTTTTTTCATCAGAAACTTATTCTGTCCCTGTTTAGCGTAATGCAGTAGCGTGCCCAATCGTGTTTTGCCGAAACGTTCTATGGCGTAGAAATCGAGATAATAGAGTTCATCCAAATTTATTTTATCGTAGCCCTTAGTGTTCTTTAATTTCTCTATTCCGTTAATCAATCCTTCGCGGTTTAAGTACGCATCGTATTTATGTTGAGTCGCGATAAACTCATCAATGGTTTTTTGAACAGGAAGTTTTCGCTGGCGGCACCATGCTTCAAATCCTTCAGTGCCTTCGAGCATTTTGCCGGTTTCTGTAATCAGCAGAAAGTGTTTTTGAAGAAATTTTTTTTGTGCGGCACTAACAGCAGTAATGGGTTCATCTGTTTTTTCAGTGGCTTTGACTAAACGATAAATAGTTTTCGGTGCCTTACCGAATTTTTCGACTTTACCTTCGGTAAGCAATTTGCTCATGACCAAATGCACACTTTGCTTGGTTACGTGCAGCCGGTCAACAATTTCTTTTACCGATAGCTCGCTGTCGGTTTTAAAAAGCTCGAGTATTTGTTCTTTTATTGTCATTTGACTATTTACTGTCAATAGTCAAATATAAGATTTTGTTGAAAGTAAAATAGCAGGCCTTCTGACGTGCTGCGCACCAACGCCCGCCCGAACGGATGACCGTTCATTCGGGCAGGCAAGGGCTACCGAAGTTTTGGAGAACCTTAGTCGCTTTGCTGTGGCTTAGCTTCAGACTAAGGACAGCGGGGAAGGATGGTAGTGGAACTCCTTTTTTGGTAATTGAGAAAAGAACCACCCCGCCCGAAACGGGTACCCCTCCTTGAAAATAAGGATAGGAATTTAAAGGCAGCAAAAAAAATGTAGCGTAAAGCACGCCAGCGAAGCTTTGTGAGCGGCAACCCCATAATTTACCTGGTGTATTTCTTTCTCCGGTAAAACCCGAAAGCAATTCCTAAAACGATGATGAGAGAAATAGGAAGGGCGATGTTGATGAGCTGCCATTTCAGTTTTTCGTCTTCCACTTTTACGCTGTTCAGCATCCGCATCTTCACTTCTTTGTTGCGTGTTTCGAGGATGCCGCTGTCATCAATCAGGTATTCAATGCAGTTTAAAATGAAACTGTTGTTGGCAAACTGCTGTTTGGTATACATATAATAGCCGAGCGGATAAGCAGAACTGTCATTGCGTACTTCGTTGCGGATGATATCGCCATCAGCAATTACAATCATTTTACTGTGTTTACTATTCTCTATAAACTTTAAATTCTCAACCGTATCGCTGGCGGCTAAAAATTCGGGCGATAAACGGTTTTTATAAGCAGATTCAAATTCACCTTCCAGCAAAACTGCTACCGGTAGTTTCGGTTGATTGTAATAAGCGGGGTTCGGCTTGTTTTGAAGAATGCCAAAATGAACCCGTGTAGGTGCAAGTTGTGTCTTTGCATTTTCGGTAGTATGCAACAGAATAGTTTTGCTCACGCCCGGATTTTTTATGGTGTCAACCGTGCTGGCAAAAAAACCTGCCACCGGATCAAGGTTGCGGTTGATGGCATGGTTGTTATCTGCCACCAGCAGCGGAAAATAATACCACGGAAACATTTCCGTTTGCGGGGCATTGCCCATTTGCCCTACAATAAGCGGAATGGGATTGCAGAGATTGATATCCTGCACCACATCGGTGTTAATGCGCGCACCGTATTTAAACAGAATGTCATCCAGATTAAAATCGTTGCCGGTAACTGATTGGATGCCGCCACTTTTTTTGAGACTGTCTAATTCTGCATTGGTTCCGTCAACCAGCCAAAGCACTTTGCCCCCATGCATGATGTACTGGTCAATTTTGTATTTATCCTTTTCGTCAAAGGCAAGACGAGGCTTTGCAATCACAATCACATCAATTCTCTCAGGAATGTGGTAGCTGCTGTGCAGGTCAAAATCTTTTACCTCATATTCTAAAGTGGAAAGCGTTTGACGGATACCGGCTGTTTCAAGATTGGTGAGTTCGCTATTTCCTTGAATGAACGCCACCTGTGGTGAGCGGTACTGACTGAGTTTTTGAATAGCATTTGCAAATTTGTATTCGAGCAGAATTTCGGAGTTGTTCAGAATCTGCGTTGGAGAAAAACCGATTTGATTTTCCAATAACTGCACCGGCATACTTCTTCCGCCATAACTTACAATGGCTCCTGGGAAAATAAGTTGTTGTTTGCTTTCGGTTTTGCTTTTAGTAGTAAGGTTAGTTGGGGAAAGTCCGCGCTGAATTAAATCGCTCATCAGGGTTTTGCGTTCATCCAGATTCTGAATCGCCATCGGGTCGATGAATTCAAACTCAATATTCTTACCACCGTAGGCGCGAAGTTCATTCAGTAAATTACGGGTTGATTCTTTCAGTCGTGTAAAACCCGCGTTCAAATCTCCGTCTAAGTAAACTTTAACTGTTACTACATCTTTCAGATTCTTCGCCAGGGTTTTTGATGGCTGCGAAATAGAGTAGCGTTTTTCGGAAGTTAAATCTAACCGGTAATAGAAAAAGCGGCTCACCACATTCAGCAAAAGCAAAATGGCAAACACCAAGGCTAAAGTGATAATAGCATCTCTGCGGTTGGTTATATGTGTTTTCAGTTTTACCATCTGCGGCTCGATAAAGCGGTACGGGTAAAAAGAATGAAAGCAGAAATCAGACTCAGAAAATAAACTACATCGCGGGTATCGATTACGCCTTTGCCCATGGCATCGTAATGTGCGCTTAAGCCGAATGATTCAACGAGGTAATCGTTCTTGCCTACAAAAATTCCGAACTGGGAAAGGTAGCTGAATGCGAGGTAAATGAAGAAACACAAAAATACTCCGAGGATGAACGCAACAATTTGATTGGAGGTGATTGCTGAACAAAAAATACCAATAGCCACAAACACAGCCCCGAGAAAAAACAAACCGAAGTAAGAACCGAGGATTCCACCCACATCTACGTTGCCCACCGGTGACGCCAAAGCGTAAACCGTGTAGAAATAAATGAAGGTTGGAATGATAGCGATGAGCACTAAGAGCAAAGCCGCAAAATATTTTCCGAGAATGATTTGAAGTTCTGTTACCGGTCGCGTGGAAAGCAATTCAATTGTTCCGGTATTAATTTCCTCGGCAAACGAGCGCATGGTGATGGCGGGAATGAGGAAGATGAAAATGTACGGAGCGATACTGAAGAACGAATCGAGTGTAGCGTAACCGAAATCGAGGATGCTGGTGTCGGGGAAAATCCACATGAAAAGACCGAGCACCAACAGAAATACGATGATGGCGATGTAGCCTATCAGCGAGCTGAAGAATTGCCGGAGTTCTTTAAGGAATATTGCTTTCATCTATGCGGAGGCGATAATAATAAACAGTTAGCGGGTTAATTGTTTGAATACCTCCTCCAACGAATACTCTTCCTTATTCAAGTGCAACAGCGTAAGATTCTTCTCTTTCGCAAAATTGAAAATGTCTTCGCGGATGTCTTTCTGTCCTTCTGCCACAAAATTCCATTTGCCGTCTTTCAGTTGTTCATAACTCTTTACTCCTTTAATAGTGCCGAGCAACCCTCGGTCGATATTTTGTTTGAATTCGGCAGTCACAATAATTTCGTTGCCGATTCTGTTTTGCAGGTTTTCCGTTGAATCGTTGGCTACAATCTTTCCTTTATTAATAATTATAACCCGGTCGGCTACTGCCTGTACTTCCTGCATAATGTGTGAAGAGAAAATTACGGTTTTGTCTTTGCCGAGTTGCTTGATGAGCGAGCGAATCTCTACCAGCTGATTCGGGTCGAGACCGGAAGTAGGCTCATCTAAAATCAATACTTCCGGATTATGCAGCATGGCCTGCGCTAAACCTACGCGCTGCTTGTATCCTTTCGAAAGTTGACCTACTTTCTTTTTGCGCTCTGCTGTTAAACCGGTTACTTCAATCATCTCGTCAATGCGCTGTTGTGTTATTTTTCCGAGCTTGTGAAGACCTGCAACAAACTCCAGATACTCACGCACATACATATCTACATACAACGGATTGTTCTCGGGCAGGTAGCCAATTTTCTTTGTTACTTCCAAAGGTTCATTGGTTGTATCATGTCCGCACACCATTGCTGTTCCTGACGATTGCGGGATAAAGCAGGTAAGGATTTTCATAGTAGTTGACTTGCCTGCACCGTTCGGCCCGAGGAAACCCAATACTTCGCCCCTGTTTACTTCAAATGAAATTTCGTCCACCGCTTTTTGCGTGCCGTAGATTTTAGAAAGCGCATTTACTTTGATGGACATGCTTAACTGTTAGAAGCGCGAATTACGTTTTACTATTTGACAGATGCAAATACCTGTGTCATGGTTTTGTAAAAGTTGGCAGATTACTTAAATGTGTATTTTCTCTTCTTCAGCTTGAATATTTTTTGCTCGCCCTTTGTTACACCAATGCATTTCAGTTTCAACGGCTTGCCCATCATGCGCACATTGGGGGGTATCTTTCCTTCCCAACCGGAGAAGGTTACCTTCAACCCGTCCTTTTTATACTCTTCAGGAAGTTGTTGAGATATATAACGCATGTTGGTGTTATCGTCCGGCACAATCACAAACAGTTCTCCGTTGCTCAGCACTTTTATTGTTCCCTTTACATTCTTTATCTCCCGTTCCCATTCAAAATCCTGAATTTGGGCGGAAGCAACAAATACGGTGAGTAAAGTAAGCGAGGTTATCAGGATGGTCTTCTTCATACATTTGTTTTCTGTTCTGTTTTCAAATGGCTTGCCAAAATACAATTTGATGCCAAACAATAAGTTTATTTCTGCTTCGTCCATCCATAACAATTCACCATTTTATATTTGTTTTTACCATGACACAGGCAAAATTACCACCGGGACCGGCCACCAATCTTTTGTGGAGCAGAGAGCATAACATCCGGAAGGACGTATTGGGATATTTTCACAATAGCGTGCGCAGGTACAACGGTATCTCACGGGCAAAAGTAGGACCGTATCATTACGTAAATATTTCGAACCCCGCCTACATTGAGCGTGTTTTTACACACCCCGATATTTACATTAAGGGTCGCGACAACAAAAATCTTCGCTTTTTACTCGGCAACGGGTTAGTGACCAGCGAAGGTGAATTCTGGCTGAAGCAGCGCAGATTGATTCAGCCTTTGTTTCATAAAACGCGCCTGCAAAGTTTTGTGCAGAAGATAACCGAAAGCACCGATGCCATGATGAAACGCTGGGACTCAAGGACCGGTGCGGTAATGGATATGCACTCTGAAATGACCCAGGTTACGCTGGATATTTTCAGCCAGACTTTAATGAGCACGGAGGTAAAAGGCGACTTTAAAAAAATAAGCGATGCGCTGTTGATTGTTATGGAGGGCATGATGCAGATTATTCGCCTGCCCGCCTGGATACCAACTCCGCGCAATTTGCGGATGCAGAAAAACCGTGCGGTGCTTTTCGATACCATTGCCAAGATTATTGAAGAGCGCAGAACAACCAAAGCCGCTTACAGCGATTTGCTGACTATGCTGATGGAAGTGGAAGATGCCGATACCCGGGAACGCATGACCGATGAACAACTGCGCGATGAAGTGATAACCATTTTTCTGGCGGGACATGAGACTACGGCTAACGCTCTGTCGTTTACTTTTTACCTGCTGGCTCAGCATCCTGAAATAAAGCAGAAGGTTGTTGATGAGTTTAAACGGGTAATTGGCGATGGCGAAATGACTTTTGAAAACCTGAACCGGCTGGAATATACTACCATGGTGCTTAAAGAGGCCATGCGGCTGTACCCACCGGTGTGGGGTATTACCCGCGATGCCTCGCGCGAAGATGTAATTGACGGTTACCTTATTAAGAAAGGTGACAGCATTGCCATTTCGCCTTATGCGGTGCACCGGTTAGAGAAATACTGGGAGAACCCGTTGAAGTTTGACCCCGAAAGATTTTCGCCCGAGCGCATGAAAAGCATTCACCGGTATGCGTATTTTCCTTTTGGCGGGGGACAGCGCATGTGCATTGGCAACAACTTTGCGATGATGGAAATGCAGATAGTGTTGGCTCTTGCCTGCACCAAATTCAACTTTACACTGGCCGAAAACTTTAAACTGAGTTTAGAGCCGCTGGTTACGCTTCGCCCAAGACATGGAGTAAAGATGGTGCTGGAGAAAATATAACCACTAAGGACACTAAGAACTTTAAGAAATACAAAAGGCATTTTATAAACCTTAGTGCTCTTAGTGTCCTTAGTGGTTAATCTCTTTTCACATCAGCTAATTTTTATTTTCGCCCCATGAGCAACGAGAATACACAGACAGACTTTCAGCAAATTATTTCGCACTGTAAAGAATACGGTTTCATTTTTCCTTCTTCCGAAATTTATGACGGGCTGAGTGCCGTTTACGATTACGCCCCTTACGGCATTGAACTGAAAAATAATTTGCAGCAGTACTGGTGGAAAGCCATGACACAGCTTCACGAAAACATTGTGGGCCTGGACGCTGCCATCTTTATGCATCCGAAAACATGGAAAGCGAGCGGGCACGTAGATGCTTTTATGGACCCGCTCATCGACAATAAAGATTCGAAGAAACGCTACCGTGCGGATGTGCTGATTGAAGATGCCATGGCGAAGATTGAAGACAAGATTGACAAGGAAGTAGACAAGGCGGCAAAGAAATTCGGGGAGACCTTTGATAAGGAAATGTTTTTGAAGACCAATCCGAATGTGCTGCGCAATAAAGAAAAGGTGAACGCTATTGAAGCGCGCTTTAAAAAGGCACTGGAGGACAATAACCTCGAAGAACTGAAACAAATTATTGTTGACCTCGAAATTGCCTGCGAGGTATCGGGCAGTAAAAACTGGACGGAGGTTCGCCAGTTCAACCTGATGTTCAGCACCGAGGTTGGTTCGCTGGCAGATGATTCTTCTACCATTTACCTGCGCCCCGAAACCGCACAGGGTATTTTCGTGAACTTCCTGAATGTACAAAAGACTTCACGCAAAAAAATTCCTTTCGGTATTGCGCAGATTGGTAAAGCGTTCCGCAATGAAATAGTTGCCCGACAGTTTATTTTCCGCACGCGTGAGTTTGAGCAGATGGAAATGCAGTTCTTCGTGCGCCCCGGTACCGAAATGGAATGGTATGCGCAGTGGAAAGAAGCGCGCATGAAATGGCACCGGTCGCTGGGCTTTGCCGAAACGAATTTGAAATTCTTTGACCACTTAAAGCTGGCGCACTACGCCAACGCGGCTGTAGATATTCAGTTCAACTTTCCGTTTGGCTTTAAAGAAATTGAGGGCATACACAGCCGCACCGATTTCGATTTGAAAAACCACATGGAGCACAGCGGCAAAAAGCTGCAATACTTCGACCCCGAAAGCAACGAAAGCTATATTCCTTATGTGGTGGAAACTTCGGTGGGTTTGAACCGCACATTCCTCGCGCTTATCTGCAACGGGTTTAAAAACGAAAAGCTGGAAGACGGCAGCGAGCGTACTGTGCTTGCCCTGCCGGCTTTTCTTGCACCGATAAAAATTGCCGTGTTCCCGCTGATGAAAAAGGACGGGCTGCCCGAAAAGGCGCGCGAAATTTTTGATGACCTGAAGTGGGACCACAAATGTTTTTACGAAGAGAAAGATGCCATTGGCAAACGCTACCGCAGGATGGACGCCATCGGCACCCCGTTCTGCATTACCGTTGACCACCAAACCCTGGAAGACAACACCGTTACCATCCGCGAGCGCGACAGCATGAAACAGGAGCGTGTTTCGTTAGAGCAATTAAAAGCAGTGGTGGCAGAGAAGGTGGATTGGAGGAAGGGGCTTCGTTAAAGTCATTATTCTGACTGCCTCTGCTGAAAGTCATTCAAATCGCTTTCAATAAATTCTCTCCAACTAATTTTCTTTTCGTTACAAACTCCAACTTTCAAAAAGTTGTTTAGAGTTACTTTCTCATTGTCAGTTTCCTTTAGACTTAAATGGAATACCTTCATACATTTAAGATTGTTTTCTGCAAACTTTCTAGAAATAGCAAAATTTACGGCCTGCTTATTTACCGCAATACTTGGGTATAGAATTCCATCAATTTTATATCCGATTTGCGCCAAATTGGTTTCGTAAAGATGTTTGTTCGCAACATATGCAGAAACAGAAATGACTGTCCGTTTGCATACCTAAATAAAAAAGGGAACGCAAATAGGATGCGTT
>CAZBPG010000005.1:89121-90499 GCA_964493695.1 uncultured Chitinophaga sp. | reverse complement strand
TGGTGTGAGAGCCTCTCCCCGTCAGTTACAACTGGCGGGGCGGGCTACTCGATTTCTAACCGGTTATCGCTTTTTTCTACTCTTACCCGAGTTCCCCCGGTCATCTAATTCATCTGGGTCGTCTCTAAGAAAAAACTGGTAGACCAAAAGGGCAATAATTACCAAGAGCAAAATAATAATCGGGTCCATAACCGCGAAGATACACTTTCACCTGAAAATCTACAGAGCTTTCAATCGCCAGCGGTGAACCAATAACCCCGAAAGGGTTTTGAACCCTTTCGGGGTTTTACCTTAATCATTCACCACAAAATTCTGAATCAGATTATCGTTCTCGGTTAATTCCACTTCAAACTGCCATTTCTTTACCTCCTTGTTGTTTTCGTCCAGCTTAATTACGTCCACTTTTTGAATGCCCATCATGCGGGTATTCAGCGAGTAGGCACCGGCAGCGGTAGTGGTGCTTTTGTTTTTGCCTTTAGTAAACTTAACCGTAAAACCTTCGACCGGTGAGCCATTATAGGTTACCGTTCCGCTCATTACTTTATCGCTTCCAATCAATACATACACCACTCCCCACTCGCGGCAGTTATCTCTGCGGCTCTCATCGCTTTCTTCATTATAAAAAGTCTCCAGCTCGTCCCATACTTTCTTAATTACTTTATCGGCTTCTGCCAGTATGGCTTCCAGCGTTTCTTCAGCAGCATCCAGGGCATCTTTAAAGTTGCTCTGGTTATCGAATGCGGTGTGAAAAGGGGTAAGCGTGGCCTGCACTTCGGCAGCGGTAGGGTTGCTCATAGCCGCACCACCGGCAGTTATGCGGTTAGCATCGCCATTCACCACGGCATTGGCCCATTTAAGTACATCCACAGCTTTATCTAAATCGGGCAGGGCATCGCTGCCTACCGGTAAATTAAAAAAATCGCGCTGGGCGGCTGTGTAAACCCCTCGCTTTATTCCCAGGTTAAACACCTGAATAAAATGATTGGTATGCAGGGCGCAGCTATACTGTGCGCTCTCCTTAACCGGAGTATTGCCGTTGTAGGCAAAGGCCGCTGTAAGTATGGAGTTAAATTTAGTGCTGTAATCGCCTGTCATGCCAATTAAACGGGCAGTGGTGGCGGCCGTTAGCGGGTTAGTGCCCGGGGGCAGGCTGTCCATTTTGTTTTTGGCTAAAAGGAGGGCTTCTAAACGGGTTTCGAGGGTTTCGGGTGCTAATCTTGATAAGTAGCTCATTTTGTTTGATTTTTAGTTAAAAAATAAGGAGTTATGAAAAAAATGACGGTTTGGTGTACACCGGAGCGTGGATTTGCTTGAAGATATTGAGGTTCCGGTGTACCGGAGGGTGGATTTGCTTGAAGATATTGGGGTTCCGGTGTAC